>JAFULR010000015.1 GCA_017483195.1 Clostridia bacterium
CAAAAATGTTGGATTTTGTTTGTGCATAGCCGTGAAATTTGATGTCATTTCATCGTTATGGACCGTCGAGGACGCCGGTCCCTACAAGTTAGTACAGATTTTATTGGTGTTGCCGCGAAGCTGATTAAAAGCTTTTTGGTTCTTTTTCTCGAAAAAGAACATATGTCAAAGTAAACTAACTTCCCTACAAATCAAAATTTTAATCAGATACACAAAAAAAGAGGACTCCTTGCGGAGTCCTCTGATTTTCATTCAATTATTCTTCGCCGTTATCGTTAAGGCGTTTTTCCATTATTTCAGCCTTGGAAACAAGCACCGCGCGAGGCTTATTGCCGTCGGGCGCGCTTACGTAACCGAGCGCTTCCATGCGGTCAATGATCTTTGCCGCTCTGCCGTAGCCGATCTCAAGACGTCTTTGAAGGAGCGAGGTGGATATCTTACCCATTTCAATAGCAACGTCAAGCGCTTGCTTGAACTTGGGATCAACGCCCTCCTCACCGGGCTCACCGTCATCGTCAAATCCGCCAAAGCTTCCGCCACCCTTACCCTTGGGGTTGCCGCACTTTGCAGCCTCCTCCTCAAGTCGCTTGATAAAGGCATCGTTAAAGCTTACACCGTCGTTATGCTCGTTGATGAAATCAACTATAGCCTCAACCTCGCGGTCATCGATGAACGCGCCCTGTACACGCATGGGCTTAGTAGAGCCGATGGGAGCAAAGAGCATATCGCCTCGGCCGATAAGCTTATCAGCACCCGCAGTATCAAGAATGGTCTTAGAGTCAACCTGAGAAGCAACCGTAAACGCGATACGTGAGGGAATATTGGCCTTGATAAGACCCGTAACAACGTCAACAGAAGGACGCTGAGTACCAACTATAAGGTGGATACCCGCGGCTCTCGCCTTCTGCGCGATACGGCAGATAGCGGTTTCAACGTCGTCCGCGGCGGTCATCATAAGGTCAGCAAGCTCGTCTATGATAATGACGATATAGGGGAGGTATTCCTTTGAGGGATCGTTTGCGGTAAGCTCGTTGTAGCCCGAGATATTCTTCGCGCCAACGCTCTCGATAAGCTCGAATCTTCTCTCCATCTCCGCAACCGCAGATGCAAGCGCGCCCGCAGCCTTTTTGGGATCGGTAACGATGGGTGCATAAAGATGAGGAATACTTCTGTAAGGCTGGAACTCAACCTTCTTGGGGTCTATAAGGATGAGCTTTACGTCTCTTGGGCTCGCCTTGTAAAGAATACTCATAATAATACAGTTGATACATACCGATTTACCGGAGCCCGTTGTACCCGCGATAAGCATATGGGGCATTTTTCCGATATCAAAGTAAACGGTATTACCTCCAACGTCCTTACCGAGAGCCGCAGTAAGAATGCTCTTCTTCTCGGTAAATTCGGGGGTATCTATAAGAGAACGGAAGCCGACCGTTGCCGCTATCTTATTGGGAACCTCAATACCGACCGCCGCTTTGTTCGGGATCGGCGCTTCAATTCTTACGCCCGTTGTTGCAAGGCTTAATGCGATATCGTCAACAAGGTTTGCGATAGAACGGATACGAACACCCACGTCGGGCTTAAGCTCATAACGTGTGATCGTGGGTCCTCTTGAATAGGTGATCTCCTGAATGCGAACACCAAAGCTCTTGAGTGTTTCCATAAGCGCGTTCGCATTTGCGCGTATCTCCTCATGAGCCGCCTTTTCGTTTTCAACGTTGGAATAATTCTTAAGAAGATCCAGCGTCGGGGGCACGTATTCGTGAGAAACGTTTTCGGGAACAACCGATCCTTCCTCACCGTCATCGGGAACGGTGTCGAGGTCGGTCATCTCCGTTATCTCAAGACCAAGGGTTTCAGCCTTCTTGACCTTCTTAGCCTTTGCGGGCTTTTCTTCATCCTCGGAAGCCTCGTTGGGATCGAAATCCTTGGGAGGATTTTTGAATATGGAGGAAACGTCGATTCTGCCGCTTTCTTCCTCTTCTTCCATATTTATAGATTTAAGAACGGGTTCATCATAATTGTCTGGCTCGGGATCGATAAAGCGCATAGCTCCGTACTTTTCGCGGTCGCTCTTTTCCTTTTCCTCAAGCTCAATGGCTCTGCGCTCTGCCTCGGCGATTCTCTCCTCCTCGATCTTGCGCTCTGCCTCACGCATTTCCTCTTCTTCAGCCTCAATGCGCGCTTTTTCTTCAAGTCTGAGTCTCTTTTCCTCAGCCTTTTTCTCTTTTTCAAGCTTCTTCTGCTCTTTTCTCTCCTCTAAGAGAACCGCTTCCTTTTCCTTCTGCTTTTCACGCATAACCGTCCACTTGTATCTGAGCCAGATTCCCATATTTCTGGGAGTCATACCAAGGGAGAAGATAAAGAACACGAGTGTAAGCGCGGACATGATGATCGTTGTGCCCACACTTTTGAAAAGGTAATAGATGCACTCGCAGATAAATCCGCCTATAACACCGGATGATCCGACATTACTGAACGAATATTCGAAAAGCACGTCGGGAAGCAAAAACGCGTCAAGGTCGGGATTTATGGAGCTCTTGATAAAAACATGTATAAGACCCGAAAGAGAGATCAAAAATAATACGGTAAAGATCACCTTTGAGGTCACGATACGGCTGTCAACGAATTTGCGCCAATTCGCCGCAAGATTAACCATCATAACGGGAATAACAAACGCGCAGAATCCGAAAAGTCCAAGGAATATATCCTTTAAGACAACGCCCGCAATACCGACGTGCTCCTCACCCGTTATCATAGCAAAAACGAAGCAAGCCTCAAGGAGGATCGCAAGCACGATGAATACAAACGGAAGCACCTGATGTACAAGTCTTTCCGATGGGGTATCAAAGGTTACCTGATGAGCCTTTCCATCCTTTTCAACGGCTTGGGTATTCTTGCCCTTCTTTGCCTTTTTTTCGTCCTTTATTTCATTTTTAGCAGAGTTTTTCTTTTCCTTTGCCATTTTTCTCACATCCTTTGAAGAATTTATACACTCGTATAGTACACATACATAATTATTATATCATATAAAAAAGCAAATTTCAACAATTTATTATTCCTAAAAGGAGTTTTTTATGGAATTTTTAAAAAAGAATGCGCCCTCACTCATCGCAGGGGCTTTTTCGGGCTTCATTAACGGCTTGCTTGGTGCGGGCGGCGGAATTATCGCAACGTATTTTCTTTCAAAAAGCCTTGACACGGACAACAAAAACGACATTTTTGCAAATGCGGTGGCAACAATGCTGCCTATAAGCATTTTTTCCTTTGCATTATACTCCGCGCTCGGGCATTTCACACCGAACGCCTCCCTTTTTCGCATCGCTCCCACAGCATTTGCAGGCGGCATGGCGGGGGCTTTTCTTTTGACAAAGCTTAAATTCAAGATCACCAAAAAGATATTCGCTCTCTTGGTAACCGTTTCGGGATTTATGATGATATTCAGATAATGGGCAGCTTTATTATTCCTTTTATCATAGCGGTGCTTTCGGGAATGGGGCTCGGCGGTGGCGGATTGCTCGTGATTTATCTCGCGCTTTTCAAAAATGCGGAGCAGATGGTGGCTCAAGGGGTAAATCTCGCTCTGTTCATTTCAAGCGCGGCGGCATCGACCCTTTTCAACGCGGCAAAAAAGAAAATAAAATGGCGCGTAATCCTTCCAATGATCGCCGCAGGAATTCCAGCAAGCGCGCTCGGAGCTTTTATCGCAGGCGCGATCGATCCGTCTCTGCTGCGCAAAATATTTGGCGCGATGCTTGTAATCACGGGCTGCGTGTCACTTTTCTCGCGCAAAAATTAGACCTACGTTCTTGACTTTTTAACCGAAATATTTTATAATACGCATAGAATATTATTTGAGGTGAAGCACTTTGAAAAAATACGATATAACCGGAATGAGCTGCGCGGCTTGCTCTGCACGAGTGGAAAAGGCGGTTTCTGCGCTCGAGAGCGTCGAGTCCTGCTCCGTAAACCTTCTGACCAACTCAATGGAGGTCGAGGGCAATGCGACGGAGGGTGAGATAATTGCGGCGGTCACGGCGGCAGGCTACGGCGCATCCGTTTCGGGCCAAAAATCAACAAATGCAAACAAAAAATCAAATAAATCCAAGATAAATGACGAGGTATGCGCTCTGAAAAGGCGATTTTTCATTTCACTTGCCTTCCTCCTTGCGCTTATGTACGTCTCAATGGGTCACAATATGTGGGGATTTCCCCTGCCCTCGTTTTTGGAGAGCAATCCCGGAGCAATAGCCATTTTACAAATGCTGCTTTGCATCATCATAACGGTGATCAACAGAAAATTCTTTATCAGCGGCTTCAAATCCGCCATTCATCTTTCGCCGAATATGGATACGCTCGTGTCCCTTGGCTCGGGAGTATCATTTTTATACAGCGTATATCTCACGTTTAATATAAACGCCCACAATCTTCACGGGCTTTATTTCGAGTCCGCGGCAATGATACTTGTGCTTATAACTCTTGGCAAAATGCTTGAGGCAATTGCAAAGGGTAAAACCACCGACGCGCTTGACAAATTGACCTCATTAGCTCCCGAAACGGCAACCGTGATCAGGGATGGAAAGGAAATTTCCGTGCCGATCAGCGAGGTCCGTGTGGGAGATATCTTCACGGTGCGCCCCGGAGAGAGCGTAGCGGTGGACGGCTTGATAATCGAGGGTGATAGCGCGATCGACGAGAGCGCGCTCACGGGAGAGAGCATCCCCGTGGATAAAAAGGCGGGCGACAGCGTTTACAGTGCCACGGTTAACCGCCAGGGCTTTTTGAAGTGCCGCGCGACCGAGGTCGGCGACGAAACGATGCTCTCGCGAATCATAAAAATGGTCGAGGACGCGTCCTCAAGCAAGGCACCCATCGCAAAGCTTGCGGATAAGGTGTCGGGGATTTTCGTTCCCACGGTCATTGGAATATCAATAGTCACATTTATTGTATGGACACTTTTGGACAAGGAATTCTCCTTCGCTCTTACAAGAGCCATCTCGGTTCTTGTTATAAGCTGCCCGTGTGCATTAGGACTTGCAACACCCGTATCCATTATGGTCGGAAGCGGAGTGGGAGCAAAAAACGGCATTTTGTTTAAAAACGCGACCTCTCTTGAGGAGGCGGGCAAAATAAAAGCTATCGCGCTTGACAAAACGGGCACCATTACCTTGGGTGAGCCCAAGGTTAAAAGCATAGTTTTTGATGCGGAAGCTGACGAAAACGAGCTATTAACCTTAGCATATTCACTCGAAAAGCAGAGCGAGCATCCGCTTTCGCGCGCTATAATCGAATACTGTGAAGAAAAAAACATACCGTCCCTTCCCGTTTCGTCGTTTGAGGCGGTTGCAGGAAACGGACTTGAGGGCACAGTTGATGGTGCTCTTATCAGGGGCGGAAATGCTGCGTTTATTTCTAAATTTGCCGAAATACCGCAAAATTTAAAGAATGAAGCAGACAAGCTCGCAAGTGAAGGTAAAACGCCGATGTTCTTCTCCGAAAACGATAAAGTGCTTGGAATAATCGCGGTGGCGGACACGATAAAGCCCGACGCGCGCGAATCCATTTCAGAGCTGAAGAAAATGGGCATTCGCACTTGTATGCTCACGGGTGACAACGAGCGCACCGCAAGAGCGATAGCCACAGAGGCAGGCATCGACGAATGTATCGCGGGAGTTCTTCCCGACGGCAAGGAGAGGGTGATCCGCACCCTTAAAGAAAAATACGGTAAGGTCGCAATGGTCGGCGACGGTATAAACGACGCGCCCGCGCTCACGGCGGCTGATACGGGAATTGCCATTGGCAGCGGCACGGATATTGCGATCGACAGCGCGAATATCGTGCTTATAAAAAGCAATATGGCAGATCTTCCCGCGGCAATAAAGCTCAGCAGAGCAACTCTGAATAATATAAAGTTGAGCTTGTTTTGGGCATTTTTCTACAACTGTCTCGGCATTCCGCTCGCGGCGGGAGTGCTTATTCCGTTTGGAATAACACTCACACCCATGATTGGAGCGGCTGCGATGAGTCTTTCCAGCTTTTGCGTGGTAACCAACGCGCTAAGGCTCAATCTTATTAATATTTATAAAAAACACAATTCACATAAAAAGGAGTTTAAACCAATGACAAAGACTATCAAAATCGAAGGAATGATGTGTCCTCACTGTGAAGCACACGTTAAAAAAGCGCTCGAAGCGCTCAAAGGTGTTGAAAGCGCAACTCCCAGCCACACTGAGAAAAAGGCAGTTGTAACACTCACCTCCCCCGTTTCCGACGAAACACTCAAATCCACCGTCGAAGCGCAGGGTTATAAGGTGCTTGGCATTGAATAATTGAACAAAACCCCTCGGACTTGAAGTCCGAGGGGTTTTTATCTGATTTTATCTTATTTTTGCAAGGGTTATATTCTTGTAATCCTCATCCTCGGTTATCTCGCGGATGTTTTTCACAAAATCGGGGAAAATGATATATCCACCGTCCTCACCCTGCTCAATCTCAATGATCGCCTTATCGTTCCAGAAGGGGTAAACGTCGATCTCGAAATACTGATTCATATAAGTTAAGCAATATCTCGTCTTTCGGATAGGTCTGCAAGCGGGATCCGCCTCCATAAGAAGTCGGATATACGCATCCTTGGAGAGTCTGCGTTCAAGACGCACACCCCTTCTCTTCTTAGTCTGGAAATAGATATAGTTTCCGTCAACACCGCGCTGACGAACTCTGTTTTCCTCGCCCTCCTGAGAAATAAGATACGTTTGAATTATCTCAACTCTTTGACAGTTGGGAAGGCTTTCAAGATACGCGATATCGGGATAATCCATCAAAAATCTTCTCTTGATATCGCATGGACCCTGCTCGCCAAGGAAGTTGGTCATCTCAGAGAGGAGCTTTTTCATCTTTTTTTCAAAATCGGTATCGTTATCTATAATTTTAAGATGGGGATGCCCCGTCCAAGCGGCAATTATCTTATCGTCAAGCGCAGTTGCCTGCTCAACCGTTTCAGTTCTCGCGCCGTTGTTTTCAAGAGTGTAAAATTCCTTTGCACCCTTTGCGCAGGTAACAAGATGGAAAACCGCATCGTAGCTATCTCTGAGCTCGACCTCGCTATGACCCACATGGTCGCAAACAATATCAAAATCCTCCTGCGTCATATACGCCTTATTATCAAGCGCTCCTCTATCGCAGATAAGAAGGATCTTCTCCCGGGCCATAGTGAGCGCGCCCTTAGTAAAGATCCTCTCCTTTTCAAGCTGGAGCTGCATCTGGCATTTCTGATATTCAACGTTTGTGCCGCAGGTCCAAGGAGCAACGCCGCCCGTGATAAGCTCAGTCGCCGTTTCGGGCACGAAAAGCACTGTATATCCAAGCTTTGTAAATTCGCCCTGTATCCTGTTCATAGCAGTTGTCTTGCCCGCACAAGGTCCGCCGGTGATAACTATCTTTGTAATTTCCATTTTGATATCTCCTGAAAAATTAGAGGCCAAAGCCAAATTCAAGGTTATTATACTACACTATTTCGATTTTTTCAATAGAAAACTCAATTATTGACAATCAAAAATAAATATGGTATAAATTAATTACATAGCTTTATATAATCAAGGGGCAATTATGTAGCTTAAAACCTTTTGATCGGACTTTTGCTACTGATAGGAATAACACTCGCAGGCGCATTGATAATGCTCGGCATCGCCAACTCTGGTGTTGAAGCAAGAAAGCTTACCGACAGCGATATGATGCTCGATTGGATGGCTCGTCTTGATGACGAAACATCATTGAACGAAGTATTTATTCCCGGCACGCACGATAGCGGCGCGCTTTACTCCTTCCTCGGTGTTTCGGGAAAATGCCAATCCTACACCATAGGCGAGCAGCTCCAAATGGGCGTTCGTTTCTTTGATATCCGTCTTCAGCTACGCGGCAGTGAGCTTGCGGTGGTGCATAGCTTTGTGGATCAGAGGCTCACCTTTGACGAGGTGCTTGACGAAATAAAAGTATTTCTCACACAAAATCCTTCCGAATTTATAATAATATCCATCAAAGAGGATGCGGACGCGCAAGAGCCTGAGCTTCCATTTGAAAAAGCCGTTGAAGACACTTTGAGTGAGCATCTCGGCTCTCTCCTTTCTACCGATAAAAATGTTCCCTCCTCCGTTGGTGAGGCTCGCGGCAAGGCGCATATCGTATCAAGATACGGCGGTGCGTCGATCGGCATTCCTGCAAGCGCGGGTTGGGCGGACTCCACCTCGTTTGAGCTTGGCGAGCTTTTCGTTCAGGATTATTATGCCATCGATACCGTCGAAGCAAAGATGCACGATATAAATAGTGCTTTTTCCGTAGCGGAGAAGAAAAATCACGCGCTCGTGCTCAATTTCACAAGCTGTTATCTCAGTGATGGATTCCCTCCCGCGCACGCACCTACCACTGCAAAGCTGATAAATCCCTTACTCTGTGAGATTTTAAGCAACGGAGAGGCAGCGCCCTGCATATTCGTAAGCGATTTTGTAACTCCAGAGCTTGTTCGTCAAATATTGAATAAGAATTTTGATTAAATGCAAAATCCCACCCGATTGGGTGGGATTTTTGTTTGTGGCGGAGAGAGATTGCCCGCTCGCGTCGCATTTTAAGTTATATACTGTTTAACATCGCAAGTGCTAACAACTGCCCACTCGAAAATATAGTCGTCTCGGGCGCATGCTAAAGCATCCCCCCGACACTCCTTATTTTCTCCCTTCTCGTTCTCCCTTTTTCTGCCACCGGCAGCGCTCGAACTCGAAGCCCGGAACGGACCGTTCCTCTACACGGATTCGAATGCCTCACTCGGTTCAACGCAAACAAAAACAGGGTGCTTTTGCACCCTGTTTTCGTTTGTGGCGGAGAGAGAGGGATTCGTTCTTGAATTTTGCAAAACATTCGATTGAGTTAATATGTTATGTTTTGCAAAATTCTTCGGTCACCGTTCAAAAACAACGCACTGTGTTGTTTTTTCACTGCGTTCGAATCCCATTGTATTCTCCGCACAACGAAAAAAGCACCGCTTCTGCGGTGCTTTTCCGTTGTGGCGGAGAGAGAGGGATTCGAACCCTCGGAACGGTATTAGCGTTCACACGATTTCCAATCGTGCGCCTTAGACCAGCTCAGCCATCTCTCCATCTGCTCGACTTTTATATTATATCACAAAAAAATAAAAAATCAAGCCCTTTTTGAAAAAAATATTTACTTTTTTCTATTATTTTTTCAAAAAACTTGAAAATATTTTCAAAAAACTCTTGACATTTGCTTTTTGTTGTGCTATAATAGGCACGTTCCGTGAAAAACGGTGCGTGCTGGTGTGGCTCAATGGCAGAGCAGCTGATTTGTAATCAGCAGGTTGTTGGTTCGACTCCGATCACCAGCTCCATTTGGGGGATTTCCCGAGCGGCCAAAGGGGGCAGACTGTAAATCTGTTGTCACTGACTTCGGTGGTCCGAATCCACCATCCCCCACCAGAAAAAGCACTTGCTTTTGCAAGTGCTTTTTCACGGACATTTAATTTTGCAGATGAGATTTTTTCATAAATCCTTTTTTTCATAGTTTTCCAACAAAAGACCGACCCTCTGGGTTGGTCTTTTGTTTTATCAAATAAAAAAAGACCGAGCCGCAGGCTCGGTCTTAAATCTTTAAATCATACGGGAAGCATGGGAATAAGTATTTCAAGAAATACCTTAACCACTTCCACAAGCGCGCCGCCCATCATTATCATACCCGCCATTATTGCGTATGCAACGATTACAAGTCCAATAAGTATGGGAAGGAACAAAAACGCAAGCACACCCACAATTGCAGTAAAGATGTTTTTGTAGGTTTCATCACTCTGAATAAACAACCAAACCGCCTTTACGGTAGTTGTAAGCTCACTCTTGATCTTCTCAAGCTCTTCTGTGGGAACGTACTCCTCAAGGGATTTAAGAAGCTCCGTAAGCTTGCCAATATTCTCAGTAGCGCTATCCTGAACCGAGCCCGCAAAATCATCCTCGGCAAATGCGGAAATGCTCATCGCGGAAAATGCTGAAAATACAAATATAAAGATAAACAAAATGGATACAAAACGTTTCATCATTTAATTCTCCTTAAAATGGATACTTTATTTATTTGATTTTACTACTTTTCTTTCGTTTTGTCAATAGATTGACGGAATTTATTTCCTGAGCATCAAAAAAAGACGGCTTTGCCGTCTTTTTTTGTGGTTTTAATTAAAGCACAAGAACGATCAAGCCAAGGAAAATGCTTGCAATAAGCGCAACAATTCCCATAACTGTGATCAACGCAACGATTGCGGTGAACAACACGAGTGCAATAATGAGAAGCACGGGCAACACGATTGCTCCGATAACCAATACAACAACACCGAGAGGACCTTCTTCAGCAACGAAAGCCTTTAATTTAGCAACAAGCTCGGTAATTTTAGCGGTTGTGTCAGTAACAAGTCCGGAAATAGCATCCTTAACAGAGAATGCCCTTACCTTTTCGTAAAGAGCAACGACCTTAGCCTTTGCGTCATTATATGTCTGTGTTACCTTGAGTGTGATCTCGCTGACCTTGGCAGTAACTGTTCCAACAACCTTATCCTTAAGAGCGATAAGCTTTGCGGGGATTGCCTTGATCTTTTCGATAACGTTTGTAACTGTTGCCTTTACTTTAGCAACGAGTCCCTCGATCTGTGCAAGCTTCTGCGCGATAGCCTCTGCCTCTGCCATTGTCTGTTCGTCAACAACTGGAGGTGTAGCTGCCTCTTCAGCAAATGCAGGAACAGCGGGTACAACGAGCATCGCAAGCATAAGCGCAAGAGTTAAAAATGATAATACAAAGCGTTTCATAATGTCAATCTCCTTTTTGTGATTATATATAGATTTTACCACTATTTGAAACGATTGTCAAGGCAATATGGGTATCAATTTGTAAAATCTCACACTTATTTTCGATATTTTTGTTATTAATTTATCAAAATAGCATATATTTCTATTGATTTTTGTTTCGCTTCGTGGTATAATGGACTACTAAATTCAGAATCGAGGTCGGAATTTGAAGGATCGCGCAAAGGAAATCGCCAAAAATGCCGCCGTTATTTTCGCGGTCGCCATATCATACTATATTTTCTACCGTGTCACAAGCATCGGTTTGAAATGCCCTCTCTACGAGCTGACGGGCTTGCTTTGTCCCGGATGCGGAATAACGAGAATGTTTACTTCCCTTCTTAGCTTTGATATTGCAGGAGCATTTTATTACAATGCCGCGGTTCTTATTCTTCTTCCCTTTTGGTGCGTCCTTATCGTATCGCACTATGCGGAATACATAAAAACGGGAGCTCGCGCCCTGAAGCGCTGGCACAAGGCAATCCTCATAGCAAGCATTATTATTATGGTAGCTTACGGTATTTTAAGAAACGTTTCAGACCTCGGGCTTTCACCGTCACACTTTTAGAAAATAAACACTTAAACACTTTTAGGAGGTAAATACAATGCCTGAATTTTTTGACAGCATTATAAACAGTCTTATCGCTCAAAGAGAGCTTTTCTTAAGACTTCTCTTCGCTTGCTTTTGCGGAGCAGTTATCGGATTTGAAAGAAGTGTCAGAAGAAAGGATGCGGGAATAAAGACCCATATCATTCTCGCCTTGGGCGCAGCTCTTTTCATGATAGTTTCTCAATACGGCTTTGCCGGTCTCGATCTCACTGATGAATATCGCGCAGATGCTTCGCGCATAGCTTCGAATATCGTTACCGGTGTATCCTTCCTTTGTGCGGGTGTTATCTTCGTTCGCGGAGCATCCGTAAAGGGTCTTACCACCGCAACGGGCATATGGACCTGCGCGGGCATCGGTATGGCTGCGGGCGCGGGTATGTATGCGATCACCTTTTTCGCCACCTGCCTCATCCTCGTTATCCAGCTCCTTCTCGCCAATTTGTCCGCAAAAATAGAAACGCACTACGCACTTGAGGTGGAATTGAGAATTCCAAGCAAGGTGACCGTTGACGACGTTGTTAAAAGTCTTTCGGAAATGACCTCCTCTTCCGTTAACTCAATCAAGCTCTCAAAGGATGGCGATGAAAACGTTTACAAGGTGCATTTCAATATCCGACACACGATAAATGAGAGCGAGCTTTTGCAAAAGATCAGCTCGAACGAATACGTTACCGCGGTATCGTGGAACGCTCTGTAATTAAGAAACGGTAAAAGATCCCGACCCGTGTCGGGATTTTTTATTTTCTATTGATTTTTGATCTATTTGGTGATATAATTGTTGTGTGTATTGATTTTTATCTCGCTTTTTGGCGAAGAATGGAGATATTATTATGAAGATCATCATTATCGGCTGCGGAAAGATAGGCAGATCGGCAATAGAGGCCCTCACTTACGAGGGACACGACGTGCTCGTTATAGACAATGACCCCATAGTCCTCAACGAGACCACGGATATGTTTGACGTTATGGGCGTTTGCGGAAATGCCGTTGACTGTGACACGCTCACAGAGGCTGTAGTCAAGGACGCAGATATCGTAGTAGCCGTTACCGCATCCGACGAAATGAATATGCTTGCCTGCCACCTTTCAAGAAGCCTTGGTGCAAAGCACGCGATCGCACGAATCAGAAACCCTGAATACAACGATCAGAGCCTCGGATTTCTACGCCAGCAGCTCAATCTTTCTATGTCCTTAAATCCCGAAAGACTTATCGCAGAGGAGATTTCCAATATCCTTCAGCTTCCGTCCGCAGTAAAGATCGAAAGATTTTCGCGCAGAAGCATTGAAATGATAGAAATAGTATTGCCCGCGGGCTCCGGCCTTGACGGACTCAATCTTATCAAGGCAAGGGAAAAATACAGAGCAAACTACCTGATCTGTACGGTTCAGAGGAATAATCAGGTGTTTATCCCCGACGGACGCTTTGAGCTTCGCGCAGGCGACAGAATAGGGCTTGTGGCTGAGCATAACGAGATATTAAAGCTTCTTAAAATGCTCGGACTCCTTAAAAAGAGCGCAAAGAGCGTTATGATACTCGGCGGAGGAAAGCCCTCTTACTACCTTGCGAAAAAGCTTGTGGCTCTCGGAGTAAGCGTTAAGATCATTGAAAAACGCCCCGAGGTTTGCGAATTTCTGGCATCAGAAATTCCCGAGGCGGTCATTATCCAGGGTGATGGAGCAACACAGGAGCTTCTTCTTGAGGAGGGCATCGGAAATATGGATGCTTTTGTAAGCCTTACGGGTATGGATGAGGAAAACATTTTGCTCTCGATATTTGCTTCAATGCAAAACGTGCCCAAGGTGGTTGCTAAGATAAACCGTGATGAGCTTCTTACAATGGCGGAAAAGTTGGGTGTTGAAACCATCATTTCCCCATCCGTTATTTCATCAAACGTTATAGTGCGTTACGCAAGAGCGCTTGAAAATAGCAAGGGCTCTAACGTGGAAACATTGTACAAGCTTATGGACGGTAAGGCGGAGGCTCTTGAATTCAAGGTTATCGAGGGTTCAAAAACCATCGGTATCCCCTTAAAAAACATAGTTCTCAAGCCCGATATTCTTATCGCAGGCATCAACCGCGGCAGAAAAACGATCATCCCCTCCGGTAACGATATGATCCTTGCGGGTGATAAGGTGGTTATTATTGCTGCCGAGCACCGTCTTCACGATATCGACGACATTCTGAAATAAGAGGCGCTTATGAATAAAAAAATGATATTTGCCACACTCGGCAAAATTACAGTTTCAGAAGCGGGGCTAATGCTTCTTCCGCTACTCGTTTCTCTTATTTACGGTGAATGGACGGTCGCCCTCTCGTTTCTTGCCGCGATCGCTCTTGCGCTCGTGGTAGGATTCTCACTTTATTTTTCATGCAGAACCAAAAATAAGCTCATCTTTGCCAAAGAGGGCTTTATCATAGTTGCGGGCGCGTGGCTCATAATGTCCGCGATTGGAGCAATTCCGTTTGTACTGAGCGGAGATATTCCGTCATATATCGATGCATTCTTCGAAACAGTAAGTGGATTTACCACAACGGGTGCTTCGGCGCTTACGGACGTTGAATCACTTTCACGCGGAGCTTTGTTCTGGAGAAGCTTCACCCACTGGGTCGGCGGTATGGGAGTTCTCGTTTTCATTATGGCCTTGCTACCGTCCTTTTCCGACCGCTCAATACATATTATGAGAGCGGAAATGCCCGGCCCCATCGTTGGCAAGATAGTGCCGAGAGCAAGGCAGACAGCGAGAATACTCTACGTTATTTATTTCGTTATGACCGTTGCAGAGGTTATCCTTCTTCTCTTTGGTGATATGCCCCTGTTTGACAGCGTTGTACACGCATTCGGCACTGCGGGCACCGGCGGCTTTGGAATAAAGAGCGACAGTATTGCATCGTATTCCCCCTATCTGCAGTGGGTGATCACCGTGTTTATGTTCCTTTTTGGAGTAAATTTCAATATTTACTACCTTATGCTTCTCAAAAAATTCAAATCGGTATTCAAAAGCGGAGAGCTTTGGGCATACGTGGGTATTGCAGCTGTCGCTACAGTCGCGATCTGCATAAATATACTTCCGACCTTCAATAACTTCTGGGACGCTCTGCGCGCATCTGCGTTCCAGGTATCGTCGATAATAACGACCACCGGATTTTCAACCGTTGACTTCGATGTTTGGCCCACATTTTCCAAGGTGATACTTGCCGCTCTTATGTTCACGGGAGCCTGCGCAGGCTCGACGGGCGGCGGATTCAAGGTAACAAGATTAGTTATTCTTTTTAAATCGATAAAGCAGGAGCTTAAGCGAATGATCCACCCACGCTCTGTAAGAGCAATCAAATTTGAAGGAAAGGTCGTTGACCAAACGACTCTTAACGGAGTGGGAATATACCTTGGCATATATATGATGTGTCTTGTGGCAGTGATCATAGCTATCTCGTTTGAGCCCTTCGATTTTGAAACAAGCTTTTCTGCCGCTCTCAGCTGCTTTAATAATATCGGTCCCGGATTTTCAGCCGTGGGTCCTATGGCGAGCTACGCAGAATATACGGGATTTTCAAAAATAATCCTTTCCTTCGCAATGCTCTTCGGTCGTCTTGAGATATATCCTCTTCTCATCGCGCTCACGCCAAGCACTTGGACTAAAAAATAATAACTATGAATAATTCAATCGCGAAAAAAGAATCCTCTAAAAACGGACTTATAGAGCTTTTCAGATTTTTGTGCTCCGTATGGGTGGCATATTTTCACGGCTTTTTCCCCGTTCTATCAGATAAATTCAACGGCGAAAACATCTCTGTGGATTTCTTCTTTATGGTTTCGGGGCTTTTCTTCCTCAAATCAATGGACAAATACAGAGAGGCACCTCTCGGCGAAGGAATAAAAGCGATATTCTGGAGCAGGAACAAAAAGATCATCGTTCCTCTGACGATAGCGGCTCTGTCGATCCTTTATTGCAACATCGCGTTTCCGCTTGAATTTAACGGTTTTAACTGGCCCTTAAGCTTTCTGTGGTTCTTTGCGGCGCAGTTCGTATATTTGTCACTCCTGTTTATGATATACAAAAATGTAAAGCGCAGAAGCACCTTCAATATTATCTGTGCCATCATCGCCTGCGCGTGCATATCACTCTGTGTGTTTGACTTGAAGCAGTTTTACAGAGTGGCGAGAGGCCCCGGAATGATTGCAATAGGTATTCTCGTTTCACAGATACCGAAAATAAAGCTTAAGAACGAGAGGATATCCTTGCTCGTAAATTTCTTGGGCTTTGTAATATCGGCGGCGGCGTTTATCTATCTCGCCTACCTGCCGGGAGCCGACACTGGACGGGCGCACCTCTTCCTCTGTGTAGTATGTCCCGCACTTCTGTATTTTGCGACCGCTCTGCCCGTCCGCAGTAAATTTTTAAATCTGCTCGGCGAATTCAGCGTGTTCATCTACCTAGCCCAACTGCCCATACTCCTTCACCACTTCTACGTGAGCAGGGATACGAGGGATCAGTTTCCGCTTCTGTGCATATGCGCGCTGGGAATGTTTATTATCAACAGGATAGTTAACAAAAAGAAATTGATAAAATAAGCAAAACGGCGGAGCATTCCGCCGTTTTTATAAACCATCAAATTTTGATTTGCAGGTATGTTGGTTGAAACAAAACGGACAGTCGCGGACGCCTGTCCCTACGAGTTTGCAAATCATTTTTTTAGTAAATTATAGCCATTTGTTGCTAATATGGCTATTATCTTCGCAAAAAATTACCGCTGTATGTTGTAGGGACAGGCGTCCTCGACTGTCCGTACAAACATTAACTAACTTTTTAACTCCCCGCTAAATCCAAATTCATAAAAACAGCTGAGTGATTTTATAACCACTCAGCCTTCTCTATTTTTTCTTGAAAACCAAAAATTTACTTATCACGTAATTGGAGATTATGACAACCACGCTTGCGACTATTTTTGACCAAAGATCAGCGGTAAATGTGAGGATGAATTTAAACGGAACGTAATTGAATGCATTGAGGATCCATACCGTGCCGAACGTAAGTAGGGTATCGAGTCCGAGCGTACCCACTCTGCCAAGCGCAAACGCGCCAAGCTCACGCGCGGTTTCATTTGTACTCGTTCCGCCCGCGTTGAATACCCATTTTTTGTTAGTAAAGAATGCCACAAGCACTCCCGCTATCCATTGAAGCACCTGCGCTGCAAGTCTTACGGCGTTGAACTCCGCAGCCTCGGGCGAGATACCTCCAAGATGCTCCGCCACAGCGAGTATGAGGAAATAAACTCCCATGGATACGGCGGTGGTTATCACGCCGAAAACAAGATATGCAATTATCTCCCTGTGCTTTTTGAAAAATTCCATCATAGCAAACCTTAAGAAAGCTTATAGGTCGTTCCCGCAGAGCTGTCGACAAGCGTAATTCCCTTATCAGCAAGATATTTTCTTATCTCGTCCGCTCGAGCATAGTTTTTAGCCTTTTTAGCCTCTTTTCTCTCCTCAATAAGCGCCTCTACCTCTGCGGCAAGCTCGGGTGACACTCCCTCGGGAGCGGCGCTCTTTTTCTTTGCTTCCTCTTCAAGCTTAGCTCTGAGAACACTTGCGTGACCTAAAAGATCAAGTGAAAGCACACGGTCAAAATCCGCAAAGAGAGCGAGCTTTGTGGCGTCGTTCGTCTTAGCCTTAAGCACGTCGTAAAGCGCAGTTACGGCAAGAGAGGTATTAAGATCGTTATCCATAGCGTCCGTAAATCTTGCCTTGAGTGCAGCGAATGCCTCCGCATCCACTTCTCCGCCCTCCTTAAGAGCGGCGATACGGGCGATGAGCTTATTATAGGATATCTTGGCATTGTCAAGATTTTCGTAAGTGAAAACGAGGTTCTTTCTGTAATGGCTCTGCATGCAGAAGAAGCGGTATTCCATGGGATCATAGCCCTTGGACTCAAGCAACGAAACGGTCAAAAATTCTCCCGTGGATTTGCTCATCTTACCGCTGTTTGTGTTAAGATGAAGCACGTGGAACCAATAATTGCACCACTTGTGTCCGATATATGCCTCGCTCTGCGCGATCTCATTGGTGTGGTGGGGGAACGCGTTATCAATGCCGCCGCAGTGGATGTCGAGCTTGTCGCCAAGGTACTTCATACTGATGCAGGAGCATTCAATATGCCAACCGGGATAGCCAACGCCCCAGGGGGAGTCCCACTTGAGAGCCTGATCCTCAAATTTGGATTTTGTGAACCAGAGAACGAAATCGTTTTTGTTTCTCTTGTTCGTATCCTCCTCAACGCCCTCGCGAACGCCAACGGCAAGATCCTCCTCCTTGAAATCGTTGAAAATATAGTATTTTTCAAGCTTAGAGGTGTCAAAATATACGTTTCCGCCCGCAAAATATGCGTAGTCCTTTTCGATAAGCCCCTCAATGACCTTGATAAATTCATCGATACAGCCCGTTGCAGGCTCAACTATATCGGGAATTTTGATATTGAGCTTAGCACAGTCGGAGAAGAACGCGTCAGTATAAAACTTTGCGATCTCCATAACGCTCTTGTTCTCGCGCTTCGCTCCCTTGAGCATCTTATCCTCGCCCTCGTCGGCATCGGATGCAAGATGTCCAACATCCGTAATATTCATAACGCGCGTTACGTCGTAGCCCACGTATCTGAAATATTTTTCAAGCACGTCCTCCATAATGTAGGAACGCAGATTTCCTATATGAGCAAAATGATATACCGTCGGTCCGCAGGTGTACATGCTCACCTTTCCCGGCTCGTTGGGTATGAATTCCTCTCTCTGTCTTGTAGCTGTGTTGTAAAGCTTCATTTTTGTACCTCTTTTATGTTAAAATATTAGTTAGTTAATTAAGACCTTCTTTTTCGAGAAAAAGAAGCAAAAAGCTTTTTATAAGGCTTCGCGGCAATACCAATAAAATCTGTATTAACTTTTGTAGGGACCGGCGTCCCCGACGGTCCAATTCAAAAGTAAAGTAACTTTTGTTCAAAAATGTTGAATTTTGTTTGTGTGTAGCCGTGAAATTTGATGTTATTTCATCTTTATGGACCGTCGGGGACGCCGGTCCCTACAAGGTTACTTCAATTAAAAATGAGTTTGTACTCAATCTTAACTTCCCGATAAATCCCAATTTATTTATCTATTACCCTCGCAGGCACGCCGACTGCCGTTGTGCCATCGGGAACATCGTGCAAAACCACGGCATTCGCGCCGATCTTTGCATTGTTCCCTATCACTATATTACCAAGTATCTTCGCGCCCGCGCCGACAAAAACGCCATCACGGAGAGTGGGATGCCTTTTTCCGCATTCCTTACCCGTTCCGCCGAGCGTAACGCCGTGAAATATCGTGCATCCGTCACCGATCTCTGCGGTCTCTCCAATCACAACACCCATTCCGTGATCGATAAGAAGTCCGCATCCTATCTTCGCGGAGGGATGGATCTCAATTCCCGTAAGAAATCTTGAAAATTGGCTTATTATTTTTGCAAAAAATTTATGACCCCTTTTGTCAAAAAAATGCGCAACGCGGTGCAAAAGTATCGCGTGGACACCTTGATTTGTAAGGATTATCTCAAATCCGCTCCTCGCGGCAGGATCACGCTCTTTAACTGCAAGAATATCGTTTTTTATCTCGTTTTTTATGCTTTTTCCCGCTTTTTTAACTTGATCTAAAAAGCTTCTCATAATAATATCAATAAAAAAATCCTCTGCACCCTAAGGTGCAGAGGCATAAAAAACGCGGTTCCACTCTGCTTCGGATAAGGCATACGCCCTCTCCATCTCTTTACCTTAACGCGGCAAACGTCCGCCCGTTTCTTGGCGGAATCTTGGGAGCGCACAAGCCGAATTTGTCAACGCGCCTTGCAGCCGTGGGCACGCTCTCTATGTGACAAAATACGGTTTCTTCTCCGTCGCAGATTTTTTCGTATATTGATATTATACTCTATTTTTTATTTTTTGTAAATAGTTTTTAAGAAATTCTTATCTGCTCGCTGATAATTCTTTGAACGGTGGCAATATCGTCAACGTTCTCAATGGAAAACACCACGCCGTAGTGATTGTTTCTGCCCGTGCGATAATAATGCTCTCCGAAATATATCGAGCCCGCGCCGCCATTATGCGCCTCAACTCTCATAGGCGGAAGATTTGCAAGGTCCACCATATCCACCCTACCCGCCTGCGAGCGATAAATTCTTTTATTTGTAATAACGTAATACGTCCTTTTGCCGACAAGATTTTTGCCGAACACAATATATATACCCACGGCGATAAACGGCAGACCGAAAAGTCCAAAGAACCCTCCCGCCATACCCGCGCTCACCGTCCAGAATATAGCAAATCCAAGGAAGAAAAGTCCAAATGGGATCATCATCATTTTCTGACGGGGATCCATACCCTTCGATCTTCCGCGCCAAAGCTCGTATTCATCGGGTAGGAAGTAAGCTCTCGCAAAATCGTATTCGTTATTTTGAGAATTATATTCCATAATTATTTTTCTTCAGACAAAAGCGCGATTCCAAGCTCTGCAAGAGTCTTATCATCCTGAGGAGCGGGACACTTGCTCATAAGCTCGCTCGCGTTCTGTACCTTCGGGAAGGCGATAACGTCACGAAGGCTGTCCGCCTCGGTCATAACCATTGCAAGACGGTCAAGTCCCATACCGGAGCCACCGTGGGGCGGCGCACCGTATTTGTATGCTTCTACAAGGAAGCCGAACTTCGCGTCGATCTCCTCGGGAGTTAAGCCAAGCGCCTTGAACATCTTTTCCTGGAGCTGCCAGTCGGTGATACGGATAGAGCCGGAAAGAAGCTCCGTGCCGTTAAGAACCATATCGTAGCATCTTGCGTAAACCTTACCGGGATCGCTCTCAAGATAGGGCAAGCATTCCTCAAGGGGCATTGTGAAGGGATGGTGCATAGCATCCCAATGCTCTGTTTCCTCGTTCCACTCGAAGAAGGGGAACTCTGTGATCCAAAGGAAGTTGAACACGCCCGTAGGAATGATATCAAGCTTTCTTGCCACGATCTGACGGAGCGCGCCAAGTGTGGGAAGAACGACCTTATTCTTGTCAGCGCAGATAAGAAGCACGTCGCCGCGCTCAAGTCCTGTAGCTGTGTATATAGCGTTAAGCTCATCCTCGCTCATAAACTTAGCAAAGGAGCAGTTGGGAGCCTCATCGACCCAACGAACGTAAGCAAGTCCCTTTGCGCCGATTCCCTTTGCATGCTCTGTGAGCTTATCGATCTCTTTTCTTGTAAGTGTCGCAGCCGCGCCCTTTGCAACGATACCGCGAACGCTTCCGCCCATTTCAAGCGCGGATTTGAATACAACGAACTCGGATGATGCAACCGCTTCGGAAAGGTCGATTATCTCCATTCCGTATCTTGTGTCGGGCTTATCGGAGCCGTAACGGTTCATAGCCTCGTTATAGGTCATTCTCTGCATGGGAGTCTGTACGTCAACACCCAAGGTCTCCTTGAACGCGCGCTTGATAAAGCCCTCGTTCATAGCCATAATGTCCTCTTGTGTAGCAAAGCTCATCTCAAGGTCGATCTGTGTAAATTCGGGCTGACGGTCAGCGCGAAGGTCCTCGTCTCTGAAGCAACGAGCAAGCTGAATGTAACGGTCAAAGCCCGAGAGCATAAGGAGCTGCTTGTAGATCTGGGGGGACTGAGGAAGCGCATAGAAGCTTCCCTTGTGAATTCTTGAGGGAACGATGTAGTCACGCGCGCCTTCGGGAGTGGGCTTTATCATCATGGGAGTTTCTATCTCATAAAAGCCGTTCTCGTAATAGTATTCTCTTGCAATGCGCGCAATATCGTGGCGCATCTTGATGTTTCTCTGAAGCTCGGGACGGCGAAGGTCAACGTAACGGTATTTAAGAGCTGTCTCATCCTTTACCTTCTTGCTGTCACTAACCTCAAAGGGAGGTGTCTGAGCAACGGAAAGGATCTTGAATTCCTTAACGTAAACCTCAAGCATACCCGTGGGGAGATTTTTGTTGATAGCTCCCTCACCTCTGTATCTTACAGTACCGTGAGCGCAAACTACGTACTCAGCACGGCAGGAGAAAGCCTTGTCAAAGATCTCTCTGTCGGTCGTGTCGTCAAATGCAAGCTGAACGATACCCGTTCTGTCGCGAAGGTCGATGAAAATAAGCGCACCGAGGTCTCTCTGACGCTGTACCCAGCCCATCACGCAAACGTCCTTACCTATATAATCTTCTGTGAGCTGCGCGCAATAGCACGTTCTCTTATCATTAGCACTTAAAAATTCTGCCATATTTAACTTCCTTTCTTATCTTTACAGATAGAGCAAAATTCATCACCTTACATTATAAAACAGTTTTTTGAAAAAGTCAACATATTTGTTTGATTTATAAAGAAAAGTTAGAAATGAAATACGTTTTTTTCTCGAAAAGAACCTCCTTATAAACTAACATCCCCCTCTCGAAACGAGAGGGGGAATTAAAAATATTATTTGGTTGTTTCTTCGAACGCCTTATAGAGTCTTTCGCTCATAGCCTTCACTTTTTCGGTGTTCACCTTAAGAATCTGGCGGTCATACGTCAAAAGTCCGTTTGTTTCGTCCTCAACGTCGCTGACCTGAGTATATACAAGTCCGCAAAGACCTTCCTTACGGATATGAGGAATAACCTGATCGTCATAAAGAGCGATAAAAGCCCTTTCAAAATCCTCAATGCTTGTAAAGTCCTTATAGCTGTACGTGTTGCTGAGGTTGAAGGAATTCTTCATCTCCTTCCAGCAGTAGCCGCCAAACTCGGAAAGGATAAGGGGTCTTCCCTGCCTTGCTCTGAGCTTAAGCGGACGCATATAAATGTGCTCACTGTGTACGTCGCTGTGCTTTTCCCAGAACCAGCCGGAGGTGGCATCGTAAACTCTTGTGGGATCGTATGACTTAAGCTCAAGATAGTTTCTATCCGCCTCAAACTGTCCCCAGCCCTCGTTAAAAATAGTATAATAGATAACGGATGGATGGTTATAAAGCAGATCGATGGTCTGTCTTGCCTCGCGAGCGAACATTTCACTTCTTTCCTTGGTAGCACCGCGGTCAAACCACCTCTTAATACCCACGTTTGGCAAAATAGTATCAACAAAATAATGATATTTACCGCTATTGACCATATCCTGGAATACGAGCATACCGTACTTATCGCAATAGTAGTAGAAGCACTCGGGCTCTATCTTAATATGCTTGCGAAGCATATTGAATCCGAGCTTCTTCATAGTGAGAACGTCGTTTTCAAATCCCTTGGGCGTTGCGGGGAGATATATACCGTCGCTGAAATAGCCCTGATCGAGCAAGCCGTGGCACAAAATGGGCTTTCCGTTAAGACATATATACGATTTGCCGTTTTTCTCCCCAATGGATACTGTTCTGAGCGCGAAATAGGATCTGATCTCGTCCTCGCCGTATTTAAGTGTGAAATCATAAAGGTGGGGATTATCGGGAGTCCAATTTATTGCATTTTCTACCTCAATATCAATGGAGTTACCGTCAAATCTGTATTCCTTACCGTCAAGCTCAATCACCTTTTCGCCCTCGGGAGCATCAAGCTCGATATGGGCTGCATTAAGAGATGGAGTGATCTTGATACCCTTGACGTAGCTTTCGGGAACGCTTTCAAGCCACACCGTCTGCCAGATTCCGCTTGTGGGAGTGTACCACATTCCGCCGCGGTCTTTTCTTTGCTTTCCGTAAGAAAGCTCGATATCAAGCTCATCAATAACAGTAACACCAATTTTGTTTTTACCGTCGGTAAGATATTCCGTTATATCCGCGCGGAAGGGCAAGTAGCCGCCAACGTGCGAGCAAGCAAGCTTTCCGTTAACATATACGTCGCAAATCTGATCCACCGCGCCAAAGTGCAAAATTATTCTGCCCTTGTTGAAGTCGGGTGCGAGCTCGATCTCCTTTTCGTAGTAATATACCTCTCCGTCCTTTTTCTCACGGTTGATGCCGGAAAGACGGGTCTCGGGAGTAAACGGAACGTTGATCTTGCCAAGATACTTTTGTTCACCGTGTCCCCTGTTCTCAGTCACAAAAAGCTCCCACTCGCCATTTAAGCAGAGATATGAATCTCTTACAAAGCTTGGGCGAGGGTATTCGTTCCAGCTCGACGTTGTGTCGCTCTCGAACGGAGTAACCATATTTTTATTTAAGATTATTTCTTTTTTAGCCATTTTTAAAGTCCCTTTATGCCTTTTTCTTCATAAGCTTCGTGCAAACGAGCATAATCGCCATGGCAGCAAAAGCCGCTACAAGAGCTCCAAGGAATATGTTCTGATTGGGGATGAAGGAATACGTTCCGTCACCGTTAAGCACCTTGTCCGCATCGCGAAGTATCCATGCACCGATCTTAGGACCGATAACACCGGGAACAAGAACCTGTGAAAAGATTCTCACACCCTGGAACATTCCCGCCTTGCCCGCAGGAGTAAGATCGCGAACCTTCGCGCCAAACACCGCCATAGAAGCAAGGTATCCGCTCATCATAAAGAGTGATCCGATGAATACAAGTCCCTTAGCAGTGAAGATATAAAGCAAAATATATCCAAGACAGAGCCAAGCAAAGGAAATATTGTAAGAGAAGCCAAAGCCCTTCTTATCATAAACCTTGCCCCAGAACGCAGTAACAACCGAAGCTATCACAATAGCGGGAGCCATAATAAGAACGTAATCCGCCATAGCGAGGGATTTTTCATAGTAAAGGATGAGATAGGGCATGAATATCTGAATGGAAATATTGAAAACAATAAAGCAAACAAGATAGATATAGAGCATTGGGTTGCCCTTTACCGTTGAGGGCAAAAAGCCGTGAACGATATTGCGCATATAGCTCGTTTCACTGGGTGTGAGCTTGGGATCGTCGATAATGAAGAATCCGATAATACCAATAGCCAGAACACTTACACCGATAATTGTGAATACGGTGGGCCAATAAGCATCGTTTCCTTCCTTGGGAATGAACATAAAGCCGCCAAACACAACAAGAATTGCCACAAGGGGCATCATCGCATTGATTCCCTCGGCAGAACCGCGGTTCGTTTCGTCGGTGGAATCCGTAAGCCACGCGTTAAACGCTGCATCGTTCGCGGACGAGCCGAAGAACGTCATAAGACAGTCAAGAATTATTACAAGTGAAACACCAACGGTCGCAACACTGACGGTAGCAGGAACGATGGGCTCAAGTATATCGGTGCGAACAAGCGCGAAGCCGAGGATGGATATACCCCAAAGGATGTAACCGCCGCACATGAAGAGCTTTCTTTTACCCACCTTATCGGAGAGCGCGCCTATAAAGATAGTAGTAAGCGTTGCGGCTATAGCGGATGCCGCCACCATTGTTGATATATCGTCTGCAGAGGCGTTGAACATATCATATATGAATACGTTGAGATACATATTCTCTATTACCCACGCGATCTGTCCGACAAGGCTGAAGATCGTAAGTGCTACCCAGAATTTAGGGCTGAGCTTGGTTTTCATAAAATCCTCCAAAAAATGTATTTACCCAATTATTCTATCACACAAAAGCCTCTTTGTCAACTTGAAAAGATTTGAAATTTGCTTTGAATTGGGTTGACAAGCTTTTACATTTGTGATATAGTGAAATCGGAAGGACACTTCAAAAAAATTTATACAAAAAAGGAGATACGCTTATGCACATCAAAAAAATCATCCTCACCGTTTTATGCCTTTCGCTCTGCCTTTGCGTGTGCAGCTGCACGTTTATTAACAATGCTGTTCAGGAGACTAAGAGAGTTGCGGAATTCACAGTTGATTTTTCGGAAACATTGGAGGTAATAGTATCATCCGGATCTGCCGAGGAGATTGAAGCACAGGCGTCCACGCTCATTCACCCCTCCTCAGATCTCACGGTTGACACACTCATCGACAAGTTTAAAAACAATGAAAAGCTTCAAGGTATCGATTTTGATAATGTTACCGAGGATAGCATCCAGGTAGAAAATATTGGTGTTCCCGAGCTTTCAAGCTATAGCGAGGAGCTTGGCGGAAACATTTATTCCCTTGAGGTTACAGTTTCTGTTGACGGCACACCCATCACACTTGATCTCACACTTCTCAGCAACGAGTCCGGAATGGGCTTTTACGAATTTGAAATAAAATAATTTTAAATAAAAAGATCCTGACCGTGAAGTGAACCCAAAAGTTTAGACAAAAATTAAATATTAAATTGCTTGTGAATGAGCTCGGTACTGAACTGGGCTCATTCCTTTTAGTTTTAGAGAAATTCTTTCGTTGTTGTAGTAATGTATGTATTCTTCCAACTTC
>JAFULR010000001.1 GCA_017483195.1 Clostridia bacterium
CGGGGTATCCCCCCATCATATTCCTGCATCGGAGTGTTATACTTGCCCCCGATTATAAAAAATGGTGGAAACAATAGGGCTCGAACCTATGACCCTCTGCTTGTAAGGCAGATGCTCTCCCAACTGAGCTATGCTTCCATATGCCGCCAATATTTCAACGACTTGGTTATTATAGCACAACAAATTTTAATTGTCAAGCACTTTTTAAATATTTTTTTGATTTTTTTATAAAAATTCAAGCCCCACCGATAAACGGTGGGGCTGATTCCGTCAATACGGATATTTTTCCGCAATTTTCTCTGCCTCAAACGGTATCTGAGATGAGATCGATGACACACAATCCGCATATTTCGCAAAAAACGTGTCACTCTTTTTTTCATCAACATCAATAAGCATCATTGAGCTAACGTACATAATGCACGGAAACACAAATCTCTCGGAAAGAGGAAACGTGTCGGTAATGTCAATATAATAGTGGGAAAATTCACCCTGCGGCTCGTCACTTACAAGATTTCTGTAAGCCTTGTCAAGATGCTCAAGCTCCGAGCAAGCGGATGCAAGCGCATAGGGAAACTTTTCCTCTATCTCCTTCCTGATCTGAATAGCCGCATCCGACTCCTTAACTCTCTCCACACTCTCCTTTACCGTCTCCGTACCGGAATCCTCAACCGAGGAGTTATTGATCTCCGTCACCGTTACAGGCTCCGAAAGAGTGGTCTTATTGAGCGACTCATCCTCCGCGCTGCTCTTTTCAAAGGTCTTACTTTTGACCTTTACCGTGTCAAATTTTTGAAGAAAGCTTCTCTTTGTGTTAGAATAAACCGCGTCAAAAATATCCAAGCAATCGATCGCCGCCATAATTACTCGGGAAGCTTAAGGTCAAGCACTCTGTACTCTGCGGGATAAACGATCTTCGCACCGTAGAGATGGAGACCCTTAACGGCATCCGCAAATCTCTTTTCGGGGCGGTAAGCCTCAACCTCGGAGATCTGCTCCGCAAAAGCAACAGCGCGCTTTGTACGCATAATGCACTTGTGATAGGAATCCTCGTCAACGCAAACGTTGTTGGAAACGTAAACCTTGCAGCCCGCGATCTTGCCGAGAAGTCCGGATTCAAGCGCATCGGAGTTGTCCGTGCCAAGCTCGATCTTAGCCTTGAGAATGAGCGCAGCGATCTCGGGAGATACCTCAACCACGATCTCGTCGGAGTTAAGCACGTCAGCCTTCATCATCTGAGTCTTAAGATCAATGATATGCTCCACGATCTTGTCAGCCGTAACCGCATCATCTGTAAGAGAATAATTTGAAAACTCGTAAAGAGAGTAAACGTAAGCGTCCGCAGCGTTTGCGAGAGCGGCAGCGGCTGTTTTCATAGCCTCATCCATAAGCTTGGGATTGGACTGCGCTCTGTCAACGTCGTCGATCTGGAAGTTAAAATACTTCGCCTGGTCGATCTTAAGAGTGCGCACGGTGTCGGAAAGAGTCTCGGGCGCGCTCATATCTGCGTTCTTTTCATAATCGGAAACGGTAACGTCACCCACACCGCAGATCTTTACAATGGATCCCTGATTTTTGATGTCGCCCTCAAATTCCCTGTTACAGTTGAGAACGCCGATGTACTTTTTGTCAAGCTGCTTTAAGAGATTTTCACTCCATACTGTTGAAATAAAATTGATAATTGCCATAATTCTTTTTTCCTTTCTTTTTTGTAATATTTTTTAGTTCCAATGACGCATCGATTCCACAATGTCGTCATAATGACTCTTAACCTGTGAGGGAGTCATTTTTCTAACCTCGTCCGGAGAAAAATAGTTCTCCGCTCCTCGGGACTCAAGAGTGCCCGAGCTCATTTTTCGCATTTTTTGATTATGCTCAAATGCCTTTTGCTCTTCTCTTGCCCTTTTTCTCTCAAAAAGTGAATACGTAGCGGCAAGAGACTCGCCGTTTTTCACCTTTGTCCATACCTCGTCGGGCACGGACCTTGGATCAACGCTCGGAAAATACTCGTAAAATTCCTCAAGCTCCGATCTCATTCTCGCATTGACAGCATCAAGCTCTTCCCTCTCACGAAGAATGCTTCTCAGCTCCTCCACCTCCTTGCGGAGCTCGGAAAGCTCGTCCGACGCAAAAGCTTCATCTTCGAGCGATTCCCCCACTTGCTCCAAAGCTTCTTCAACCTCTAAGGGCATCATTTCAAGCTCATCCATTGGCGGCACCTCCTCTTATAAGAGAAGCCTTGTCGGAGATATATCCCTCGGGCAATCTCTCAAGATACTGCTCTATCGTGATATGACCTCCCTGCAAAAGCTTGTCAAGGATGGAAAGAGTGATCGACGGAGTAAACACCGAGGTATCGGTCACGTCAATAAATGCTTTAAACGATGTCTTTTCCTCCTCGTTAACAGAGATCCTTTCAGAAGTAAGCACGCCGTTCCCGTCAAGCATAGGGATAAATCTGTCGCTCGGAAAATAAGCAAGCGTCATATCCGCCCAGATAGAGGCAAGCTCCTCAATACATCTGTAAAATGCGGCTCTTACAAGCTTAAGAGGAATTTTAGATGCCTCCTGCACGGCTAAGATAGCACTTGTGTTCTCAGGAGTAACGTTACCAAGAGCCGTCTCGGTCGCACCGTTTACCTCCTTTGCGGTGGAGATTACGTTGGATAGAAAATCAAGGTATCCATCCTGAAGCTTGCCAACTCCAAGCACCGCAACCGCATCGGAAACGTTCGTGCCACCTATAGCAGCGATCGCTTCACCGACCTCGTTGCTCCATTCCGGGATCTTGGACTTGTCATAAATGACCTTTGAAAACGCAGTGTCACCCATGTGCTTCATCACCATCGCATAAGCTCGGTTGACGTATTTCTGATTTGCGATCATGCCCGCCACCGCACTCGTTCCGTGAAAGCTGTTTTTGGTTGGATGCCAATTGAAATACGCAACGGGGTAGAGCGTGCACGGTGTTTTCACCCTGTTGATAACGCAATTTCTCGTGCTTTTTTCAAAGCATACCTTTCCTTCCTCGCGCCAGAACTTGATAAGATAAGTGGCCTTCGCCTCATCGTCACCCTCAAGCTCAATGGATGCATGATCACCGCTTCTTTCACTGTCGTCAAGTCTGTCCGGAACGATTTTTCCAAGCTCCTTTTCGGAAACGCCGTTAGCCCTTGCCTCCCTGCGAAGCGAGATAACACTCGCC
Source organism: Clostridia bacterium (assembly GCA_017483195.1). Lineage (GTDB taxonomy): Bacteria > Bacillota > Clostridia > Oscillospirales > CAG-272 > RGIG4608. The sequence goes on from JAFULR010000001.1 coordinate 3,203, forward strand.
CTGCCGGCAAGTATAACGTAATCCTGCGATTGAATGTCGCTCTTGTTCACGTCGGATACAAAGAGATTCACGTTGTCGATAAGCTCGGTCTCAATATCACCCTCGTATATGCCATCCCCGGCAGCATCACCCCTCCAATAGGAATAAAGCACACCGTCACCGCTTATCACGGCGTCCATAGCGAGCTTGTATAGCTTGCTGCCCATCTTGGATCGCTCCCAACGGTATTTTGCGTTGGCGCTGAGAAGGGATGCTAAACGTGAGGCAGCCTCTTTGTTTCCGTAAGCTACAACGTCGCTTCGGTACGTAATGTCAACCCTTTCGGGCACTACCGAGCAGATAAGATAATCCGCCACTCGCTTGACGATGTTGAATACGGGACGTGGCAAGCCGCCCGATTCCATCATATACCACTGATCTCCGCGATAGAATCGCTCGTTCTGGCGAACGGTGGCATAAAGTCCGATTCTTCTTTTGTAGTCCTTTCCCGCTTCGTATTGAAGCCAGGTCTTGCTTAATGAATCGTTCATTTTTTTGTTATTACCTCCTTTCTTTTTTACACGGATGAGATGTAGTTAATCAAATTGCTTTCTATACAGATCTCTTAATTCGACATCCCGAAAAAGCAATATCACACCGCAAACATCACGACTACGCACTAACTCGTGTAGGGGGGCACTCCGTGCACCCGAGCTAATAATCGCACTACCGTAAATGTCGTTCAGAGACGTCATCCTGAGCGTAGCGAAGTTTTGCTGAGGGAGCGCAAGCGAGCCGATGCAAAACCCGTGCCTCGCACGGGGATCTACGAAGAAGTCTTTGTGACTTTCCATAGGCAAAGTAACTTTAATTATGTAACGGGGCGTCGAGGACGTCGCCCCCTACGAGTTTGCACGGCTACACAGCAACCCTGAAAGCCTACGCTAACAATTCCCCTCGGGGGTGGCGAGGGGTGCAGGGGAGGGGGCGGGGCGTAGCGGGACGGATATCCCCACGGCTACCCACAAACATCACCTTACATCAGCCCTCTTCCGCAGAAGAGGGTGGCATTGAACTCACGAGCTTGCTCGTTAGTTCCGGTGACGGGTGTAGTTCCCTCTTTTAAAACAAAAGTAACTAACCCCCTTCAAATATCCCAGATTCCCCGCCCCATCTCACTTTTTCGCCCAAATCTGAAGGGCAAAGGATCCTCCTCTTTTTCAGGCTCAAATCTGCTCATCACCGCATACCTCAAAGCTTCGGGAGCATGTGTCAGATGATGCGGCTCGCTTGCCGCATCCTCCGCTCGCTCCCTGTCGCAAAGCAGGGACTGCATCGAGCTTATCAGAACCGAGCAATTTCGGGCTATAAACAGCCTTCCGCAGGAGATATAATCCTTAAGCACTCGCCATCCGGGTATGCGTCGGTCGTCCGCAGGGATCATGGGCGGCATACCGCGAATTCCCTGCATTATTTCAAATCCGCTCCGTCCGCTGTCCTGCCTCCTGTTCCAAAGATCGGGTGATGCCACCGCGAATTCAATTTTCATATCCCCTATAAATCGCACTATGGCGCGCGCCGCCTCACTCAAAGTCAAGCCCTTTTCCATAAGCTCGCGCTCAACGTAAAGATTTCCGCTTTCATCCTTGCAGATCAATAAGAGAGCCAACGTATCAAGCCCGTAATCAAACGCAATAAAGCGCCTTGTGTTTTTGGGAATAGCACGCGAGTCGATCACGTGCCTGCTCTCGTCAAACTCACTGAAGAACTGCCCCTCGAAAACGTCCCACCTTCCCTCAAGCCAAGCCATCCTCAGCCTTTCGGGCAAAGCCTCAAGCTGTTGTATGTAAGAAGGATCACTTTTAAGTAGGCACTCGTTGTCATAGACGAGCGCGGAAATAAAGACGTAATCCTCAGGATCCTCACCCTTTCTGAAGGAACGGTCAATGAATAACCGCTTTACCCACGCGTGTCCGATCCCTCCGGGATTGCAGGTAAGATACATTCGCTTGGGAAAGGAATTCACACCGCGCAAAGAGGCCTTGAAAATTGAAAACTGGTATTCGCTCAGCTGCGTAGCCTCGTCAATTGCTATGATGTCATATTCCTGCCCCTGGTATCTTAACGTGTCAGAATCACTCGCGCAGTATCCTAAAAAAATCGCGCTACCGTTTTTGAAGGATATCACCCTGTCACGCTCACCGTATTCGATAAAAGCACCGTATTCCGCAAGCAACGGAACAACATGGTTTGCCTTAAGCTCCCATAAGGTCCTGCGAACAAGTAAGCACCTGATCCCGGGATAGTTCAGGCATAAGCCGATAAGCTTTCTCCGCAGAGCCCAGCTTTTTCCGCCGCCCCTCGCTCCGCCGTAAGCGGTGTATTTGGCGCGAGAGAGAAAAAACTCCCTTTGCTTTGCGCTCGGCACACCGGATATCCTCAAAGCTCTGCAACTCATCCGCCGTCCTCACTTATGTCATGCTCAAAAACGATCTTCAACCTCTCCGCTCCGTTCTCACTTGCGCCACCCTCTTTTTTCTCTCCGAAATCAAGGCGCTCCTTAAGATACGCAGAAAGGATCGTGGGACTCTGCCCACAGTTCAAAGCCTCGTCCTCAAGCAGAGCAAGCACCGCATCGTACTGCTCGGGATACTTACCGCAAATTTTTTCAAGGTCACCAAGCCCCACGCCAAGACTTCTCGCAAATCCCGCAAGATTCGGAAAGCTGTTTTTAGAAGCGGAATCCCTGCACATAGTAACGTAAAGCTCCGCGCGCTTAATGAGTCCTCCCGAGCCGCAAATTTTTCTTAAAGCAGTTGTAGGCTTGATCTTCTTGTCCTCCTTATCTTTTCATCTTATCAATCCCCCTTTCAAACACATTTTTGCTTTGTCGCACTGATACACGTTCATCTCAACCGTGTGAACGCATTTTATAACAAAAAAGCATGCCACAGTATGCCAAACCGTGCCAAGCCGTGCCACTTTTTTGCGTTTTTTTCAAAAAATCTTGATTTTTTATCAAAAAAACCTTATAATTAAGTTAATAAATCCAACGTGCGGAAAGGAGAGAAAAATGGTAATCGTATTTGTAAGAAAAATAGAAAATTTACCCGATGCAGAAAAACAAAATATCATAAGCTCCCTCTCTTCATCCGCGCTCAAGCGACTTGAAAGTAAAAGGAACAAAAGGCTTTATAACGCCTCCCTCTGCGCCCTCTCATTACTTAGCGACATGCAGCGAGCCGCCCTCGACTATGCGGATGGCGGCAGACCGTTTTTTAAAGATCTCGATACCGATATCTCAATCAGCCATAGTGCCTCTTATACTGCCGTGGCTCTCTCACAATCGGCGCAAAGTCCCGTCGGCGTTGACATTGAGGATGCGATCGAAAAATCCCCATCAACTCGATTTCTGACCGAAAACGAAAGACTCGCCCTCGAGGGCGGCACCCCTTATCTCAATATCTGGACAAAAAAAGAAGCCCTCTTCAAATTTCTGAAGAACGACTCCACACCATTTATCCATCTTGATTCCACCGCGCCCGAGCTTCACGGCGCAAAATTCGTCACCGTCGCCGTTGACAGCGCAATACTCACCGTCTGCGCAAAACCGCACGAGCTGATCAAAATAATCGAAAAATAAAAAGCACCGATCGAAAGATCGGTGCTTGATTTGTAAAATTTATTCCTTACTTCCCTCGATAAAGTACGAAGCCTCCATATCGGCAACGGAAACGGCAAAAGCGAGCGGGAACATCTCAAAAGCCTTGCTCACGTTGTTCATCTCCTGGGGAGTAACGTCGGAAAAGCCCATATGATAACGGATCGCAAATGCCTCGTCGCGCGTAAGACGCATAAATCCCGAAACGATGTAAACGCTCTTTTCCCCGTGACCGTAGGGGAGCTTGTCGTCGATGGTGTAGAATGGCACGCTCTTCCAAACACCGTTTTCCTTGACGTTTCGAGTGGATTCAACGTAAAAATCCACCTTGCAAAGATCGTGAAGAAGCGAAACGATGGCTATGCTCTCGTCGGAGTAGTAATCGATACCGTAAACCTCTCTCATACGCGGACGCTCCATAATATCCTTAAGACAGTCGTAAACGTTGAGACTGTGCTCACAAAGACCGCCGGGATACGAGCCGTGAAAGCGCGTTGATGCGGGCGCGGAGAAAAAGTCGGACGCGCAAAGGTAGTCAAGAAGCCTGTCCGCCCCCTCGCGCTTGATATTCGCCTTGTATATTTCAATAAATCTCTGCTTGTTTTCAAGAACTCCCATAAGAGCCTCCCTGTTTTTTCATTATTGGAAACATTATATCATATAATATACCTAAAAGCAACATTATTTTTTAAAATTTTGATTTATCGAGATGTTAGTTTTATTGAGCATCCCTCTCAGGCGCGATGCGCCAGCTCTCCCATAGGACGAGCCTTTTTATAGCGAACACTTGCAAGCTAAAGCCTCTCACTCCGGGAGAGGTGGATGCCGCAAGGCAGACGGAGAGGATTTCCAAAGGAAACAGGGTGGACGCCGAAGGTGGACGGAGAGGGCACTAATATAAAACTTACTTCTCGCTAAACCCCAATTTATCGATCCTTATCAAAACAAAAAAGCACTTCTCTTTTTTTGAGAAGTGCTTTTTTACCCCACCCAACCGTGTGCCGGAAACATAGAACCCTGTAGTTCAGGGCGGTGCCCTATTGCCGTCTTTACTGCTCCCAACGTCCGCCACCTTTTGTCAGGACAAGTCAACTGAGAAAAGAACGGGAGGTCTGCAAACCAACGTCAAATTTATTTCGGGCTCCTTTAATCAAATGTAGGTTCAATCGACCGAGCATCACGCGTTGCGCAGGAATTAATACTAACTTAGTGCATTTAGCCGAAAATTATCTCTCGGCATCGTAATCGATCTCGGAAGCGAAAAGATCGTCGAAATAATCCGCAACCTTATCAAATTCCTTATCATCGTCGATGGATACAAGGGTCTCCTCGCCGTCCTCAACAACGATCTTCAAAATAGTATATTCGCAGAATTCCTTATCGGGATCCTCCTCTGCGGGAATGAACGCGTAATACTGATTGCCGTCAAGCTCAGCCGCGCCTATAAGCTCAAATTCTCTCTCTACGCCCTCTTCGTCAACAAGGGTGAAAAATTCTCTTTCTGTATTGTTCGTTTCCATTTTATTTCTCCTTAGAATTATTGTACTAATATTTTAACCGATTTATACGCGTTTGTCAATACTTAATAATCAAAATCCAAAATCTCGGTAAGGATCGCGTTGCTGACCTCAAATCCGCTCTCGGTCAGAGCCAAAGCGTCCCCTTTTTCGCAAAAATAGCCCATTTTTTTGAATTTTTCCATCTTTTCACCGTATTTTTCATCAAAACCCACACCAAAACGCGCCAAAAATTCAGATTTTGAAATTCCGTCCGCAGTCCTAAAACCAAGCATAAGAAATTCAAATTCCCTCTCGGAATTTGAGATATCGCTCGCCGCTTCGAGCCACTCGCCGCCAAGATATCTTTCCATATCGCGCGTGTTCTCAAGCCTTTTTCCGCCGAAATCGGAGTGAGCCGCAAGACCTAAGCCAAGATATTCATCAAGCCGCCAATATTTGCAGTTGTGCTTCGATTCCCTGCCACCTCGCGCAAAATTGCTTATCTCGTAATGGCGGTATCCCGCATCCTTCATCATTTTAACAACAAGCTCGTACATATCCGCCGCCGTGTCGTCGTCCGCAAGCGAATATCTCTCCCTCATCCTGTAAAGCGGAGTGCCCTCCTCAAGCTGAAGCGAGTATATCGAAATATGATCCGCCGCAAGCTTTATCACTTGGTTTGCGGATGCTCTTAAGCTATCAAGAGTCTGTGACGGAATACCGAGCATCAGATCAACGCTTATATTTTCAAAGCCCGCTCCCCGAGCCGCCAAAAAGGTCGCCTTGGCATCCTCAAAGCTGTGCCGCCTGCCGATGAGCTTCAATTCCCCGTCAACGGCACTCTGCACGCCGAGAGAAAGCCTGTTCACACCGAGCGCGCGAAGTTCCTTAAAATATTTATCGCCGTCGCTCACCGTCATCGGATTGCACTCCAAGGTGATCTCCGCATCGGGAGAAACGTTAAAGCTCTCCTTGATCTCACCAAGAATTCTGCCGATCTGCTCTGCGCTCAAAAGACTTGGAGTGCCGCCGCCGAAATAAACGGTATCTACTGAATAATCCTTCGTCCCCCTCGCTTCGATCTCGCGCAAAAGTGCACCGACGTATGCCTCTCTTTGCTGCTCGTCCCTGCTAACAAAAGAGCAGAAATCACAGTAAAGGCACTTCGTCCTGCAAAACGGGATATGTATGTAAAGCCCCAAGTTCCTTGGGGCTTTTTCGTTTTTGAAATTATTATCAATCATTGTCGTCAAGCTTGAGGACCGCCATAAACGCCTCGGGAGAAACCTGAACCGAGCCGAGCTGACGCATCTTCTTCTTACCTTCCTTCTGCTTTTCAAGAAGCTTCTTCTTTCGCGTGATATCACCGCCGTAGCACTTCGCAAGCACGTCCTTGCGCATCGCCTTAACGGTCTCACGCGCGATGATCTTAGAGCCGATAGCCGCCTGAATAGGCACCTCAAAGAGCTGACGCGGAATATTCTCCTTCAGCTTTTCGGCGATCCTTCTTGCGCGTGCGTATGCCTTTTCCTCGTGAACGATGAACGAGAGCGCATCGACCTGCTCCCCGTTAAGGAGGAAATCGAGCTTAACAAGATCGCTCTTGTTGTACTCCGCGAGCTCGTAGTCGAGGGACGCGTAACCGCGCGAACGGCTCTTGAGCGCATCAAAGAAATCGTATATTATCTCATTGAGCGGCAGCTTGTAGTGAAGTTCAACGCGTGATGTGTCGATATACTTCATATCGATAAAGATGCCTCGTCTGTCCTGGCAAAGATCCATAAGACCGCCAACGTATTCCGTGGGAGTGATGATGGACGCCTTGACAAGGGGCTCGTATGCCGCCTCTATCTCGTCGGGAGTGGGATAATTTGAAGGATTGTCAACCCTTACCTCCTCGCCGTTACGCTTTGTTACCTTGTAGATAACGCTCGGCGCGGTGGTGATAAGATCGAGATTGAATTCTCTTTCAAGTCGCTCCTCAATTATCTCCATATGAAGCAATCCAAGAAATCCGCAGCGGAATCCAAAGCCGAGAGCGATGGACGTTTCTGGCTCAAAGGAGAGAGCCGCATCGTTGAGCTGGAGCTTTTCAAGCGCGTCGCGAAGATCGCCGTATCGCGAGCCGTCCGCGGGATAGATACCGGCGTAAACCATTGGCTGAGCCGCCTTGAATCCAGGGAGAGCCTCGCTCGTGGGCTTGTCAACGTGCGTTATCGTATCACCGATCCTCGTGTCGCCTACGCTCTTGATGGAGGCGGTGAAATATCCAACCTCGCCCGCACGAAGCTCGCCCGTGCTTTTAAGTCCGAAGGGCTCCATCGTGCCGATATCGACCACGTCGTAAACCTGATCCGCACTCATCATCTTTATCTTGTCGCCGACCTTCATCGAGCCGTCGATTATCTTAACGTAAACCACAACTCCGAGATAGGAATCATAATAGGAGTCGAACAGCAATGCCTTAAGGGGCGCATCCTCGTCGCCGTCGGGCGCGGGGATGAGATCGACCACGGCTTTAAGCACATCGTCAATGTTAAGACCTGTCTTAGCGGATACCGCAGGGCACTCCTGAGCCTCGATACCGATGATATCCTCGATCTCGTCGCGGCAGCGCTGAATATCCGCGCTGGGAAGATCTATTTTATTTATTACGGGAACTATTTCAAGGTTCGCATCGACCGCAAGATAGGCGTTCGCAAGCGTCTGCGCTTCAATTCCCTGCGTCGCGTCAACAACAAGGAGCGCACCCTCGCACGCGTTGAGCGAACGGGATACCTCGTAGTTAAAGTCAACGTGACCGGGAGTGTCGATAAGGTTGAGAACGTACTGCTCGCCGTCGGGCGCGGTGTAATCAAGCTTAACCGCACGCGCCTTGATGGTGATACCCCTCTCGCGCTCAAGATCCATATTGTCAAGCACCTGCTCCTCCATCTCACGCTTTGTAAGAGTCTGCGTCGCCTCAAGAATTCTATCCGCAAGCGTGCTCTTTCCGTGGTCGATGTGAGCAATTATTGAAAAGTTCCTTATGTGTTTCTGTCTTTCGTTCATTTTTATATCCTTAAATAATTAGTAACAAAATAGGGATCTTCTTTTTTGAAAAAAAGAACCAAAACCTACTTTTTTGAGGAAAAAGTAGGCAAAAACCTTTTTATAAGGCTTCGCGCAATAGACATTTTGTTTGTGCTAAACCAATTTGATTCGCGCAAATTGTGTTGCACCGCGCCTCGCGTTACAACACTTAACGATTTTGCTCATACATTCGCAAAATCTGTAATTTGCTACAATCATAATAGAAGGTATGTTAGCACTCTCTTTACGTCTGCAATAATAGTAAGTAAATTTTAGAAAATCAAACTCATTGAGATTGATTTTCGTAGTTTTGATGATTCGATATCGGCCGTCACGCTCGCGTGTAAGGATGATATCGGAGCTTCAAAACCGCCAATCGCTCGCGATTTGGCGAAAATTTACGCAGACTCTACTCAAACCAAGCGACTAAAGTTTTTCGGGGCGTGGGGCGGTTTTTCAAAAAAGCCCCACATCCTACTCAACTATCTATCAAACTCCAAGTAATCAAACACCTTATAAATATCGCCCGCGCCCATAACAACGAGGATATCGCCCTCACGGAGCGTGGAATTAAGCTCACGCGCGATATTTTCAAAGCCGCTGACATATTCCGCCTTATCGCCGATACGGATAGCAAGCGTTTTTCCGCTTATTCCAAGGTTATCCGTCTCACGTGCCGGATAAATATCCGCAACGTAAACGGCATTTACCGCGTCAAAGCTCTGTGCAAAATCATTCATAAGCGCATGGGTACGCGAAAAAGTGTGGGGCTGGAAAACGCAGATAACTCGCTCCGCGCCGCGCTTAGCAACGCCCTCAAGAGTAGTCGCTACCTCGGTGGGATGATGCCCGTAATCGTCAAAAACGAGCGCGCCGTGAACTTTTCCCTTAAACTCCATTCTTCTTTTCGCGCCACCAAAGGCTTTAAGTCCCTCGGCGATCCTTTCGGGATCAAGTCCCGATATATGCCCTGCCGCAAAAGCCGCAAGAGCATTGTAAACGTTATGCTCACCTGTAACGCTGAGCTTAACGTGTGATACGAACTCACCCGCGTGCATAACGTCAAATTCCGCAAATCCCTGCGGATATCTGATATTTATCGCAGTGTAATCCGCGCTTTTTGTCTTAACGCCAAAGGTTACAACTCTTCCCCTGTAATTTTCAAGCGCAAAAGGAATATTGTGATCGTCCGCGTTTGCGATAACCGTTCCGTTCTCGCCCGTGATCGCGGCAAAATCGGAATACGATCTGTATATCTGCTCCATTGACTTAAAATAGTCAACGTGATCCATTTCAATATTAAGTATTATGGCTGTCGAGGGATTAAAATCCAGGAAGCTGTCCATATATTCGCAGGCTTCAAAGATAAAGTTCTCACTCTCGCCAATGCGATAAGCACCACCCATCGCTTCAAGCTCCGCGCCCGAAAGCACGGTCGGATCCGCTCCGCCCGCCATAAAAACGGTGGCACACATAGAGGTGCAGGTGCTTTTTCCGTGCATGCCGGAAACACCTATTCTGTTTTCGTATCCGAGCATCAGATATCCGAGATAATCGGCACGGCTGATGCAGGGTATTCCCCTCTCTATCGCCCTCATATACTCGGGATTTTCGGGAGATATCGCAACAGTATAAACCGCCGCGTCATAGCTTTCAATATTCTCAGCCGCGTGCCCGTAAAAAATATCAATACCCTCAGATTTCAGTCTTTCGGTAAGAGCGGTTTTCTCCCTGTCCGAGCCGCCAACGCGGTAGCCTCGCAGATGGGAGATATGGGCAAGTGATGACATATTGATTCCACCGATGCCGATAAAGTATATACTTTTGCAATCCTTGAGCATCAAAGCTATATTTTCAGCCCCAAAATGTGTGTTAGGAGTTGCCATATTCATTCCTTTCAATAAAAAAGTCAAGAAATCTCATAAATTCAAAAAAAGTTAATAATTAATCATAATTTGTTCATACTAAGTTTTTAAAAAAATAATTTTTAGTATGCATAATCGTAACAAATTCGGTTTACAATAGATGTAATGTTTTCCAAATCAAAAAATGTAAAGGAGATTAAAGATGAAGATCACAGACGTTAGAATCAGAAAAATTTTCACCGAGGGCCCCATGAAAGCAATTGCTTCCGTTACATTTGACAATCAGCTTGTGGTTCACGACATCAAGGTAATCAATGCTAAGGATAAATACTTTATTGTTATGCCCAGCCGTAAAAATCCCGACGATACTTATCGCGATATCGTCCACCCCATAAACGCGGACTTTCGCGCGTTGCTCGAGGAAGCGGTAAAATCCGCTTATGACGAAGAGCTCCTTGCGACAGAACACGCCGAGGAAACATTATAAACTGAAATCGTCACAATTTCTGCCACGCCCAAAAGCGTGGCAGTTTTTATTTTTTAAGTATATTTGAATATTTTCCGTGAGAGAGCAAAAATCCGCTGTCGGAAACGGATAAATTTCCAAAGCTTCCGTCAAAATCCCCAAGTGATCCAGGGTTAAAGACGGTAATATCCCTGTCAACACCGCGAACACTTCCCTTTTCAATATATTCAAGCGCGGGCGCGTGCGTGTGACCGAAAAGCGCGACATCAGCTCCAAGTCTGCTCGCTTCTCTATAAAGCTCATCGCGAGTGGATTTAACCGAAAGAGTGTGACCGTGAGCCATAAATATCTTTAAGCCTCCGATATTAACCGTTCTGTATAGCGGTATTTCCTCTCCGTAAGGCGAAAAGCGATCAAGCGCATCGCAATTCCCCCTTACCGCGTGGACTATGATATTATCGTACTGTCTGCACGAAAAAAGATCATTAAGACCGTCGCCAAGAAAGATCAGGTTAAGCACCTCGCTGCTCTTCAAAAGCCTTTGTCTGTATTCTATAAGCTCGTTCAGTCTTTGAATTCTTCCGTGAGTATCGGAAACGATGAGAACGTCTCGCATAAAAATCTTATCTCTTATTACATCTCTTTGCCGCTCTGAGCACAACAGGATCTACAGGAATCACCTGGCAAGCCTTGGGTCTTGAGAACTTAACCGCTTTATGGGCAACGGAGAGGGTAAGGGAGTCCTTAACACGCTCGATCTCACCGTCAACGCATATATCCGTGGGATGATCGAAAACAAGATCCACTCTCTCGCATTTTTTATACACAAAAACCTGCGGAACGTTGGGATTTGTAAGAAGTGAACCCTCCTTATACGGGCCGATAAGCTGAATAAGCTCGGCAAGTGTGACCTTTCTTACAACGCAGCAATCGATAACACCGTCATCAATGCTTGCCGCGGGAGCAGCCTTATAGCCGCCACCGTAGAACTGACCGTTAGCAAAAACGCAGATCTGATGACTGTTTCCCTTGTGTGAAACACCGTCAAAATACACTCTTCCGTGAACGAGAGCAGTGCCAAGCTGTGTGATCTTCTGAATAATGCCCGTTGTATATGCCAGCTTGCTTGGGATAAACACGCTTCTTCTGTTTATCGCCGCCTGCTTTGCTATTTCGCAGTCAAATCCGATATTTATGAGATTAACGGCATATCTGTTATTCCACTTTATAAGGTCGATATCCATCGTCTCGCCGTCAAGCTGAGAGTCGATATCAAAAAACTGATCTGTATTTTCAAAATTTTTAACAAAATCGTTACCCGTTCCCATGGGGATCACGGCAAGCTCGCCGTTTTTAGCGCCAATAAGGCCCGATGCCACCTCGTTTATAGTTCCGTCGCCACCCACGGCGTAAAACCTCAATTGCTCATCGGTAGAAGCGCAGGTCATTTTAACAAATTCCGTTGCCTCACCTATTTTTTCAGTCACGTGTATCTCATAGGAAACGCCCCTGCGGTCGCAGACCTTATGGATATCATCAATAAGCTCGTGAAACTTAGTTCCCTTTCCTGCGGCAGGATTCATGATAAAAAAGTGTTTCATTTTATTACCTCTTTTTTCTTTTCGCTCATAAAAAAATACTTCGCTGATTATAATTTTATCACAATATCTCCCCTATGTCAACAATTTTATTTTTTCACATATAGTATATAAAGAAAACAAAGTGTTAATTTTGTAAATTTTTTGGAGGTAAATTATGAACTTTGACAGAAAATCCATTGAGCGATTGATCTCACTTAACGATGCGGAGCTTTCACAGATCATAAGAGAAATAGCGGCGGAGGCGGGTGTTGATACGAGCGGTGTGATCCTTGGAAGCGCGGAGCTTTCGAAATTGCGCGCCTTCCTTTCACTCGCGAGCGCTGACGACATCACAAGGCTTATATCCGGACTTGGAGGTAACAAAAATGTCTGAAGTTTCCGCCTCCCAAAACCAAATGGATGAGCTTCTCGGAGCGCTTTTAAGCAACCCCTCAGCGCTGTCAAAAATCGATGAAATACTGAAAAAACACGGAATAGCGCAAAATCAAAACGATGGGATAAATTCACCACAAAATGAGATTTTTGAGGCGGATCGCATACAATCTGACGAAAATTTACCCAATAATAAAGAAAGCTCCCCCACTTTTTCAAATAACAAAAGCGGAGAGCCTTCAACAGCCCCGTCCGGAATTTTATCCCTTTTGCCTAAAAATCTGCCTTCAGCCGATCCTCGCCAAACCGCGCTTCTGCTCGCAATAAAGCCCTATCTTTCCCCCAAACGCGCGGAGCTTATCGACGGCTTTTTAAAATTTGAGCGACTTAGCTCCTTACTTAAAAATCTTAATTTGGGAGGTGCTAATGTATTACAGGAAAAATAGCGGTATGACTCTCACAGTGCCGAAAAACTACGGCGGAAATGCTTTTCGCGCGGAGTCGGATGACGAACAAAATTGTCGCATCGATCCCCCGGAGTCTCCGACCGATAAAGTCGAGAAAAAGTGTAAAACCGAATCATCCAACGATATAGTAACGTCCCTTATTTCCGGGATATCCGCAGAGGATATGCTTCTTCTCGGGCTTATTTTTATAATCCATCAGGAAAACCCAAATGACAGCGCGCTTATACTGCTTCTCATACTTCTTTTGGCAAAATAAAGAATCCCACGGCTTGCCGTGGGATTTTTATAGTTATTTACGATTTACTTAAGAGTGTTATACTCGTATCCGTAAGTGCCGAAGCCCGTTGTGAGCTTACCGAAAAGGTACTTGTTGCAAGCGGATTCACAGAATACGATTATTCTTCCGTCAAGGCAAACGAGCTCCTCGCTCATGGGAGGCGCAACTACCGTATCAACAAGGCAGGAGGAGTCGAGATAGTAAAGCTTAACATCAAAGCTGAAATCCTCATCATATCTTTCCGCGTTTGCATCCTCAAGGTCGCCATAGGTAATTGTACCCTCATATTTGTGTGTTTCACCGCCCTGAACCTTGGAAAGATCGTAGAAGAAGAGATTTGATGTAGCAAGTCCCCAAGAGGAGGATACTACCATCTGACCGTCGGGAGTGATGCAAACACCCTGGATCATATGTCTTGCGGATATGATCGCAACGGGAGTGGATACGATACCGAACTGTGCATCCGCGCTAAGCTCGAAAACAGTCATGACAGAGGTGTTCTCGTCACCTGCGGGAGTTGTAAATCTCTCGTGATCGGGTGTTACGTAAACTGTTTCGTCCTTGTGATAAGAGCCTGCAAGGATGTATCTCTTGCCGTCACCGCCGTCAAACGCGTGAACGTGCGCGGGAGAGTTGTAGGTCTTAACAGTTCCCTGCATAGTAGCCTTTCCGCCCTTACCTGCAAGAACCTCGGACATAAGAAACACGTCAAGTCCGTGGCTGTCCTCGCCCGTAACGTAAACGTAGTCGCCATATACCTCGATACCGCCCGTGTGGTCGGTATAGGGAGTGCCGTCCGCATTATAAAGTCTTACAAAATCAACGTTGCCCTCTTCGTCTCTGAAATATACTCTTGACGCGATATCATCGCCAAGCTCACCGAGAATGGGCTTGCCCATATATCCCGTGAAGAAGAATGTCTTGCTGCCCTCTTCGTAGGTCATACCCTGGGGAACGAAGTTGGAATCAACTACACCGGGGGTTGCGAATACCGGATCCGAATTGTTATAGAATTCTGCCGCGCCTATGTAGTCGTAGAGCTTGAAGCCAAGCACTGCGACAAGGAGAATTCCAAGAAGGATTGCCAATGCGATCAATACGTGTTTCATAATAAATCTCCTTTTTTCTTTCTAGATTATTAAAGAGCAAAATCCTCAAGCTCCTCAAGATCAAGCGTGCCAACGTTTTTCTTCACGGGCTCGCCGTCCTTGAAAAGAATGATGGTGGGAATGCTCATAATGCCGTATCTTCTTGCGATCTCGCCGTGCTGGTCAACGTCGATCTTTACGCAAGCAATTTCATCGTGATCACCCGCGAACTCATCAAACGTGGGAGCAAACATTCTGCAAGGGCCGCACCATGTTGCAAAAAAGTCAACAATCACGGGTTTCTCGCTCTTAAGAAGAGCATCAAATTCTTCAACGTTCTGAATTATGTGTGCCATATTTTCGTATTTCCTTTCAATGTTTAGTTAGTTGGGTTTTGGATTGTTCTTTTTTGAAAAAAAGAACCAAAAAACTTTTATGGAGCTTTGCCCGGTAGCCGTTTAGTGAGTGCTAAACCGACTTGATCCGCGCAAATTAAAGGATGCCGACTCCGTTAGGAGTCATCCTCGAGCGTAGCGAAGGATCTTGGCATCCTTCATAACGATTTTGCAAGCAAAATCTGTAATTTGCTACACCCATTATAGAAGGTGTGTTCGCGCAAGCCTTAAGTCAGCACTAAAAGTTAGTAAATTTTAGAAAAATCAAATCCCCGGATTTGATTTTTCGTAGTTTTGAAGTAGCAATACCGACTATCGTGCTTGCACGTAAGGGCGGCATTGATGCTTCAAAACCGCCGATCGCTCGCGATTTGGCGAAAATTTACGCGGATTTAGTCTATACTCCGCGCAAGATCCTTCGAAGTTATGCCGAAGGCATCACTTCTCTTGACGCGCGGGTTAATAATCAGCACAAACCAAGCGATTGTTTTGCCCCGCTTTTTCAAAAGCGGGCGCCCAAGCGGCGTAGGGGTTCCCCGAAGCGAATGTAATGAGCTTTGGGGGTTTCCGTATTGAGCGGTTCAAAGAAAACTAATTATTATCAATTCTCTTAATGACCTCACCGTCATCGAGGCGCTTAATTTCAAAGACACCGTCCTCATACACCATATATGAGCGAGGATTGTTTTCTTTTGGATACGTGGTAGAGCCGGGGTTCAGATATAGGTTTCCCTTTCCGAATTTTTCTATGCAGAGAACGTGAGTATGACCGTGAATAAGGATCTCACCCTCCCTGAGATTTCCGGGGCTTTGCGTATTTATTTTGTGCCCGTGGGTAAGAAGCATGGAAAATCCGTCAACCATCAGATAGGCATATTCCGCCATTATAGGAAAATCAAGCACCATCTGATCAACCTCGGCGTCACAGTTTCCGCGCACGCAGAGGAGCTTGTCGCGATTTTCATTAAGAAGCTTGATAACGGATTTCGGATCGTAAGTACCCGTAAGCTCGTTACGCGGGCCAAAATAGAGCAGATCGCCGAGAAGCACGAGCTTTTGCGCTCCCTCTTGCTCAAAGATATCAAAAACCTGCTTGGCGCGAAGAAAGTCGCCGTGAATATCCGAAGCAAACATCAATTTCATAAACAAAATATCCTTTCGGGCAAAAATCGGAGAAATCCGCAAAGATTTCTCCGATCAAGCTTTAATTTAACCGTTCGCTTTCGCGGACAATATTATTCCTCGTTCTCTTCGTCCTCATCAACAAACTCGCAGGTGAACTTCTCACCGCAAGCGGGACAAGCAAGGTTTTCAGGGTCGATGGTTTCGTCGAAGCATACAACCTCTCCGCAAGAGGGGCATTCTACCTCAAAAAACATATCGTCGCAATCACAGTCGCAATCGCAGTCGTCATCACAATCGCATTCGCAATCGCAATCACCGAACTCGCATTCGTCGCAGTCGCCGTCGCAATCGCAGTTTTCGCAATCGCCGTCGCATTCCTCATCAAGGAAATCCTCAACGTCTGCAAGATCCTCGTCAAGCTCCTCAACGTAGTCCTGGAGATCAACGATATCCTCGTTTATTGCCTCAACCTCGTCAGCGATATCGGAAACGAGATCAAGAAGAGCCGCAAGAACCTTACCCTCAGCAGTTGTCTTATCAAAATCAACGCCGTCAGCAAGTCCGCGAAGATAAGCAGCCTTTTCGAAAAGTGTCATAATAATTCTCCTTTCAATAAATAGCTTTTAAATTAAGCGCGGGAGAGATATTCACCCGTTCTTGTGTCGATCTTAAGAACCTCACCCTCATTGATGAAGAGCGGAACCTTAATTACCGCACCTGTTTCAAGAGTAGCGGGCTTAAGTGTGTTTGTAGCTGTGTTGCCTGCAAAGCCGGGGTCTGTCTGAGCAACAGCAAGCTCAACGAATGTGGGGGGCTCAACGCTGAATACGTTGCCCTTGTAGGAAATGATCTTAACCATCATCTCTTCCTTAACGAACTTGAAGCTTTCGCCAAGCTTGTCTGCGTTAAGAGGAAGCATATCGAATGTTTCCATATCCATAAAGTAGTAAAGATCTCCGTCCGTGTAGGAATACTGCATATCCTTTCTGTCGATATGAGCGTTCTCAAATTTGTCGGTGGGGTTGAAGGATCTTTCAACAACGCCGCCTGTGATGACGTTTTTCATCTTTGTTCTAACGAAAGCAGCGCCTTTACCGGGCTTTACGTGCTGAAACTCAACAACCTGCCAAACAGTACCGTCACCCATATCAAAGGTTACGCCGTTTCTGAAATCGCCAGCCATAATCATAATAAAATTACCTCCATAATGCGTGTTCGCATAGTTTTACAATTTATTATAAAACATTTTTTTCTGTTTTGCAAGAGTTTTTTTGCAAAATATAAATTTTTTTCAAACTTTATAAATTTTTGAAATCAAAAAGCATCTTTTGGGGCTTTTTTGACAAATCAATTATGATATTATATATTATAATTAAAAAAACAGTTGACAAATGCGCGCAAATGTATTAAAATAAACTGAATATATATCGTTATTTTTAAGGATGATAATACTATGATTAAAAGCATGACCGCATTCGGAAGACATTCCGAAGCAGTAAACAATAAGAATATCACGGTTGAGATCAAAAGCGTTAATAACCGCTATTTTGATTGTTCAACAAGAATATCAAGAAATTACTCCTTCCTTGAGGAAAAGATTAAGCCCTATCTTCAGTCCCACGGTATAAGCCGAGGAAAGGTGGACGTTTCAATTTCAATCGAGCTCGTGGGCTCAACGGATGTATCCATTTCCCTTAACGAGGAATACGCAAGGGCTTATTACGAGGCTCTCTGCCAGCTCAAGGAAAAGCTTGAGCTCCCCGGTGAGATAACCGTTGCAACGCTCCAGCGCGACTCGAATATCTTTACTCTCACAAAGGCTGAGGAGGACGAGGAGCAGGATTGGGCGGACGTGTGCACGGTTCTCGACAAGGCTATTGAAAAGTTCATCACTGCAAGAGAGCGCGAGGGCGCAAACATCGAAGCCGATCTTCGCGCAAAGGTTGAGGGTATAAAGGAAAGGGTAAATACCGTAGAAGCTCACAGCGAGGAGGACATTGGCGCATACCGCTCCCGTCTTGAGGAAAAGCTCCGCGCGGTGCTTTCCGACAATAAGGTAACACTCGATGAAAACAGAATTCTCACAGAATGCGCGATCTTTGCCGACAGGGTGGCGGTTGACGAGGAAATAGTAAGACTCCGCTCCCACTTTAAAGCGTTTGAAGATATTCTCGCTTCAAACGAGCCCGTTGGACGTAAGCTCGACTTCCTTATGCAGGAAATGAACAGAGAGACCAACACTATAGGCTCCAAATGCTCAAATTCTTCCATAGCACACGTTGTGGTAGATATCAAATGCGAGCTTGAAAAAATAAGAGAGCAGATCCAGAACATAGAATAAGGACGGTATAAATATGAAATTCATCAACATTGGCTATGGAAATATGGTTGCCGTGGAAAGGATAGTTGCAATAGCAAGCCCCGATTCCGCTCCCATCAAAAGACTTGTTCAAGATGCCAAGGAGGACGGCAGAACGATCGACGTTTCCTGCGGAAGAAGAACGAGGGCGGTAATCATCACCGACTCTGAGCACGTCATACTCTCCGCAATAGGCGCAGAAACTATAGCAAACAGAATGGACGACACCATCTACGAGGAAGAAAACGAGGAGGAAGAGGAATGAGACGCGGACTTTTGATAGTTGTTTCGGGCCCCGCCGGAAGCGGTAAGGGCACGGTTAACTCCCAGCTTGTCGCAACGGGCGATTTCGTATTTTCCGTTTCCGCCACAACACGCGCTCCGCGCCCCGGCGAGGTGAACGGTATAAATTATCACTTCATCGACCGTGAGGAATTTCAGCGCCGCATAGACGAAAACGGATTCCTTGAATATACAACGTACTGCGATAATTTCTACGGCACTCCCTTGAAGGAGGCAATGGCAGTTCTTGAGAGCGGTAAGAACCTCATACTCGAGATCGAATGCGACGGCGCAAAGAACGTTAAAAGGATCTTCCCCGACGCGGTTCTTATTATGCTCATCCCCCCAACGTTCGCGATCCAGGAGGAAAGACTCCGCGGACGCGGAACGGAGACCGAGGAGGTCATAAGAAAACGCCTTGAAAAGGCGAAGCGCGAAATCGAACAGATAGACGCATACGATTACATCGTTTATAATTACAACGGCGGAGCCGCGGTTGCGGTGGACGACATCAAAGCCATCGTGCGTGCAGAAAAGCTCGCTCAGCACCGTCAGCCCGATGCCGTTAAAAAATATTTTGAGCTTGATTAAACAAAATTCAAATACATTCTAACTATTTTTTACTAAGGAGATTACAAAAAATGCTTCATCCCACAATCAAAGAACTTACCAAAGACAAATACAACCGCTATGAGCTTGCTCTCGCTACAGCTAAATGTGCTCGTATGCTTACAGACGAGTACGTTAAGCAGAGAGAAGAAGCTGAAAAGTCTATGACAGGTAACAAGGAAAGCGATCGCAACCTTATGAACAGCATCGACAAGGATCTTAAGGACGAAAAGGCTATCAAAAATGCGATCACACGCTTCCACGACGGCAGATACGAGATCTACCGCGAGGAGAAGATCGCAGCAGAAGTTGAGCAGACAGCTGAAAAGCTCATCGAGGAATAATTGACTTAAAATAGGCGGAGAGCATATTCTCCGCCACTCGTTTAATGAAGAAAGGAGAAGGTTATGGACAACAGATACGTTAAGCTGCATCTCTTGGATAATCCCTATTGCATAGATACCGAATACACGTATTTCGTTCCCCACGATCTCTCCGAGGCAGTAAACGCGGGGGCATTTGTGATCGTACCCTTTGGAAAATCCAACAAAACGCAGATAGGTCTTGTAACCGAGGATCACTGCGCTGAGCCAAACGTAAAGACTAAGGCGATCAAGGCTCTTGCAAGCTCGGAAATACACCTTAGCAAAACAGAGCTCGAGCTTTGCTTTTTTATGAAGGAGCAAAACCTTTGCACCATAGGTGACGCAGTTCACGCGATGATACCCGCAGGCGCGCTTTCTCAGCTTGTGGTTTGCTACAGAACTGCGCCCGAAGTAAAGCACGACGGACAGTTTGCGGATGTTTTTCATTTTATAGAGGACAAGAAAATTGCCACCGAAGCGGAAATATCCGAGAAGTTCGGTATGCAGGCGGCGTCCGCAGTTACCTATCTTGCGCGCGAGGAACTTATTGAAAAGGACGTCATCGTAAAAAGCATGGCGGTGGGCAAGGAGAAAAAGTATTACCTACTCGACGTAAGCAACGATCAGCTCGCTTCTCTTCTCGGCGCAGGCGCACCCACTGAAGGCTTTAAAAAGCTGCGCTCAGAAATGCACAGAAATATTCTTTCGCTTCTCTCTATGAGGGAAAGAATGCTCGCGGAGGATATAAAGGCGGAGCTTGGAGCAAGCGATGCTCAGATATCCGCTCTCTTCAAAAAAGGATTTATCCGAATTGAAACAGAAAGTGTTTACCGCAATCCTTACGAGAACAAAAAAAGACAGAACCACGCAAGGGCGCTGATGCTCTCCAAGGAGCAGGAGGTGGCTCTCGCAAAAATACAGACTCTTTTTGACGCGGAAAAGCCCGCCTGTGCTCTCCTTCACGGAGTAACGGGAAGCGGCAAGACAAGCGTTATGATGAAGATAATCGACCGCGCATTAAGTCGCGGCAAGGGAGTGATAATGCTCATTCCCGAAATCTCGCTCACCCCTCAGACGGTGGAGCTTTTCTGCTCGCGCTACGGCTCGAGAGTTGCCATCATACACTCCTCCCTTTCGGGCGGAGAAAGACTTGATGCCTATATGAGAATAAAGCGCGGAGACGCCGATCTCGTTATCGGCACAAGAAGTGCCGTTTTCGCTCCGGTTCAAGATCTCGGGCTCATTATTATAGACGAGGAGCAGGAGCATACCTACAAATCCGACAACAATCCCAAATACCACGCGCGCGATATCGCGAGATTCCGCTCGGCTAAAACAAATTCCCTTTTGCTGCTTGCCTCTGCAACTCCATCCGTAGAGAGCTATCAGAAGGCAGTGGAGGGCAAATATACACTCGTTGAGATGACTGAAAGATACGGAAGTGCAAAGCTTCCCAAGGTGAAGCTTGCCGATATGAGAGAGGAGCTTCGCGCAGGAAACACTGGCGCGCTCTCCGTTCCCCTTCTCGACGGGATCGGAACAGCTCTGCACAAAAAGGAACAGACCATTCTGTTTTTAAACCGCAGAGGATATCACAATTTTGTGAGCTGCGCGTCTTGCGGCAAAGCGGTCACCTGCCCGAATTGCTCGGTGTCGATGACTCACCATACAGACAGACTCTATCACAAGGCGGAGCTTGTTTGCCACTTTTGCGGCAAGCGTATGCCCGTGCCTGCAGAGTGTCCCGAATGCGGAAGCGCTCACATAAAGCCGATGGGAATAGGAATTCAGCTCGTTGAACAGCAGCTGAAGGAGCTTTATCCGAGCGTAAACGTAATAAGAATGGATACCGACACAACGTCGTCAAAGAATGCTTACGAGGAAATGCTGGACGATTTTCGCTCGCACAGAGCCGAGATACTGCTCGGCACTCAGATGGTAACAAAGGGACACGATTTTCCCGACGTAACGCTCGTTGGAGTGCTTAATGCCGACACCTCGCTCTACCTTAACGATTACCGCGCAAACGAAAAGACCTTTTCAATGCTCACTCAGGTGATCGGACGAGCAGGAAGAAGCGAAAAGGAGGGCGTCGCGCTAATCCAGACCACAAATCCCGATCACGACGTTATAGGTCTTGCCTGCAAGCAGGATTATAAGAGCTTTTTCGCAAATGAGATAAAAACAAGAAAGCTCCTTTCCTATCCGCCGTTCTGCGATATCGTCCTGCTCACACTTTCAGGACAGGTCGAGAGCGCGGTGCTCAAGGATTCGAAGCTGCTTTCGGATATGCTGAGAGAAAAAGCAAGCAAGGAATTTTCCGACGTGCCGCTTATCTGCTACGGACCGTTCGATGCGCCCGTATATAAGCTCGACGGAAGGTACAGAATAAGAATAGTTATCAAAACGAAATTAAATAAAAAATCGCGCGAGATGTTCTCGCAGATATATACCGTTTTCAATAAGCGCAAGAAAAACGAGCCCCAGCTCTCTGTGGACTTTAACCCCTCGTCGCTTTGATAATATATCGCAAAACCAATAGCACAGTAAATTGCTTAACGGCTACGCATCACATCCGCAAATTTTAAAAAATCAAATCCCAAATTTGATTTTTCGTAGTTTTGAAGATACGATGTCAGCCGTCACGCTCGCGTGTAAGGATGATATCGGAGCTTCAAAACCGATAAAACGCCCACGTTTTATCGAAAATTTGTGCAGATTTAGTCTGTACTCCGCGCAAGATCCTTCGGTCGCGTTGCTCCCTCGAGGATGAAGGCACAAGTGCCGCGAATGCAAGCATTCGGCGCGGGTTAATAATCCGTACAAACCAAGCGATTAAAAGCTTTTTGCTTCTTTTTCTCGAAAAAGAAGAGTCCAAATCCACTAACTTTTAATACCAAAACCATTTAGCCGCTTTTCTTTGGACAAAGAAGCGCAAAGAAAAGCTAACAAAAGAAACGCTGTTTTTTGCGCTAACGCCGCGCGGCGCCTACTTTTGAAAAAGTAGGCAAAACAATCGTGCAAAGTGAGTGCGAACATAGTGCGCAAACAGTAACAATACCAAATCAACTAACCATTTCAAACTATTTCAAAGGAAACATAAAAACATGGCAAAGCTTAAAATTGTAAAGGTCGGCGACGATATTCTCAGAAAGAGATGCCGTCCCGTTGAAGAAATAACACCCAAAATACACCGTCTTCTTGACGATATGGCAGAAACTATGAGAGCCGCGCAGGGCGTCGGTCTTGCCGCTCCGCAGGTAGGAATACTCCGCAGGATCGTGGTAATAGAGGTCGAGGAGGGCAATCTCATCGAGCTTATCAACCCTAAAATCATCGCGTACGCAGGCGAGCAGGAGGGTACGGAGGGCTGCCTCTCCGTTCCGAATAAATGGGGCACGGTAAAACGTCCCATGCACGTTACCGTTCGAGCCCTCAACCGTCACGGCGAGGAATTTGAGATCACGGGCTCCGGATTTTTGGCGCGTGCCTTCTGTCACGAGCTTGACCACCTTGACGGCAAGCTCTATATCGATATTGCTTCCGCTATTGAAACCGTTCCCGCCGAGGAACGCAGCTAAAGGAGAACCGATATGAGAATTTTATTTATGGGGACACCCGATTTCGCGCTTTTTTCACTCAAGGCTCTTTGCGAAAAAGGATATGATGTCGTTGGAGTCGTAACTCAGCCCGATAAGCCCAAGGGACGCGGCTACGTGCTTACTCCCCCACCCGTAAAGGTCTATGCTCTCGAGCAGGGCATCCCTGTTTATCAGCCAAACTCACTAAGAACTGAGGAATTCGCCTCGCTTCTTTCCGAGATCGATCCAGAGCTTATTGCCGTAGTGGCTTACGGTAAAATTTTACCGAAGAACGTTCTCAATTATCCAAAATACGGCTGCGTAAACGTTCACGGCTCACTCCTTCCCAAATACCGCGGCGCGTCCCCGATGCAGTCCGCGATCATAAACGGAGATAAGGTAACGGGCATCACCACTATGTTTATGGCGGAGGGACTTGATACGGGCGATATGCTTCTTAAGGCAGAGTGTGAGATAGCCGAAAACGATAATTTTGAGGATATCCACGACAGACTCGGACTTCTTGGCGCAGAGCTTCTTTGCAAAACCGTGGACGGACTTGAAGCAGGTACTATCACACCCGTTCCGCAGGATCATTCCCTTGCAACTCACACCGCAAAAATACTCAAAGAGGATTGCGAAATAGATTTTTCAAAGGATTGCGATACCGTTCACGATCTTGTCCGCGGACTTTCTCCGATTCCGCTTTCCTTCACTCATACACCTGACGGCAAGCTCTTAAAAGTAATTAAGAGCGAGATATGTGAGCGCGAGAGCGAAAACGCGGAGTGCGGCAAGGTTCTCTCCCTTGATAACGGAAGGATCCGCGTTGCCTGCGCAAGAGGCTCTGTGAATATTCTGACCGTTCTTCCCGAGGGTAAGGGCAGAATGAGTGCCGCAGATTTTATCCGCGGAAGAAAGATAAATATCGGCGATATTTTAAAATAAAATTGTACTTTTTAAAAAACGCGAATCCTCAAAGGCTCCCTTGTGTAAAGGGAGCTGGCGCAACGCGCCTGAGGGATTGTTTACAAATTTGAAAGGATCCAAGTAATTATGCCCTTTTTCTACTATTTTGACCCCACGGTGATAATTCTCATTCCGGGAATAATCATCGCCCTGTGGGCTTCCATCAACGTAAACACTACATTTGATAAATACAACCGCATACCCTCGCGAAACGGTCTTACCGGCGCGCAGGTAGCGGAGAGAGTTTTAAATCATCACGGAATCTATAACGTCCGAATTGAAAGAGTCTCGGGCAATCTCTCCGACCATTACGATCCGAGAGCAAACGTTATAAGACTTTCCGATTCGACCTATAATTCAACAAGTATCGCCGCCGCAGGCGTTGCCGCTCACGAGGCGGGACACGCGGTGCAGTACGCGAAGAATTATCAGCCGATAAAGACAAGAGCCTCCATCGTAAAGCTCTGCAATATCGGTTCTCCTATGGCTTTCATCTCCTTGCTCATCAGCTTTTTCGTTCCCGTGGAGCTTTCAAGCTTTTTTATCTATCTTGCGATAGGTCTTTATTCTCTCGCAACACTTTTCCAGCTCATCACTCTCCCCGTTGAGTTCGACGCGTCAAATCGCGCGATGGCAACGCTGAGTGCATCCGGCTTTTACAGTGAAACCGAGCTTTCGGGTGCGAAAAAGGTGCTCAGAGCCGCGGCTCTTACCTACGTTGCGGCGCTCATTTCCTCAATACTCTCCCTTCTTCGCTTCGTGCTTATCGCAACGGGCGGCAGAAGACGCCGCTAAATATGGTCGCGGCAACAAAAAACGTCCGGGCTATTGCGCTTGACGTTCTCACAAAATGCGAAGCGGGAGGATATTCAAATATCGCGCTCGATACTGTGATAAAAAGAAATGACCTCACTTCGCAGGACAGAGCCCTTCTCACCGCGCTCGTTTACGGAGTTATAGAGAGAAGGATCACTCTCGACTATTATATCTCTTCCCTTTCCTCAATATCGAACAGCAAGATAGAGAGGGATACGAGAAATCTTCTCCGTATGGGACTCTATCAGCTTGCCTATATGGAAAAGATACCGCCCCACGCGGCGATAAATGAAACCGTGAGCCTTGCGAATAAACGCTCAAAGGGATTCGTTAACGCGATCTTGCGCAATTTTATACGCGAGGGCGATAAGATAGCTTTTCCCGATAAAAGCGACGGGGTAAAATATCTCTCCGTTACCTATTCCGTGGGCGAGCCGCTCATCAAAGAGCTTCTCGGCGCATATTCCTTTGAGGAATGTGAAAAAATGCTCTCCGCATTCGGTGAAAAAACACCCATAACCTTAAGAGTGAATAATCTTAAAGCCACCCGCGATGAGCTTCTTTCCGAGCTTGGCGGAGTGCCCACAAAATATTCTCCCGACGGAATAATTCTTGAAAACGCCGCCGTGAGCGAGCTTGAGGCACTGCGCGACGGCAGAGTTACAGTTCAGGACGAGGCTTCGCAGATATGCGTGCGCGCGCTTGGAGCGAGGCCTGGCGAAACGGTGATAGACGCTTGCGCCTGCCCCGGTTCAAAGAGCTTTGGCGCGGCTATGAGCATGGACAATTGCGGCAGGCTCCTTGCCTTCGACATACACGAAAATAAGCTCTCATTGGTGCAAAAGGGCGCGGAGCGACTTGAAATTTCAATTATTTCAACCGAGGCTCACGATGCAAGAGAGCCCATTGAGGAGCTTTTCGGAAAGGCTGACAGAATAATCTGCGAC
This sequence comes from Clostridia bacterium, assembly GCA_017483195.1. GTDB lineage: Bacteria > Bacillota > Clostridia > Oscillospirales > CAG-272 > RGIG4608. Next base: position 28,998 of record JAFULR010000001.1, read on the forward strand.
GTTCCCTGCTCGGGCTTCGGAGTCATCGGCAAAAAGCCCGAAATTCGCTACAAGGACCCCTCAAAGAGCGCAAGATTGCCTCAAATTCAGTACGATATCTTGCAAAACGTCTCTAAATATTTAAAGGTGGGCGGAACACTCGTTTACTCGACCTGCACCGTCCTGCCCGACGAGAACGAGAGCGTTGTGAATAAATTTCTTGAAAATAACAGCGGCTTTTCGCTCGTTCCTTTTTCCGTGGGAGAGCTTGAAGCATCGCGCGGAATGATAACACTTCTTCCGCATATCCATCACACCGACGGATTTTTTATTGCGAAGATCGAACGAAAGCAGTAAGCTTTCACTCACTTTTGATACCAAGACTCGTTAGCCGCTTTTTCTTTTGGAAAAGTAGCCCCAAAAGAAAAAGCTAACAAAAAGAAAACGGGCGTATTCGCCTACGCGGCGGGCGGTCGCTTTTGAAAAAGTAGGCAAAACATCAGCGCAGAGCGAGTACAAACACAGTGCGAAGCCGTGAGGCAAAGCATCAAAGCTTTCAGAAAGGAGATGCAAGGTGCAAAATCTTTTGAATTTTACATACGAGGAGCTTGAAGGCTTCATTATTTCCATCGGCGAGGCAAAATTCCGCGCAAAGCAGATATTTGCGCCGATGCATAAGGGAATCTCCCCCGATTCCCTCACAAACCTTTCTTCCAAGACCAAGGAAAAGATATTCGCGAATGCTAAATATTCCCTTCCCAAGATAAGAAGAAAGCTCGTTTCCGCGCTCGACGGAACGGTAAAATACCTTTTCGAGCTTGACGACGGAAACTGCGTTGAAAGCGTAGTTATGAAATACGAGCACGGAACTACCATCTGCATATCCTCGCAGATCGGCTGCAGAATGGGATGCGCCTTCTGCGCATCGACCATAGGCGGCAAGGTGCGCGACCTTGAGCCCTGCGAGCTTCTCGGTCAGATCATAGCCGCGCAAAACGATATCGGAGAGCGAATAGACGGCATCGTTATGATGGGCATTGGCGAGCCGCTCGACAATTACGATAACGTAATTAAATTCTTGCGCCTCGTCGGTCACAAGGAGGGCTTGAATATCGGCTACCGCCACATCTCCCTCTCCACCTGCGGTCTTGTGGATAAAATATACCGTCTTGCAGAGGAGGATCTGCAGATCACCCTATCGATCTCTCTGCACGCGGCAAGCGACGAAATACGAAATAAAATTATGCCCGTAAACAAAAAATGGGGCGTTGACGAGCTTCTCGACGCCTGCAAGCACTATTTTGACAAAACGGGCAGAAGGATATCCTTTGAATACACGCTCATCGCGGGTGAAAACGACAGCGAGGCAGAGGCTCTCGCGCTTGCGAAAAAGCTCAATTCAAAGCTCAGAACGAAAAACAGCACTATGCCGATCCACGTAAATCTCATTCCCGTCAATCCCGTAAAGGAAAGGGATTTCAAAAAGAGCGGCAAGGATGAAATAAAGAGATTTGCCAAGACCCTTGAATCAAAGGGCATACGCGCCACGGTGAGAAGAACGCTCGGCGCGGACATTAACGCGTCCTGCGGTCAGCTTCGCCGCGACGAGATGAAAAAAGAAGAAGCAAACAGCAACGCTTGATCCCAAAGGAGCATTTCATTTATGGAAATTTACGGTTTAACTGACAGAGGTGTAGTAAGAGAAGCAAATGAAGACAGCATTGGTATCTCTCGCACCAAAAACGGAATAACTATAGCCGTGGTATGTGACGGTATGGGCGGCGCGGCAGGAGGCAGAATTGCATCCGAGATTGCCGAGGAGACCTTTATGAGCTCAATGCTATCATGCACGGACGAGATGGAACAGCTCAAATTCGACTCCAAAAAGGTCAAAGCACTCATCGGTGAAGCCGCAAGCAAGGCGAATGCCGCAGTCCTTGCGAAGGCACGCGATGATCTTTCCCTTTTCGGTATGGGATGCACTCTCAATGCTATAGTATATATCGAGCCCCAAAACAGACTCTATTACGTCAACGTTGGCGACAGCCGCTTGTATATGATCACCAAAAAGGAAATAAAGCAGCTCACAAAGGACCATTCCTACGTGCAAATGCTTGTTGATAACAACGAGATCACTCCCGAGGAAGCGGAAAATCACCCTCAGAAGAACCTTATCACAAAGGCTCTCGGAATCAAGGATGATATCGAGCCCGACGTTTCTGATAAAAAGCTCGCACCAAAATCGGAATCCCATTTCCTTCTCTGCTCCGACGGACTTCACGGCCTTATCAAGCGCGAAGTATTAAAGGAAGTGGCTCTCTCGGATACAAGCATTCACGAAAAGATATTCTCGTATATCAGACTTGCAAACGAGGCGGGCGGAACGGATAACATTTCCGCTATTCTTCTTTCCATAAAGAATGAGGAGGTATCCAAATGACGGCGTATGATTCCTTTATAGGGCAGACCTTTGAGGGAAGATATACGATAGTCAACGTAATAGGCATCGGCGGTATGGCAACCGTTTACGGCGCGTACGATCAGGTCACGGGCAGGAGCGTAGCCATTAAAATGATGAGCAAAAAGCACGAGCATAATGCAAGGCAGATAAAGCTCTTCGCAAATGAATCCACCGCATTAAGCCTTCTATCACATCCCAATATAGTTCAGGTCTATAATACCGCTATAACTCACAGCACAAAATACATAATAATGGAATACGTTGAGGGCATAACCTTAAAGAAGCACATCGACCACCGCGGCGCTCTCCCCGAAAGAGAGGTGCTTTACTATGCAACGCAGATACTTTCCGCGCTCGACTATATCCATTCAAAGAACATCGTTCACTGCGACATCAAGCCGCAGAACATCATCCTTTTGCAGAACGGAAGCATAAAGGTGGCGGACTTCGGTATTGCGCGTCTCGACGCTATGCTCGACCGCTCAAAGGAAAAGAGCGACGTTGCGCTCGGCACGGTGTATTACGTCAGTCCCGAGCAGGCTCAGGGCAAAGCCCCTAAGGCAGAGAGCGACCTCTATTCGCTCGGCGTAATGCTCTATGAGGCGATGACAAACCGCCTTCCCTTCTATCACGAGAACGCGACCGAGGTCGCAAAGATGCAGATAAGCAAGGAGCCCACGCCCCCAAGCGTTTACCGTCCCGATATATCCGTGGGACTTGAGCAGATAATCCTGCGCGCTATGGAAAAGAACACGAAGAAGAGATATGCAAGCGCTATGGAGATGCTCACGGATATCCGCGCGCTACGTCAGAACTCAAAGACCGTGTTCGGCAACGAGAAAAATTCAAGCCGCTATAAGATCATAGAAAGAAAGCCCTTGAATAACGTATCCAATATATCAAACAGAATGATATATCCGATGAGCGAAAGGGGCGCAAGCTTTGCGGAAAATCAAGCTTATTTCAAGCGTCTCACATCCCATTCGGGCACATTCGCGCCAAGAAGCGAGCAGCTCCCCGCGCATACCGGATCGGGCAGAGCTTTAACGGGCAGTAATCCTGCCTATACGGGCTCAAACCGTGCCATGACCGGCAGAAATCCCGCAGTTACGGGCAAAAATCCTGCCGTGACCGGAAGAACTCAAAGAATATCGTCCGGAGATATACCTCCCATTCATTCTCAAAGATTGCCCAAGGCATCAAATACCATTGCTATAGACGAAAAAGAGATCAGAAATCTGACATACAGCAAATGGCTCTCCCTCTGCCTTGGAATTATCACAGCTCTTATCCTCGTGATCGCGATATCCATCGGAATGTGGTTCCTTATCGCCCCCGAGGACAGATTTGAGGAAAATCATACAAATTATTCTATAACTGAAACGGAAATTCAATGGAATACAGAACACACGGAAAAATTATAAAGGGAGTTGGTGGGCTTTACACGATAAAGCTTATCGACGAAAGGTCGCACAGCGCGATTTTTGGCAGTGCCTCCCCACTCGATTCACAGCTCATCACCTGCAGTGCGAGCGGATCTTTCAGATACAATCACATAAAGCCCCTTGTGGGAGATAACGTGGAGATAGTTTATACGGATCTTTCACTTGCAGAAAACGATGCTAAAAATAATGATATAAGAATATCGGATATTTTGGAACGCAAAAACGAGCTTATCCGTCCGCCGATGGCTAACCTTGACGTTATGTTCATCTCAATGGCGGCTGCAAGCCCCGCGCCCGTGATCCCGACGATAGATAAGCTCATCTGCATAGCGGAGCATAACGATATCGAGCCGGTCATAATCATCGGCAAATGCGATCTTGCGCCCGAATATGCAAAGGAATTGCAGGATATCTACAAAAAAGCAGGATTTGACGCGTTCGTTCTCAGCGCGAAAACGGGCGAAGGGGTGGACGCGATACGCGAATTTGTAAACACCAAGCTCGACGGCAAGACAAGTGCCTTTGCAGGCGCGTCCGGTATCGGAAAATCCACGCTCCTCAATGCGCTCTTCCCCGATCTTGCGCTTACCACCAACACCATAAGCGTTAAAATCCAGCGCGGCAGGCATACCACTCGCCACGTTGAGCTTTACCCCATAAGTGAAAAGGAAGGCGCGGGATATATCGCGGATACACCCGGCTTTTCACTCCTCGACTTTGAGAGATTTAATTTCTTTGATAAAGAGGACCTTGCCTATAATATGCGCGAATTTCGTGACTATATAGGCGAGTGCCGTTACACCAAATGCTCACATACGAAGGAAGAGGGCTGTGCGATCCTTGAAGCCGTCCGCGAGGGTAAAATTTCAAGATCCCGACACGATAGCTTCCTCGAGATCTACGATTCCCTCAAAAATAAACATAAGTGGGATAATAAATAATATGAAATCATACATTTTCATCGGCGGTGAGGTGGAAAAATCCGCTCTTGAAATCGCCATTCCCGAGAATGCGCTCGTTATAGCCGCGGATTCGGGATATGATAACGCAAAATCGCTCGGATATGCCGAAAGATGCGATTTTATCGTGGGAGATTTTGACTCCACAAAGGAAAAAGCATTTTGCTCGCGCGCAAAAATCGTGCGAGTTCCCGCAGAAAAGGACGAAACGGACACCCAGCTCGCCGTAAATACTGCGCTTGAACAGGGTGCTACCGAGCTTTATATCGTCGGCGGTCTTTCCGGCAGGCTCGACCACACTCTTTCCAATATCTATTTGCTTGAAGCCCTCGCTGAGGGAGGCATATCCGCCTGCATCTGCGACGGAAAAAACCGCGTGCGCTACCTCAAAGCGCGCTCGTCTTTGCTAATTCCGAGAAGCGAATATAAATATTTCGGACTTATCCCCGCGGATAAAGAGGTCAAGGGAGTAACGATCGACGGCGCAAAATACAACCTCAAAAACGCAAAGCTTGAAAGAAATAATCCTTCCTTTGCCATCTCAAACGAGGTAAAAGAAAATTTCGCAATGGTTTCTTCCAAAAAAGGCGGACTTTTCGTGATAGAAAGCAAGGATTTGTCAAAATAAATGCCTGCTTCATATAATGAAATTGACTACATAGGTCAAATTCATATTATGAGGTGAGTATATGAAGATAGTTCTCTACAAAACACCGAATATCATTTCTATATTTTTAAGAAAAATTTTTGGAATCAAAAAACAAAAAATATAGCGCGGGAGGGGCACCCCCTCCCATGTGAATTGGGATTTATGAGGATATTAGCAAATTTAGATTTGTTGATGTTTTTTGGTTGTAGGGACAGGCGTCCTCGACTGTCCGTTACAAAAATAAAGTATCTTTTATGTGAAAATATTAGCTTTTGCTTATACGAAGCCGTGA
>JAFULR010000016.1 GCA_017483195.1 Clostridia bacterium
AGCTTCGCGGCAACACCAATAAAATCTGTACTAACTTGTAGGGACCGGCGTCCTCGACGGTCCATAACGATGAAATGACATCAAATTTCACGGCTATGCACAAACAAAATCCAACATTTTTGAACAAAAGTTACTTTGCTTTTGAATTGGACCGTCGGGGACGCCGGTCCCTACAAGGTTACTTCAATTGAAAATGAGTTTGTGCTAATCCCTCGCTAAATCACAATTTATCGCTTATCCCTTTTAACCACGTCGTCGAGGCTTTTTGCTCTTGTGTGGTGTATCTGCTCCCATTTTACGGGCTTAAAAAGCGCAATAAGGGAGATGGGGATATAGGTGTACATAAAGATGGGGAAGAGAAAGAGGAATCCAATCTTACGCCCTGCTGTTGTGTGTATTCTTTTCCACTCGCTTATAAGGGTTACAAGTCCCATGATAAACATTATCGAATAGGTGAAGCCAATATATCCGAGCAGGCTTTCCACAACGGGAGTCGGATCTCCCCAACCGAAAATACCGAAAAGAATGGAGCTCACGCTTGTGAAAAGAAGCACTACGGTCAGTATAAAGGCGGGCATAACGTTCATCGTCATATCAAAAAATGCGAATTTGCGGTGCTTGAATATTCCCTTGATAAGATCCTTTCCATGCTTGCGCCACACCTGAAAAAAGCCCTTTGACCATCGTAGCCTTTGCTTATAAGATTGCGTAAAGGTTACGGGTTGCTCGTCATACAGCTCCGCATTTATGCAGCAGCCTATTTTTACTCCGTTGATTACCGAGAATACTGAAAATTCGATATCCTCTGTGAGCAAATAAAATTTCCAACCGTCAAATTTGTCCAATATTTCGCAACTTACCAAAAATCCCGTTCCGGAGATCGCGCAGGAGGAACGAAGGAGCATCCTCGCGTAGTGCAAAAATTTGGATTCCCGTATATACCAAAGCCCGTAACCGGCACTTATCCAGTTATCGCCGTAATTTTTGGAGTTTCGGTAGCTGGTGAACACCTTGTAGCCGTCGGAAAGAGTTTTGTTCATTTCGCTGACATAATTTGTGGTTAATAAATTGTCCGCATCAAGAACGATCACCCCGTCAAGCTCATCCCATTTTCCACTTTTACGGAGATTATCGATTGCAAAGTCGAGCGCATATCCCTTGCCTATTTTTTCCGTATTAAAGCGCTCGAAAACAATGGCCCCATGCTCGAGTGCGATTTTGGCGGTATTGTCCGTGCAGTTGTCCGCTATCACAACGGTGCGCAAATGCTTTTTGGGATAATCCTGAGCCTTTATGCTGTCAAGAAGATTGCCGATCACCGCCTCTTCGTTTCTTGCAGCGATGAAAATTGCGATGTTGTTTAATTTTATGGGTAGCTTGTGCCGACGAGGCTTAATGGAAAAGGGAACTATGGTATAAAAGATTTGATAAGAGTAGCATAAAAACAAAATAAAGCCCACAAGAAAATTCATATCCGCCAAAAATTCGTAAAACATAAAAATCAACTCCCGAAAGTTATTCATTTTTTATTGTTGACGAAGAAGGAGAATTTTATGTTTGAAATTCAAATTTTGATTTATCTCTCCGTTTGCCTTCTCCGCTGGGGAAGGCAAAGACAAATCCCAATTTAACGCAAAAAAAGAACTCTTGCGAGTTCTTTTTTTTGTTGAATATTATTTTTTGTTCTTCTTAAATTCCTTCATACCGTTAGTGCTTCCGCCGTCAACGAGGACGTCAACACCTGCGAGGTATCCGTTTCTCTCATCTGCAACAGTTGCGAGAGCAAAGCCAAGCTCCTCGGGCTTACCCATTCTTTCCTCTGCGGACATAGGAATGAGCATACCGCCGTCCTTAGCTTCAAGATTACCCATATCCGTTGCGATAAGGCCGGGGCTGAGAGAGCAAACTCTGATGCCCTTTTTGCCGTATTCAAATGCGCACTTCTGAGCGTACCATACTACGAAATTCTTGGAAAGGGAATATGCAAAGCCGCTTCTCTGGTAATCGCCCTTTGCCATGCTTGCCTTTTTGACGATCTTATTTACGAATTTTTCCTCGTCCGTATCTGCGAGCTTATAATCCTTCTTATTGATTATAAATGAAGGAAGAATGTATGCGGAGTTTGAAGAAACGTCAACTATAACGCTTCCTGCCTTCATTACCTTGGAAAATTCCTCGTTGATGTAAACTGTTCCAAGCGCGTTTACTCTTACGATGGTCTCGGGATCGCTCATCGCGGGGGAAAGACCTGCGGAGTTGATAACGTTCTTGATCTCGCCAAGGGTCTGCGCGAATTCAACGAGCGCCTTAACGCTTTCTCTTTTTGAGGTGTCGCACGCGCACGCGTAAGCTGTGTAGCCGAGAGCCTCAAGCTCTGCTACCGCACCCTCAAGCTTTTTTACTGTTCTGCCCGAAAGAACGATTATCTTGTCCTTGGGCATAAATTTTGCAGCGGCAAGACCCATTCCGCTTCCGCCGCCTGTGATAACACAAACGTTTGCCATGATATTTTGTTTTCTCCTTTATTTAAATGTTAATGTTCACAAAAACGTTAATATTTTAACATACTTAAACGAGATTGTCAATATTTATTTTCAACATTTCCAAATTTGGAATTTATAAAGAAAAATGCAAAAAACATAAAAAAATATTTCCGATTTAAGAAAAAATGTATTGACAAAATCAAAAAAGCGGTGTATAATAGCCTCGTAAATGAAATTTGATTCTTTTTTGGAGGATTTTAATATGGCAACTAAGAAAACGGCAGCAGCTAAAACGGTTCCTATGGATGATAAAGCGGCTCGTAAAAAGGCACTTGACACAGCTCTTGCTCAGCTTGAGCGTGATTTTGGCGCGGGTGCGGTTATGAAGCTCGGTGAAAATACAAAAATGGAGGTTCAGGCAGTCCACACGGGTAGCCTTGCGCTTGACTTTGCGCTCGGTATAGGCGGTGTTCCGAGAGGAAGAATAATAGAGATCTTTGGTCCTGAGTCCTCGGGTAAAACAACGGTTGCGCTTCATATTATAGCAGAGGTTCAAAAAGAGGGCGGAGAAGCCGCGTTTATCGATGCTGAGCATGCGCTCGATCCCGTTTATGCAAAGGCTCTCGGTGTAAATATAAACGAATTGCTCGTGTCCCAGCCCGACTGCGGCGAGGATGCGCTTGAAATTACAGAGGCTCTCGTTCGCTCGGGCGCTATCGACGTAGTTGTAGTTGACTCCGTTGCGGCTCTCGTTCCCCGACAGGAGATCGATGGAGATATGGGCGCTTCCATGGTGGGCGTTCAGGCTCGACTTATGTCACAGGCTATGAGAAAGCTCTCCGCAGTCATCTCAAAGAGCAATGCGGTAGTTATCTTTATTAATCAGCTTCGTGAAAAGGTGGGAGTTATGTACGGTAACCCCGAAACAACTCCCGGCGGTCGCGCGCTCAAATTCTATTCGTCCGTTCGTATCGACGTAAGAAAGACCGAGCAGCTCAAAAACGGTGCTGACGTTTACGGTAACCGCGTTAAGTGTAAGATAGTTAAGAATAAGGTTGCTCCACCCTTCAAGGTTGCGGAGTTCGATATTCTTTACGGCAAGGGTATTTCCAAATCGAGCGAGCTTATTGATATGGGAATCACACTCGGAATTATCAAGAAGAGCGGCTCATGGTTCTCATACGAGGGAGAGCGTCTTGCGCAGGGCAAGGATAACGCGCGCAAGGTGTTTGAAAACGATCAGGCTCTTATGGATGAGCTTGAGGCAAAGGTTCGCGCTATGGCGGATAAGCTTGTGGGACAGAGTGATGAATTCGAGCTTGACGACGATGACGATATCGACGCATTTGAGCTTGAAACTCTTTCCGAGGATTAATTAAAATGAAAATTGAAATCATTTCCGTTTCCGCACTCTCAGAGGGTGCGGAGATGCTTTTGAGCGTTCGTGTGGATAACGGTGAAGGACGATCGGAAAAGCGTAAATTTCTTATATTTACAGAGCAATATCTCGATCTTGGAATTCATAAGGGCAGTATTTTAAGCGAGGAAGAATTCGATCTTCTCGAAGAAGCATCCAAAAGGTGCGTTGCTATAAGAAAGGGAAGTGAGCTGCTTTCTTATTCGTCGTCCTCAAGGGCAAGACTTTCTCAAAGGCTCAGAAAAAAGGGAATTGATCGCGAGAGTGCCGAATTCGCGGCGGAGCATCTTGAAAGCCTTGGAATGATAAATCAGGAGGCGGACGTTGAGGGCGCGGTGCGCTCGTATTTAAAGAAGCTTTACGGCAAAAAGCGCATATACCGTGAGCTTTGCGCCAAGGGCTATGACCGCGATATAATATCTCGCGAGCTTGAATGTATAGAAGAGGAAGTACTTGTGGAAAATTGTGTTTCCTTAATTAAAAAGAAGCATAAAAGCTTTCCCGATGATCCCGAAACGCAGAAAAAGATTGTCGCATCTCTTGTGAGATACGGATATTCGTTCAATGAAATAAAACAAGCCTTGATAATTATAGGAAAATAAAAGAACCTCAGAATAGCGCTATACTACGATCGGAGTATAGCGCAGCTTTATTCGCCTGTGGCGAGTTGTATTGCTTCGCAGTTATATTCGGCTTACGCCGAGTGATATTTGCTTCGCAAGCTCGGGGCGAATAAAATATCACTGAAGCCGCAAGGCTTCAATATCACTGTCGCTGTGCGACAATATCACTTTTTGCGTCAGCAAAAAATATCACTTTGTACAAACAGAAAAAGAGATAACGTTTCGGCTAAAAACCGATGTGTTATCTCTTTCTGTTTTGTAATAAGGCTTAGCCCATTGGCATTTGACCGATCAAATGTGGTGCTTGCACTTAACGGTGCTGTTCGTATTCTCCGCTAAGGATATCATCCTATTTCTGCGGTTCTTTTGTTTATAAATTATTTTACGTTAATTGACTTAGCGCATGAGAAGAATCCGGTAATGAGATCAAGGTAATTGCTGTAATCACAATGGAATTCGGTTACGCAATAGCCCTCGCCCTCGCCCTTGGTGAAGGTAACGAGAGTGTAAAGAGTTGCCGTCTCACCGGGGTAACGGGTTGTGTATGCGATGTATGTTACACCGTCAAGCTCTCTTGCCTGGATTCCTGCTTCCGCAAGACCCTCAACTGCCGCCACGGTTGCGTTAGCAAGGTCGGCTTCGCTCTTGATAGCCGGATTTTCGTTTACTACATAGCCAACGAGAACGTAAGCAAGCTCGCTTTCAAAGTGGTAGCCCTGGCTGTCCTGCTTTGTGAAAGCCAATTCTGCGGGGAGAGTGATCTCAACGTTTCCGCCGAAAAGCTCGTGATCGACCTTTGTATCGGGATCGGGAGTAGGATCAGGATCGGGAGTAGGATCAGGATCGGGAGTAGGATCGGGATCGGGAGTAGGATCGGGATCTGGAGTAGGATCAGGATCGGGAGTAGGATCAGGATCGGGATCGGGAGTAGGATCGGGCTGTGTTCCTTCGGGAACGTAGGACTTGTCTATCTCGATCTTTCCGGGTGTCTTGGAGCTCTCGATAATGAGGTAATATGTCTCGTTATCCTCGGAATGAACAAATCTTCCCCAAACTGTGCCATCCTCCTCTGTGCCGTAGCCATTGAGAACGATAACGTCGTTTTTCTTGAATGATCCTGCTGCGTTAACGCCCTCATAAACGGGAACGTTTCTGTAGTTGAATCCATCTGCGAGGATGGTCACCTTCCATGTGCAGGATGTGAATACCATGCTGATGGTGGGCTTTTCAAAGGGATTTTCGTTTGCAAGATATTTTGAACTGATATAAGCGGTTTTTGTAACGGTCTTCTTTACTCCGTCAACCTCTTCTTCAACCTCGATCTCAACTCTTGACCAAAGGATGCCGTCGTATTCTCTTGTAGCTACGCCGGTTCTCTTAAGAATTGCACCCTTAGCGAAGGATTTGATTATATTCACACCTTCGGCATCGTAGAAGGGAGTGCTTCTTGCACTGAGGGAATCGGTCGTTACGTAAACCGTGTCATTTTTTTGTTCAAATTCAGTCACGAGAATGGGCTTTTCAAGGGAAACACAGTCGGAGCTTACGTAGTAATCCGTACCGTCGATATTGATTCTTGTCCATTTGTCATTGTATCCGGTGCGTGTAAGAGCTGTGCCATATACGACCGCACTGTGCTCGTTGTCGCCTATCTCGGGAGAAGTGCGAACGTTAAGCTCAATGGAAATAACGTAAACTGTTCCGTCCGCGTTGGTAAAGCCATCTGTTACGGGAGGCTGGTGCTTCGGAACGTCAGCATTACATATGTCACACTTTTCGTCGCCGTCCTCATCCTTGTGCTCCGTGCAAACGGGAGGCTGTGGCTTCAGAACGTCGGCACCGCAAACGTCGCATTTTTCGTCGCCGTCCTCATCCTTGTGCTCCGTGCAAACGGGAGGCTGGGGCTTCGGAACATCGGCATTACATACGTCGCACTTTCCGTCACCGTTCTCATCCTTGTGCTCCGTGCAAGCGGGAGGCTGGGGCTTCGAAACGTCGGCACCGCAAACGTCGCATTTTCCGTTAGAGTCAGCATCGATATGCTCTGTGCAGTCATTGCCGCTACCGGGGTCGCAGGCGAAGAGCGTTATCGTGAGGATAACGATAAGGCAGAGAACTACGATGATAGCGATTTTAAGAACTTTATTCATAAAAAATACTCCTTTCGGTAATATAAATTTGCCATCAATAATAGATAAGATAATTATATCAAATATAATATTAAAAGTCAATAACAAAAAATCAAAAAAAGCTCGAAAAATAAAAAAACGGACACTGTGAGATGTGTCCGTTTTTTTATTTGAATGGATTAAACCAAAGCGTTGAGCTTCTTTGTGAACTGGCTCTTCTTGTGAGCTGCTGCGTTCTTGTGGATGATTCCACGAGAAGCTGCCTGGTCGATCTTCTTTGTTGCTGCCTTATAAGTAGCCTGCGCGAGCTCTACGTCTCCTGCTGCAAGAGCTGCTTCGTATTTCTTAATCTCAGTCTTAAGCTGTGTCTTGAACATTTTGTTCTGCAATGTCTTAGCCTGAATAACCTTTATACGCTTCTTTGCACTTTTGATATTTGCCAAAGCCTTACCCTCCTTATAAAAATTAAAAATACTGAAACAGTAAACGCCAGCACCTGAGAGGGTGTGCGAAGCGTTCTCGTCCATACATTAGATATAATAACACATCCAAAGAAAAAATGCAATAGCTTTTTCAAAAAAAGTTTTAAAAAAATTGCAAAAAAATTAATAAAACATCAAAATAATTCCAAAAAAGCCCTTGACAACCACGGGTCAATGTGATAAAATAGTAAACTGCAATATAATTGCTAACTGTGTCCTTTTTGGACCGCTGATATGAGCGAAAAACGGCGCCTATATATTATATAAGGTACAAACGGCGGTTGGCAAAACGCCGAGGAATAGTTCGTTTCTCGGTGGCGAATATTTTTGAATGGAGTGATTATATCAATGATCAACATCAGAGAACACAAACAGGGTAAAACCACAAGAATGAGCTTCTCTAAGAACAGAAGCACGCTTCCTCTTCCCAATCTCGTTGAGATACAGACAGCGTCCTTCAAGTGGTTCCTTGAGGAGGGACTTGCAGAGGTCCTTCGCGACGTTTCCCCCATTACAGACTTTTCGGGCAATTTGTCCATTGAGTTCGTTTCATACTCTCTTGACACAAAGCCCAAGTACACCGTTGAGGAGTGCAAGGAGAGAGATGTAAACTATGCAGCTCCCTTGAAGGTTAACGTGCGTCTTACCAATAAGCAGACAGGTGAGGTAAAGCAGTCTGACATATTTATGGGCGAACTCCCGATTATGACGGAAACAGGTACTTTCGTAATCAACGGAGCTGAGCGTGTAATCGTTTCCCAGATTATCCGTTCTCCCGGTATGTACTACTCTTCCGAGATCGATAAGTCCGGTAAGAGAATGTATGCATCCACGGTTATTCCTTACCGCGGTGCTTGGCTTGAATACGAAACCGACATCAATAATATAGTTTGGGTACGCATTGATAAGAACAGAAAGGTTCCGATCACAATGCTTATCAGAGCTCTTGGCGTTGTTCCCACTGAGGAGACCGACGAAAAGGGCAAGGTGGTTGACTACCGTTCCACCATCGAAACAAGAGACGACGTTTATGCGATCTTCGGCAACGAGGAAATGCTCGCAACAACCTTTGAAAAGGACGAGTGCGAGGAGCTTGCCGCAAGAAACCACACAAGCGCGGGTATCGAGGCACTTAAGGAGATCTATAAGAGACTCCGTCCCGGTGAGCCTCCGCTCGTAGAAAGCGCATATACTCTTCTTAATAACTACTTCTTCGATGCAAGAAGATACGATATCCAGCCCGTTGGTAGATATAAGTTTGACAGAAAGCTCAATATCGCCGACAGAATAGTTAACCACAGACTCGCAGAGGACGTTGTTGCTCCTCTTACGGGCGAGGTTATTTATGAGAAGGGCGCAGTAATTACAAGAGAGGTTGCAGACGCTATCGCTCATGCGGCTGTCAACACCGTTTCTCTCGAGCTTGACAACGGAAGCGTTGTTAAGGTATTCTCCAACAACACAATAGAGCCTGAATATATAATCGGAACCGATCTTAAGGATCTCGGTATCAAGGAAAAGGTTAGAACTGACGTTCTTCTCTCCCTTGTAGAGGAGGCACAGGGCGACGTTGACGCTCTTAAGGAGGCAGTTAAGCTTAATATGGCTAACCTCCGTCCTCTCCACATCACAAGAGACGATATCTTTGCGTCCATCAACTACTTCCTCGGTCTTACACACGAAATCGGTAAGTACGACGATATCGACCACCTTGGTAACCGCCGTATCCGTTCCGTGGGCGAGCAGCTTCAGAACCAGATGAGAATCGGCTTCTCCAGAATGGACAAGATCATTAAGGAGAGAATGACAACTCAGGATAATGAAAAGCTTACTCCTCAGGCGCTTATCAATATCAGACCCATCGTAACCGTAATCAGAGAGTTCTTCGGTTCATCCCAGCTTTCACAGTTCATGGACCAGAATAACCCCCTTGCGGAGCTTACTCATAAGAGAAGACTTTCCGCTCTCGGTCCCGGCGGTCTTTCCCGTGACAGAGCATCCTTCGACGTCCGTGACGTTCACTATACTCACTACGGCAGAATGTGTCCCATTGAGACACCCGAAGGTCCTAACATCGGTCTTATCTCCTATCTTACAACGTATGCTAAGATCAGTGAGTACGGCTTTATCATGGCTCCTTACCGCAAGGTTAAGCACATCGTTGATGAAAACGGCACAGTTAAGCATATGGTAACCGATGAGGTTGAATATATGACTGCTGATACAGAGGATAATTACGTAGTAGCTCAGGCAAACGAGCCCCTCGATGAAAACAGCTGCTTTATCAGACCCCGTGTAACGGCTCGTGATAAGACTGAGATCGTTGAGGTTGACGTATCCACTGTTGACTTTATGGACGTTGCTCCCAAGATGATGGTTTCCGTAGCTACGGCTTGTATTCCTTTCCTTGAGAACGACGATAACTCCCGTGCGCTCATGGGATCCAACATGCAGAAGCAGGCAGTTCCGCTTATGGTTACAGACTCTCCCATTGTTGGTACGGGTATGGAATACAACGCGGCTGTTGACTCCGGTGTAGTAATTACATCCAAGACTGCGGGCGTTGTTGACTACGTTGACGCAGACAAGATCGTTATCGTTTGTGAGGACGGTCATAAGGAAACCTATAATCTCATTAAGTTCAAGAGAACTAACCAGGGCACATGCTTCAATCAGCGTCCCATCGTTGAAAGAGGCGAAAAGGTAGAGGCAGGTCAGGTTATCGCTGACGGTCCCGCTACGGACGCAGGTGAGCTTTCTCTCGGTAAGAATGCGCTTATCGGATTTATGACTTGGGAAGGTTATAACTACGAGGACGCGGTTCTCCTTAATGAAAAGCTTGTAAGAGACGACGTTTACACGTCTCTTCATATAGAAGAATATACACACGAAGCTCGTGATACTAAGCTTGGTCCGGAGGAGATCACAAGAGAGATCCCCAACGTTGGTGACGACGCACTTAAGGATCTTAATGCAGAAGGTATCGTTAAGAAGGGAACCGAGGTTCGTGCAGGTGATATCCTTGTAGGTAAGATCACACCCAAGGGTGAAACAGAGCTTACAAGTGAAGAAAGACTTCTCCGTGCCATCTTCGGTGAGAAGGCAAGAGAAGTTAGAGATACGTCCCTCCGTGTACCTCACGGTGAAAGCGGTATCGTAGTTGACGTTAAGGTGTTCTCACACGAAAACGGCGACGAGCTTCCCGCAGGCGTAAACAAGAGCGTAAGAATTTATCTTGCGCAAAAGAGAAAGATCTCCGTTGGTGATAAGATGGCGGGTCGTCACGGTAACAAGGGTGTCGTTTCACGCATCCTTCCTCCTGAGGATATGCCCTTCCTTCCCGACGGTACACCCCTTGACATCGTTCTTAACCCCCTGGGCGTTCCTTCACGTATGAATATCGGTCAGGTGCTTGAGGTACATCTTGGTATTGCCGCAAGAAAGCTTGGCTGGAAGATTATGACTCCCGTATTCGACGGTGCAAACGAAAGAGATATCGTTGAGTGCCTTGAGGCAGCAGGTCTTTACCGTGAGATCCGTGCAGGTGAAAACGTAATGGGTAAGGAGCTTATCTGCCTTACTGAGGACGAGAACGGCGAAAAGCATATCGAAAAGCTTACTGACGAGCAGAAGTCCGATAAGGAATATGTTGCTAAGCTTCTCGAAGAGAATAAGCTCAGAGTTGTTGACGGTAAGACAACACTTTACGACGGTAGAACGGGCGAGCCCTTCGATAACCCCGTAACGGTTGGTATTATGTACTACCTCAAGCTCCATCACCTTGTTGACGATAAGATCCACGCAAGAAGCAACGGTCCTTACTCTCTCGTAACACAGCAGCCCCTCGGCGGTAAAGCGCAGTTCGGCGGACAGCGTTTCGGTGAGATGGAGGTTTGGGCACTTGAGGCGTACGGCGCAGCTTACACTCTTCAGGAAATTCTTACAGTTAAGTCCGACGATATCAACGGACGCCGCAAGGCTTACGAGGCTATCATCAAGGGACAGAATATACCCACTCCCGGAGTTCCCGAGTCCTTCAAGGTTCTTGTTAAGGAGCTTCAGTCACTTGCTCTTGATATCCGTGTTCTTGACGAGGACGGTAACGAGATCGAGTTGAATACACTTTGCGCTGAGGAGGAAACACCCGTTTACTCCACAAGAGCATTCGATCCTAAGTCCGAGGACGAGGATTTTGAGCAGTACGTTGAGACCGATGACGTTTCTGATAATTTCATTATCGAAAACGCAGACGATGAAGAAGACGATATGTTTGGCGACGTTTACGAGGACGAGTTCTCGGACTACGCCGATGAAGATTAATTAAGGGAAAGGAGATTAACAAATGGAACACAACGAATTTAATTCCATAAAAATAGGTCTTGCATCCCCCGAAATGATAAGAGAATGGTCTTACGGCGAGGTAACAAAGCCCGAGACTATCAACTATAGAACACTTAAGGCAGAGATCGGCGGCCTTTTCTGCGAGCGTATCTTTGGTCCTACAAAGGACGGCGCTTGTATGTGCGGAAAATATAAGAATATGCACAATAAGGGCGTTCACAAGTGCGAAAAGTGCGGAGTTGACGTAACGACCAAAAAGGTAAGACGTGAAAGAATGGGTCACATTGAGCTTGCTACTCCCATTTGCCACATCTGGTATTTTAAATCCATTCCCGCAAGAATTCCTATGATTCTTGATATATCTCCCAAGCATCTTGAGCAGGTTCTCTACTTTGCAGAGAACGTTGTTCTTGATCCGGGTGATACACCCCTTACAAAGGGTATGGTTCTCTCTGAGAAGCAGTACTTCGAGTACCGCGAAATGTACGGTAATGCTTTCAGAGCCGGCATGGGCGCTGAGGCTATTAAGGAATTGCTTCAGGGCGTTGACGTAAATCAGCTTTCCAAGGACCTTAAGGCAGAGCTTCTTATTGCCAAGGGACAGAAGAAAACAAGAATTATCAAGCGTCTTGAGGTCGTTGAGGCATTCAGAAAGAGCGGCAATAAGCTCGAATGGATGGTGCTTGACGCAATTCCCGTATTGCCCCCTGACATCCGTCCTATGGTACAGCTTGACGGCGGACGCTTCGCATCCTCCGACCTTAACGAGCTTTACCGCAGAGTAATCAGCAGAAATAACAGACTTAAAAAGCTTCTTGAGATCCGCACTCCCGAGATCGTTATCAGAAACGAGAAGAGAATGCTTCAGGAGGCAGTTGACGCACTTATTGATAACGGCAGAAGAGGTAAGCCCGTAACAGGCCCCTCTAACAGAGCGCTTAAATCTCTTTCCGAGATGCTCAGAGGTAAGCAGGGACGTTTCCGTCAGAACCTTCTCGGTAAGCGTGTTGACTACTCCGGACGTTCCGTTATCGTAGTAGGTCCCAACCTTAAGATCTACCAGTGCGGTCTTCCCAAGGAAATGGCACTCGAGCTCTTCAAGCCCTTCATCGTTAAGAGACTTACAGAAATGCAGAAGGCAACAAACGTTAAGGATGCTCAGAAGAAGATCGATAAGGCTTATATGTATCCCGAGGTTTGGGATGCTCTTGAAAACGTAATCAAGGAGCATCCCGTAATGCTCAACCGTGCGCCCACACTCCACCGTCTGTCCATTCAGGCGTTCGAGCCCGTATTGGTTGAGGGACGCGCAATCAAGCTTCACCCCCTTGTATGCCCTGCGTTCAACGCGGACTTCGACGGTGACCAGATGCCCGTTCACGTACCTCTCAGTGCTGAGGCTCAGGCAGAGGCAAGATTCCTTATGCTCTCTGCAAACAACTTGCTCAAGCCCGTTGACGGTAGAGCGGTTACAATTCCTTCACAGGATATGATCCTCGGTTCTTACTATCTTACAATGGATAAGCCCGGCGAGCCCGGCGAAGGTATGGTATTCCGTAACTTCAATGAGGCAGTTATGGCTTATGAAAATAAAGTTCTCGGTCTCCACGCACCCATCAAGGTTCGCGTAGAGAAGGAGATTGACGGTGTGATGAAGTCCAAGGTAGTTGACGCAACACTCGGACGTCTCATCTTCAACCAGGCGATCCCTCAGAACCTCGGCTTCGTTGACAGAACAGATCCCGATAAGGCATTTGACCTTGAGATCATGTTCGTAACAAAGAAGAAGGAGCTTGGTCAGCTTATTGACAGATGTATTAAGTATAACGGTACACCCGTGTGTGCAGAGATGCTTGATAACATTAAGGAAATGGGCTATAAGTACTCTACTCGCGCTTCCTTCTCGATCTCCGTTTACGATATGACGATTCCTCAGGAAAAGAAGTCCTTCATTGCAGAGGCTGAAAAGAAGGTTGACGTTATCCGTAAGCATTATAACCGCGGTACTCTTTCCGAAGAGGAACGTTATAACAGCGTAGTTAAGATCTGGGATCAGACAACAAAAGAGGTTACAGATGCGCTTCTTCGCAGCTTTGATACCTATAACCCCATCAAGATAATGGCGGACTCCGGTGCCCGTGGTTCTATCCAGCAGATGAGACAGCTCGCAGGTATGCGTGGTCTTATGTTCGCGGCAAACGGTAAAACCATCGAGCTTCCCATCAAGTCCAACTTCCGTGAGGGTCTTAATATCACAGAGTACTTCATGGGCGCGCGTGGTTCACGTAAGTCACTTTCCGATACAGCTCTTAGAACGGCTGACTCCGGTTACCTTACACGTCGTCTTGTTGACGTTTCTCAGGACGTTATCGTTACTGAAGAAAAGTGCGACACTCAGAAGGGCGCTTGGGTATCCGAAAACGTTGACGTTAAGGAAGGCAACGTACTTGAAACACTTACAGACAGAATTGTCGGAAGATATACAATCGGCGAGATCGTTCATCCCGAAACGGGCGAGATCATCGTTGGCGATGACGAGATGATCAGTGATGAGCAGGCTAAGAAAATTGAGAAGGCAGGTATCAAGAAGGTACACATCCGTTCTCTTATCCAGTGCCATGCTAAGCATGGTGTTTGCGCTCACTGCTACGGTGCAGACCTTGCATCCGGTAAGAAGGTAAGTGTTGGTGAAGCAGTTGGTATCATCGCTGCACAGTCCATCGGTGAGCCCGGTACACAGCTTACGATGAGAACGTTCCACTCCGGTGGTGTCGCAGGTAGCGATATTACACAGGGTCTTCCCAGAGTTGAGGAGCTCTTCGAGGCTCGTCAGCCCAAGAAGGCTGCTATCATGACTGAGCACAGCGGTATCGCTCACATTCAGCTCGGCGAAAACGCTAACGTTCACGACGTATTCGTTACAAGCGAAGAAACAGGCGAACAGGTTAAGTATGCTATTCCTTACGGAACCAAGCTTGCTGTTGTTGACGGACAGCACGTTGTAAGAGGTCAGGTTCTTACAGAGGGTAGTAAGGCTCCCGCAGATATCCTCAGAATTCAGGGTCTTGATGAAGTTTACTCATACATCATCACCGAAATTCAGAAGGTTTACCGCGGACAGTCCGTTTCTGTTAACGATAAGCATATCGAAATTATTGCTCGTCAGATGACAAGAAAGGTAAGAATTGAAGAGGCAGGTAATACTGATCTTCTTTCCGGCTCTGTAGTTGACGTTTCTGAATTCGAGGCAGAGAACAATAAGGTTCAGGCTCGCATCGATGCAGGTGAGATCGATCTCACCCTTGCTACTTGCGGACCCGTGCTTCTCGGCATTACAAAGGCTGCTCTTGCAACAGAGTCCTTCCTCTCCGCTGCATCCTTCCAGGAAACAACGAGAGTTCTTACCGATGCTGCTACGAACGGTAAGATCGACCACCTCAGAGGTCTTAAGGAGAACGTAATTATCGGTAAGCTCATTCCCGCAGGTACGGGTATGAGATGCTACCATAATATAAGCGCTCGTCCTACAGAAGATAAAACAGCTGAATAAGCTTTAGTCCCCCGATACCGAGTATTGGGGGACTTTGAATGTTTTGAAGAATGCTACATTATTATATACATACGCTTGCGAAGAAGAGAAGCTCTTGGAAAAATTCCGCTCAAATTTATCTAAATTGCACAAAAAACCAAATTAATTATTGTATATATGGTGTAAAATGCTAAAAAATACGAAAAATTTAAATTTTCTTGACAAAACGGCTATTTAGTGCTATAATAAACTGTAATTGTTTGTAAACTCGGAGTAATAGGAAGCCTTATTAATCCAAGGTTTACGGCGATTTTATGTGACAGCATCACAGCCATGGCTGTGTCTGTATAAACATTAAATTTTTGAAGAAGGAGGAAGAAAATGCCAACCTTTAACCAGCTTGTAAGACAGGGACGTAGTGAGAAGGTTTATAAGTCCAAAGCACCTGTGCTTCAGAAGGGCTTTAACACACTTCACAATGAGCCTACCGATCAGCACGCACCTCAGAAAAGAGGAGTTTGCACAAAGGTATCTACAACAACACCCAAGAAGCCTAACTCAGCTCTTCGTAAGATCGCAAGAGTAAGACTTACAAACGGTCTTGAAGTAACAACCTATATTCCCGGTATCGGCCACAACTTGCAGGAGCACTCCGTAGTACTCATTCGAGGCGGAAGAGTTCGTGACCTGCCCGGTGTACGTTACCACATCATCCGCGGTACGCTTGACGCTCAGGGCGTAGCAAACCGTAACCAGAGCCGTTCTAAATACGGTGCAAAGAGACCTAAGAAGAAATAATCGGTCTCCACAATTTAAGGGTATAAAGCAAAATATTCGCTCGTCTGAAAGAGCTGCATAAATTTAATGTTTAAGGCAGACCACGCCGACGTGCATTGACAGAAGAAATGCTTTTGAGTACCTATGATTTCATAATATTAATGAAGGAGGGAAGTAAAGTGCCGAGAAGAGGTAAAATTTCCAAAAGAGACGTATTGCCGGATCCCCTTTACGGATCTAAGCTTGTAACAAAGCTTATCAACAATGTAATGCTTGACGGTAAAAAGGGAGTAGCACAGAAGATCGTTTACGATGCATTTGCGATCATCGAAGGCAAGACAGGTGAGAACCCCGTTGAAGCTTTCCAGGCTGCTCTTGAAAACATTATGCCTGTACTTGAGGTAAAGGCTCGCCGTGTAGGCGGTTCTACCTATCAGGTTCCCATGGAGGTAAGAGCTGAGAGACGTCAGACTCTTGGTCTCCGTTGGCTCGTTGGTTATTCCAGAAAACGCGGTGAGCACACAATGGCAGAGAAATTAGCAAACGAAATTATGGATGCTAAGAACGGTGCAGGCGCTGCATTCAAGAAGAAGGAAGAAACACACAGAATGGCAGAAGCAAACAAGGCTTTTGCACACTACAGATATTGATTTTAAAGGAGACTTACAATGCCAAGAGATTATTCGCTTGAAAAGACAAGAAATATTGGTATTATGGCGCATATCGACGCCGGCAAGACAACGACAACAGAGCGTATCTTGTTCTACACTGGTAAGACTCATAAAATCGGTGAAACACACGAAGGTTCTGCAACAATGGACTGGATGGCACAGGAGCAGGAGAGAGGTATTACGATCACTTCTGCCGCTACCACATGTTATTGGGCAAAATCCGAGTATCACGATGATCCTGCCGCAACGAAGGCAAATACTCATCGTATAAACATTATCGATACCCCCGGACACGTTGACTTCACAGTTGAGGTTGAGCGTTCCCTCAGAGTACTTGACGGTGCAGTTACAGTACTTTGTGCAAAGGGCGGTGTTGAGCCTCAGTCTGAGACCGTATGGCGTCAGGCTGACAAGTACAAAGTTCCCCGTATGTGCTATGTAAACAAGATGGACATCAACGGTGCGAACTTCTATCGCGTTGTTCAGATGATTAAAGACAGACTTCATGCACCCGCAGTTCCGATTCAGCTCCCCATTGGCGCTGAAATGGACTTCAAGGGCGTTATCGACCTTATGGAGATGAAGGCTGAGGTTTATTACGATGAACAGGGCAAGGATATGAGAACAGAAGAAATTCCTGCAGATATGCTTGATAAGGCGCAGGAATATCATAATGCAATGGTTGAATCCATTTGCGAAACTGACGAAGAATTGTTCGAAAGATACTGCATGGAAGAGGAAATCTCCATTGAAGAACTTAAGGCAGCTCTTCGTAAGGCAACGATCGACAATAAGATCGTTCCCGTAGTTTGCGGTACTTCTTACAGAAATAAGGGTGTTCAGAAGCTTCTCGATGCTATCGTTGACTATATGCCTTCTCCCCTTGACATTCCTTCTATCAAGGGTGTTAACCCCGATACAGAGGAAGAGGAAGATAGACCCGCAGGCGATGAGAATCCTTTCTCCGCTCTCGCATTCAAGATCATGACAGACCCCTACGTTGGTAAGCTCTGCTTCTTCCGTGTTTACTCCGGTATGGTAAATGCAGGTACTAACGTATATAACTCATCCAAGAATAAGTACGAGAGATTCGGACGCGTTCTTCAGATGCATGCTAACGAGCGTAAAGACATCGACGCTTGCTACAGCGGTGACATCGCGGCAGTTGTATCTACAAAATATACAACAACCGGTGATACATTCTGTGATCCCAAGAAGCCCATTATTCTTGAGTCCATGGAATTCCCCGAGCCCGTTATCTCCGTTGCTATCGAGCCCAAGACCCGCGCAGGTCAGGAAAAGATGGGTATCGCTCTTGCAAAGCTTGCAGAGGAAGACCCCACGTTCCGCACTTACACTGATGAAGAAACAGGACAGACAATTATCGCAGGTATGGGTGAGCTTCACCTTGAGATCATTGTTGACCGTTTGCTTCGTGAGTTTAAGGTAGAAGCTAACATCGGTGCTCCTCAGGTTGCGTATAAGGAAACAATCCGTAAGAAGGTTGACCACGAAACCAAGTATAAGAAGCAGTCCGGTGGTTCCGGTCAGTACGGTCACGTTAAGATCATACTTGAGCCCAACGAGCCCGGCGCTGGTTATGAATTCGTTAACTCCGTTACCGGCGGTGCTATTCCTAAGGAATATATCGAGCCCGTTAATCAGGGTATCCAGGGCGCTATGCAGAACGGTGTTCTTGCAGGCTACAACGTAGTTGACGTTAAGGTTACACTTTATGATGGTTCTTACCACGAGGTTGACTCCTCTGAAATGGCGTTCAAGATCACAGGTTCTATGGCATTCAAGGAAGCTATGAGACTTGCAGAGCCTGTTCTTACAGAGCCCATCGTTAAGGTTGTTACAATCACTCCCGACGATTATCTCGGTGATATCATCGGTGACGTAAACTCCCGCCGTGGACAGATTCAGTCCATGGAGGCTAACAACGGTGTAACAGAGCTTACAAGCTTCGTTCCCCTTTCCGAAATGTTCGGATACGCAACAGACCTTCGTTCCAAGAGCCAGGGTCGTGCGCAGTACTCAATGGAACCCAGTCACTTTGCACAGGTGCCTAAGTCCATTCAGGATGGTATTATTACTTCTCGTACTAAGAAGTAAGATATAAACAAAAAAATAAAAAACATTTATTAATTAATAATGGAGGATTTTCAAAATGGCAAAGCAAACATTTGAACGTACAAAACCCCACGTTAACATTGGTACAATCGGTCACGTTGACCACGGTAAGACAACTCTTACAGCTGCTATCACAAAAACACTCTCTATCCTTAACGGTTCTGAGTTCCTTGATTACAGCCAGATCGACAACTGCCCCGAGGAAAGAGCTCGTGGTATCACAATCAACTCCCGTCACGTTGAGTACGAGACAAACAACCGTCACTACGCTCACGTTGACTGCCCCGGACACGCAGACTACGTTAAGAACATGATCACAGGTGCTGCTCAGATGGACGGCGCTATCCTCGTTGTTGCAGGTACAGACGGCCCTCTCGCTCAGACAAGAGAGCACGTACTTCTTGCTCGTCAGGTAGGCGTTCCCGCACTTGTAGTATTTATGAACAAGACAGACCTCGTTGACGACGACGAGCTTCTTGACCTTGTTGAGATGGAGATCAGAGATCTTCTTTCTTCCTACGAATTCCCCGGTGATGATATCCCCGTAATTCGTGGTTCCGCTCGTAACGCTCTTGAGTCTACTTCTACAGACCTCAGCGCTCCCGAGTTCGCTTGCATTCTTGAGCTCATGGATGCAGTTGACAGCTACATTCCTACTCCCGAGCGTCAGGCAGACCTTCCATTCCTTATGCCCGTTGAGGACGTATTCTCCATCTCCGGCCGTGGTACAGTTGCTACAGGTAGAGTAGAGAGAGGTACAGTTAAGGTTGGTGACGTTGTAGAAGTAGTTGGTCTTTCCGACGAAAAGAGAAGCACAACCGTTACAGGTGTTGAGATGTTCCACAAGCTCCTTCCTCAGGCTGAGGCTGGTGACAACATCGGTGCTCTTCTTCGTGGTATCGCTAAGGACGAGATCGAAAGAGGTCAGGTTCTTGCTAAGCCCGGCTCCGTTCATCCTCACACAAAGTTCGTAGGTCACGTTTACGTACTTACTGAAAAAGAGGGTGGTCGTTCCAAGCCCTTCTTCGCAGGCTACAGACCCCAGTTCTACTTCAGAACAACTGACGTTACAGGTACAATCCAGCTTCCCGCAGGCGTTGAGATGTGCCGCCCCGGCGATAACGTTGATATGACAGTTGAGCTTATCACACCTATCGCTTGTGAGCAGGGTCTTCGTTTCGCTATCCGTGAGGGTGGTAGAACAGTAGGTTCCGGCGTCGTTTCCGAAATTCTTGAATAATTTAATTATTTAGAATAATCTTAACGATAAATGAGGGCTGCTGCATTAGTGCAGCAGCCCCTACTTTTTTCGAGAAAAAAGTAGGCAAAAAAGCTTTAATCAGCTTCGCGCAATACCAAAAAAGTTAGTGCGAACAAATTGGACTTAATATCACTTTAATAAGAGGTAACAAAAACCTTTTTACAGAGCTTCGCGCAATATCCATATAGCTTGTGCGAGCATATAATATTACTAATATCTTTGGGGATTGGTGAAATTCCATACCGACAGTTAAAGTCTGTGAACTCTTGAAGATCAAGAGCCGAGTGGGTGAAATTCCTGCACCGACGGTAAAGTCCGGATGAGAAAAGATAAAATATCAGGATGGGCGCAGTCCATCCAATCCCCGACAGCTTTGTTTGTCGGATTTTTTTATCTTTCCTCTTAAATTCTATTTTAAGAAGGAGAAAATCTATGAAAGCAACACAGAACAACTCACAAAGAGTTAAAAAAATAACTATAATCGCGCTTTTCTGCGCAATGTCCTTTATTATTTCGGTAATACTGCCTATTAAGGTAATGTTTCTTACACTTGATTTCAAGGACACAATTTCAGCAATCTGCGGAATGTTTTTCGGTCCTGCCGCGGGACTGTTCTGCGCCGTTGTCGTCCCCTTTATCGAATTTTTGTATTCCGATACGGGAGTTTACGGTCTGATTATGAATTTGTTGAGCTCGATCGCCTTCGTTGGTGTATCGACACTCATTTATAAGTATAAAAAGAGTATTTGGGGAGCTGTAGCGGGACTTGTTTCCGGCGCGTGCGTAACGGTTGCCGTAATGCTCGTTGCAAATCTTTTCGTAACTCCTTACTATATGGGAGTAACGCAGGAGGCGGTTATCGAGCTCATTCCCAAGGTGATCTTTCCGTTCAATCTGGTAAAATCCATACTGAATGCAAGTATCACCATGCTCATATATAAGCCCGTTTCCAAGGTGCTTAAAAGAATGGGAGTATCCAAAAATAATTCCGTATCTGTCAATAGCGACGGAGCAGTTCTCACGCAGAACAAAACTCGCTCGCTTGCCGTGGCATTGGTTAGTGCGGTAGTGATGATATTAGCATTTTTAGTGCTGTTTTTCGTGCTTGGCGGTAAGCTTGCATAAATCGTAGAATAATACAACAAAAAATACATAAACACAATAAAAATACAGAAGGGAAGTGTTGAAATGGGCGAGATAATTAAAGAATTTTTTCTTGAAATCGTAGGAAAAGAGCTTTGCGTTTTCTTCTGTTCCATGCTTCCTGTAATCGAGCTCAGAGGCGCCATACCCATGGCATTTGCTCTCGGACTTCCTTGGTGGCAGGCGTATCTTATTTCTGTGCTTGGAAATCTGCTACCCGTTCCGTTTATCCTTCTTTTGATAAACCTTGTTATCAAATGGATGTCATCGTCAAAAGTCACCTTTTTCAATAAAATAGCGAACTTTTTGCTCAAAAAGGTAGAAAAAAATCGCGAAAGAATTGAAAAATACTCATTTTGGGGACTCTTTCTTTTCGTGGCGATCCCACTTCCTATGACGGGTGCGTGGACGGGCTCGCTTGTTGCCGCGGTTGTCGGAGTAAAGCCGCTAAAGGCATTTTTGTCGGTGCTGCTCGGCGTTTTACTCGCTGGCGTTATCGTTACTTTGATTGTATATGGCGGAATAGGATTTCTTGCTTGGTTACTGTAATTTAATTGTTTTGTGAGTGTGAAATATGAGAAATAATGACAAATCTGTTCATCATGGGCATAGAAAAAGATTAAAGAAGAAATTTGCGGATCTTGGAGGAGGCGCGTTTGATGATCATGAGCTTTTGGAGCTGCTGCTGTTCTACTCCATTCCAAGGAGTAATACAAATGAGATAGCGCATCGGCTTATGGAGAGATTTGGATCTATCAACAGAATGGCAGAGGCTTCTTCGGATGAATTAAAGCTTGTTGACGGAATAGGGGATAATTCTGTTGCCTTGCTTCGCTTGGTTCTTATGCTTGCCAAAAGATATGCTAACGAGGAGCGCAGGGAGGTAAAAAGACTTAATAGTATTGAGGCTATAGTAGATTATGCCAATTTTCATACAATGGGCGCGGTAAGGGAGCTTGTCTATGCAGTTTATATGGATGAGAACTTAAACGTTATCGATACAAATCTTATAGCCTCGGGTACTGTGAATGAGGTAAGGCCAATGGTAAGAACCGTTCTGGAGTTGTGTATTTTGAAGCGCTCCACCGCTGTTCTTATTTTCCACAATCATCCAAATGGCGGAGTCGAGCCCTCGCATGACGATATACTTTTTACTAAGCTGATAGAGCGCGAGCTTAAGATGATTGGCTCCGATCTTGTGGAGCATATCATTGTTGACGGCAAGGATTATTTTGCAGTAAAAAACCATATAAAGAATACAAATTGGTGTCAATCGCATTAAAAAGCGGACAATTTTGTCCGCTTTTTCTTATTTAATAAGAATTTTTTAAAAAGGTATTGCAAAAATCGATAATATGTGATATAATGACAAAGTTAAAAATTTAAAAGATATATGCCAAGATCATATATGACTTATCCAGAGTGGCGGAGGGACGTGCCCTATGAAACCACAGCAACCTACCGATAATGCGGCAAGGTGCTAATTCCCGAGAGATGAGGTTATTCTGTGCCCTCGCTCTGCGAGGCTTTTTTAGTGCTTATTTTTTCGGTTTATATTGGTCTTAGCAGAAAAAGAAAGGAATTTAAAAAATGAAAAAGGTACTTTTTACTTCTGAATCCGTTACAGAAGGACATCCCGACAAAATTTGTGATAAGATTTCCGATGCGGTGCTTGACGCGCTTCTCGCTCAGGACCCATACAGCCGTGTAGCGTGTGAGACCTGCTGCACAACGGGTCTTGTAATGATAATGGGCGAGATCACAACAAAGGCAGTTATCGACTATCCCACCATCGTTCGCGAAACAGTTCGCGAGATCGGATATGACAGAGCGAAATACGGCTTTGACTGTGATTCCTGCGCGGTTCTCAGCTCCGTTCACGAGCAGTCCCCCGACATTGCTCTCGGTGTTGATAAATCCCTTGAGGCAAAGAACGGCGAGATCGTTGACCAGTACGATACGGGTGCGGGCGACCAGGGACTTATGTTCGGCTATGCTTGTGATGAAACACCCGAGCTTATGCCCCTTCCCATTTCCCTTGCTCACAAGCTCGCGCTTCAGCTTACTAACGTGAGAAAGAACCACACTCTTGACTATCTCCGTCCCGACGGAAAGACTCAGGTTACTATCGAATACCATGACGATGTTCCCGTAAGAGTTGATACAGTGGTTATTTCCACTCAGCACAGCGACTCCGTTACACTTGAAACTATCCGCGAGGATCTTATAAATCACGTTATCACTCCTATAATTCCCGCAGAGCTTATGGATGCCCAAACCAAGATCTATATCAATCCCACAGGACGCTTCGTTGTTGGCGGCCCTGCAGGTGACTCCGGTCTTACGGGAAGAAAGATCATCGTTGATACATACGGCGGATACTCCCGTCACGGCGGCGGCGCATTCTCCGGTAAGGACCCCACAAAGGTTGACCGTTCCGCTTGCTATGCTACAAGATATATCGCAAAGAATATCGTTGCTGCAGGACTTGCTAAGAAGTGCGAGGTTCAGCTTGCATATGCTATCGGTATTGCAAAGCCCGTTTCCGTTATGATCGATACCTTTGGTACGGCAGTCGTTGACGAGGCTCTTATCTCCGAGGCGGTGCAGAAGCACGTTGACCTTCGTCCCGCAGCTATTATCGACAGATTCCAGCTCCGCAGACCCATCTACAGCGCAACTGCTGCTTACGGTCATATGGGACGTGAGGATATCAATGCTCCTTGGGAGCAGAGAGATCTTGCGCCCATCCTTCGCGCAGAGCTTTTGAAATAATTAATACTATGTTCGCACTCGCTTTGCGCTGATGTTTTGCCTACTTTTCCAAAAGTAGGCGCGCGCCGCGCAGGCGAATACGCCCGTTTTCTTTTTGTTAGCTTTTTCTTTTGGGGCTACTTTTCCAAAAGAAAAAGCGGCTAAATGGTTTTGATATTAAAAGTTAGTGGATTTGGACTGTTCTTTTTCGAGAAAAAGAACCAAAAAGCTTTTAATCGCTTGGTTTGATCGGATTCGGCGCAAATTTTCGATAATTCACGGGTGAATTATCGGTTTTGAAGCTCCGATATCATCCTTACACGCGAGCGTGACGGCTGATATCGATACGAAAAATCAAATCGAGGATTTGATTTTTATAAAATTTGCTTTATCGGTGCATATCCGTTTATATGCGAAGCAAATGAAATTTACAATTATTGTGACCTCAAATGTAATAGTGCATTTGAGGTCATTTCAGATTATGAAAGGAGGATACCGATGGCTAAAAAGGCATATGAAGTAATTGACGAAAACGGAATATCCATGCTTGAAGGCTCTGTTGAGGGGATAATATATTCCAATGAAGAAAACGGATATACCATTCTTGAGCTTGTCACAGACAAAAATGAGCTTGTCACGGCGGTCGGTATTATGCCTTACGTCGGAGAGGGTGAAAGCCTCAAGGTTTACGGAAAATGGGTACATAATCCAAAGTACGGCAGGCAGTTTTCCGTTTCATCTTATGAAAAGGTAATGCCTGCGGACGAGGTGTCAATACTCAGATACCTTGCTTCGGGTGCTATCAAGGGTATAGGACCTAAAACTGCGCAGAGAATAGTTGACGTTTACGGCAAGGACACCTTCGACGTTATAGAAAACCACCCCGAATGGCTCGCGGAAATATCGGGAATAACTCCTAAAAAGGCGCGTCAGATCGGTGAGGAATTTCAGAAGAGCGCGGGAATGCGAAGCACGATGATGTTTTTCCGCGAATTTTTCGGCGCGGCACTTACAATGAAGATCTATAAGCGATTTGGCGCGAAAAGCGTTGAGCTTGCAAAGGAAAACCCGTATATACTATGTGAGGAGATAGACGGCATAGGCTTTGAAAAGGCTGACGGAATGGCGCGCTCGCTCGGATTTTCCGCAGAAGGACTTGAGAGAATAAGCTCCGGTATTATCTATATGATGCGATACAGGATCACGCAGAACGGCCACGTTTGCTTGCCGGAGGATCTGCTCATATCAAGCGCGGCAAAGCTGCTTGAGGTGGGTGAGGACGCAATAATCGCTTCTCTTGCGTTGCTTACGTCACAGAACAAAATAAGAAGCGTAAAGCGCGAAGGCGTTAAATATATTTACGAAAAGGAGAGCTACGACTCGGAAAAATACATCGCTCGTAAGCTCGACCTCATAGATAAGGTCTGCGCATCGGTCGGTGTTCAGGATATGCAGGCATTTATCAGCCGCGAGGAGAGAAAGAGCGGCATTGAATACGCACCGCTACAGAAAAAGGCGATAGCGGCGTCACTTGAGGACGGCGTTATGATACTTACGGGCGGCCCCGGAACGGGTAAGACCACCGTAGTTCGCGCGCTTATAGAAATATTTGACAGTATGGGACTTGACGTAGCCCTCGCCGCTCCCACGGGACGCGCCGCGAACCGTATGAGTGAGGCTACGAGCCGCGAGGCAAAGACGATACACCGCCTTCTTGAGATGGATTTTTCCGAGAATATATACGGAAAATTCAACCGTGACGAGAATAATCTTCTCGACGAGGACGTTATTATCGTGGACGAAGCATCAATGATAGACCAAAATCTGATGTGCGCGCTGCTTAAAGCTATAAAGCCGGGAGCAAGACTTATAATAATTGGCGACAGTGATCAGCTGCCAAGCGTTGGAGCGGGAAATGTTTTGCGCGATCTGATCGATAGCGGCAGATTTTCCACCATCAGACTCAATGAAATTTTTCGTCAGGCATCCGAGAGCCTGATTGTTACCAATGCCCACGAGATCAATGCGGGAAGGATGCCGGAGCTTTCCGTCAAGGATAAGGATTTCTTCTTCCTTCCTAGGCAGAGCGATGCGGAGATCGCTTTCACTGTGGGAGATCTTTGTAAAAACAGACTTCCAAAGGCTTACGGAACGCGACTTACCGCAAATATGCAGGTCATCTCACCCTCGCGAAAGGGCGAGGCAGGTACGGAAAACCTTAACGTTTTACTTCAGAACACATTGAATCCCGAGCAATTCGGTAAGAAGGAATACAAATACCGTCAGACCGTTTTCCGTCAGGGCGACAGGGTTATGCAGACTAAGAATAATTACGATCTTGAGTGGAAAAGGGATGACGGAACAAACGGAAACGGTGTTTTCAACGGTGATATCGGATTTATTTACGATATTGATTTCAAGGAACAGTTCATGGAGATCGTTTTCGAGGACCGATGTGTAAAATATGACTTTTCCTACCTTGAGGAGCTTGAGCATGCCTATGCTATAACGGTTCATAAAAGTCAGGGAAGTGAGTACCCAATAGTAATCATTCCCGCGTATAGCGCCCCCCATATGCTTTTAACAAGAAACATGCTCTATACCGCGGTAACAAGAGCACAGAATATGGTCATTATCGTCGGGCGTGAGGATATAGTCAAAACAATGGTCGATAATAATAGACAGTCCTTGCGATACACGGGGCTTGCGCGCCTTTTCGAAGTGTGATATGGGATTTATCGATCTAATAGAGAACCTTGTCTTTCCACCGAAATGCGCAAATTGCGGCGAGCTTTTAAACGTTGAGCTTGCGAAAAAGCAAACAGAGGCTCTTTGCGTGGCTTGCAGGGCACAGCTTGAATCGGAAAAGGCTATCGAATGTCAGCGCTGCGGACTTCAGATGAGGTTTTGCCGCTGTATGCCTAAAAAGATGGAAAAGGCACAGTGTACAGCCCTCTTAAAGCTCGTTTTGTACAGACCTGCCGACGATAAAATGAAGATCAAGCCATTTATATACTCTATAAAGCACTCATATAATAAGGTTAGCTTCAAATTTGTTGCCGAGCAGATGAGGGAGCTTCTTATCCCCGAAATGAGAGCATATTCTCTTGCGCCAAAGGATTGTGTTATCGCGTATATGCCGCGCTCCCATAAAAATAAGGCACAGGACGGCTTTGACCAAAGCCTTGGGATGGCTAAGGAGCTTTCTGAAATTACGGGGATCGAGCTTGTGCGCTGCTTTAAACGAAAAATATTTTCCAAGCAGCAAAGAGATCTAAATCGGTTTGAGCGCCAGCTTAATATGTCCTCAGCATACGAATTACTCGATGTTGATGATAAAATAAAGGATAAAACGGCGATACTCGTTGACGATATCGTCACCACTGGCTCTTCAATGGCGGCGTGCGCAAGATTACTTTATTCGGAGGGAGCTTACTCGGTTTTTGGAGTGAGTATAGGGATCACCGAAAAAAGCAAAAAAATAAAGCACAAAACGATTGATTTGTTTGTATTTTTATGATACAATAATACAGATATGTTATTTGACAGGAGGGAACGGAATGTTTGACTTTACAACCGATATTGGAATAGACCTTGGAACGTCGTCCGTTCTCGTCTATGTTAAAGATAAGGGAATAGTTCTTCGTGAGCCGAGCGTAGTCGCTATCGATAATAATACGGGCAATATAGTTCGCATTGGCAAAGAGGCTCAGCAAATGGTCGGCAGAGCGCCCGAAAACGTTTCCATTGTTCGCCCAATAAAGGATGGAGTTATCAGTCAGTACAGCGCCACTCTCAAAATGCTTCAGCATTTTATAAAGGAATCCTGCGGCTCGGTGTTTGTGCGTCCGAGAGTAATGATCTGTGTGCCGTCCGAGATAAGCGAGGCGGAGGAGATGACCATTATGAACGCGGTCAACCAGGCAGGAGCGCGTCAGACCATACTTATCGAGGAGCCGGTTGCCGCCGCCATCGGAGCGGGCATAAATATCGATGCTCCCGAGGGGCATATGGTTGTTGATATTGGCGGAGGCACTACGGATATCGCGGTTATTTCCTATGGCGGAGTTGTTGTTTCAAAATCCGTAAGGATAGCGGGCAACGAGCTTGACGAGGCTATTATGTCCTATATGAGAAAGCACTATAAGGTGCTTATCGGAGAGCGCACCGCAGAGGAGATCAAAATAAAGGTCGGCAAGGTGTTTGACGTTCCGTCGAAAAAGCCCACCGAGATCAAGGTGAAGGGAAGATGCCTTGTTAAGGGCTTGCCCAAGGTTGTCAACTTCAGTGCAAATGAAACACTCGATGCTATTATGGAGCCGCTCACGGCAATAATTGATACGATCTGTCACGTTATAGAGCAAACACCCCCTGAGCTTTTGGGTGACGTTTATAAAAACGGCATTACGCTTACGGGCGGCGGAGCAAAGCTGACAGGACTTGATAAGCTTATAGAAAAGACCACGGGACTTCGCGCCCGTGTTGCGAGCGATCCGATTTCGTGCGTTGCCCTCGGAGAGGGAAAATCGCTTGAAAACCTTGAAAACGGCGCACTTGGATTTCTTGGCAGCTTTGGAAACAGTTAATTTAAAAATCACGAGGAGTGCTTCTTCGTGATTTTTTGAAAAAAGGAGATGGATTTATGGTTGAACAGATGGTTACAAAGGGTTATAGCCCCCAAAAGGTACTTGCTTATTTTGAGGAGCTTTGTAAGATTCCTCACGGCTCCGGAAATGAGGAAGAGGTTGCAAAATATATAGAAAATTTTGCGCGTGAGCGCGAGCTTTTCGTTATAAGAGATAAAAATAATAACGTGTTTATAAGAAAAGAGGCTACCGCGGGATATGAGAATGCGCCTGCGTATCTTCTTCAGGGACATACGGATATGGTCTGCGCCAAGGAGACCTCATCTGCGCACGATTTTGAGCGCGACGCACTCCACCTTTATATGGAAAACGGTTGGTTAAGAGCAAGAGGAACAACACTTGGCGGCGATGACGGTATTGCCGTTGCGTTTATGCTTGCGCTTCTTGACGGTGAGATAGAGGAGCATCCCACACTCGAGTGCCTTTTCACCACAGAGGAGGAAACGGGACTTGGCGGTGCTGAGAGCTTTGATTATTCCGTGGTTACGGCTAAAAGAATGATCAATCTCGACTCCGAAAGCGAGGGTGAGGTCTGTGCGGGATGCGCAGGCGGCGTAAGAAGCAAGATAAGCTTTACGCCCACGCTCCAAAAATCAAGCGGCGATATCATCACTCTTTCCATTGACGGACTTTTCGGCGGTCACTCGGGAGTTGAGATCAACTGCGGCAGAGCAAATGCTATCATTATGGCTGCAAATATTCTTTTTGAAATTTCAAATGAACAGGAGCTTGATCTTGTTTCTCTTGTTGGTGGTGAAAAGGATAATGCTATTCCGCGTATGTGCGAGGCAAAATTCGTAGTTGAGGATTCCGAAAAGGCTGTTGATCTGATCGAGGAGCTTGATTCTAAAATCAGAGAAGAACTTTGTGAGGCTGACGCGGGACTTAAAATATCCGTTTGCGTTGAAAATGACGTAGAAGACGTTGATACCTTGGTCGAGGGAGCGAAGCTGATCGAAATGCTTGAAAATATAAAGGTAGGCGTGCTTAGTATGAGCGCACATCTTGAGGGACTTGTTGAATGTTCAAGAAACCTCGGCGTCATTGAGGTGAACGGAGAGAGTGCATATATTACCTATTCCTCGCGCTCAGCAAAGGAAGAGCAGATCGAGCTCTCAATTGCTCAGGTGAACGAGCAGGTGGAAGCGCTCGGCGCGAGCGTTCGTCACACGGGCAGATATCCCGGTTGGGATTTCATTCCCGAAAGCGAGCTTCGTGACACTTACGTTAAAAAGTTCAAGGAAATTATGGGTAAGGATGTGCAGACTGTTGTTATCCACGCAGGACTTGAATGCGGTATCATCAAGAGCCGTATTCCCGATATGGATATCATCTCGGTCGGTCCTAATATGAGAAACATCCATACTCCCGACGAAGCGCTTCAGCTTGAAAGCTGCGAAAGACTTTTCACCGTTCTTAAAGCGGTTCTTTCAAATAAATAAATTCACAAAAAAGCAGAAGGCATCGCCTTCTGCTTTTTTATAATTTAAAATTTGCACAAACCCACTTGTTGTTTCGTCCACCTTTTCAAAGGTGGCGCCCTGCGCGTAGCAGAGCCGCGCGGCTCGAGCGCAACAGCGTTTCTTTTTGGGAACTTTTTCTTTGCGCTTATTTCGTCAAAGAAAAAGTGGATAAACGGTAAATAGTTACTAAGATTAGTGGCTCTGTTTTTAGATAGCGAAGCTCTTTAACGCTTTTTCTTTTGAGACAACAGGCACAAAAGAAAAAGCTTGGCAAAAAGAAAATGCCGAGATGCGCTCACGCCGCGCGGCGCCACTACTCGTGGAGAGCCCGCTTTTGAAAAAGCGGGGCAAAACAATCGCATTGGCTTGTGCGAACAAGGTGCGCTCTAAACCCAAATTCCGATTCCAATTTCGCCACCTCGAAAAAAGTCGATAAAAAGTTTTAATAAAGTAAAAAAAGGACTACACAAAAACGATATTATATGTTATAATATAGAATGAATTATAATGAAAAGTTTACTCTTTTTCAGAAAGGGGCTTAAAATGAGAGAAAATAATTACAAAAATAACGGAAAAAACAAGAATTTTAATAAAAAAGACGTAAGCGTGTCGCGTCGTGACGATCGCGATGCCGCAAAGAGCAAAAAGCAATACTACAAGGAACCCGTAGAGATGGACGAGGGTGAGCTTGGCGGTCTTGTTATAGGAAGAAATGCCGTTCGTGAGCTTCTTAAAAGCGGAAGAGCGGTGGATAAGCTTCTTGTAAGCAAGGGCGACCGCGAGGGCTCCATCGTTGTTCTCGTCGCGCAGGCGATTGAGCGCGGAATTCCCGTTGTTGAGGTGGATCGTGCAAAGCTTGACGGTATGGCAGGTATGAGTCAGCACCAGGGTGTTATAGCTATGGCGGCGGAAAAGGAGTATTGCTCTGTTGAGGATCTCCTTGAGATCGCTCGTGAGAGAGGAGAGGCGCCCCTTATCGTTATTTCCGACGGTATTACCGACCCCTATAATCTCGGCTCGCTTATCCGTTGCGCCGAGGGAGTTGGCGCGCACGGACTCATCATTCCCAAACGCAGAGCATCGGGCCTTACACCCCTTGTATCAAAGTCGAGCGCGGGCGCTATCGAGCATCTTGCGGTTGCAAAGGTGTCTAATATCGCGCAGACCATCGAGGAGCTTAAGGAGCAAAACATCTGGGTCTATGCGGCAGAGGCAGGGGGACAGGCTTATTACGATACCGATTTCACGGGCGGATGCGCTATAGTTTTCGGAAGCGAGGGTGAGGGCGTTTCACAGCTTGTTAAGCAGAGAAGCGACGTTATAGTTTCAATACCCATGTACGGACACGTTAATTCATTTAACGTTTCAACTGCCGCTGCGGTTATTCTTGCAGAGGCTTCAAAGCAACACAGAAAAGGAAAATAATACTTTTTTATGATAAATTTTGAAAAGGAGGTAATTTGAGTGACGGACATCAATAATGACGACGTAAAAAAACTGCTTGAAATGCTCAAGGAGCATACCGAGCAGCCGGCTGAAGATAAAACAAATACTCAGACTACCGATAATTCCATACATTCCGACGATGATATAAAGAATATGCTTAAAAAGCATTTTTCTGCAGGAGAAAGTGTGGATACTTTTGAAACGGGAGAGGATTATTCCTTTGAGACCGTTGATTTCGGAAGGATCGATGACGATATAATTACAAGCGAGATAGTTACCGAGGAAACCGTGGATGCTGCGGGTGAGATCCCCCTCACAGAGGAATCGGATGCTTCGCTTGAGGAGCAGCTCACTGAAGTGCCCAATGAATACGAACCCTCCGAGCCTGAAGAAGATCAGTCGGAGATGCTTGAATTAAATAGTGAAGAGTCCAAGAGCGAGCCCACCATGATAGAAGAGGTATTTTCTTCAGCTGAGGCTTTCGAAGAGGAGAAGATCGACACTTCCGAGAATCGGGTTGATGAATCCGTTTCCGAATCTCTTGAAAATGATTCTGATGAGGTGGAAGAAGCGGTTGAGCAGGTAACTCTTGAAACAGAGGAGAAAATCGTTGACGAGATCGTTTCCGAGATCGTTGAAGAGAGAATCGAAAAAGAAGTCGAAGAAGATTTCGAAGAGGCTGTGACAGAGGATGATATTCCCAATGATGTTCCTGCTGAAGAGCCCTCCGCACCTGAAGAAGAGGTGATAAATACCGAAGCAGAGTATATCGAAGAGCCCATAGCGGAGCAGTCGATAGATTATGATGAGGTCCTTGAGGGACAGCAGGGAACTGTATTCAATGAATTCGTCGAGGACTTTTCGGGTGATCTTGAGGACGTTGTATTTGAGGCGGAGATCACGGAAAGCCGAGCTCCCGATAAGCAGTACACAATCTTTGAGGATTGGGAAAAGCTTATGAAGGATAAGAGCTACAGCACCGCCGAGGACGGTATAATCCCCCCGGAGGACGTAGAGCTTGATGAAGGATCTGATGCTTCGCGTAAAGCGAGCGGAAATACGGACTATTTCAATCCCGTTACAAGTGCCGATCTCGATGCCGTGGATATTGCGCTTATGGTTGCGCTCGGCGGCGAGAGTGAGCTTAATCAGACTGTTGGATTTGAAAAAATCCGCCAGGCAGTTCACGAGGACGAGGATAAAACAGAGGACGTTCTCAAAAATAAAAAGATATACGGATTTTGCGGAGAGGAATATCGCTCTCTTGCGCAGAATGCAGATATAAAGAAAAAATACAATAGCGATAAAATAAAGGTGATTGTTCAAACCGTGGGCACGGCTGTTTTGGCTCTTATGCTTCTCATTTATGAGATGACGGGCTGGTCCGGATACGAGCTT
The DNA here is from genome assembly GCA_017483195.1 of Clostridia bacterium. Lineage (GTDB taxonomy): Bacteria > Bacillota > Clostridia > Oscillospirales > CAG-272 > RGIG4608. The sequence continues at coordinate 32,700 of JAFULR010000016.1, forward strand.
CCCTCGATCTTCAGCGTTTACGAGCATCCCGAGCTTTACGTGCTTGCGGGACTTCAGCTTGCGTTCTTCTGCGCGCTGATCTCATATCATAAGTTTACAAAGCTGTTTAAACGAATATTTGATTTTTCATCGGTATCCTTTATAGCGGCGCTTGTAACCCTTGTGCTCAATTTGGTTCACGACGTTTTGATAATCGCAATGGGATACGTTGATCCTAATATCACCTTCCATTCATTCACGGCAAGCCTGTTCCTTTTGAGCTTGGTTTACGATCTTTTCGACGTACTCCAGCAGAGCGCGGTGTTTGGAGTTGTATCAACAAGCGAGAAAAAGCTGGTGCTTGAGCCTTACGGCAAGCTCAGAGTGGATGATAACGACTATAACGCAACGGGAGAGATCATAGATAATGATAGCTATTGCATTTCCCGTGTGCCCACCGTTAGCAAATTTTTTGAGCATGTGTCCCAAAGCACCCAGGGTGCTATGAGCAAGCTTGTATCCGTAATACTCAGCTTTTCCGTGGCGCTTTGCGTAATGATAGTTCTTCTTATAATGAATGAGAACTATACAACCTTTATTCCTGCGTTTATAATCACGCTTTCCTTCTCTTTGGTGTGCGTTTCCGTGCTTGAGAGTGAATTTGCTTATTTTGTGGTACATAAGATACTTAAAAAGCACAAAACAGGAATTATAGGAAAGGCGAGCGTTGCCGAATACGGAAAATGTAATATAGTTTATTTCGACGATTACAACGTATTTAATAAAAAAAGCGTAAGGACGAAGGGCCTTAAGCTATATGATAATAATGAGATCTATCGCGTGCTTTATCACACGCAGGCGGTGTTCTCAAAGGTTGGCGGCCCACTTAAAGCGGTGTTTGAATTTGCCACGTCCGAGATGATGCACTCCAAGAGTGTAGAGATCAAGGAGATAGGCAAGGAGGGTATCGTAGCTCTCGTTGACGGAAAGACGTCCGTTCATATAGGAACGGGTGCGTTTATGAGGAGCAGAGGGATCCACCCAAGCTATACTGCGGCGGATGTTAAGGTCGAGGAGAGGGGCGAGGAGAGCATAATGTTTATAGCACTCAGCGGAAGACTCAGCGCAAAGCTCTACGTTACCTATCAGTTCTCGGCTGAATTTGAAAAGCTTGCGAGAAGACTTGCGGCTAAGGGTGTGGGCATTGGAATACGCTCTTGCGATCCCAACGTCAATAACAGATGGGCAAAGAGGTATTCAAGCATTAAAAAGCTTGATATCAGTATAGTCCGTCCCACACTTAAGGAAATGAAGCCCACGGAAAAATCAATCGACGGCGGCATTGTTTCCTCAAAGAACGTCCGCGCTCTTACAGAAGCTCTCATGATGTGCATCAAGCTCGATGGCTTTGAGGCACTTCTCAGCAAGCTCAGAGTTGCTTCCGTAGTTGTTATAGGCATACTTTCATTCGCCCTGGTGCTTTTCTCGGGCATTAATACAGTCAGTATGCTTGCGCTCATACTTGCTTGTGCGCTTTGCACTTCAATTATGATGCTTCTCACGTATTTCTATATCAAGCGTTAAAACGGTGACATAATGAAAATAAAAAATACTACCGTCCTTAAATCGGTTGAAAAGCCCGGAAGATACAGCGCGGGCGAATTCGGACAGATAATCAAGGACAAAAAAGATATAAAGGCGAGATGGGCATTCTGCTTTCCCGATACATATGAGATAGGAATGTCAAATCTCGGTGTGCGCATCCTTTACGGCGCGCTCAATTCCGAGCCGGATATCTGGTGCGAGAGAGCCTACGCTCCGTGGACGGATATGCAGGAACAAATGCGCAAGCACGGCATTCCTCTTACGGCTCACGAAAGCGGAGACCCTTTGCGTGAATTTGATATTATCGGTATCACGCTCCAATATGAGATGTGCTATACCACGACCTTGCAGATGCTCTCGCTTGCGGGAATACCGCTTTATGCAAAGGATAGGGGTGAGGATCTTCCGATAATCATAGGCGGAGGCCCCTGCGCTTATAACCCCGAGCCCATAGCGGATTTCTTTGACTGCTTCTCAATAGGTGAGGGCGAGGAAAATCTTGTTGAATTTACCCGTCTTTACATTGAGATGAAGGAGAACGGCACATACACAAAGAAGGACTTTTTACACAGAGCAGCCGCTGAGATAGGCGGTATATACGTGCCGTCGCTCTATGACGTAAAATATAATGCCGACGGAACGATAGAGTCATATACGCCCGTCTGTGATGATGTTCCGAAGCGCGTGCTTAAGCGTATCATGACCGATATGGATAAGGCTTATTTTCCAAAGAAGGTGGTAATGCCCTATATCGAAACGGTACACGACCGCATTATGCTCGAGGTGTATCGCGGATGTATCAGAGGCTGCCGCTTCTGTCAGGCGGGAATGGTTTACCGCCCGGTAAGAGAAAAAACACCCGAGGTTCTTTGTGAGCAGGCGAAATGCCTTTACGAAGCAACGGGATATGATGAGATCTCTCTGTCATCCCTTTCTATAAGCGATTATTCAAGGCTTTCCGAACTTACGGACGGATTGCTTGAGTGGACGGACGATAATATGGTAAGCCTTTCGCTTCCTTCACTCCGCGTTGATAGCTTTACAAAGGAGCTTATGGACAAGATTTCCACCGTAAGAGCCGGCTCGCTTACGTTTGCGCCCGAGGCGGGAAGTCAAAGGCTTCGCGACGTAATTAATAAAAACGTGTGTGAAGCGGATCTTCTTCGTGCGGTAAACGTGGGATTTGATGCTGGCAAGACCTCCTGCAAGCTCTACTTTATGATGGGCTTGCCCACCGAAACGTACGAGGACCTTGACGGTATTGCCGAGCTTGCAAAGGCGGTAATTGAGGCTTATTATCAAAATCCCAACAGACAAAAGGGAAGAGCGCCGTCAGTAACGGTCAGCGTTTCCTGCTTTATTCCCAAGCCCTTCACTCCGTTCCAATGGGAGGCTCAGGATTCTATGGAAACGTTCGTTGAAAAGCAGAAATATCTTGAAAGCAAGATAACGGACAGAAAGATCCGTTACGTCCACCACGACGCGCGCGTTTCACACGTTGAAGCAATTTTAGCTCGCGGTGACCGTCGTCTTGCTCCCGCACTCGCTCTTGCTTGCGAGAGAGGATTTTGCTTTGACGCGTGGGATGAGTTCTTCCGCTATGACGAATGGATAAAGGTGTTTGACGATTGCGGAATAGATTATAATTTCTATTCAAACCGCGTTTGGGGAGAGGACGAGGTGCTTCCGTGGGACGTTATCGACTGCGGAGTTACCAAGGAATTCTTGAAGCGCGAGAGAAAGAACGCATATATCGAAAAGACAACGCCATCCTGCCGTGAGAAATGCTCCGGCTGTGGCGTGAATAAGCTTGGAGGTGAGAGAACGTGGTGTCCGAAAAAGACAGAGGCTTAAAGCCCTATTCAAAAACAGACTATCCGATGCTCACCGAGCCAAAATTCATAAGATTTAAATTTCGCAAGGTAGGGGATCTGCAGTTTATCTCACACCGCGATCTTCTCAGCGTAATGACCAAGATATTTGTAAGGGCAAAGGCTCCCCTTTGGTATTCCAAGGGCTTCAATCCTCACGCAAAGCTTATATTTGCTCTCCCTCTTTCCGTGGGTGTACAGAGTGAATGTGAGTATCTTGACGTAAGAGTTGAGAGGGCTATTCCACCTTCTGAGCTTATGGAGCATATAAATGCCGAGGTGACCGAGGAGCTTAGATTTATTGATGCGTATTATCCCGAGACCGCTCTTGAGGATATATATTGGGCGGAGTATGATTTTGAGATCGGGACCGAGGGCGCCGATGAAAATATGGCAAGCGAGATCGAAGGATTGCTCACCGCAGAGCAGGTGATAATCCTCAAAAAAGCCAAGGACAAGCACGAAAAGATCTACTTTAAGGAGGTCGATATTGCGCCCTACGTTCGCGACGTGAGTGTGAAATTCGACGGTGGATTGATAAAAATAAACGCAAAACTTTCCGCATCCATAAATCAGACTCATCCGCATATCAATCCCGAAAATATCGTTACGATGCTCAAGGACAAGCTCGGAATTTTGTCGGGCGACGTTATGCGTGAGCAGTATGATATAATAAGAACGAAAATTTATTTTGAGGACGGTAAAACGGACTTCAGATAAGGAGAATTAAATATGTATATCTGGGTTGGAATCAACGTTGAGGATCAGCTCGGAGAGGTAAGGCGTGCAGTTGACGGTGTGTTTGAAAAAATTGAAATATCAAACGTGACCTGTCAGCTGCCGCTTCACATTTCTCTGAAGATCTCATTTGAAATTGACAATTCATTGTTTGACAGTGTCCTTGCTGATATCACGCGCGTTTACAATGCGTGCGAGCCATTTGATATAAAGGTGAAGGGAATTGAAAAGCACGAAAATATCGAGTGGATACGTATGTATTCAAACGAAAAGATAGAGGCGCTTGCCACCGAGCTTAATATGATGCTCCGCGAAAAATACGGCATTCCGCTTCACGAATATGACCTTGACTTTATTTTTCATACCACACTCTTTATGGATGATGATCCGGAAAAGATAAACGCCGCGCACTCACTGCTTGGTAACGTCCACCTGCCCGATACCCTCGTTGCTAACACCTTTGTGATCGGTAACAGCGAAACCGGACAAAACGGAACGTATAGGGTGTATAAGACGGTTGGAGCGTGATATGGAAAATGATTTTGTAAAAAGAAAAGCTTTGAGATTAAAAAACTACAATTACAGTTCCCAAGGCGCATATTTTGTAACAATATGTTCAAAAAACAAAGAACATCTTTTTTCAACAATTGATTATTCGATATTTGATAAATATGAAATCTTGTGTTCTTCAATTGTAGGGGACGGCGCCTTCGACGTCCCGCAACCGTTTTTGACATCGAGCGGTAAAATTGTCGAAAAATATTTGCTATCAAGCGAAAATATACCCGGAGTAACGATTGGCGAATACATAATTATGCCAAATCATATACATTTTATAGCATTTTTGGATCCTGATAAATATCAACATGGAAAATACGGGACGTCGAAGGCGCCGTCCCCTACGAATGAAATGTTGCCACACTTGGTATCTACTTTTAAGCGGTTTGTAAACAAAGAAATCGGAGAGAATGTTTTTCAAAGGTCATATATCGAGCATGTTATTCGAGATGTTGATGATTACAATACGAAAAGAAAATATATTTATGAAAATCCTATGCGATGGTACTATAAGAATATACAGGAGGAGAAATAATGTCAAAAAAGAAACACAGCAGATCAGAGTTTTTATTGCCTGAAAATGCCGATTATTATTTTAATCCGGATTCTGACGATGCTTTCAAAAGAAAGCACCCTGTTGGATATGTTTTTCTTGTTGTCTTAGGATTGATTGCTTTGATTACGCCTATGATTGTATACGGTGTTTATGTTATTGCAAATTACGGAAATGATGCGAACTTATGGTTTTTATTGGGGCTTTTCGGTTCTCTTTCTATAGGGGTTTGCTTTTTTAATTTTGTATCCATAATTATTAAACAATATCTCGGGCATTTGGTTTCAATTATTTCTTTCCTTTTTGGAATGATATTGATATTGATTAGTCTATCGCTAATGTAATTTATACATTTTAGAATATAGTAAAAAACAGAGGTTTTTATGAAAATCATTGACAAAACTGTATTCATCGCCGACGGCGCGCGTGTTCTCGGTGATGTTGAAATAGGAAAAAACTCAAGTGTTTGGTTCAACGCGGTTATCAGAGCGGATCTTTCGGATATCAAAATCGGTGAAGGATCCAATATTCAGGACAACGCGGTGATACACACGAGTAAGGATTTTGGCGTGTGCATCGGTGATAACGTGACCGTCGGTCACGGAGCAATAGTTCACGGTTGTACTGTTAAAAATAACGTGATGATAGGAATGGGCGCGATCGTATTAAACGGCGCAATTATTGAGGAAAACTGTATCATAGGCGCGGGCGCACTCGTTACGCAAGGAAAAGTTATACCTGCTGGCAGCCTCGTTTTTGGTAACCCTGCAAAGGTCGTTCGAAGCCTTACCGATTCGGAGATAAGGTCCATAACCGATAACGCAGCTTCATACGTTGAGGAAGCCGAACACTATAAAAACAACAAATAATAAAAAATCTCACCACGGAAGGGTGAGATTTTTTTCATATTAATAAAGTAAAATGCATTGATTTGAAGCATAACAGCTCATCTCAATGCATTATTTTTATATAATTTTCGAAAAAAGTTCATACTTTACGTTATTGTATGAACCTTTTTAACGTGCGTATTATAACATAAAAATCAAGTTTTGTCAACATATGTTGAGAATTGTTAGCATAATATACAATTTTTATTTTTCAAAAGGCTCTAAAATACAGCAAGTTGCATATTGTATGGATAAAATGGTTCATACAATAACGTATTATATGAACCATTACCACTTTTGGCTTTAAGGAGAGCGTTATTTCGAGCGAGGTAGTTATGGGAACGGTAGTTACAACGTTGGCACAATGGTTTAAAGAAAACCCAAAAATAGCTTCCGAGTGGGATAGCGCATCCAACACGCACCTTGATCCCGAAATTAACGGAATGGGCGTCAATCAAAAGGCATGGTGGATCTGCCCCAAGGGACACCGCTACGATGCGTGGGTATTTTCTCGCACTCTTAACGGCATGGGCTGTCCATACTGCAAGGGAAAAAGAACCTTAGCGGGCTTCAACGATCTCGCCACCTTCCGCCCCGACGTTTTAGAAAAATGGGATTTTGAAAAAAATACTGATATCACACCTGCCGAAGTGACAGAATTTTCGCACAAAAAGGTCTGGTGGAAGTGCGAGAAGGGCCACTCTTGGCAAGCGCGAGTCGGAGCGATAACGAGCGTCAAGGAGGGCTTTTCGGGCTGTCCGTACTGCTCGGGAAAATACGCTATCACGGGCGAAACGGATCTCGCAACGCGTTTTCCGGAGATCGCGGCGCAGTGGTGCTACGAGTTAAACGAGGAAACGCCTGACAAAGTGAGTTACCAATCGCACAAATCGGTCTTTTGGAAATGCGAACGCGGCCACACCTGGCAGGCAAAGGTCGAATCACGAACGGGCAAACAAAAATCGGGTTGTCCCTATTGTTCGGGCTATCGACTTTGGACAGGGTACAATGACCTCGCAACGATGCGCCCAGACATAGCCGCAGAATGGAACCACGAGAAAAACGGTGATCTTAAGCCCACGGACGTATTAAGAAACTGCCGCGAACGCGTTTGGTGGAAATGCGCCGAGGGGCACGAGTGGCAAACGACAGTTCTTGCCCGCGCAAAGAAAAACGGAACAAATTGCCCCATCTGCTCACGAAAGAAAAAGCCTTCCCCTGAGGGTAGCGAAGCGGCACGAGCGCAATGAATAACAGTCCAGTGGACTGTTAGAACGCGAGTGGACCGAGCCCACGCGGACCCCCAAAACTCGACTGCGCTCGTTTCGGGGAACCCCTACCGCAGGCGAGACAAGGGGGCGAACACATAGCTAAATTCAGGTCAAAACACGGTTTTGCTCGCAAAACTTTGTCGTAAGACAAAGAGTGTTTTGATAGGCGCGCAAACCATACTCTCGATAACCGTTAAATTTCACGCGCGGCGTATGAGGGGAGCGAAATCCGCACGAATCAAGGTCAATAATCTAAACGTAACACGCGACCTTACAGGCACGTTTACATAAGCAAAAACAAAAATCCCGCGCAGTTTTTCGACCGCGTGCCCGACGCGTAAGCGTCATCCTCGAGCGAAAGCGAAGGATCTTGGGCGCGCATGCGAAAATCCGGCGCGGAGAACAACAAATTTTTAAAAACATTACGGAGGTTATAGTTTTGTTTAACAGAAGAAACAAATTAATAGTTGTTGTAATTGCGGTTGTATTGATTGCAATTGCGGTGGTTGCTGCTGTTGTGCTTGTTAATGATACAAACAACAAAAAGGCAATTGGCATTGAAATAGTAACTGCACCTGTGGATCTTGAGTACTATAAGTACGATACTCTTGACCTTACGGGTTTGTCTGTAAAGCTCAGAAAGAACAATGCTCAGTATGACGAGATGATCGATGTTTCAAGGCTAACGGTTACTGGCTTTGACAGCACGGTAGTTACCGAGAGACAGACGGTTACAGTTTCCTATGAGGGATTTACCGCAACGTTCGCAGTTAAGATTGAGGAGCTTCCCGCACCGAAGCCTGCGGTTGTTGGACTTAAACTCGAAATGGACGAGGGATATGAATTAAAGACAGAATACAAGGTTGGAGAAGCATTGGATCTGTCCCATATGTATTTGGTGGTTACTTATTCTGATGGAACGACTGCAAGAATCTCTGTAACACTTGATCATGTTTCAGGATTTGATAGTCGCAGACCTGCAACGGAGCAGAGAATTAAGGTATCCTACGGAGGCTTGTTTACAAAATATTATGTAAACATCGTGGAATAAAAATAAATTACAGAAGTCAGTAAACCGTGGCCGTGAAAACGACACGATTACATAAATTAATTAGTTAATAAACATTACGGAGGAAAAAAGTAATGAGAAACAACAAACAGAAGGGTTTCACCCTTGTTGAGTTGCTGGTCGTTATCGCGATTTTAGCGATACTTGCGACTGTTGCGACTGTTGGATACACTGCTTTTATTAAGCAGGCGCACGTATCTAACGATGAGAACGTAGCAACACAGCTCAACCATTTTACGGATGCGCTTAAAGCGGATTCGAATAGCCCAGTCTACGAAAAATTGCAGGCGAACGGCGGCAAGATAACCGTAGACAATGTTCGTGATATTACTGACTACATTCTCACAGATAGCGGACTTGGTACTCTCGTTCCTCAGTCTGCAGATTATGGATATCACTTCTATTTCGACCTTGATGCACAGGAATACGTGCTTATCGGCGACGACGATCCCAGAATGTTGTCTATGTCTCCTCTTGGCAGACTTTTTGCAGGTGCGGCTGAGTACTCACTCACAATACACCCCGAGCAGTGCCTCACCAAGGATAGCAGATACTTCCTTGTTGAAACAGGAACAGAGCTTGCTCGTCTTGTAGCTGAATTCAAGGAAATTTCCGACAAAGACAAATTGAGCGCATACCACACATCCGTTTCTACTTATGAAACAGATGCTAGAGGTAAGCTCGTAGGTCTTATCGCATTGGTTGAAAGAACTGTTTTCACAACTAATGTAGGACATTTGGTTGTTGATACTACAAAGAATCACGATCACTTGTTTGTTCAGAAGGATTTGGTAGTTTCTAATAAAAATAACCACGAAATTACAGGTCTTGACGGCGTTACTGTTATCGACAAAACACATCCTTTGGTAGCTTTGCAGAGTGAACAGGTTATTGAAATCAGCATCAAGGATGACGTTACTCTTGCAACTCATTCTTGGTGGTTTGCAAACCCCGAGAAGGCTACTCTTGTAATTAAGGGTATTGCAGATCCTGCAACGCTTGCTACAAGAGTTGACATTGACTTTACAAATGCTAAATTCATCCTTGATGATGGTAAGACTTATACATATAAGAATGGCTCCATTATGGATGCTGACGGAAATTCTACACCCGTAGAAGGAAAGAACAAGGTAAAGGATTTCACTGTTACTTGTGACGGTGTGGAAGCAGGCGTAGTTGCATTCGGTAACTCCGGTAACAATACATACAGCTTGTACATCCATTACAACAAAACAGAAGCCTTCAACTTGGGCGCTACAGGATTCAAGGGCACAGTTTCTGATGTAAACATTTCCGGTACAGATGATGTCAAATTCGAGAAAATCTCCGGTTCTTCTAAATTGACAGTAACTGAAGACGGTAAGGTTCAGGTAACAGGTTACCCTGAAACAAATGACCTTACAGCAAAAATCAAAGTAACATGTGGCGTAGCTGAGCCTAAGACAATTGATGTTACTATTGTAAGAGTAACCAACGCTTCCGTTCCTTTCAATGGTAGCACATTGACTATGAGCGATAACAATAATACATTGACAATCAGCTACACAGGAAACAAGGTATTTACATTTGGTACTGCTTCTTTTGCAGACAACTCCTCCAATACAGGTATAAATATTGTAGCTGCAGACAAACAAGTGACAATTACTCATGGTGCAGGTGACGTATTTACTATCAGCGACAATAAAACACTCACACTTAACAAGTTTGAGGGCACACAGACTTTCACAATTACAGTTGGTAAGATGAGCAAGACATTTACTGTAACTGTAGAAGACAACTCTAAGAATCCCTTTGACATTAAGTGGGATACCGATAAAGACGCAGGTATTAAGTACACAACAAGCGGTGAAGGCGAGAATGCAGTAAAGATCCCCTCTTTCCTCTACCGTGTTGGTAACGATAATGCGATTACACTCGGCACTCTCTTCAATACTATAGAAGAGTTTAGCGGAAATGCAACACTTACTATTTACGATGCTTCTCAGAAGTCAGGAACCACTTATAAAGAAATCAATACTTCCAACCCCAATTTGAACGCATCCTACGATGATGCTAAGACACTTTCTTACTCTGATTGGGCAAGCAAGAAAATCACTTTTAAGGGTGAAGGCGTAGCTATTATCGAAATTACTTACAACAAGCAGACTGTTAAGGTTGCTGTTGAGGTTGTTGATGGTTACAATGTGTTGACATATGGTGATCTCTCTGCTAAGAATGCAAGCAATCAGACATACAAGAACTTTGTTCTTCAAAATGATATTGAAATGCCCTCTGAGGGAGCTTTGAATTTGCAAGGCAATTTCTTTGGCAATGGATATACATTTGATATTACAAAGGGCAAGTACCACTATACCGAGGGTGGTCGCAATGGTATTATTACACTTTACGGTGGCGCACTTATGGATAACGTTGTAATTATCGGTGATAAGTACACAACAATTTGTGACGCACATAAAAATGCTTATTATGTAGCTGCAATTGGTTTGGAGGGCGGTATACTCTCTAACTCCTATGTTTATGGCTGTCAGACACCCGTACGTTCTACAGGTGGCAAGATCATCAATACCGTTCTTGATGGTGGCAGATTCGCAAACTTGATTTGTAAGGGTGGTAAAACAACTGTTGAAGACATCACAACAATCAATCAAGCTACTGACAAATACTGTGGTTTGGGTATTGTAGTTGAGGGAGGTGCAACCTTGAATGTAGATGGTTCACTTACACAGCACAACTGGATTTCTTCAAGCGACAAAGCATTGATCACTGACAATACCATATCCACATTTTTTGATTTGATGTTTGGTATCAGTGAAATTAAATTCAATCATAGCAACGACTCTTGGGTTAACACAGGTATATTCCTTAAGGATGCGACAGCTATTGTAATTAATGCTCCTTCCAATTATATTAAAGTTGCAAAATCTTATTCTTCCATGGGTATTACCGCTACAGGTTACGCATACAGCTTCAATAATAGTGTATATAGCTTTACAGGCAAAGTAACTCCCAATGCGTATACTCCCGTAACACAGGGCGCTTATGCTCCTAAGCTTGAATGGACATACCCCGAAGGATACAATTCGACAACTAATACAATTACTATTAAAGTAGATGAAGGTGCAGTACTTGAGTTTGATCCCAACTTCTTGCTTGCATCTAAATACGGTAACAATTTGCAGGTTGTAGTAAAGGTAAACGGTCAGGATTATACAGGCAACAAGATTGCAATTAATAGCACTGCTGATAACACATTTACAATCACTTACTCCTATACCGATACTTATGTTCATGATATGCTTGGTGCTGGAGTAGTAACATCCATCAACTATGTAGATACGGTTGAAGTTTCAGTTCAGGTTATTAAGCAAGTTGGTGCTCCCGACTTTACATTCCACTACGGAACAAATGGTAGTGCAAGTGCAGGTTCTCCTCACGTAACACAACCCTCTACTACCGTATCAGGTATAGTTGTTACAGCAGGTGCTGATAAATACATTATGCCCGATGTATCCGCTACACAAGATAACAAGATCGGTTCTACAACTGTTAATAACGTTACTATCTACTACCCCATTGTTGATGGTATTAACGTTCGTTCCGGTGCTTCAACTGACTATGACTTCTTGAGATACTATCCCATCTTCAAGGGTGTAACAATTTCGGATGATACTCGCTCCTTTGGTTACACAACTACAAAGGAAATGCCCTCATACTTCACTTGGGTATCCGCTTCAATAGATAGTGGTAACTCTTCTTCTGGTTTAGCAACAGATAAAGAGACGGGTGCTATACTTTATACATGTTACAACGACACTTACTTGTCTCGTTATCAGACACAAAAAGGTAATACCGAAGGCGGCGGAACATCTGTGGTTAAGTACAGCTATCAGGCGGTTGATGGTAATACTTACTACTACTATATTGGTTATAGATTCTATGATGAAGACGAAGGCGGTGCTTGTGTAACAGGTGACACGCTTGTAACACTCGCTGACGGTACACAGAAGGAAATTCGAGACGTAACTGCTGAAGATATTCTCCTTGTATGGAATCACTTCACAGGTAAGTACGATACAGTTCCTGCTGCAATCATCTTCAATCACGGATATGATTACAACACAGTTATTAAGCTTAACTTTAGCGATGGAACGCAGGTTAAGATGATTAACCTCCACCAGTTCCTCGATGCAGATCTTAATAAGTACGTTACTATCGATTCTGCTAATGTTCAGGATTATGTTGGACACAACTTCGTAAAGCAGGATGGCGATTCTTACACAACAGTAACTCTCGAATCCTATGAAATTTCCGAAGAGTATATCGAAGCTTACGGTATCATTTCCGCACTTCACTACAACTTCTTTGTTGAAGGCATGTTCTCAACCGACTTTAAGAAAGACGATTATGACCTCTTCAACTATTTCACAATGGGTGAAAACATGATGTTCGATGCAGAACAGATGCAGAGCGATATCGACACATACGGTTTGTACACATATGAAGACTTCGCTGAATACCTCACATATGAGCAGTTCGTTGGATTCAATGTACAGTACTTCAAGATTGCAGTTGGCAAGGGATATTACACATATGAAGGTATTCTTGATTTGATTGCTACATATCTTGGCAAATAAACTAATACATTTCTCACGCCACCCCCACGGGTGGCGTGGGTTAATTACAAAAGGAAAAATTATGGCAAAATTAAAATCGAGAAACTCGAACAGAAAAATTATAATCCTTGTTGCCTGTGTTGTGTTAGCACTAGTAATAGGTGCAACAGTGGCTGTTTTGCTTGTGCAGGAACAAAATCACGGCGAGCAGATTAGCCATATTAATATCAGCTCTATGCCCAATGATAGGGAATACTATCTTGACGAAGCACTTGATATAACAGGATTATCCGTTCAGGTTGTTTTGAATAATGGTTCTTATTATTTTGTTTCTGCTGATGAAGTGACTGTAACCGGATTTGACAGTTCAAAAGTTAAAGAAGAGTTGGTTTTAACTGTAAGATATCAGGGATTTACAGATACATTCACGGTATCTGTTGAAGCGTTTCCTAAGCCTAAGCCCACACTTGTTTATATAGAGGTAAAGGACTATAAACCAACTTATACATGGGCTGAATGGCAGAGTAATTGGATAAATCTTGATGGAACATATATTGAGTGTCATTATAGCGACGACAGCACATATAGAGTTACATTGACTACAGCTCGTATCATTGACGGTCTCGAAGGCATAAACGGCCCCGGCACGTATACACTTACTGTTTACTATGACGAATATGAAAGCGGAGTATTTTGTACTACGACCTTCACTATTACAATAACAAATTAATATGCCAAGATTCAGTTTAACACACATAATATTTTTACTCTGCGTAGTGGCGTTTTTGGCGGGCACGATGTGGCTAATATCGAAGCTCAATCGCAAGTGGCAGAACGTGATGATCGTCATTGGAGCGCTTCTTTGCGCGGGCGGAATTTTCTTCCGCTACGGTATGGGGCTTTCCTTTGAGGACGGTTTCACTTGGAAAACACTCGGTATGGAGATGCTTCAGGTGTGCAATTTCAATTTCATTTTGGTTCTGCTTATGCTGATTCCGAAGTTTGAGCTTGCGCGACAGTACAGCATATTTTTCTCGATGTTCGCCGCGTCCACAACGCTCGTTAGCCTTCAGTCGAATTGGGCGACGATGAATTGGTACGACCTCACGATTATGAACTCGCTTATCAATCACGTTTTCATTATCGCAGTTCCGCTCTGGATGCTCTCCGCGCGCCGCTTGAAGCCCCGCAAGGAATATATTTGGACGGTTGCGGGCAGTGTTTTCATTTATATGACGGTGGTTGCGATAATCGTAACGGTGCTTATGAAAAACGGCGTAATAACCGATCCCACGCCGCATTATTCGTTTATTTACGATACGTACGGCATTGAGGTGCTTGATTTCCTTTATTGGCTCATTCCGTGTCCCTATTTTTATCTTTATCCTCTCGGCCCGCTTATGGTAGCATTCTTTTACTTCCTTGCGTGGGCATTCAGAAACTATGAGGTGAAACCTTATTGGGAACCGGAACGCGATACAAACAAAGACAACCCCTTTGAGGAGTAATAATACATATTTCAATTTATATTAACCTATAACCGCAAGTATGGGCACTCGGCAAGAATCCTTTTGGTGTTTTTCTTCAGTGATTCCTGCGAGCTTGCGGTTAAAAAGGGGCGCGGAAACGCGCCCCGGATAAGAAAAATGTACGAAATAATGTACAAAACGCAATAGAGAAGGGGAAAAGATTTGTGCAAGTTGCCAATCTTTCTCAATTATTGTTGACATTTCCTTGAAAATGGTGTATAATACACTCGTAAAAAGTCAGAATATTCTGATTTTTCTATGTTTGATTGCACAACAAACACACAAAATTTTTTTGAAAACAAAAGGAGATTTATTCCAATGAAAACTAAAGGCTTTACACTCGTTGAGTTGCTTGTTGTTATTGCTATCCTCGCAATCCTTGCAACAGTTTCCGTAGTTGGTTACACATCTTACATTAAGAATGCAAATGAAAGCGTAGCTCTTCAGGAAATGACTCAGGTTAGATCCTCTATCAAGGCTGAAGACATCCTCAATGGTAACTTTGCTATTTCTGGTGGAAAAGTTGCTCTTACAACAGGAAAAGATACTTCCAATGAAGAACTCGCTGCATTTGTTACTGAGTTGAACAAAACTTTGAAGAATGGTCAGGTACAGACTATAGCAGATCAATCTGCTAATATCGTATACAAATCTAAAGACGGAACAATTACTGCTACTTGGGATTTGGTAACTGACGCTATCACTGTTCAGTAATATATTAATAAAATTTAAAGGAGAATTGGTCCAATGAAAACTAAAGGCTTTACACTCGTTGAGTTGCTTGTTGTTATTGCTATTCTTGCAATCCTTGCAACTGTATCCGTAGTTGGTTATACATCTTACATTCAGAATGCTAATGATAGCGTAGCTGTTCAGGAACTTTCTCAGCTTCGTGATTCTGCTCTTGCTGTTGACTTGACAAAGTCCGAGGGTGGTAATATGGACGGTAAGGTATCCGTTGGCGAATTTAAGGAAGCTTTAACAAATGCAGGCATTACATTTAATGAGAATGTATTTGTTATTACTCACGAAAATAAAGAGGGAGTAGATGCTGCAAAGCAGATTGTTACAAAAGTAGTTTACAAGCACTCCAATGGTGGCGTAGCTACTTGGACAGTTTCTGGCGACAAGGTTGAAGCAGGAGAAAAATAATCCAAACTATTCCAATTAATACCGCTCGCGATCTCGCAATCAATCGCGGTGACGGAATATATAAAACCCTCGAGCTACGGCTCGAGGGTTTTTCTTTTGCGGCAGCAATCCACTAAGCCTTCTCCAGCGGGAGAAGGTGGATGCGAGCAACGGAAATTAACGATTTTTGCTTGCCACAGGCGAGCAGACGGATGAGGTGTGAAGAACAAGTGACTCCTCATCCGCTTCGCGTACGCTCAGCACCTTCTCCCACAGGAGAAGGCTATTTGTGTGTTTGCACAAGCTCGTAGGGGTCGGCGGTCTCGCCTGCGGGCTCGGTCCACTCGCGTTCTAACAGTCCCCCGGACTGTTATTCATTGCGCTCGTGCCGCTTCGCTACCTCGACGACCCGTGTTTGTGGAAAAAGTAACTTCACCTTTGGAAAGTCACAAAGACTCCTTCGTAGATCCCATCGTCGCTGTCGCTCCTCGGTTTTGCATCGGCTCGCTTGCGCTCCCTCAGCAAAACTTCGCTACGCTCAGGATGACGTATAGCCGTTTTGATGGCGCGCCACTATTGTTTTGGATAACCGATTAATATTACGCGCGGCGCACAAACTCGTAGGGGCGCGCTGTGCGCGTCCGTATCCGTGGGAAAGTAACTTTGTCTTTGAAACTCTCCCACCACCACTTCGTGGTCCCCCTCCCTCGACAGAGGGAGGCGAGTTTTCTGTTGTTGCCCTCACTCGTAGGGGTCGGCGCCCCCGACGACCCGTGTTTGTGGAAAAAGTAACTTCACCTTTGGAAAGTCACAAAGACTCCTTCGTAGATCCCATCGTCGCTGTCGCTCCTCGGTTTTGCATCGGCTCGCTTCGGCTGATTGTAATTATACGGTCAAAAGTGCAGGGCTCCCTCTGCAAAACTTCGCTACGCTCAGGATGACGTCTCTGAACGATATTTGCGGTAGTGCGATTATTAGCTCGGGTCGTCGGGGTAGCGAAGCGGCACGAGCGCAATGAATAACAGTCAGGGGGACTGTTAGAACGCGAGTGGACCGAGCCCGCAGGCGAGACCGCCGACCCCTACACAAGTAAGTGCGCAGCCGTCAATTTTGCACTTTGCATTTTGTATTTAGCGGGTGCACGGAGTGCCCCCCTACGAGAGTGAGAGCGCAGCCGTCAATTTTGCACTTTGCATTTTGCATTTAGTGCGGTGACGGAATATATAAAACCCTCGGGAGATCCCGAGGGTTTTTATTTGCTTAAAGCTCGATATTTTGCTGTTCTATCCGCTTCATTTCTTTTCTGAAAACGAGCAGAATTACCGCAGAAATCACGCACACCGACAAAACCGTAAGGGGGGCATTGAGCCACAATCCCGTGAGCCCCAAGCCGTATAGCGCGAAAATAAATATCATTGGGAAAATAAACGCCGTCCCAACTGAAATAAGGGTCGCGTAAAGCGATTTTTCAACCGCCGTCATATAGCTCTGCGTTGCAAAAGCAAACCAGAACATAAGCTTTGATACTGCAAAAATTTTAAGCGCCTTTACCGCCTCGTTCAAAAAAGCGGTGTCCGTGCTTGTTGTGAAAAGGGAAACGAGAACGTCGGGAATAAACCACATCATAGCAAACGAAACGACCGAAACCGCCGCGCTCGCTCCAAACGTCCATTTTGTGATCTTCTTGACTCGATCAAAGCGGCGCGCGCCCCAGTTATATCCGATCGCGGGCTGGAGTGAATCGCAAATTCCGTAGATCAAGGGCTGGATTATCTCGCCAACGTACATTTGTATTCCGTAAATTGCTACCGCACTGTCGCCACCCATGGAAATGAGCGCCTTGTTCATTGCGATCGAGGTTATTCTGCCCGAAACGTTATTAAGAAATATGGGCATTCCGCATTGGATTATCTTTTTCGTGGTTTTTACCGAGAAGCGCGGTTTGGTTATTTTCAACTGCATTTTGCCGATCGCGAACAGTGTGAATGCTATCAATACCGATGCGCCGAAGCAAATGCACGGAGCAAGCGCTGCGCTCCAGATACCCCATCTGAAAACAAAAAGGAATAAAAATTCAAGCAAGATGGTGGAAATACTTGTGCCGATATTGAGCCACATGCTAAGCTTTACCTTGCCTGAGATCCTTAAATAGTTATCAAAAGCAAACGCCGCGGGGGATATGGGTGAGAAGAACGCATAAACGCGAATATATTCAACTCCGAGTCTTTGAGCCTCGGGGCTTGCGTCAAGAAAGTCGAGAATGACGGGTGCGCCGAACCAAAGAACGAGTCCCATAAGCGCGCCTGCTCCCGTTATCATAAGAAGCGCGCAGGTGAATATGTTATTAGCTTCCTTTTCATCCTGCCTGCCGAGAGCTATTGAGATCGGCACTGCCGAGCCCACCGCCACAAGGTCGGAAAGGGAAAAGCTGATTATTACGAAGGGGAAGGCGATATTTATTGCCGCAAACGCGGTATCCCCAAGTATGTTTCCTATAAATATACCGTCAAACAAACCGAAAATGGCGGAGGCGAGCATACTTACAGCACCCGGTATTGCGGCTATAAAGAACAGTCTCCACACAGTCGTTTTTAAGAAAAATTCCTTATGATCCATATTATCCTCTTTCAAATTGATACCCATACATTATATATGAATATCCTTGAAAAGTCAATGGATTCAGGTGTAAAATATTGTTTCGATACGCTTTTGACAGCCCTCGGGTGAGTATTTCCATGCCTCGAGCCTGTTTACGGTCTTGGGATCGATATAATATCTGATGGCAGTGGGGTAATTGTTGCGAGCGGTTTTGTCGATCAGGATGAGCTTTATCTTCATTCTGTCCGTAAGTATGCTTTTTATATATACGGATACTTCATCGCCGATCTGAAGGTCGCTGAGAACGGGGTCGTCATCCCTTAATTCCGCAAGCCCTGCAAGGTTTGGCGCAAGCTCCACAAAAACTCCGTAGCTCTCAATGCTTCTTACAATTCCGCTAACGGTCTGACCCGTGGAAAATTCCGCGGCGTTTTCCTTCCACGTGCCGAGAAGCTCCTTCATAGTGACGTATATTCTGCCCGTTTCACGATCGTTGGATTTTACGGCGACGAATATCCTTTGTCCGTTATACAATCGGTCACGGGGGTGGCTTATGCGTGAGACCGAGATGCAATCTATGGACAAAAGCGATATCACTCCGCAGCCGATATCCACAAAGGCGCCGAAATTGTCAAGATGCGTTACCGCGGCGGGCAGGATATCCCCCGGAGCGAGTGATGAAAGATAAAAATCGCAGCATTCCTCTTGCGCCTCTTTGCGGGATAGGATCGCTACGTATGAGTCGCCCTCCTGCTTTATAGAGTGCACCTTGAAGCAGACCGTTTTGCCAACCCTTGTGATGATCGCGATATCCTTTATGGGCTCGTTATTGACCGACAAAACACATTCTTCTTTTGGGATAATTCCTTTGATCCCAAACAAATTTACGTGAAGATTAAGCTCCTCGTCGCACATTATGACGTTTGATTCGAGTATTTTGCCTTCGCGCATGGCTCGCTCAATGCCGGCAAGGCTTGATATGTAAGACGTATTTTCTGTGGTGTGGATTCTGCTGCCCTCGGGCATAAAATGGCTTTTAAACATTGGTTTTTCCTCTCTTTTTGCTCATTTATTCCAAAATATTAAATCCGGCGAAAAAATATTCAAAAAAATTTTAAAATGGCAAATGAGAAAAAACGAGGAAATCATATGAAAAAACGAGAAAACGAGAGATTGATTGGCGATAAATTAAAATCGCAAAAAAAGTTTTCAAAAAGGTATTGACAAAGGGGAATATATTTGTTATAATGTGCAAGGTTAAAAATCATAACACAATTTTATTGGAGGAAACATTTAATGTCAACTTATTTTGCTAATGCAAATACCATTGAAAGAAAATGGTACGTTATAGACGCTGCTAATAAGCCCCTCGGTAGAACTGCAGTTGCTGCTGCTAACATTCTCCGCGGTAAGCACCGTCCCGAATTCACACCCCACGCTGACTGCGGTGAATTCGTAATCATCATCAATGCTGATAAGGCTATTCTCACAGGTAGAAAGCTTGAGCAGAAGTACTACTACCATCACTCCGGTTACATCGGCGGTATGAAGGCTGTTCAGTACAAGACTCTTATGGCTACAAAGCCCGAGCTTGCTATGACTCTTGCAGTTAAGGGCATGCTCCCCCACAACACACTTGGCGCAAAGGCTGCTACACGTCTTAAGGTTTATGCAGGCGCTAACCACAAGCACGAGGCTCAGAAGCCCGTTGCTTACGAAGTTTAATGAAAGGTAGGACGAAGAATATGTATACAAGCTCAAAGCCCTATTTTTACGGAACAGGTAGAAGAAAGAAATCCGTTGCCCGTGTAAGAATCGTTCCCGGTACAGGCGTTATTACAATCAACGGCAAGGATATCGACACATATTTCGGTCTTGAGACACTCAAGCTCATCGTTAACCAGCCCTTCGGTGCTACCGGCACAGAGGGTAAGTGGGACATCATCGCTCTTGTAAACGGCGGCGGTATCTCCGGTCAGGCAGGTGCAATCCGTCACGGCCTTGCTCGTGCACTCGTTGCAGCTGACGAGGCTAACAAGCCCGCTCTTAAGGCAGCAGGCTTCCTTACACGTGACCCTCGTATGAAGGAAAGAAAGAAGTACGGACTCAAGGGCGCTCGTCGTGCTCCTCAGTTCTCAAAGAGATAAAAAACAACAAATTATGCTTTTTACAACACCTGCAGTTTTGCGGGTGTTGTTTTTTATCTCTGTCGAGCTGAGGCTAACCCGAAGCACAGCATTCGGGTTATGTCGCCCTAAAAACATCACACTGTGATGTTTTCTTCACGGGCTCACAGTTCACAAAGAGATAATCCCCCACTTGGGATTGTTTCGATATACAAAAAAGCTCTGCTTTGGCGGGGATTTTTGTTTTGCGGACCGTCGAGGACGCCGGTCCCTACGAGGTTAGTTTGTGTTGGATACGGGAGGGGAGACCCCTCCCCTACGGTGAAGGATATTATATATTGTAGGGGAGGCGTTTCGCCTCCCGTTTTCAAAGGGCGGTTAAATTTGTAAAAAAATTCTGCTGTCCTATTTACTTTTGCTGAAATATATGATACAATGAAACTGTTAATAGTCCTAATTCGTAGGAGACGCTTGAAATGGAAGAAAATATTATCGCAGGTATTCTATTCTTAATATCATTATTTGCGCTTATAGCAAGCATCCGTTCCTTTATGGGAAAAGGATTTCTTTTGAACAATGCATATATTTATGCTTCAAAAAAAGACAGAGAGAAAATGGATAAAGCGCCATATTACCGCCAAAGTGCAATCGTCTTTTTATTTATCGCTTTTATATTTATATTGAACGGCATTCAGCTCTTAACAAAGACCGAATGGCTATTCTACGTGGTCTTGACAGTGATGGCGGCGACAGTAATATATGCTATTGCGTCGAGTATATTGATTGAGAAAAACAGAGGAAAAAAACAATGAAAAAAGTATTTATGTGCAGTTTGGTTAAGGGTGGCTTGCTCGGAGGAGCAATATACGTTGAGCCCGATTCTGTTACTTATAAAACCAATAAGCTTACGGTTGATAAAAAGTATAGAAATTTAGTATTACTCAAAAAGGACATAAAAGAAATCACCTGGAAGAGAGTAGTATTTCCCGTTGCTACGTTCCGTATGGCAAACGGCGAAGAATACAGTGTGATGATATTTAATCGCGCGGGGTTTGAAAAAGCGTTAGGATAGGGAGGATTATTATGCCTGATAAAGTGATATGGATATTACTGTCTATATTTGTGATAGTATTTGCTGTTTGCATAGTTATCCTTGTAAGAGAAACCAAGAAAAAGAAAATGACCAAGGAAGAGCAGGATGCTTACTACGAGGAGTACTTTGCTAACGAGGGCGAGATAACTCTGACCTACGCCGAGGTTGTGAACCTGACTTGCGGAACAAAGGTGATTGGAAGCAAATCCCCAAAATGCGTTGAGAGCTACGTTGTCACCTTTAGAGATCAAAATGGCAAGATATTTCATATCGACGTTGATCGCGAGATGTATGATGCTATCGATATTGGTATGAGGGGACTTTTGCGTCTCGTTGATGGACATCTTAACAGCTTTGAGCCGGATAATATTTGATTTTGACGAGGTGATAAAATGGCAGGAGCAATAATTTGGAGCATAATAGTTTTCGGTTGCGGACTCTTGTTTTTGGGTATTGGTATTTATGCCTCAAAACGTGAGAAGCCGATGTGGTTTTACTCCGGAACGACGGTTGATGCATCAAAAATTAGCGACGTGAAGGCTTACAACCGTGAAAATGCGAGAATGTGGGCGCTTTATTCGCTTTGGTATTTCGCCTCGGGTGCAGTATATTTTTGGAAGGCATGGATGGCAGTTGCCTTGCTCGTTCTCGCTTGCACGCTCGGAATGGGCATTTTGGCAGTTACATACCACAAAATCGAAAAGAAATACAAGGTAAAATAGATGAATAAGCTTTATAAAAAGAGTGAAATTTGGTTTGCAATTTCGTGGATAATTGTTTACGTTGTGGGAGCTAGCATTGCGGACGAGCTTTCGCGTCTTGTTGGAATTGAAAAGGTATTCAGTGTGCCGTATTTGCTTGCCATGAGCATTCTTGCGATCATTTGGATGCGCAAAAACGGACTTTTTGAAAGATACGGGCTCTGCAAGACGGACGTTGAAGCGAAGAGATTTATTTATTACGTGCCCCTTATCGCGCTTGTTTCGTGTAATTTCTGGCTCGGAGTGAGCAAAAACGGCTCGTGGGCTGAATTTGCCCTCTATGCTGCAAGTATGCTTTGCGTTGGATTTTTGGAGGAGGTAATCTTCCGCGGATTTTTGTTTCGCGCTATGGAGAAGGACGGAGTAAGGAGCGCGATCGCGGTTTCGAGCGTGACCTTTGGAATTGGACATATAATAAATCTTTTCAACAGAAGCGGCGCGGAACTTTTACCGAACGCTTGTCAGGTAGTCTCGGCTATTGCGATAGGGTTTTTGTTCGTTGTGATAGCTTACAGAGGAAAGACCATCGTCCCGTGTGTTTTGGCGCATCAGTTTATCAACGTTTCAAGCTTTTTTGCAAACGAGAGCGCGCTGACGGACGGACTCAGGATCGCGCAGTCGGTCATTATTTGCGTTATCGCAATCGGATACGCCTTGATTCTTCTAAAATCTCTGCCCAAAAAAGAATAGCTTTTATAAAAAAGCACTCCTCGGAGTGCTTTTTTTATTTTGCGCATGAAGTGACAAGTTTCTTATATTGAAAATGGTAGAATTGTATAAAAACGGAGGACGGTTATGATAAAGGAAGAAAAACTATTTACTTTTGATGTTTGTGACGGAGCTCTCACCGTCAAGCTTGTGGGTGAGATAGATCATCACAGCGCAGTTAGTGTCAGGGCGGATATTGATTCGCTTATTTTTGAAAAACGCCCAAAAAAAGTGGTGCTCGATCTTTCTGAGATAAGCTTTATGGATAGCTCGGGATTGGGACTTATTATGGGACGCTATTCTCTTGTCCGTGAGCTTGGCGGCACACTGACTCTGCGCTCACCAACGGTGGCGGTAACTAAGATTTTAGCTCTTGCCGGTATGGAAAGGATAATAAAAATCGAGAAGGCATTTGAGGAGGATGATGAAAATGAAGAGAACTGATATGCGTGGGAAGATACTGAATTCTATGAAGCTTACGCTTCCCTCATATTCAATAAACGAGGGAATTGCGCGCGGCGCAGTAGCGGCTTTTTGCGCTCAGCTCGATCCTACTGCCGCAGAGCTTGGAGATATAAAATGCGCGCTTTCGGAGGCGGTGACGAATGCAATTGTTCACGCATACCGAGATACTATAGGTGAAATTTACATAAGTGTTGAATTGATTGAAAATTCCATTGTCAGAATCAAGGTGAAGGATAAGGGATGTGGAATTTCGGACGTTAAATGCGCGCGTGCCCCGCTTTTTACCACGGATAGGGCGGGCGAGCGCAGCGGAATGGGCTTTACTGTTATGGAGAGCTTTACGGATTCTATGAGAGTGTCGTCCAAGGTCGGAAAGGGAACGTCGGTCACACTTTATAAAAAGATTGAGGGAAGATAACCAATAAACGGAGGATCAATGAACGCAATCAAGACGGAGCGGGGAGAGAGAAATCTCGATCTGATAATGCGCGCGCAGAGTGAGGACGAGGAGACCTCAATGCTTGCGCTTGAGGCTATAATTGAAGAAAATATGGGCCTTGTGCGCTCGATCGCGCTCCGCTTTCGCGATAGGGGAACGGATTACGAGGACCTTGTGCAGATAGGGATCATCGGGATGATGAAGGCGGTGCGCTCGTTTGATCCCGGCCGCGAGGTGGTGTTTTCGACCTATGCCGTGCCCCTTATTATGGGGGAGATCAAGCGGCATTTGCGCGATGACGGGCCCGTGAAGGTATCAAGGGTATATAAAAAGCTCTCGGCGGAGCTTGGCAGGGCACGAAACAAAATATTGACCGACGAGGGCAGGGAGCCGAGTATTTCGGAGCTTGCGCAGATCTGCGGAATATCGGTTGAGGATGCGGCGGTCGCGCTTGAAACGGTCAATCCGATAGCTTCTCTTTCAGAAACCTTTGGAGAGGATGAAAAGCTCACTCTTGAGAGTCAGCTTGCGTCCACGGACAGAGAAATAGAGAGGCTCAACGATAAAATTGCGCTCAGTCAAGCGATAAGCAGACTGCCCCGCGATTGGCAAAAAATAATAACTCTGAGATATTATCGCAATCTGACCCAGCAGCAGGTGGCGAACATAATGGGGCTTTCTCAGGTGAAGGTGTCGCGAGAAGAAAAAAAGATACTCACAGTTCTCAAAGGTGAGCTTCTGTGAGTAACAAAGATTTAGATTTGTGCAAAATTCAGTTCTGAATATCAAAAAAAGTTCATACTATAATACATAGTATGAACCTGATATGAGTAGATTATACTCCTATTTGTTTGAAATGTCAACAGAAATTGAGAAAAAACAGTAAAAAAATATTGTTTTAGCCCGATTTTTCCTGAAAATCCATTAAAAAGGTTCATACTATGTATTATTATGTGAACTTTGATAAATACATTTTTAGGAGAAAAACGAAATGAAAAACGCAAAAAAAGGTTTTACACTGGTTGAGTTGCTTGTTGTAATTGCTATGTTGGCTATTCTTGCGACTGTGACCGTTGTCGGATTGACGGGATGTATTGAAGAAGCAAAGCTCTCGGTAGATTTGCAGGGAGTTGAGCAGATGAATACAGCTCTTGAAGCAGCTTCTGTTACTGGTGCACCTAAGAATTTCAAGGAATTTGACAAAATTCTCACGGATGCAGGCTTTAACACAGAGGAGGGTATCAGATCTCTCGTTGATGGATATGCGATCTACTGGTATAAAACACACAACGTAGTTGTTCTTGCAAAGGACGACGGAACACTTGAAGGCCCCGGATATGAGGCGGATATGGCTGCTGATTTCGCAAATGATTTTGCATCCAAGAATAACATCTATGACCTCGCAATGTGCGGCAGTAAGTTCTACGTAGGCGATGCGCCTGTAGGCTCTCTTCAGGAGGCTCTTAATATTGGAGGCAAGATCAATCTTGCAAGCGATATTGAGATTGACACAATGGTTAACGTATCTAAGGACACCGAATTGAATCTTAACGGTTACTCCATTACGTCAACTATCGCTTCAGGTCGTCCGTTCAATGTAGTTGGTAACGTTAAGTTCACGCTTAATGCAGAGGATTCCGAGGTTGCTTTCGGTGCTTACGGCTTAATCGCTATTAAGGGCTCTAACCAAGAAGCTATCACTGCTAATGTAGTGATCAACGGCGGCTCCTTTGAGGGCGAAATGGACAACGGTGCATTCATTAAGGTAGTAAATGACGCTAATGCAACGGTAATCCTTAATAATGTTACATATAAGGATAACACAAATCTTGGTTGCACAACTGATGTAGGCACAGATGTTTCTTATATTACCCATATGAATAGCGGACGTAACTGTCTGCTTGACATTCAGGTTAACGGCGGTAAGTACGACGCTGACTGTGGCTTCATTGCTCCGAGCGGAAGCTTTGAGAATGTAACAATCAATGCACGCGGCTTTGGTATTTATGCTATTAATGCTTCAATTGAAGGCTGTAGTATAACTACAACAAATATTCATGATGTTGGCGGTCATACTCCCGCTGCTGCAGTAGCTGTGTCTAACGCAGGAACTATTACAGTAAATGATTCCGTGCTTAACGCAGGTGAGGACGGAGATGCAACCGCATTGTATTCCGGTAAGCTGATTGAAATAACCAATTCTGCTATCACAGGTAACCACCACACATACGGTGATAGCGAAGCTTCCGTAACTGTTGACGGTGTAGCACAGGAGCTTGTCAGAAGCTAATCTGTAACTATTAATACAAATCAGATATATCAAACTGATCTACAGTTTGTTTCTCAAATTTTTTCCCCATGGGCGCTCGCGCCCGTGGGGAATTTTGATATACAAAAAAACGGGAGCGCGAGCGCTCCCGTTTTATTATTGAATCAAATCAGTTCTTATTCTTGGGCTTTTTGATCCTGTTAAGCTCCTTGTTCATCTTAAGAAGCTCTTCCTTTGTGAAGGAAATATTAGCCATGCCGATCATGGACGTAAGACGGAGAACGGTGAAGCCTGCCATCATTTCCATAAGTCCGCCGCCAGCTGCTGAGAAGTCAACGTTGAAGCCGCCCTTCTTTTCGCCGTCCTTCTTGTTAGCGTCCATCTTTTTCTTGAGTGTAAGACCAAGCTTAGCAAACCAGAGCTTACCGGAGATTGTCTTCATGATCTCACCAAGAGTGTCGTTAAGAGAGAAGCATCCCTCGGGAGCCTCAACGTCGAACCAGTTAAGGATTGCGCCCTTTTCTACAAGAACGTAATCCATATTCATCTCTTCAACCTTGCGGATCTTACCTTCATCTGTGAACTCGCCTGCCTTAGCAACGATTGTGGACTCGCCAACGTTCTTAACGTCAAAGTAGAAGAAGTGGTCGGGAGCAGTCTTTGTGCCAATGGATTCGCCGTTTACGAAAAGCTCAACTGTGGGAAGGTTGGAGTAAACTGTTACCTTTGTAACGTCCTCAACTCTGTCAACGTATCTCTTGCCGCAAAGGTGAACGAAGGGAGCCTCCTCGGGGCTTCTGAGCCATGCCTTGTAAGCATAGAAGGAGTCCTTCTTATACTTTCTGTCCATGGTCATAAGACCCTTGTGGTTCTGACCGTTTTCGCCGCCCTCAGCTCTTGCGTCAGCGCCGAAGTCGAACATATTCCATACGTGAGTTGCCCACATATATTTTCTTGAGAAGAGCTGCTTGATGAGTTCTTCGTGATAGTATGCCTGATATTCCTCGGTGTAGTCACCCTGCTTAGGATCACTTGTGTGCCAGTTAAGTGCCTCACAACCATATTCGGAGCATCCGATCGGGATGGAAGGATGAGTAGCGTGGAACTTATCGAACCAAGGTCCGTTCATTGTTGTGTCGCCGCCGTACCAGCCAAAATAGTGGTTATAGGAAACAACGTCGGGGATCTGGATATAGGGATCATCCATCTTGCACATAGAAACTGCTGCGATGGTTGTAAGACGAGTTTTGTCCATTTCGTGGCAGAGATTATTAAGGATCTTATGGTTTTCAAGAAGATCGTTATCGGATCCCGCGATGGAAATTTCGTTTGAAAGCCCCCAAACAACGATGGAGGGGTGGTTATAGTTCTGAGAGATAAGCTCCTTCATCTGTGTGATGGTATTTTCTCTACCTGTGGGCATATGTCTGGAAATATAGGGGATCTCAGCCCAAACTACCATACCGTACTCGTCGCAAAGATCGTAGAAGTACTGATCGTGCTGATAGTGAGCAAGACGGATGGTCGTTGCGCCCATTTCCCAGATGTATTCCATATCTTCCTTATGATGCTCGGGAAGAAGAGCATTACCTACACCAAGTCTGTCCTGGTGACGTGATACACCGCGAAGAGGATATTCCTCGCCGTTAAGGATAAATCCGTTTTCGGGATCGATCTTGAAGGTTCTGCAGCCGAAGCGCGCGGAAACTGTGTCTATACCGTTACCGCCGTTGATGATGGATGCCTTAGCTGTATAAAGGTAGGGATCCTTTCTTCCGTGCCAGAGGTGAACGTTCTCAACAGAGAAGGTAACTACCTTGCTTTCGGAATGTGTTTCGGCAACGAGATTGCCCTCTGCATCATAGATAGCATAAAGGTATTCGTGATTTGCGGGAAGATTTGCTCCGTAAACCTCGATCTCTACCTTTGCGTTCTTTCCTTCAACTGTGGGTGTAACCTTAATGCCGGGTGCACCGTAGTAGTCAAGGTCAAAGTGAACGTTGGGAACTGAAACGATGTTTACGTTTCTGTAAAGACCGCCGTAGAAGGTGAAGTCTGCCATCTGAGGGTAAACTCTTTCGTTAGCAGCGTTGTCAACAACGATTGCAAGAACGTTTTCTTCGGCAAGATCATTTGTGAGGTTAACTCTCCATGTGGAGTAACCGCCGTCGTGGTGAGCGAGATGCTTACCGTTGAGGTAAACGTCAGCGGAAGAGTTAGCACCGTTGATTTCGAGGTAGTGAAGGTCCTCTGCGGGAAGCTCTGATTTTGCAAAGCTCTTCTTGTAAACACAAGAGCCGCGGTAATAGTCGTTTCCACCGTCCTGACCGTCAAGAGCGTTCCAGGAATGGGGAAGATTAACAAGCTCTGCGCCTTCAGCAACGCCTATATCAGCAGTTGCCTTGTAGAAGCTCCAATAGCTGTTAAAATTAAGAATGGATCTCATTTTAATTCCTCCTAAAAATATGAATAAACATAATTTTGCATTATATTACATTTTACATTATATCAAAAAGCCTCGAAAAGTCAAGAGCATTGCAAAATTGTTTACAATTTGCCAACATATGAATATGGTTCACGTTTTTATGAACAATGGATTTATCAATATTTGTTGACAAAAAATCCATTTTGTGGTATAATATCACCTGCGATATTTTCGCAAAAAATTATTGGAGGATATTATGTCTAAAAAGCAAAAAACAGTTGAGCTTGATGCTAACGGACACCGCAAGTTCGGTATTCGCGACAAGCTCGCTTATGCAGCCGGCGACGCAGGCTGTAACATGAGCTTTTCTCTTAAGGGAACAGTTCAGACCTTCTGGCTTGTTTACATGATGATGGAAACAGGTCTCTTCTCACTCCTTCTTCTTCTTGTTCAGGTGTGGGACGCAATTAATGACCCCCTCATCGGTACTCTTATTGATAATGACAAGAGAAAGTACAAAATGGGTAAGTATAAAACTTACATATTCATTGGTGCTTGCGGCTTGCTTGTTGGTGGAGCAGCAGTTTTCCTTCCTTTCCCCGATGCAGATACCATTGTTAAGGTTGTTCTTTTCATTCTTGGTTATATCGTTTGGGATGCTGCTTATACAATGGCAAACGTTCCTTACGGCACGATGCTTAACATCGTTACCGAGGACGACCAGGAAAGAGCTTCTCTCTCCGTATTCAGATCCATCGGTGGTGCAGTGGGCGGTATGCTTCCCGGAATCATTCTTCCTATGCTTATCTGGCAGAAGGTTACTTTTGATCCCAGCAACCCCACTTGGTTCCTTGACAGAATTGAGATTCCCGAAGGCGCAGAAAGCGCATTTTCTCCCGACAAATTCCTTACTAATCCCAAGACAGGCTTGCCTTACGTTGAGGGTGACGCAGTGCTCAGCCCCTTGACACACAGCCAGCTTGAAATCCTTCTTGGTGACAGAGTTTTCTGGGCAGCTCTTATCATGGGTGTTCTTGGCTTCGTATTCTTTATGCTTATGCTCAAGAATATCACTATTCGTGGCAACGAGTATGCTAAGCTTAATGATGAAGGCGGCGAAAAGGTTAACCTTTTGAAGTCCTTCGGCACATTTATCAAGAACCGTCCTGCAGTTGGTTGTACAATCGCTGCTATGGGTATGTTCCTTGGTATGCAGTCCGCATCTACTGCTACAACCATCATGTTTGCTACACACTTTGGTCAGGCATCTCTTTCCGGTCTTGTGCAGTTGGTAGGATTCCTTCCTATGTTCATTTTCATGCCATTTGCTACAAAGCTTGTTAAGAAGCACGGTAAGAAAGAGGTTGCATCTATCGGTTCTATCGCAGGACTTGTAGGCGGTGCTATTCTTTGCATCTTCCCCCTTTGTCCTCAGAACGTTCAGCTCGTTGTTTACATGATCGGTCTTATTTTCTTCGGTCTTGGTATGGGCTTCTATAACTGCGTATCCTGGGCTATGATGGGTGATGCTATCGATTACCAGGAATGGAAGACGGGTAAGAGAGAAGAAAGCGTTGTTTACGCACTTCACTCCTTCTTCAGAAAGCTTGCTCAGGGTGTTGGTCCTGCAGCTGTAATCGCTCTTATGGGTACTCCCATTATCGGTTACGTTTCCGCACTTGGTACAGTAGGCCAGTCTCCCGAAACAGCAGCAAGACTTTGCTGGCTTGTTGCAGGCCTTTATACGTTGAGTGCAGTATGCCAGTTTGTAGGTATTGCTCTTGTTTATAATATCGACAGAAAGACACTTGCAACAATGAAGGCGGACCTTGCAGCTCGTCACGCTGAAAACGCTTAATTTTAGGCATAATTAATCTATCAATTAAAAATATACCCCGACGGTATTTCCGTCGGGGTTTGTTTTTTTATTCAAATAAGTTCCAAGGCTTTTGGCTAAGGTCGGGCGCGCTTTCAAATTCATAGCTCTTGCCCTTATAGATAAAGGCTATTTTAC
Organism: Clostridia bacterium; assembly: GCA_017483195.1. Taxonomy (GTDB): domain Bacteria; phylum Bacillota; class Clostridia; order Oscillospirales; family CAG-272; genus RGIG4608. Next base: position 63,402 of record JAFULR010000016.1, read on the forward strand.
TTGCCCAAAGTGCAAAATTAGGCGCTTTTTCACGCGAGCCGTATTTTCCGTCACCGTATATTGGCATTCCTCTTGATGAGAGCTGAGCACGGATCTGATGAAACCTACCTGTGTTCAGGGTGATGCGAAGCAGGGAAAAGATTTTATCGTCTTCTGAAACGGTTTGCAACGTTTTAAAATCAAGGCTTGCAAGCTTTGCTCCTTTGCGCTCGCTTTTGACAACAAATGCTTTTTTTTGCGCACTGTCCTTGAAAAGGTAGTCCGTCATATTTCCGCTTTCGTTTTCGGGTCTTCCCGAAATCACGGCGAGATATTCCTTCTGAAAGCCGTCTTTTTCCGCAACAAGGCGAGAAAAGGATGCAGCGGCTTCCTTGTTTCGTGCATATATGATCAAGCCCCCCGTGGATCTGTCAAGACGGTGGACGACGAAGATATCGCTTTTTTCACCGTTTTTTATAAGCTTCTCGGACAAAAGCGCCGTCATATCAACACAGCCCGACGGATCGGGCTGTGACGGTATTCCTTGCGGCTTTACGCAAGCTATAAAATCTTTATTTTTAAAAAGGATATTCATTATTCCGAATAAACCGCGGGATCGAGAACGTAGATCTCTTTTTCGTTTCTGTAGAGCTCGTCATAGTCAAGACCGTAGCCAACCACAAACTCATCAGGAATTGTGAAGCAACAGTAGTCGGGAGTGAGATCCACCTTCCTGCGCGAGGGTTTGTCAAGAAGAGTGCAGATCTTGATGGATGCAGGCTGACGGGATGAGAGCAATCTCTTAAGATAGGAGAGAGTGTTTCCGCTATCGATAATGTCCTCAACTATGATAACGTGCTTGCCGTTTATGGTCTTGTCAAGGTCCTTGAGCATTTTTACCTCGCCCGAGGACGTTGTACCTGCCCCGTAGCTTGAAATGGACATAAAGTCCATTGTAAGAGGAAGGTCAATTTCACGCGTAAGATCGGAATAGAAGTGGACGCTACCCTTAAGTATGCACACGAAAAGTACACTTTCACCCTTGTAATCCTCTGTGATGCGAGCGGCGACCTCTTTGACCTTTGCTGCGATCTCTTCCTTGGTTATAAGCACTTTTGCAAAATCCTTTTTCATAATATCCTCCAAAATGATATTCAAAAAATACAAAAACAGTATATCACAAATTTCGCTGCGTTTCAATAAGATTTGATAAAATAATTTAACAATAATTGATAAATCAATTCTTCAATTCCCTTGACAAGTCTTTAATATCGTGTTAAAATAAAATGAATAAATTTGTAGTTTTTGAAAGGCAAATGATGAAAATTGGATTTGTTTCACTCGGTTGTCCCAAAAATCAGCTTGATGCTGAGGTGATGCTTCACGAGCTTGTGATGGCAGGATATGAGATCACACCCGACGAGACCGAGGCAGACGTTGTAATTATAAATACCTGCGGATTTATCGAATCCGCTAAAAAAGAGGCTATAGACAATATTCTTGATATCGCTTGGCTGAAGGAAAATCGTGATCTTAAGGGACTCGTAGTTACGGGGTGCCTTGCTGAAAGATACCGCAACGATATTCTTGATGAATTTCCCGAGGTGGATGCCGCTCTCGGAGTTGGTAGCATACATAATATAGTAGAAGCAGTCGGAAAAGTGCTTGAGGGTGAAAAATATTCCTCGTTTGAGGATAAAAACTGCGTTCGTCTTGGTGGCGACAGAGTTTTGACCACACCCGAATTTGCTACCTATCTTAAAATCGCAGAGGGCTGCGATAACCGTTGCACCTACTGTGCTATCCCATCTATCAGAGGAAAATTCCGTTCCCGTCCCATGGAGGATATAATTGCCGAAGCGAAGGATCTTGAGCGTCTTGGATGTAAGGAATTGACCCTTGTTGCGCAGGATACCACGCGCTACGGTCAGGATCTTTACGGAGAGTATAAGCTTGCGGAGCTTCTTCACAAGCTGAGCGAGGAGACTGATATCCCGTGGTTCAGAATTCTTTATTGCTACCCCGATAAGATCACCGACGAGCTTATCGCGGAAATGCGCGATAACGACAGAGTTTGCAAATATATCGACCTTCCCATGCAGCATATCGCCGACGGAGTTCTTAAAAAAATGAACCGTCACGGCGGCAGTGCGGTAATTCGCGACGCGGTGGCGAGACTTAGAAAAGAGATCCCGGAAGTTGTTATAAGAACGACATTTATCGTTGGCTTCCCCGGTGAGACTGATGAAGATTTTACATCTCTTTGCGAATTTGTAAACGAACAGAGATTTGAGCATCTCGGTGTGTTTACGTATTCAAGAGAGGAGGGCACTCCCGCTTATAAGATGGAGCAGATTGATGAGCAGATAAAGCTTGATCGCTACGATATCATTATGAGGGATCAGCTTCTTATCAATGAGGAATACAACGAAAAGAAGCTCGGAAGGATGCTCAAGGTGCTTTGCGAGGGCTATGACCCCATAAGCGAAACTTACTACGGCAGAAGCGAAGCGGATGCTCCCGATATCGACGGAAAGGTTTATTTCAAGGGGAAGAAGGGTCTTCCCGCGGGCTCATTTGTTGACGTGCTTGTTGAAGAGGTTATAGAATACGACCTTTTCGGAAAATTAGTGAATGTTTATTGATATAGAAAGGATTTTGCTATGAATTTACCTAACAAATTGACGGTTTTGCGTTTGTGTCTTGTTCCTGTTATAATTGTGGAATTGCTTTTACCTGTTAATACTGTTACAAATATTTTGGGCGCATTGATCTTCCTTGCTACCGCTCTTACGGATATGCTTGACGGAAAAATTGCGCGTGCGCAGGGTCTTGTGACCGATTTTGGTAAATTCCTTGATCCTCTGGCAGATAAATTTATGTGCATTTCTGCTATGATGTGCATTATGTACCGTTCTCATAACGTTGAGCTTATATTCAATATGTTTATGGTGCTTGTAATGGTAACGGTATTCCGTGAGCTTGCGGTGGCATCTATACGTCTTATCGCGGCTAAGAACGCGAATATAGTGGTTGCGGCAAATATGCTTGGTAAGATCAAGACCGTTTCGCAAATCGTATGTATTATGGCGGCTCTGCTCGAGCCCGTGCTTGCTAAGGTGAGCTTCCTCTCCTTATTTGGCTATTATCCCATTACAGTAATTTCCTCGCTCATAACACTCGTAATGACCGTGTGGAGCGGCGTGGTCTATATCAAGACCTATTGGAAATATCTTGATAATAATATGTAAAAGTAAAAAAGTCTGCCCGATAGAGCAGACTTTTTGCTCATTTGCAAAAAATAAAAGGATGGAGGCAAACAAGCATGAAAAACAGAATAATATTAGTATTTGTATTGTTGATCATTTGTGCGTTCTTTTGCTCTTGCACTATAAACCCGCACGCATTTGATTGGGATCTTTTTGGAATATCTCACGAGGTGACGTATATAAACGGGCAGACCGTCATTACTTGGACATCAACGGGAGCATACGAGCACCAACCGAACGGGATCCATGACGGTATGGTGAGTATAAAATTCTACGAGGACGGTACAGTTGATTTCAAGCCTTATGACTCGGAGATGCTGCACGGTACATATACCTTAAAGCACAATGGCTTAAAGGACACTAATTTTACCGTAATATTCGAAAACGGTGAAAAAATAGAGAACGGATACGCCGTAGGCTATTATTATAATGATGAACTGAACTTCGATTTCCGAGGTATAAGGTATAGATTTACAACAGGTTCGCACGGATGCACTGAAGAGGAATACGATAAAGAGCGCGCTTCTCTTGTCGATTGGATACGAAGGGGAGGAACATCTGTCCGTGCAGGAAAGGTGACGCTTAACGAAAGCGGTGCCGAGCTTAGCTCCGAATCTCTTGAAAGCAATATCGATCTTTACGGTGAAAATTGCGCATTGACTGTTATGCAGATAACGTCTGAGAACGAGCTGTTAACACTTGACGAAATAAAAGAGGGCGAATGCGTTTTTTATGAGTTTTTAGATACAAAGCAACCGCACGGTAAAGCAATACATACGGTGGTGATATACTATATTGAACCGTTGCCCGAGGATCTTACACCGCCAACGCCTGCGGAATATTCCCTTGAAGATATCATACCGCGGCTTGAATACTATTTCGAGCATTCCGATGAGAGCAGGATAAAGGTTTCAAGATCTCTGTCTCCCATTCAGCCCGGGCAGAATGACTATCACAAATATTATACCGAGCAAGCGGATATTGAACGTTATATTTCTGCTTTGAAAGAAATAACGCTTACCGAAGAGCTTGATGAACCCATCTTTGGCGATATTGAAATGGTTTATACCGTGCGATTTAGTCATATCGAGGGTCTAAAGAACGACGCGGTAATAAAGTTGATAGGTGACTACGTAAAGCTTGGCGATAAATATTACCGAGTAAGCTCATTTCCAAGGTTTGAGTATGAAGGTGCGGTGATGACCTTTACAATGCTGAATAACGATCTTAAGGTTTACAGCAAGGATGAATATATGTACGATGCGGATGGATATTTACTCGACGTTGAGTTTATTGTTGATCCTGAGGACTATGAATATATGCCGTCCCACTATACGCTTACCCTTGTGTGCGAGCTTGGGGAGATAACCGTTTACGATAATACTCATTTTTGGTACAAGGGACAGTTCTATCTTGTCGTGAGTGAAAAGAATTTTTCCGAGTTTTATTAATTGAAAGATAAACCGCCCAAAAAAGGGCGGTTTTTATTATAGGCTTGCAATAATTATCCCCACAAGCCCGAAAAAGAGAGATGCGGTAACGAGCGCGAGTGTAGCGCATTCTTTAGTAAAGCCCCATCTGAGCAGTCTATGGTGGAAATGCCCCTTGTCCGCGCGAAATGGATTTTTGCCCTTTATAAGTCGCCGCACAATACTTAAATTAGTATCATACGTTGGCACGCGGAACGCAAGAAGCGTTGCGACAAGGCAGAGTATGTTTCCGCTTTCAAAAACGAGCCTTGAGGAAAGCGCGCCAAGGGTAAAGCCCAAAAAGAGTGCGCCGCAATCGCCCATAAATATCCTTGCGCGCGGAAAATTTCGCGGCAAAAATCCTGCGATAGAGCCCAAAAGCGCGAGCGCACAGATAAATACATCTCCGTTTCCAAAGATAAGCGCGAGCGCGCCAAGGCAAAGGGTTTCGGATGCGGTAATTCCGCCCGCAAGCCCATCAAGTCCATCGCAAAGATTTATCGCGTTGGATAAAAACATAATCCACGCAAATGTCAGAACACTCTGAGCGAGCGATCTTTCAGCTGATAAAAGAATATAGCATCCCGCTGCCAAAAATTCTCCGGAAAGCTTTTGAAATGGAGTCAAGGGGCGCGCGTCGTCGATAAGCCCTACTACAAAGATTACTGATCCGCCCACAAGGAGTGGAAGCTTCAGGTCGGCATTTATCGGCATCAGCACCAAAAGCCCCGAAAAGGACATAAAGAACGCAAATCCGCCTCCTCTTGCGATTGGCTCTGTGTGTATCTTTCTCTGTGATGGAACATCAATCGCACCAAGCCTTTTGGAAATGGCAAGGGATGGGAAAAACATAACGAACGATGTTAAAAGTGCTATCCAAAATATACCAAAATACATCAAAATAAAAACCCCTTTGATTATGTATCAAAGGGGTTGCTGTATGTAATATTAAACTATATCTGCACGAAGCCGAGCTTTTTCTTAACCTTGGAAAGAGTCTTTCTTGCGTAGTAGGAAGCCTCGTCCGCGCCCTTCTTCATCTGTGCCTCAAGGAATGCCTTGTCGGAAATGATCTCATTGTATCTCTGCTGAACGGGAGCGAGAGCATCTGCGCAAGCCTCACCTACCGCAAGCTTGAATGTGCCGTAGCCCTGACCCTCGAATTCGCGTTCGATCTCCTCGATCGTTTTACCCGTGAAGCAGGAGTAGATGGTCATAAGGTTATTGATTCCGTCCTTGCCCTCTGCAAAGCGCACGCAGGTGTCGGAGTCGGTAACGGCGCGCTTGAACTTCCTGATTATTGTGTCCCTATCGTCAAGAATATATACTACCGCATTCGTATTTTCATCGGATTTGCTCATCTTTTTTGTGGGGTCGGCAAGAGAATTGATCTTTGCGCCCGATTTTGAGAGCATGGGAGTGGGAATTGTAAAGGTGTCGGGATAGAGCTGATTGAATCTCGTTGCGATATCACGCGCAAGCTCAAGATGTTGCTTCTGGTCGATGCCTACGGGAACGACGTCCGTCTGGTAAAGAAGAATATCTGCCGCCATAAGCGCGGGATATGTGAAAAGTCCTGCGTTGATATTGTCCGCGTGGCGAAGACTCTTATCCTTGAACTGAGTCATTCTGGAAAGCTCGCCGAATCCCGTGAAGCAGTTGAGAATCCAAGCGAGGTCCGTGTGCGCGGGCACGTGGCTCTGCACGTAAAGGGTGTTCTTCTCGGGATCAAGTCCGCAAGCCATATAGAGCGCGAGCGTTTCGTACGTTCTTCTGCGAAGCTCCGCAGGAACCTGGCGAACTGTTATTGCGTGGTTGTCAACCACACAGTAGAAGCATTTATATTCCTCGGAATAACGCGAGAAATTCTGTATCGCGCCGAGGTAGTTTCCTATTGTAAGGTTTCCGGACGGCTGTACGCCGGAAAAGCAAATTTTTTCGTTATTTATCATATTATCCTCCAAATAAAGAGTAATTCGTCAATTTTTATAATTGTATCATAAAATCACAAAAAATTCAAGTCATATCTTGAATAATTTATATCTTTATGTTATAATAAATTAATACTTTTGGAGGTGTGATATGATTAAGATTGAACGTGTTAGCGTAATGAATTTGGAAAATGCCATAAGAGGCGCAAGAAATCCGCTTAACAGCTGGGGAAGAAGCGACAGCTCCTATGATGAAAACGGAAATTACGTGCTTGGTCCAAACGATCTTGACCTTGCCATACGTCTTGCAAAGGCGGGTAACGATCACAGAAAATTTTTGCGTCAGATCTTCGTAAGCGTTGATATTACGGCACCTCTTTATTGGTGGAAGGAATTTGATACTTATAAGGTGGGTACTGTTGCAAACTCCTGCTCAACAATGCACAAGATACACCATAAGAAATTTGAAAGAGATGATTTCTCCTGCGAGAAAATGGACGAGGGCGCTCTTGCGGTGCTTGACTCCGTTATTGAGTATATGGAGGGTGAGAGAGTGAAATTCTGTGAGGATAAAAAGAACAAGCAGGCGTGGATCAATATGATTCAGATGCTTCCCACATCCTATAATCAGATGAGGACGGTAACGCTCAATTACGAAAATCTCATAAATATGTACTATGCAAGAAGAACTCACAAGCTTCACGAGTGGCACGATCTTTGCGATTGGATAATGAGCCTGCCCTATGCAGAGCAGCTTATCGCGGTAAAGAGTGAGGATGAAGATTAATGTTTGAGCTTATAAATAAAAACGGTGTTTCTTATTTCAGAAGCACCGTTTTAAAATCCAAGCACTGCTTTTCCACACGTCTTGGCGGATTTTCAATTCTTGATCACACAAGGGGCTTGAATATAGCCTTTGGGCGGGGTGATGATGACGAAACCGTGTTAAAAAACATTATGGCTATCGAAAAAGCAATTGAGTTGCCGAGTGGAAGAATTATAAGTGTTCCTCAGATACACGGCGCAGAGGTAAGATCAGTTACTATGCGTGATGCGGGCGCCGGTGTTTACAAGAAGGCGGAATTTGAGTGCGATGGCTATGTTACCTCCGATTGCGGACTTCCGATAGGTGTTAAGACCGCGGATTGCGTTCCCATCTTGCTTGAAGGAAGGGATAACGAAGGCAACGTTGTGGCGGTTTGTGCCGTACACGCGGGCTGGCGCGGAACTGCATCGAAAATAGCGAAAAACGCAGTAGAAAAATTGTGTTCTTTAGGAATAAGAAAAGAAAATATTTACGTTGCCATAGGCCCTTCCATAGATGTATGTTGCTATGAAGTTGGAGTGGATTTCGCTTGTGAAATCGAAAACAAACTTGGACAAAACTATAAAAACAAATTCATCAAACGGAACGAAAACGGTTCTCTTTATGCCGATCTTAAAGGAATGAATTTTGAAATTCTGACGTCCTTTGGAGTGCCAAAGGAGAATATCGACGTATCTGAAAAATGCACCTGCTGTGATCCTGAGCTCTTTTACTCTCATAGAGGTCAAAATGGAAAAAGAGGCGCGATGATTGGTGTCATTTTAAAATAAAACAAGAAAACTGCAGCTTTAATGTTGCAGTTTTCTATTAAAAAATATTCATAAAACACCAAAAATAATGGATAAAATATGTATAATACTAATATTAAAAAATGCGCTTTAAAAAAGATAAAATAAAATTTTAAAAAGGACTTGATTTTTTACTTTCGTTGTGATATAATACAAAAGTCAAATAAATATGCTGCTATGGCTCAGTCGGTAGAGCACGTCATTGGTAATGACGAGGTCATCAGTTCGATTCTGATTAGCAGCTCCAGAGCGGTGGGTTTTTCCCACCGCTTTTGTTTTTACAGCTCTGAAAGACGCTCTATTGCATTGGATTGTATTACAGGAATGCCGTATTCAAGCATAATTACGGATATTTCCGAAGCATACTCGGGCTCTCCGAATTCCGACAACAGATCGGACAAGGAGCTGTTTTTCTTGCTTTCCTCATCAATAAACAGATAATATTTTTTATCGTTTCCTTTGTAAAGCATGCTTTTTCCCACAAATGACATCGATTTCAGCTCCTTGCAAGCGGTGATTATGCTTTTAAGGTTATTGAAGCTGTAAGCAAGATTTTTTGCATAGGTGTTTTCCGTATTTTTTCTCGGAATAATATACCCCTTGTTGCCTTCATTGTCCATAACCGTGTCCTCCCCGTAGTCAAGTCCGATTCTTGTCACAAAAAGCTCGCATCCTCCATCTTTTTCGGGATATAGCTGAAGCAGGAGCTTTTCTTTTTTGCTCATATTTTCAAATCCTGTTTTCGCCTTGGATGTATGTATTATTCTTTCTATGATCTTACGGGTGTCGTTCACGGAGCAGTAAAATTCGTCTTCGTCAATCCCATAATCCTTCATGTCCTGAACGGTCATTATAATTTTCAGTTTATTTTCGTTGATAATTATCAGTTCCATTTGAATTCCTCCTGATTATATTATAATCCCTCCCGATCAAAAAAGATAGTGCAAAAATTATGGAAAATTTCCATCTTTGCGGGCTTTAGCCTTGACGGAAGCCCTATAATGTGATAAAATAATATAAATATTTTGTTAAAGGGGGTGCGCTTGTGCGTTTCAACGAAAATGAATACTGTATTGAAATGACGGCAGATGAGATCTGCTCTCTTGTTTCGCGCGCAAGCGATCTCGATTCACTAAGACCTGCCCGTATGAACGTCAATGAAAGGGGATTCGATACCTTTCTTTCGCAGCTTCCGGATTATGACCGTGCGCACGAGCCCGTAAGAGCGCAGGAGCAGCTAATAAATACAGCTCAGATCCGCGGAAATTATTATACAGTTACTGCGGTTGCCGACAGAGCATATAAGCACGGTGAAATTGGTACAGTCGATCTCTTTTGCGAGCGAAGGGCTTATGGGGATATGGCTTTCCCCAACAATTTTGATATATCCTTGCTGAAGATCCAAGCATATTTTTATGCCTGTAAGCACGTGCTTCAAAGGGTTGATGCCCGTATAGTGATCTGCTTTAAGGATAGCAAAAAGATCAAAATAATAGAAGACAGCTTTACTGCTGATCAGCTGAAAAAGAGCTATTTTGAGCTTCTTGAAAGAGTGGATTTTTTTGCAAAACTTATGCTTGAGCGAAAAAAAGAGATTTTGCCGCGAGCAAGCAGAGTGCCGTTTCCATATACTGAAATAAGGGAAGGGCAGGAGCAGATGATAAAGGCGATATACCGAGGAATAGTCAAGGAGAAGAACGTTTTTGTTCAGGCTCCAACGGGTATCGGAAAGACTATATCGTCCCTTTATCCCGCCGTTCGCGCACTCAGTGAGGGCAAGATAGATAAGATTTTCTATCTTACCGCAAAGGCTCAGACAAGGCGCGAGGCATGGGGAGCTATGAAAAAGCTTCACGCTGCCGGCGCAAGGCTTAAAACCATATTTATAAGCGCGAAGGATTCGGTGTGTGTATGCCCTAAAAAGACCGCGAGCGGACTTGGTGCAAGCAATTTCTGCAATTCCTTTGATTGCGAATTTGCGCGTGGCTATTACGATAGGGTAAACGATGCCATTCGCGAGCTGGTTGAAGGATATTCCGGCTACACGCAATCACTTATTTTGAGTGTTGCTCAGAGGTATAGAGTGTGCCCGTATGAGCTTTCCCTTGATCTTTCACTTCTTTGCGACGTGGTGATCTGCGATTATAACTATATTTTCGATCCGATAATATATTTCCAAAGATATTTTGGCGATGAGGGTGAGCGCGGCAGATACGTCTTTCTGGTAGATGAGGCTCACAATCTTCCCGACAGAGCGATAGATATGTATTCCGCATCGCTTTCAAGAAATGAGATTGCCTCGGTTGCGTGCGCTTTGCCGCCTTACGATAGCGAGCTTATTTGCGAGCTTGACGGCTTTATAAGGCTGCTTGACGACTCTAAAGCGCTCTGCTACGATAATATGTTCAAAAATGAAAAGGGTGAGGAAACGGGTTATTATATCAGTAAAAATGCCTATTCCGATATCGAAAAGAGAGTGGAATCCGTCAGCCGCGCCATGAGCGCTTGGATAAGGAAGAATAAGCTTTCCCAAAATCTTTTCGAGGTTAAGGCTCTATACCGTGAGCTTAGTAAATACAAAAAGATAAGCGAGCTTTACGACGAGCATTACGTTTTCTTTATCGAGGTTTCGGGCGGTGACGTTAAGGTAAGGCTTGCATGTCTCGACCCATCACATCAGCTTGCCGCTTGCCACAAAAGAGCGGTTTCAAGCGTTATGTTTTCTGCGACCCTTGAGCCAATAGATTATTTTTCCGACATTCTCGGTGGCGATAAGAGGAGTGTAAGGCTTCAGCTTCCGTCACCGTTTGACCATAAAAATCTTGGAGTGTTTTGCGTTGATGCCGTTAATACTCGCTTCGAGGAAAGGGAAAAATCCTATAAAAAAATAGCCTCCGCCATAGCTGGAGCAGTAAGCGGCAGGGCGGGGAATTATATCGTTTTCTTCCCCTCGTATAAGTATATGAGCGAAGTCAAGGCGGAATTTGAAAAGAAATATCCAAAGGTATTTTCCTTTTCTCAGAAGGCGAATATGAGCTATTCCGAAAAAGAAGAATTCTTGGCTAATTTCAAGGAGGATAACGGAATTCTCAGAGTGGGATTCTGTGTTCTCGGCGGCAGCTTTTCGGAGGGAGTGGATCTTCCGGGCTCACGTCTTATAGGAACCGTGATCGTTGGCGTGGGACTGCCGGGCATCTCCAACGAACGCAACATTATGAAGGATTATTTTGACAACACCCGTGAAAACGGATATGATTACGCATATACCTATCCCGGAATGAACCGCGTGCTTCAGGCTGCGGGTAGAGTTATCAGAACTGAAAATGACAGGGGAATTGTTGTTTTACTTGATGACAGATATGCTACGGAGCAGTATAAGGCTATGTTTCCGCTCCATTGGTCGCACGCAAAATACGTCCACAGCGCGCATGAGCTTGCGGGAGCGGTCAAAAAATTCTGGAGTGAGCAATAAAAAACTCCCGAAAGTATTGAAATTATTGATATTTTGTGATACAATATATAAAATTTTTTAATTTTCTCAATAAAAACTCAAAAAGAAGGTAGAAAAATGAAACGTATAACAGTAAAAGAGATCTTTGCGTCCCCCGAAAAGTATGCGGGACAGAAAATCACCGTTGCAGGTTGGGCAAGAACCATTCGCGCCTCCAACGTTTTCGGATTTATCGAGCTTAACGACGGAAGCTATTTTAAAAATCTTCAGGTCGTTTTCGAGGATGCAAAGCTTGACAATTATAAAACCATAGCAAAGCAGAACGTCGGATGCTCCTTTGTGATCGAGGGTACTCTTGAGCTTACTCCCGAGGCAAAGCAGCCCTTTGAGCTTAAGGCTGAAAGGATCGACGTTGAGGGCGCATCAACTCCCGATTATCCTCTTCAGAAGAAGAGACACAGCTTTGAATATCTCAGAACGATAGCGCATCTCCGTCCCAGAGCGAACACCTTTAACGCGGTGTTCCGTGTAAGAAGCGTAGCGGCTTATGCCATCCATAAGTTCTTCCAGGACAGAGGATTTGTTTACGTTCACACCCCTCTTATCACGGGAAGCGACTGCGAGGGCGCGGGCGAGATGTTCCAGGTTACAACGCTTGATCTTGAAAATCCCCCAAGAACCGAGAACGGCGAGATAGATTATACTCAGGATTTCTTCGGCAAAAAGGCGGGACTTACGGTTTCGGGTCAGCTCAACGTTGAGACCTATGCTATGGCATTTGCAAACGTATATACCTTCGGTCCCACGTTCCGCGCAGAGCGTTCAAATACTCAGAGACACGCGGCGGAATTCTGGATGGTTGAGCCTGAGCTTGCCTTTGCGGATCTTACCGACTATATGGATACCGCCGAGGATATGATGAAATTCGTGCTTTCCTACGTAATGGAAAACTGCAAGGCAGAGATGGAATTCTTCAACAATTTCGTTGATAAGGGACTTATCGACCGTCTTACTGCTCTTGTGAACAGTGATTTCGGTAGAATTACCTATACAGAAGCGGTTGAAAAGCTTCAGAGCTGCGGTCATACCTTTGAATATCCCGTATATTGGGGAATGGATCTTCAGACCGAGCACGAGAGATATCTCACCGAGGAGATCTTTAAAAAGCCCGTATTCGTAACCGATTATCCCAAGGATATCAAGGCATTCTATATGCGCCAGAACGACGACGGCAAGACCGTTGCTGCAGCGGATATGCTCGTTCCCGGTGTAGGTGAGCTTATCGGCGGCTCTCAGCGTGAGGAGAGAATGGAGAAGCTTCTTGAGGCTATGGCAAAGTTCAACCTCAACCCCGAGGATTATTGGTGGTATCTTGAGCTTCGCAAGTACGGCGGATGCCGTCACGCAGGCTTTGGTCTTGGCTTTGAAAGACTTATTATGTACATCACGGGTATCTCCAACATCCGTGACGTTGAAGCGTTCCCAAGAACCACGGGTAACGCGGAATTTTAATTAACGCACAAACTTATGCGATAAAGTTTTCGTCCACCTTTTTCAAAAGGTGGCGCGGGTACGGGGCGCGTAGCCCTGTATTCAGCGTTTCTTTTGTTAGCTTTTCTTTGCGCTTTCTGTGTCAAAGAAAAGCGGCTGACTGCTATTGGTATCAAAGGTCCTTTAACGCTTTTTCTTTTGAGAAAGTAGCCCCAAAAGAAAAAGCTTTGCAAAAAGAAAATGGGCGTATTCGCCTGCGCGGCGGGCGCCCGCTTTTGAAAAAGCGGGGCAAAACAGCAAGTTGGTTTGTGCTAACAATATTCATAAGAGGAGGTGTTCATTTTGAGATACAGTGAAATGAGCAACCGCGAGCTTGAGAAATTATATCTTGAGCTTAAAAATGAATATAAAACGGTGTGCGAGAGTGGTCTTTCGCTCGACCTTTCGCGCGGTAAGCCCGGCAGGGAGCAGCTCGATATGATGACGGGAATGCTTGACTGCATATCAAAGAGCGAGGACTGTATAAACGAAAACGGAGTTGACTATAGAAATTACGGAATTCTTGAGGGAATTCCCGAGGCGAAGAAGCTTTTTTCGGAGCTTTTGAATATTCCACCCGAAAATATATTCGTTGCGGGAAACTCGTCGCTCAATCTTATGTACGATACGGTCGCAAGAGCGATGCTTTACGGCGTTCTCGGAAGCGCAAAGCCCTGGTGCAAGCTTCCCGTTGTAAAATTCATCTGCCCTGCGCCCGGATACGATAGGCATTTTGCCATCTGCCAATCCCTTGGAATTGAGATGATAACCGTCGATATGACACCCACGGGTCCCGATATGGACGCGGTCGAAGCTCTCGTTGCAAATGACGATAGCATCAAGGGAATCTGGTGCTGCCCGAAATATTCAAATCCCGAGGGAATAACCTATTCCGACGAAACGGTGCGCCGCCTTGCTAAGATGCACACCGCGGCAAACGATTTCAGGATCTTCTGGGATAATGCCTATGCCGTACACGACCTCTATCCCGATAAGCGCGACGAGCTTGCTGACATTTTTGAGGTCTGCCTTGAGTGCGGACACATCGACAGAGTGTTCTATTTCGCATCGACCTCAAAGATATCATTTCCCGGCTCGGGTGTTGCCATCTTTGCCACAAGCACGAGGAACTATAATCAGATAAAGCCCATTCTTGCGGCGCAGACGATAGGCTTTGATAAGATAAATCAGATAAGACACGTCAAATATTTCGGAAATGCGGAGAATATCCGTGAGCATATGAAAAAGCTTGCAGAGATCATCCGTCCAAAATTTGATATCGTCAAGGATACGCTCTCGCGCGAGCTCGGTGATGCCGATATAGCGACGTGGAGCGATCCGAACGGCGGATATTTTATCAGCCTTAATACACTTGACGGATGCGCAAAGCGAGTATATAAGCTGCTCAAGAAAGCGGGAGTTGTCGTAACCACCGTCGGAGCTACCTTCCCGTACGGAAACGACCTTCGCGATAGAAATATACGCATCGCGCCGACCTATCCCTCGAACGGGGAGCTTCAGCAAGCGATGAACGTCCTCTGCCTCTGCGTAAAGATCGCAAGCGTTGAGAAGATGCTGGATATAATTTAGGAGGATATATGAAGAAGATGACTGTGAAAATTCTTTCGATGATACTTGTTATCGCATTTGCGTTTGGAGTGATGTCAGTTCCGATTTTCGCGACGAACGCAGAGATCGAGGAGGAAGAGTACCACAATCCGCTTGGAGATTTTATGTCTGCAATTCTTATCGTTGCAGGCGTCGCACTTTCGATAATTGCCATAGTGGAATTGATCTTCGAGTATATAGTGTCATCCATTGGAAATTGGATTAACGGAATAGCATAAAAAATAAGGGAACAACCGCGAGGTTGTTCCTTTTTTGTTGCTTTTCAAATTTTTGATTTATTGGTCACTTTTTTCGAGAAAAAAGTGACCAAAAAAGCTTTAATCAGCTTCGCGGCAATACCAATAAAATCTGTACTAACCTGTAGGGACCGGCGTCCCCGACGGTCCATAACGATGAAATAACATCAAATTTCACGGCTACGCACAAACAAAATCCAACATTTTTGAACAAAAGTTACTTTGCTTTTGAATTGGACCGTCGGGGACGCCGGTCCCTACAAGGTTACTTCAATTAAAAATGAATTTGTACTAATCCCTCGCTAAATCCCAATTTATCAACACATAACAAAAGAGGGAACTTATCGTTCCCTCAATTTTTTATTTAATTACAACCTTCTTAAAGTTCTTCTTACCTCTTCTTACGAGGATGCCGTCCTTAAGATCTGCGGCTGTGAAGCTGTGGCGAAGATTTGTGATCTTTTCGTCGTTGACCGTTACGCCGCCCTGTTCAACTGCTCTGCGAGCTTCACTACGAGAGGGAACAAGCTCCGCTTTAACGAGAACGGAGAGAATGTCGATCGCGCCGTCCTGAAGATCGGATTCTGCAAGCTCAACTGTGGGAGCGTTATCCGCGCCGCCCGTGAAGAGTGAGCGAGCCATTGCCTGCGCCTTTTCTGCCTCGTCCTTTCCGTGTACCATCTCTGTAAGCTCATAAGCAAGGATCTCCTTTGCACGGTTGAGCTGTGCGCCCTCCCAGGTATCCATCTCGTTGATCTGCTCAATGGGAAGGAAGGTGAGCATTCTGATGCACTTAAGCACGTCAGCGTCGCCAACGTTTCTCCAGTACTGGTAGAACTCAAAGGGACTTGTCTTGTTAGGATCGAGCCAAACTGCGTTGCCTGCGGTCTTGCCCATCTTTTTGCCCTGAGAGTCGGTGAGAAGGGTGATAGTCATAGCGTGAGCGTCCTTGCCAAGCTTTCTTCTGATAAGCTCGGTACCGCCAAGCATATTTGACCACTGATCGTCGCCGCCGAACTGCATATTGCAGTTGTAGTTCTTGAAAAGGTGGTAGAAGTCGTAGGACTGCATTATCATATAGTTGAATTCAAGGAAGGAAAGACCCTTTTCCATTCTCTGCTTGTAGCACTCTGCAGAGAGCATTCTGTTTACAGAGAAGCACGCGCCGACCTCACGAAGAAGCTCAACGTAATTGAGATCAAGGAGCCATTCGGCATTGTTGATCATAGTTGCCTTGCCTTCACCAAAGTCGATGAATCTCTCCATCTGACGCTTAAAGCACTCTGCGTTGTGGTTGATATCCTCGATCGTGAGCATCTTTCTCATATCGGTTCTGCCCGAGGGGTCGCCGATCATTGTCGTGCCGCCGCCGATTAGGGCGATGGGCTTGTTGCCTGCCATCTGCAAGCGTTTCATAAGTGTAAGAGCCATAAAGTGACCTGCCGTCAAGCTGTCTGCGGTGCAGTCAAAGCCGATGTAGAAGGTCGCCTTGCCCTCGTTGATCATATTTCTGATCTCTTCCTCGTTTGTAACCTGAGCAATAAGCCCACGCGCAACGAGTTCTTCATAGATTTTCATAATTTTTCTCCTATCTGAAATGTAATTGTTAACTATTTATAAGTAACTTTGAATTAGGTAAGAAGGGAACTCCCTCACCGCCTACGGCGGAGCTCCCTCTGCGGAAGGAGCCTCGGTGAGATAATCCTCGATTTATCAAATATAGTATTTGAAAAACTATTGTTTGCTACTTTTAACTTTATTGATTTCGGCATCCAAGTACCCGCAAACCCAAGTGAAATCCTTATCGATTTGCTTATTCGGTATTCTGATTATTTGAATACCTTGTTTATTTATTTCTTCGGTGCGTATTTTATCTTTTTCAATACCCTCTTTTGAATAGTGTTGATTTCCGTCAATTTCAATAGCAATTTTCAAGCTTGGACAATAGAAATCAACAATGTATTCTCCTATTGCTTTTTGCCTTTGAAATTTCACTTCATAATTTTTTAAAAAGTCATACCAAAGGTGTTTTTCTTGCGGTGTAGATCTTTTTCTTAGGTTTTTTGCTAAAACTATGTTTTTTCCATTATAAATTATTGGCATAATTTTACCTCTGAAAAGTTTTATTAAATTGTTATGTTAAACTTTATGGCTACACAAGAGAGAAGATCTTACCGAGGCTCCTTCCGAGGAGGGAGCTCCGCGAAGCGGTGAGGGAGTTCCTACTTGAAGTAAAAGTAACTATAAAAAAATAAAAAGTCCCTGAACCCAAACGGGTTCAAGGACGAATTAGCGTGATACCACCTTGCTTCGAGCGAAATGCGTGCATTTTGCTCCTCATTATGCGCTGTAACGGGCGCGCCGTTGCCGCCTACTCTCAAAACGGATTTCGGGACAAAGCTCCGAGATGTATTCGCGTTATGTTTTCTGCGCCTCTCACCCACCGGCAGCTCTCTGTAGAAAAGGGAAAACGTTACTGCTTCTCTTCATAGCATTAATTTATTACAAGCTATATTAACATAAAATTTACACGTTGTCAACGATTTCCGCAAAAAAAGTTTCACCGTTGTGGCTTATCAATCTGACAAATGCCACCTCGGAGTGAAGGGGCTTCTCACTTTTAACGCAGACCTCAAGAAAATCGGGAGTGTGACCGTATGCCTTTCCGTTTTCAAAGCTTTCAAAAAGGACCCTGTGAGCGCCGCCTTGCGCCAAAATTCGGTCGAATTCTTCTTTGCGTATGCTCTTTTCAAGGGAGATAAGCTCCGCTGAGCGCATTTTTTTGATCTCCTGAGGTATCTGTTCTCCCATTTTTGCCGCAGGTGTTCCTTGGCGGGCAGAGAAGGGGAAAACGTGTATCATAAGGAAATTAGCTTTTTTTGCAAATTCAAGTGTTTCATTGAAATCCTCGTCGGTTTCACCGGGAAATCCCACAATTATATCGGTGGTGTAACGAACGGCGGGCATAGCTGCGCGAAGTCGCTCCATATTGGCAAGTGCCTGATCGGCATTGTATTTACGCTTCATATTGCGAAGGGTTTTTGAGCTGCCCGACTGCATTGAAATGTGAAAATGGGGAGCGAGCTTTTTGAGATCTTTAATCTTGTTTACGAATTTCTCCGTAAGACAGGAGGGATCGAGCGAGCCGAGACGAATGGTAAAATCGCCCTCTATCGCGTCTATATCGCAAAGAAGATCCGCGAAGGTGTAGCCGTCAATATCCTTTCCGTAGGATGCGGTCTCGATGCCCGTAAGCACCACCTCGCGACAGCCGTTTTTCACAAAGTGAGTTACCTCGCAAATTACCTCCTCTGGCACTTTTGAGCGTATTTTTCCTCGTGCGTAAGGGATGATACAATACGTACATTTACTCTCGCAGCCGTCCTCAATTTTGATATATGCGCGCGTGCGGTCAAAATGCTTTATCTCCATTTTTTCAAAGCCTGCGGAGTCGATATCGCGCACGAAAATCTCGGTTTTTGCGTTCTTCTCATCGCGTTCAAAAAGGTCGCAAAGAGCTTCTGCGATAATGAGCTTGTCCGTGTTACCGCAAACGTAGTCAACTCCGGATATAGCCGCAATATTTTGCGGATTTGTCTGAGCAAGGCAACCCGTAACCAGAATGTATGCCTCTGGATTTCTTGAGATCGCGCGGCGGATAAACTGACGCGCCTTTCGGTCGCTCTCAGCCGTTACGGTGCAGGTATTTATAATGTATGCATCGCATTCCTCGGTGCTTGGCTTTATTTCAAAGCCCTGAGAAGTGAGACGCTCGGCTATTGCCTCGCTCTCATACTGGTTAACCTTGCATCCAAGCGTAAGTATGCCGACGCTCTTTCTAAAATCGTTCATTTTTACCTCTTTATATAAATGATGCTATAATTATATCACAATTTTGAAAAAAGTAAAGTTTTTTCTGAAAATAGACTTGAAAAAAGGGGAAAGCGGTAGTATAATAGTAAAGATAGTAAAATACATATGCTGAATTTCAGCGGAATGGAGTATATTATGAGCAATTTACACGTTATGGATCATCCCCTTATCGCACACAAGCTTTCTATTATGAGGGACAAGGATACGGGTTCAAAGGATTTTCGTCAGCTTCTTAATGAGATCGCTATGCTTATGGGTTATGAGCTTACTCGCGACCTTCCTCTTGAGGACGTAGTTATCGAAACTCCCATCTGCAAGTCCACTCAGAAAATGATTCAGGGTAAAAAGCTTGCTATTGTTCCCATTCTCCGCGCAGGTCTCGGTATGGTTGACGGTCTTCTTTCCCTTATGCCCGTTGCAAAGGTGGGGCATATCGGTATGTACCGCGATCCCGAAACTCACAAGCCCGTTGAATATTACAGCAAAATGCCCGCGGATATTGAGGAGAGAATCGTTATCCTCGTCGATCCCATGCTCGCAACGGGCGGATCCGCTTCGGATGCTCTTACGATGCTTAAGGAGAAGTACCATTGCAAAAATATCAGATTTATGTGCCTTGTAGCTTGCCCCGAGGGTGTTGCCAAGGTTCAGGCAGACCATCCCGACGTTGATATTTACACGGCGGCTATGGATGAAAGGCTTAACGAGCACGCATATATCGTTCCCGGTCTTGGTGACGCAGGCGACAGAATTTTCGGTACACTTTAATTTCGTTTGTAATTCAAGGAGAGGGAGGCTTCCTTCTCCTTGCTTTTTTGTAAATTAAGTTAGTTTACTTTGAACCGCTCACGCCGCTTGGGCGCCCGCTTTTGAAAAAGCGGGGCAAAACGATCGCTTGGTTTGAGCGCGACTTGGGTACCGCGCGACGCCGTAAGGTGTCATCCTCGAGGGAGCAACGCGACCGAAGGATCTTGCGCGGAGTACAGACTAAATCCGCGTAAATTTTCGATAAAACACCGGTGTTTTATCGGTTTTGAAGCTCCGATATCGTCCTTACACGCGAGCGTGATGGCTGATACCGTATCTTCAAAACTACGAAAAATCAAATTGGAAATTTGATTTTTCTAAAATTTGTTTACTATTATTGCAGACGTAAAGAAAGTGCTAATATACCGTCTATTGAGATCGTAGCAAATTACAGATTTTGCTTGCAAAATCGTTATGTGTTGCTCAGCAACACAATTTGCGCGGATTTAGTCGGGTTAGTACTAACTAAACGGCTTTTGGGCAAAGCGCTTTTAAGCTTTTTGGTTCTTTTTCTCGAAAAAGAACAATCCTTATCTATCTAACTCTAAAAAAGCTTGGAGAAAAAATGAAAGAATTTACAATAAAGAAAAACGACGCGGGGCAGAGGCTTGACAAATTTCTTACAAAGGCTGTCAAGGGCTTACCCATGTCACTTATGTACAAATACATCAGAACTAAAAAAATAAAGGTCAATCGCGCGAGGACCGAGCAAAAATACGTGCTACAGGAGGGCGATATAGTTCAGCTCTTCATCAAGGACGAATTCTTCGATTCACCCGAGAGGGACGACAGCGCGCTTGCATCCATCAAGCCCAAGCTGACGGTCGTTTACGAGGATGAAAATATCATTCTTGTAAACAAACGCCCCGGAGTGCTTGTCCACGAGGATGACGAGGCACGCGATAATACCCTCATTATGCACATTAAGGCATACCTCTATCAAAAGGGAGAGTACGATCCCGAAAATGAACAGAGCTTTGCTCCCGCTCTTTGCAACCGCATCGACAGAAACACGGGTGGCATAGTAATCGGTGCAAAGAACGCAGAGGCTCTGCGCGTGATGAACGAAAAGATAAAGAATGACGAGATATCAAAATTCTATTACTGCGCAGTTCACGGAAAAATGCCGAAAAAGGCAGATACGCTGACAGGATTTTTGCTAAAGGATAGCGATAAGAATCAGGTTAAGATATTTGATAAGCAGGTTAAGGGCTCCAAGAATATCATCACAAAATACAAGGTGGTATCCGAGAAAAACGGCAATTCCTTGCTTGAAATTGAGCTTGTAACGGGAAGAACGCATCAGATACGCGCGCATCTTTCCTATATCGGTCATCCCTTGCTTGGCGACGGTAAATACGGTGTCAATAAGGATGACAGAGCCAAGGGCTATAAATATCAGGCACTTTACGCCTATCGTTTGCGCTTTGATTTTAACGATGATAGCGGCGCGCTCGGATACCTTCGCGGAAAAGAGGTAAAGCTCAGACGCGACGACGTCTGGTTCTTAAAAGATTTTATATATCAGGAGAAATAATGATTGATTTTGTTGATAAAATACCGAAAAGGCTTTTGATAGCCGTGAGCGGACTGCTTTTGGGACTTACCGTGATATACGCAAGGCTCGGAATACTTGCCTATATCGCTCTGATACCCTTGGGCATTGCGCTTTTTGGAAAACTGAATAGCGGCGAATACAAAAAGAGGGCGGCTTACCTTGACGGCTTTATCTTCTATATGGGTTTTGACCTTGTATGCTTTCATTGGTTCATCTATTTCTATCCGCTTGAGTTTGCCGGATTTAACTATGCGGAGTCCGTTTTGATCATCGCACTTGCGTGGGTTGGACTCTCCTTGCTTCAAAGTGTGTTTTCCGCACTTGTTTTCGTGTTTATATCAGTACTTTCAAGGACTGTAATTTATAAAAGATCCCCCGTGCTTATGCCGTTTTTTGTGGCGGCGCTTTTCACGGCAAACGAATGGACGCAGACCTTTACGTGGGCGGGCGTTCCGTGGGGAAGAATAGCCATATCGCAAACCGAGATGCCGATACTTATGCAGAGCGCGTCTCTTTTCGGAAGCTATTTTTTGACATTTATTGTTGTTTTGATCAATATGCTATTGGCTTATGCCATTGTTAACATTGAAAAACGCAGGTTTCTTGCTCTTTCCGCTCTTGGAATCTTTGCGGCAAACGCGCTCTTTGGCACGGTCGCTTATTTCGTTCCTGCATCTGACGAGGAAAGATCCATTACCGTGGCGGCTGTTCAGGGAAATTTTCCATCGCAGACAAATTACGGAGCAACTGCTGTTGAGGTCTACAAGACCTATGAAAAACTCACAATAGAAGCGGCTGAAGCGGGAGCGGATGTGATCATCTGGCCCGAGGGAACCTTTTCCATTGAGCCCGATCGCTATTTTATTTACGACGGTAAGCTGCTCACGCTTGGGGAAAGAGTATCCTCTCTTGCTGGGGAGAGCGGAGCTACCGTGATTATTGGAAGCTATACGATAAATTCAGAAAATCAGCTTCTCAATTCAATGTCGGTATATTATGAAAACGGAGAAAGGATCGAAGGAGCTTATTCCAAGATGAAGCGAGTGCCCTTTGGCGAGTACGTGCCTATGAGGGACCTTATTACGACGCTGCTTCCCATCCTTGGCGAGATAAACGTTCTCGGCACCGACGTATATCGAGGAGACGGATATAAGACCTACCCTGCATTTGCAGAGGAGGGCTCTGCGCAGATAGGTACTCTTATCTGCTTTGATTCCATATACGAGGAAACGGCTCTTTCAATGGCGAGAGAGGGAGCGGAGATGCTTATCGTTCCTTCGAATGACTCGTGGTTTTACGATTCGCGCGCACTTAATATGCATCATTCTCAAAACATTCTGCGCGCGGTTGAAACCGGCAAATATACCGTGAACTGCGGAAATACGGGAATGACCTCCATCGTTAGCGACAAGGGTGAGGTGCTTGTGCAGATCCCCATATTTGAGGATGGATACGCTATTGGAACGGTTAGCCCTTCAAGTGTCAGAACACTATATTCGTACATAGGAAACCTTTTTGTTTATCTCTGTGTTGCGTTTGTGATTGCTTCTATTATCATTGAAGGTGTAATCAGATTAAAAAATAAGAAAAACTATAAAAAGCCTCTCTTGTAAAGGGAGGCTTTTTTGCGCGTTAATTGGGGTTTAGCGGGGAGTTAGTTTAGTTGGGATTTAGGGGGCATTTTTGAAAAAATTGCCCCCTATAACCCCTAAAAAACTTTAAATCGTTTTGCAAACAAACTTCGCGCAAATTGTGTTGTTTCACAACACACAACGATTTTCTCCCTTGTCGAAAATCTGTAATTTGCTTGTGTAAAGAGTAGCCATTAGCTTATGCAAACCGGCTTCGTGCCGTGTAGCAAATTACAATTTTTCGAGGTGACGAGAAAAATTTTCAGTACCAATTTATTGGTACAATTTGCGCGAAATCCGTGGACTCAGCACAGACTAAACGGCTACTGGGCAAAGCTATTTTAAGCTTTTTTGGTTACTTTTTTCTCGAAAAAAGTAACACCCTTTCTTAACACAAACTATCTCCCCGATAAATCAAAATTTGAACGTGAAAATCGCAAATGCGAGGGCGGCACAAAGCAGTCCTTGCATCAATTTTATAAAGAAAAACCTTTTGAACGAGAGCCCATATCCGTCGCACATCGCGATGATCTGAAAATGTATCGAAAGCCCCGACCATCCAAGAAAAAAAGCGCAAACGGCGCATTTAAAAGCATATGGCGTAAGGTCTGAGAGTGATAGCACACCGCCCGTTATCTCAACTGTGCTGAGCAGGAGCTTTTGTATAATATCGGGCAAACCGAGTGAGCAAAGAGGTTGACGGATGGCTTCGGTAAGCGAGGAGAAAAATATTACACAAGCGCATATGAGTATCATCGAAGCGGACGAGTGAGATATCGCCTCGACGATGATTTTTGGGAAGGGCTTTTTCGGAGAATTTTCTTCGTTAATTCCGTTTAGTACAAACTCAAGATTCGCACATTTATTTTTTGATTTTACAAAAAATCCGATAATGAAGGATGATAATATTGATATAATCCACAAAATCCAACCGTCGGTTGTGCTTTTTAATACGGATGAACCTAAAAATCCCGTGATGAACGGCAGGGAAGGAATGGAAAAGGAGGTAATGATCCATTCGCAGTCTTTATTTGTTATTCTTTTCTTCTTCAAAAGTGACAGCGCACCGCTTATCGCAGCGGTATAACCGCAAAAAAGTCCCAATATCAAAGGAGCAGAGGCTTCTTTTTTTATTCCAAATATTTTGGATATGATTTTAGCGATCGGCCGTAGCAGCTTTTCCGCCGCTCCGCTAACGATCGCTATCTCGGATGCCGCCATAAGCGGAAAAAGGGACGGAATGAGAAGAGCTCCGCATTTTCCGACAGCACTTGCCGCTGCCCCGGCGGTAATTTCCGGATCATTCAAAAAAAGAGCGAGAAGGATAAGAGAAAAAACACATACGGCAAACGTTGTTATTCGCTTTTTGAAGCTTTTTGATGCGGATGGATTCATTTTGCGTAGCCCCTCTTCATAGATTGTACTAAAATTATATAAAAAGGGGATGGAAAATATGAAAGACAGAAAAAAAGTGTCTGCTCTTCCCAAGCTCAGGCAAATATTTGATCTTGACGGATTATTTCCCACAGCGGATATGCTTGAGCTAAGGGATACCTGCGAGCTTGATGCTCACGGGTGCGAGGGAATACTTCTTTACAGTGACACAATGATCAGGCTTTCAATGAAAAAATACGTTCTGAATATAATCGGCAAAGGGCTTTTTTGCTCCTCGTATCTTCCTTATACGATAAGGGTTCGCGGCGATATATCATCACTTGAGCTTGAGAGAAGGGGGGGATGAGGTAATGAAGAGCGGAGGTGCATCCGTATTTATATGGCTGCTTGGCAGCTTTGAAGCCCGTATTCCGCGCGTTTTTTGCGAGGATTTTTTAAATCTCTGCATGCGTTATGGGTTTGTATATTACTCATTGAGCTTTGATGAGGACGGCAAATACGTGCGTGTTACTATGGCGGAAAGTGAAAGAAAAAAGGTTTTAACTGCTTGCAGGATGTGGCAGATCAGAATAAACGTAGTTTCGAGGAGGGGACTTTTGCCTAAAATGTCCGATATTGGCGGCAGATGGGGATTGCTTGTTGGCGCACTTCTTTCGATATGCTTATACTTTTTGGCGCAGAGCGTGATATGGAGAGTGGATATCGTTGGAAATGAAAGGCTTTCCGACGAATTTATTCAAGAAATACTGGCGGATCAGGGGCTTTGCGTGGGGGAGAAAATAAAAAGCATAAACGCAGACCTTATAGAGCAAAAGATATTGATAAACAACAGCGATATTTCGTGGATCTCAATAGGCGTTGTGGGAACGGTGGCGCGAGTGGAGATACGCGAGAGCATTGATACGGATATATCTCAAAAGGAAACGAAGCCTGCAAATCTCGTTTCACGCTTTGACGCGCAGATAGTGGGAATGGAGGTATATTCGGGATTTTTGGCGGTAGAGGAAGGAGATTTTGTTCGTGCCGGAGAGCTTCTTGTTAGTGGGATTTACAAAACTGAGAAGGCTCCACTCAGGTTTACGCGCGCATCGGGGCGGATTCTTGGCAGGGTGGAGCATACCTTTGAGGTGGAAATTCCGCTTATTCAGGCGCAAAAAGTGCCAACGGGTGACAAAATCGAGAAAAAAACACTGATTTTTTTCGGAAAATCGATAAAACTTTTCACAAACTATAGAAATTTGCCTTCAAGTTGTGATATAATAAATTATCTATATACATTAAACCCATTTTCGCTTGGCGAGCTGCCGATTGCTATCTCGGTAGATGAGTATCATCCATATGAGATCACGGATGTTACAATAAGTGAGGAAGAGGCAATAGGTCAGGCATATGAGCGATTGCGATCCCTTATCGATGAGCAATTGCCCGAGGCGCAGATACTGAGCAAAACGCTGTACGGAGAATTTGCGGACGGAAAATATGTTCTTAAATGCGAGGTTACGGCAATTTGCAATATTGCAAAGCAGGTGGAATTTGAGGTTTTGAATTAGCCTTTTGAAATTTCGAACTAAGAGGTAAAAATGAGTCAGGTAGTAATTAACGTTGAAAGTAATGAAATAACAAGCAGGGTGTTCGGTTGCTTTGATGCGAATATCAAAGCAGTTGAGCGCGCCTTTGACGTGCGCATATCCAACCGCCGCGCGACCGAGGGGGATGCAATCGTAATCGACGGGCACGAGGGAAGCGTTGCGCTTGCTTCTCGTGTGATAAATCATCTTGTTTCTCTTGCGCAGAACGGCGCGGAGATAACGGAGCAGGGAGTTGACTATGCCATTTCAATGGTAAGCGAGGGCAACGGTGAAACACTGAGTGCTTCGTTTGGGGACGACTGCATCTTCGTAACGAGCAAGGGAAAGCCAATCAAGGCAAAGACCGTCGGTCAGAAGCAATACGTTGACGCGATAAAGAAGAATACGATAGTTTTCGGTATCGGCCCTGCGGGTACGGGTAAGACGTACCTTGCCGTGGCAATGGCAGTTAAGGCTTTGCGCGATAAGCAGGTGAGCCGCATCATCCTCACGCGACCCGCAATAGAGGCGGGAGAAAAGCTCGGCTTTTTGCCGGGGGATCTGCAGAGCAAGATAGACCCCTATCTCCGCCCTCTGTACGATGCGCTCTACGATATGATGGGCGTTGAGAATTACCAGAGCAAGATGGAAAAGCAGATAATCGAGATAGCTCCGCTCGCGTATATGCGCGGACGAACACTTGACGATAGCTTTATAATTTTAGATGAAGCGCAGAACGCGACTCCCGAGCAGATGAAGATGTTCTTGACGCGTCTCGGATTTAATTCCAAGGCGGTGATAACGGGCGACCTAACGCAGACAGATCTGCCATACGGTCAAAAGAGCGGTCTTGCAATAGCCACTCATATTTTGCAAGATATTGAGGACATTCATATCCACCGGTTCACTGACAAGGACGTTGTACGTCATAAGCTCGTGCAGAAGATAATCCTTGCATACGATAAATTTGAGAAAAAAGCGCAGGAAAATGCAGAAAAAAGAAGAAACGAAGCAAAAACGTTTAAAAGGAAATGAGGTAAATTATGAGTCTTAAGATCTATTTTGAAAACAATCAGGAAAAGCATTCCATACATTACAAATTGAAGATGCTCATTCGACATACGATACTTGAGACCCTTGATTACGAGGGTATGGAGAACGACGCGGAGGTAAGCGTTACCTTCGTTGACGATGAGGGCATACGCGAGCTTAATAAGAGATTCAGAAATATGGACAAGCCCACGGACGTGCTTTCGTTTCCCCTTCTTGACTATGAGGGTGAGAGCGAGGAGCCGTTCTTTGACGAGCTTTGCCACAATCTCGGTGATATAGTTATCTCACTTGAACGCGCTATGGCGCAGGCAAATGAGTTCGGACACTCGTTTGAGAGAGAGGTGGCATTCCTCACGGCACATTCAATGCTCCATCTTCTCGGTTACGACCACGAGCTTTCCGACGAGGACGATGCCGATATGAGAAAACGTCAGAACGATATTATGGAAAGACTCGGACTTTCGGTGAAATAGGAGAAAAGCGAATGGCTAAATTTTTTAAAATTTTGGCGCTTATTCTCGTTATTCTTTCATTGTTTACTCTGGCAAGCAGGGATTTCTTTCTCACTGTCGTTATTATTGTCGTTGCTTTGCTCGTATATCACGTTGGTGAGCTTATGGACAGAGTAGCATATCTTGAGGACAAGCTTAATATGCATTTGCCGATAGACAGTGAGGACGATCTGCCTCAGGTGAAGTGCAATAATTGCGGAAAAGAATACGATATGGATTATCATAGCTGCCCATATTGTGGGAAAAAGACAGAATTTGAACATAATTAATAGGTGAAAAATGAAAAGAACAGGATTTATAGCAATAGTAGGTCGTCCAAACGTTGGAAAATCGACCCTTATGAACAGAATACTCGGTGAGAAGGTGGCTATCGTTTCCTCGAAGCCTCAGACAACGAGAAACAGAATTATCGGTATCCACACGGTGGGTGAGGATCAGTACGTTTTCCTTGATACTCCCGGAATACATCAGCCCAAGAACAGCCTTGGCGACTTTATGGTAAAGGCGGCAAACGATTCCATGCACGATGCGGATGCGGTTGTGCTTGTGGTTGACGCGGGCAAGGAGATAAGCCGAGTTGAAGAAAACATTATGGAATACGTTAAGAAAAGCGGTGTTCCAGCAATTCTTGCGCTCAATAAGGTCGATCTTTACACGCGAGATATTATCGCGCAGACGATAACCGCTTACGCATCCAAATGCGATTTCGATGCCTTCGTTCCGATCTGTGCTAAGAAGGGCGAGCAGGTGGATGCTTTGCTTGGTGAGCTTTCAAAATTCCTCTCCGAGAGCGATTGGTTCTATCCCGACGATATCGTTACCGATCAGCCCATTCGTCAGATGGCGGCTGAAATTATCCGCGAAAAGATATTAAGAACTTTAAATAAGGAAATTCCCCACGGAGTTGCCGTGGTTATCGAGGAATTCCGCGACGAGCCAACGATGGTGACCATCCGCGCAGAAATCTTCTGCGAAAAGGAGTCACATAAGGGAATTATCGTCGGCAAGGGAGGCAAGGAGCTTAAAATGGTGGGCTCATACGCTCGCGAGGATCTTGAAAAGCTCCTTGATAAAAAGGTATATCTCAACCTTTGGGTAAAGGTTAAGGAAAACTGGCGCGAGAGCGCAAGAACCGTTGGAAACTTCGGTTATCACGACGAGGAATAAAGCATCAAAATTCTGAAAGGAAGGTGAGAAAATGCTATACACGGTTGACGGCTTGGTTCTGCGCGTTCAGAATCACGGTGAGAATGACAGGCTTATAACCATACTTACCGCAAACGGCAAAATAAGTGCGCTATGTCACGGTGCGCGCTCCCTAAAGAGCAAGATGGCAAATCTCACTCAGCCCTTTGTTTACGGAAATTTTGAGATAAACAAACGCAGTGGCGCGCTTCCGTGGGTGAGGGGCGGCTCCACTAATGAGGTGTTTTACGGTCTGCGTGAGGGCGTTGAAAAAATGTTCTTAGCCACTTACGTTTGCGATGTGGCAAGTGAGCTTTCGGGAGAAGGGGTTGACTGCTCCGAGATATTAAGGCTTGCATTGAACACACTTTACGCTATAATGACGGATTTGCGTCCGCTTTCTCAGATAAAGGCGGCGTTTGAGCTGCGTGCGGCGGCAATATCCGGATACTGTCCCGACGTTTTGCACTGTGAGGACTGCGGTACGGAAAATTCCGAAAATACATATTTTGACGTTATGAACGGCGCGATAGTTTGCTCTGCCTGCCTTGAAAAGCGCGGCGCGGGACTTGGGAAAAAATATTCGTCCGTTTACGATGACGTAAGGGAGAGGAGTGTTCTTGTTCCTTTAAATCCCGCATCGCTCTCGGCAATAAGATTTGTGCTTTATTCACCGCAAGAGAAGATATACTCGTTTTCACTTTCTAAAGAAGAGGACCTTCGGATGTTTGCGCGTGCAGGGGAGGAATATCTGCTCAACCATCTTGGGCACGGCTTTGATTCACTTGATTTGTATTACTCAATGATTTAAAAAATATGAAATATTCTGATAATTTATTTACTACTCTTGAATTTGATAAAATTAAGGCGCTTCTCTCGGAATGTGCTATGACAGAGGGCGCATCCGCCATGGCTCTTGCTCTTGAGCCCACGGACGATCCTGTCGTTATCGTGCGCAGACAGAGAAGGACAACAGACGCGCTCCGCTTGGCTAATGCCAAGGGTATGCCATCGATCCCCAACGTGCGTGACGTGGGCGCTTCCTGCGAGCGCGCTGATAAGGGCGCGGTGCTTTCAATGAGGGAGCTGCTTGACGTTGCGGGTGTTTTGCGTGCCTCAAGGATGCTTATTGATTATCTCAACGGAAACAAGCTCTTTGAAACCTCTCTTGACGAGATCTTCGACAGACTCATTCCCGACAGAAGACTTGAGGAGCGCATTTTCCGTTCCATCATCTCCGAGGAGATGATGGCGGACGAGGCAAGCCCCGCGCTTGCTGAGATAAGAAGAAAAATAAGAAACGAAAACAATAAAATAAAAGACATTCTTCAAAAATATGTGACGGTTGGCTCACATTCAAAGTATCTGCAGGAAAATATCGTTACTATGCGTAACGGCAGATACGTAGTTCCCGTAAAGGCAGAATGCAAGAACGAGGTAAAGGGCTTGCTTCACGATACGTCCGCATCGGGCGCGACTATGTTTATCGAGCCCGCGTCGGTCGTTGAGGCAAATAATGAGCTTCGTATGCTTCAAAGCCGTGAGGAGCATGAGATAGAGCGCATCCTGGCAGAGCTTTCAAGCCTTGTCAGTGACGCGTCGAATGCGATCTGGCTCAATTACCGCAATATTTCCGAGATCGCGTTCTATTTTGCCTGCGCAACTCTTAGCCAGAGAATGAACGGCGTATATCCCGAGATCTCAAGGGGAAGGACTGTAAATCTTAAAAGGGCGCGCCATCCTCTTATCGACAGGGATAAGGTGGTTCCCGTGGATCTTTCCATCGAAAACGGAAACGATACTCTTATAATCACGGGTCCCAACACCGGCGGTAAGACGGTTACGTTAAAGACGCTCGGACTTTTCGCGCTTATGGCTCAATCGGGCTTGCATATTCCTTGTGACGAGGGCAGTGAGCTTTGCATTTTTGATAATATTTATGCTGATATTGGTGATGCGCAAAGTATTGAGCAGAGCCTTTCAACGTTTTCATCCCATATGGTGAGCATCGTTAAGATGCTTGACGGCATTACGGATAACAGCCTTGTGCTTTTTGATGAGCTTTGCGCGGGAACGGACCCCGTTGAGGGCGCGGCTCTTGCCCATTCGATAATTGAGGCTGTAAGAGAAAAGGGCGCTATGTGTATGGCTACAACCCACTATGCGGAGCTTAAGGCTTATGCACTTCAGACTGCGGGTGTTTGCAATGCTTCGTGCGAATTTGACGTTGCAACCTTGAAGCCCACCTACAAGCTTATAATCGGTACACCGGGTAAATCAAATGCGTTTGCAATTTCTACAAAGCTCGGACTTGACGAGAGAATCGTTGAGAGAGCAAAGACCTTCATTGGTTCCGATGACAGAAATTTTGAAACCGTTATTGAAAAGCTTGAAAGCAGCAGAATAGAAATGGAGCGCGAAAGGGCAAGAGCAGAAGAGCTCAGAGCCGAATACGAGCGCTTTAAGGCTGAGAATGAGAAAATTTTGAATAGAAAGCTGGCAGAAGCCGATAAAACTCTTGAAAAGGCAAGAGAAAAGGCAAACGCCATGGTGCAGAGTGCAAAGGCTTCAAGCGATTACATTCTTGCTGAGATGGACAAGCTCCGCAAGCAAAGAGAGAGTGAGCGACTTGGGGATGAGGTGGATGAGGCTCGCAGAAAGATGCGTGCGTATCTGCGCGAAAACGAGAGCAAATTCAATCCCGTTGATGAGAAGGTGGATAAGGAGTATGTTCTTCCGCGTCCGCTTCGCGTAGGTGACGAGGTCTATATCGTGAATATCGATAAGAACGGCTTTGTTGTTGAAGCGCCCGATAAAAACGGAAACGTTACCGTTCAGGCGGGAATTATAAAAACCAAGACCAAGGTGAAAAATCTTAAATTGATAGAGAATTCACCGTCCTTTATGGATAAAACGGGTAAAAAAGCCAAGGCAAGCGACTACAAGGCAACAGTCAGCCGTGACTGCCGTGACGAGATAGACCTTCGCGGAATGAACGGTGATGAGGCTTGGTTCAGGGTCGATAAATATCTTGACGAGGCTATGCTTGTTGGCTACAATTCCGTTCGTCTTATACACGGCAAGGGTACGGGTGCGCTTAAGAAAGCGCTTTGGGAATACCTGCGCCGCGACAGCCGTATAAAGTCCTATCGAATAGGTCAGTACGGTGAGGGCGACGGCGGTGTTACCGTGGTTGAGCTCAAATAATAGTAGCTTTTGTACTCGTTTGTAGCAAATGCTACAAAAAAACCACTAAAAAAACAAAAAATCATCAAAATACATCTTGTCAAATTGTTTTTGTTTATGTTATAATAAGTCATAATTTTATATTTTCGGGGGATGGGCTTCTATGAAAAAAGAACTTTACGGAGAATTACGCGTAATCGGTATGAAGGGCTGCGAGGAATTTGTATCGCAGGTTGACTCGTATCTTAAGGAGTGGAGAGGATCCGCACCCGAGGATACTTTCGTCGTTGATCACGAATGTCCTCGATTCGGTACGGGTGAGGCTAAATGTGTTATCCATGAAACTCTCAGAGGAGATGACGTTTATATCATTACCGATTGCTTTAATTACAGCGTTACCTACAAGATGTACGGTATGGATGTTCCTATGAGTCCCGACGATCACTACTGCGATCTTAAAAGGACTATAGCTGCAATTGCGGGTAAGGCAAGACGTATTACCGTTATTATGCTTATGCTTTACGAGGGACGCCAGCACAAGAGAAGCGCAAGAGAGAGCCTTGACTGTTCTCTTATGCTTCAGGAGCTTATCGGAATGGGAGTAACTAATTTCCTTACCTTTGATGCTCACGATCCCAGAATCAATAATGCAGTTCCGCTTTCGGGCTTTGATAACGTTCAGCCCACCTATCAGATGATAAAGGCACTTGTTAAAAACGTTCCCGATATCGTGGTTGATAAGGATCACCTCGTTATGATATCCCCCGACGAGGGTGCTATGCAGAGATGTATGTACTATTCATCCGTTCTCGGAATAGACATCGGTATGTTCTATAAGCGCAGAAATTACTCCATTATTGTTAACGGTAGAAATCCAATTGAAGCTCACGAATATCTCGGTCAGGATCTTCACGGCAAGGACGTTATCATTGTTGACGATATGATCGCCAGCGGCGAGAGCCTTCTTGACGTTGCAAAGCAGCTTAAGGATAAGGGCGCGAAGAGAATATTTAACTTTGCGACCTTCGGACTTTTCACAAGTGGCTTTGATAAGTTTGATAAGGCTTATGAGGAAGGTCTTATCGATAAGATCTTTACCACAAACCTCGTTTACCATAAGCCCGAGCTTCACGGTAAGGAATGGTGGTGTGAGGTTAATATGTGCAAGTATGTGTCTTTCCTTATTGATACTCTTAACCACGACGATACTATCAGTAGTCTTATCGATCCTGTTGACAGAATTAATAACATTCTCGTTAAATACGGCAAAAGATAAAAAACAGCCCGACTCGATCAAGAGTCGGGCTTTTACTATAAAGTGATAAATTGGAATTTATGGTGGAGATAGTTTAATTTGGAATAGCAGGGGGCTTTTTTGAAAAGCCGCCCCCTGCACCCCCGAAAAACTTTTAAAGTATTTTATCACTAAATTCCGCGCAAATTGTTCCGCAAGCGGAACGAGACGATTTTCTTTGCATTTTAACAGGCGCAAAGAAAATCTCTAATTTGCTAATGCAAATAATAACCATTTGCTTTGCTTGTGGCTATAGATAGAGTAGCAAATTGCAGTTTTTCGACAAGGGAGAAAAACGTTATGTGTTGCTCCGCAACACAATTTGCGCGAAATCCGTGGAGTCAGTACAGACTAAACGGCTACTGGGCAAAGCTATTTTAAGCTTTTGCCAAGCTTTTCTCGAAAAGCGTCCTTTTTTTTCTAACTAATTCCCCTATAAATCAAAATTTGAAATTTCGGTTTATTAACAGAATGTTCACAATTATGTATTATAATAATCTATTAGTAATTTATCTTGCCGTTTGTGGCGGAATGGAGTATATATGTCAGAAAACAACAAAGCTTGCATTGCAAAAAAGACTTCGATCGGCGGTCAGGCTCTGATCGAAGGCATTATGATGCGCGGTCCAAAGAAAAGCGCGATGGCAGTTCGCAATCCGCAGGGTGAGATCGTCCTTGAAAAATGGGATAATGAGCCGGCAGATAAAAAGCCCGGTATTGTTGATAAATTAAGAAAGCTTCCCATCGTTCGCGGAGTTTTCAATTTTGCGATTTCTATGATCGCCGGCTACAAATCCCTTATGAAGAGTGCTGAGATCGCGGGCTTTGAGGACGAGGATGAAAAAGAGGATAATAAGGGTATGATGGCAGTTGTTGGCATTATTGCCGGCGTGCTTGGTGTATGCCTTTCCGTTGGACTTTTCATTCTTTTGCCGACCTTCCTTTATGATCTTATAGCTAAGGTAGTTCCTGCGATCGCGGGGAACAGAATATTAAAGTCTGTATTTGAGGGTATCCTTAAAATAGCGATACTCGTTGCTTATATGGCGGCGGTTTCCAGAATGAACGATATTAAGCGCACGTTCCAATATCACGGCGCTGAGCATAAGACCATCTTCTGCTACGAGGCGGGACTTGAGCTTACGGTTGAGAACGTAAGAAAGCAGGGACGTTTCCATCCTCGCTGCGGAACTTCTTTCCTTATAGTTATGCTTCTTGTAAGTATATTCATCGGAATGATAATTCCTCCCGAGCTTCCCACTCTAATAAGAACACTCATCAAGGTGCTTCTTCTTCCTCTTACAATGGGTATTGGCTATGAATTCATAAAATTTGCTGGAAAGCACGAAAACGCAGTAACTAAAATTCTTTCGGCACCCGGTCTCTGGATGCAGAGAATAACGGTGCTTGAGCCCGACGATTCTATGATAGAGTGCGCTATCACCGCCGTTAAAGAGGTAATCCCCGACGACGGCTCGGATCTAATTTAATTAAATCAAAACTCCCACCGACGGTGGGAGTTGTTTATTTTGCGGAATAGGTCAGTTCATTTATATAATCCTCGAGGATCTCTCGCTCGCAAAAATACTTATTTCTGCCATTTATCAGCTGATATCTTTCGTGTCCCTTACCTGCGAGGAGAATGATATCTCCGCGCTCGCTTTTCTCTGCGGCGAAGCGTATCGCTTCGCGTCTGTCGGGGATGCGGATGTACGAATCGGGATCGTAATACTGTCTTGCGATATCGTCGATAATCTGATCGGGACTTTCAGTGTCGGGATTATCTGATGTGAGGATCGAAAAATCCGCGTATTTAGAAGCGACCTCGCCCATTTGCGCGCGGCGCACCTGAGTTCTGCATCCTACCGAGCCGAAAAGGCATACAAGGCGGTTGGGCTCATATTTTCGAAGAGCCTGTAAAACACTTTTAAGGCTAAGTCCGTTATGCGCGTAATCTATCACGAAGCAAGCGCCGTTTGGCATAGTGAGGACCTCAAAGCGTCCGTCTATCTTCATTTTTGATAAGGATGCGGATATCTGCTCATCCGAAAGTCCAAAGGCTTTGGCAACCGCTATGGCGCAGAGGGCATTATGAATATTGAATTCACCCGGAACGGAGAGTGAGCAGGGAAGCGCACCGTCCTTTTTGTTGCATATAAAGCTTGTGCCAAGCATATCGGAGGTTCTGCAAAGATCGATATTGGTGGCGGTGAAATCGGA
This sequence comes from Clostridia bacterium, assembly GCA_017483195.1. GTDB lineage: Bacteria > Bacillota > Clostridia > Oscillospirales > CAG-272 > RGIG4608. The sequence continues at coordinate 98,792 of JAFULR010000016.1, forward strand.
CCTTCCGCCAAGGGAGAAAAATCTTTTTTCGGCGGTGCAATCGGAGAGCATTTTTTTAGTACTCGGGTCGTCTGCGTTAGCGATAACGAGGCGCGATGGATATTCATCAAAGAGCTTCTTTTTTGATATCATATAGTCATCAAAATTCGGATGCTCCGCAGGGCCTATGTGATCGGGAGAAAGGTTTGTAAACGCGGTAATATCGAATTCGATCCCGAGCGTTCTTCCAAGCTTCAGGGCTTGGGAGGAGACCTCGATAACCGCCGCGCGCACACCCTCGTTTGCCATTTGGCGAAGATGATACTGCAGAATATGGCTTTCGGGAGTTGTGTTTTTTGAGTCCATGCGCTTGCTTGCGTATTGTATTCCGTTTGATCCTATATAGCCTGCGGGAATGCCCGCGTGATCGAGCATCTGCTTTATCATCAGTGCGGTAGTGGTTTTTCCTTTGGTTCCCGTGATACCGATCACTGAAATGGAGCGCGAAGGCTCGCCGTAAAGAGCGCAGGAGAGTAATGCAAGGGCACGTCGGCTGTCGGGCACCAGAATAACTGTCGCGTCACTCGGAAGTCCCTCGGGCTGTCTTTCACAGACGAAAATGCGGCATCCCGCATCATATGCCTTGGGAGCAAATACGTGCCCGTCCGTTGCAAAGCCTCTGATACACACAAATACCGAGTGTTCGCGCGCTTCAAAGGAGCTGTTTGTTATGTGCTCCACTTCGGTGTCGGTGAAGCTTCCGCAGTATTCAATTTTTTTCAGAAGCTGTGACAGGAGCATAATATACCTCAAAAATCAATATTTTACTAATTATATCACAATACTTTGTATTTTGCCATAGGATTATCAAAAAAAAGTTTAGGCTTGCTAAAAAAATAAAAGCTATTGACTTTTTAGAGATTGGAATATATAATATATTATGATAAAAGTAAAATGGCGTATTATGGGGAAGAGCAAATGAGAGAATTTTTTGAAAGGGCGCATATCATAGTTGTCGGTGGCGGAGCTGCCGGAATGATGGCTGCAACGGTCGCCGCAAGGAACGGTGCTGACGTGCTTTTGTTTGAAAAAAATGACAGACTTGGTAAAAAGCTGCGTATAACCGGTAAGGGACGCTGCAATGTCACCAACGATTGTGACAGAAACGAGTTTATGTCAAACGTTGCAACCAATTCAAAGTTTCTTTTTGCCTCTCTTTCGCGCTTTTCCACTGCAGATACAAAGGATTTTTTCGAGGAGCTTGGCGTTCCCTTAAAAGTCGAGAGGGGGAAAAGAGTTTTTCCCGTGTCGGATAAGGCGGAGGATATAGTGTCCGCTATGAAGCGCGCTTGCGATGATGCGGGCGTTACGGTAATAAACAAAAAAGTTGATGATCTGATAATTGAAGGCGGCAGAGTTGCCGGTGTGATTGCGGAGGGAGAACCTTATGGAGCGAGATCTGTTATAGTCTGCACCGGCGGAGCTTCTTATCCAAGGACGGGATCAACGGGTGACGGATACCGCTTTGCTAAAAAGGCAGGGCACAAGATAGTTGAGATCAGACCTTCTCTTGTCCCGCTTGTTTCGAGCGGTAAGCTTTGCGCACGCCTGCAGGGGCTCTCACTTAAAAACATAGGATTTAAAATAAAGGATACCGAAAGCGGCAAGGTGGTCTTTGAGGATTTTGGCGAGATGATGTTCACGCATTTTGGCATTACGGGTCCTGTGGTGCTTTCCGCGAGCGCGCATCTTTCCGATATCAAAAGCGGTAAGTACGTTGCGAGCATCGATATGAAGCCCGCACTCGATCACAAAACACTTGATTCTCGCATACTTTCGGATTTTTCCGAATTTATAAACAAGGATTTTATCAATTCGCTCGATGCACTTCTTCCGCAGAAGATGATACCTATCGTTGTTGGACTTTCAGGTATTGACGGAAGGAAAAAGGTAAATTCCATTACCAAGGAAGAAAGGGAAGCACTTGTTTCTCTTATTAAAAATATTGAGATTCCGATCTCGGATTTCCGTCCGATCAACGAGGCAATAATCACAAAAGGAGGCGTAAGCGTTTCCGAGGTGAGTCCCAAGACTATGGAATCAAAGCTTGCGGCAGGTCTGTATTTTGCCGGCGAGGTACTTGATCTTGACGCATATACGGGCGGATTTAATTTACAAATAGCATTTTCTACAGCTACTCTTGCGGGTGAGAACGCCGCATGGAGCAGCTTTGAGTAAAATTATAAAGGGGATTTTAAAATGATCAGAATTGCAATAGACGGTCCAAGCGGTTCCGGAAAGAGCACGCTTGCAAAGGCGGTTGCCCGTGAGCTTGGAATAATTTACGTTGATACCGGTGCGCTTTACAGAACCGTTGGATATTATGTGTTTACAAGGGGTATAGATCCCCGAGACGAGCTTGCTGTAAAGGCCATTTTGCCTGAGATGCACATTAAGCTCCAATACGGCGAGGGTGGACAGCGCGTTATTCTGAACGGCGAGGATCTCGGTGATAAGATCAGACTTCCCGAAATGTCCATGTATGCTTCCTTCGTTTCTTCGCTTCCCTCAGTAAGAGCATTTCTCCTTGAAATGCAAAAATCTCTTGCCAGGGAGAACAGTGTTGTTATGGATGGCAGAGATATAGGGACGGTTATAATTCCCGACGCGGATCTGAAGATATTTCTCACCGCAAGCAACGAGACACGTGCGCACAGAAGAACCCTTGAGCTTAAGGCAAAGGGAATAGACGTGAAGTATGAGGATGTTCTTGCGGATATGATTGAGCGTGACAATAACGATAAAAACAGAGACGTTGCTCCTGCGATCGCCGCAGAGGATGCGATAATATTCGATAACTCAACAAAGAGCGTTGAGGACAGCGTTTGTGAGATTGTGAGGTTACTTAATGAGCGAAAATAAGAATGAAAGCGTAAGCTTTGAAAAAGAAAAGAAAACGTATAAGTTTTTCTATTGGTTGCTTGCGGGCGCGGCTCGCCGACTTTACAGAGTCAGAATTATTAATGCGTCAAATGAGCCCCTTGACCAGCATTTTATAGTTGCCTGCAACCATACGGGTGCTGCAGACGGAGTAATCATCTGCGCAACTATGCAGAATCAGATCAGATTTATGAGCAAAAAGGAGCTTTTCAAGGTTCCGGTTGTAGGAGCTTTTCTCAAGGCTATAGGTTGCTATCCCGTTGACAGAAAGAGCAGCGACATCACCGCTCTCAGAAATACTATCAATCTTCTTAAGGATAAGGATTGTGTTGGTATCTTCCCCCAGGGAACAAGAATGCCCGGAGTTGATCCCTCTACTACAACGGTTAAAAACGGTGTTGGACTTATTGCGGCTCGCAGCGGCGCAGACGTTCTTCCTGTTTGCATTAAGTCAAAATCGGGCAAAACACAGATGTTCAAAAAGAATTATCTTGTCATAGGAAATCTTATAAAGAATGAGGATTTCGATTTTGAAACCAATAAAGGCAGCGAAGGTCATCAGAAGGTAGCAGACCGCATTTTTGCGGAGGTTTGCAAGCTTTGGACCGAAACCGATATCAGCAATGTCAAATAATATAATTGTTGCTGGCAATGCGGGCTTCTGCGTTGGTGTGAAGCGTGCTACCGATTCGGTGGAAAACAGAATAAAGAGCAAAAGAGACGGGGAGAGAATATACACGCTCGGTCATCTGATACACAACGACGGATATAACGCGTGGCTTGAAAAATGCGGAGTATGCGTCATAGGTGCTGATGAGATTGAAAAAATATGCGATAGCGCGAGCGAGTCCTCACCTGTTTCGGTGTTCATCAGAGCGCACGGCGTTGCTGTTGAAACCGAGAAGATCCTTAGTGCGTGCCGGGAGAAAAATGAATTTTTTGAGTTTTTTGATCTGACTTGCCCTTTTGTAAAAAGGATACACAAAATCGCCTGTGAAAACAGCGGTGAGGGCAAGCTTTTTTGCCTGCTTGGAAGCGCGTCACACCCTGAGGTGGTAGGTATTATGAGCCACTGCAGAGGTGAGTCTGCGGTATTTGAAAACGCGGACGAGCTTGAAGATTATCTTAAAAATTTGGATTTATCTAAATTGCACAAAAAATCACTAAATTTGGCGGCTCAAACCACTCAAAATTTGGCGGAGTGGGAAAAAAGTAAAAAAATTGTAAAAAACTACTGTACAAATCCAATTTTTTTTGATACAATATGTAATGTTACGGAAATTCGTCAAACCGAGGCTAAAAACCTTGCCGAAAACTCCGATTTTATGGTTGTTGTAGGCGGAAAAACCAGCTCGAACACGGCAAAATTATATAAGATTTGTAAGGAAGCCTGCGAGCATACCGTTTGGGTTGAAAATGCGAGTGAGCTTGACGGAAATTTTCCGACAAATAATAAAATAGGTATCGTGGCGGGAGCGTCAACGCCAAAGCGCGATATCGAGGAGGTATTTTTTAAAATGAGCGAAATGACAGAAAATTTTGCAGAATTGCTCGAACAATCACTTAAAACTTTAAATACAGGAGACACAGTAACCGGATACGTAACTCACGTTACCGATGCAGAGCTTCAGCTCGACCTCGGCGCAAAAGTTACAGGCATCATCAAAGCCGAGCAGATTACAGATGATGCATCCGCACGCCTTACACAGATGTTCAACATCGGCGATGCAGTTGAAGCATTTGTAATTCGTGTAAGCGATATCGAGGGTGTTGCAGAGCTTTCTAAGAAGCGCACAGACTCCGATAGAAACTGGAAGAACATCGTTGCTCTTAAGGACAGCGGTGAGGTTGTTTCCGGTAAGGTAATTAAGGCAGTTGCAGGCGGTCTCACAGTTATGGTTGATTCCGTTAACGTATTCGTTCCCGCATCCCACTCCGGCGTTGCTAAGGACGGTGACCTCACAGCTCTTGTTGGTCAGACAGTTGACCTCAAGATCATTGAGATCAAGGAGCAGGGCAAGAGAGCTATCGGCTCTATCAGAGTAGTACTTAACGCACTCAAGCGTGCAAGAGTTGAGGAGTTCTGGAACAACATCGAGGAGGGCAAGCAGTACACAGGTACAGTTCGTTCTCTTACATCCTACGGTGCATTCGTTGACCTTGGCGGTGTTGACGGTATGGTTCACGTAAGCGAGCTTTCCTGGAAGCCCGTTAAGCATCCCTCTGCAGTAGTTGCAGTAGGTGATAAGATCACTGTTTTCGTTAAGTCCTTCGATAAGGAAACAAAGAGAATCTCTCTTGGTTACAAGACAGATGACACAAATCCCTGGTTGCTCTTCACAAACAGATACAGTGTTGGTGACGTTGTATCCGTTAAGATCGTTAATATGATGCCCTTCGGCGCATTTGCAGAGATCATGGATGGCGTTGACGGCCTTATCCACATCTCCAAGATCGCTAACAAGAGAATCGGCAAGCCTGCTGACGTTCTTGAAATCGGTCAGGTAGTTGACGCTAAGATCATCGAGATCGACGAAGAAAAGCAGAAGATCAGCCTTTCCATCCGCGCTCTTCTTGAGGACGAGGTTGTTGAAGAGGTTGCTCCCGAAGCAGTTGAAGAAACAGTTGACGCTGAATAATTAAACATATTAAGGGCTTCTCATAAAGGGGAGCCCTTGGTTTTTTGAGGTGTATTATGTACAAGATAATATTAGACGAATCGAAAGAAATGATGTTTGAATTTTTCGACAAAGTTCAAATGAAGTCAGGCGAGATACTCGTTGTAGGATGCTCGTCGAGTGAGATCGTTGGCGAAGCAATAGGAAAGGGAAGCGATTTTAATGCAGCGAGTGCGGTGTATGAAGGAATTGCTCCCATTCTTGCGGAAAAGGGGATATTCCTTGCGGCGCAGTGTTGCGAGCATCTTAACCGCGCGCTCGTGGTTGAGAGAGAATGCGCCGAAAGATACGGACTTGAGACCGTTTGTGTTGTTCCCAAGGCAAAGGCGGGCGGCTCGTTTGCCACCGCGGCTTATGAGAATTTCAAGGATCCCGTTGTTGTTGAAACAATCAAAGCTCACGCGGGGATAGATATCGGCGATACGCTGATCGGTATGCATCTGCGCTCGGTTGCCGTGCCCGTGAGACTTTCGGTAAAAAGGCTTGGTGAAGCAAACCTCGTTTTCGCAAGGACCCGCCCGAAATATATCGGCGGCCCGAGGGCGTGTTACGAATAAGTAAGATTTAAAGGAAGAGCCCCCGGGCTCTTCTTTTTGTTGGTTTGTCAACTAAAATTGATATAGAATTAATACTTAATTAACTTTTGCGCAGTATAATTACAAAAAAATGTGTGAGGTGGAATTATGTCGGATGCGATGTGGACGATCATTATATTGTCATATCTATTTATGGTATTTTCGATGCTCGGATGGGTGCTTGAGCTGTTTTTCAGGCGGTTCATCTCAATGAAAAAGTGGATAAACCCCGGACTTTTAAAGGGTCCCTATCTGCCAATTTACGGAACGGGCGTTGTGTGTCTTTACGTTTTTATACATATCATGAAGTCGTTTGAGGGCTATTTTGCGGCATCTTGGCTCTTTGATCTGAGTGTGATCGTGGGTATCGGCGCGCTTATGACTCTGATAGAGCTTATAGGCGGACTTATATTCATTCGCGGAATGAAGGTGCGCCTTTGGGATTACTCAAAGCGATGGGGCAACTACAAGGGAGTAATATGTCCGCTTTATTCGCTTATCTGGACGCTGGCGGGCGCGCTTTTTTACTACGCTTTATTTGAGCCGCTCAACAATATGGTATATTCCTTTATTACACTTGATTGGCTGCTTTTTGCGGTGCTTTTGGTCGGTGTATTTTTCGGCATCTTTATTGCGGATTTCTGCGAATCGGTGCAGCTCGTTTCTAAGGTAGAGAAGCTCGCCAAGGAGATGAGGATGGAGGTCGATTGGGACAGACTGAAATCGGAGATACGCGAGGAGCTTAAGAGCAAGAGCCTCAAAACGAGCTTTTTGTCCCCATTCAATACTCCTTACGGCATAGCCGAGCATATGAAGATACACTTTGAAGGCAAGAGAAGGAATAAAAAAGATTAATTTTTGGTAAAATGATGATTTTACAAAAGTGCGAAAGAGGTAATTTTGAAACTGTATATTGCTCAAAAACGTTGAATAATTTATTAGAGGGAGCTGTGTATCAGCTCCCATTTTCACGATTTTTTATGAACGTTGTGCCTTATGTATGTAATAGTTTCGTTTTTTTGATGTTTTTCGGCAACCTGTCCAATTTACTCTTATGGATATATATGGTATAATAAAATTGCCCAACAAAAAAAGAAAGGAAAGACATTATGAAAAACTTGAAAATTGCTACACTGTTGGTATTTGTAATCGTTGTTATGATTTTCACACTTACTTCCTGTGAATTTATAAACAACATTTTTCCAAATCCCAACACGGGCCACACCCATACTTACAATGAAGGTAAGTGCGAATGCGGAGCAGAGGATCCTGACTATGTTCCTCCTCACGAACACAGCTACACAACTGTAGTTACAGACCCCACATGTACTGAAAAAGGCTACACAACCTACACATGTGCTTGTGGCGATACCTACGTAGCTGACGAGGTTGAAGCATCCGGTCACGATTATGAAGCAACCGTTACAGCTCCCACATGTACTGAAAAAGGCTATACAACCTACACATGTGCTTGTGGCGACACCTATGTAGCTGACGAGGTTGAAGCATCCGGTCACGATTATGAAGCAACCGTTACAGCTCCTACATGTACAGAGGATGGTTACACAACCTACACATGTGCTTGTGGCGATAGCTACGTTGACGATGAAGTTCCTGCAGCTCATACCTACAATGATGACGGTATTTGCACAGCTTGTGGAGATCAGATTTCCGCAATTCCTGTTGAAGGCAAGGGATACATCTTCGGAATGTATCAGGGTAAGCTTAATAAAGTGTACTACCTTAAGGGTGGTATGAGTGGATACTATATGGCAACTACCGATAATCCCGATGAAGCTCTCTATGTATTTATTGAGGCAACTGAAGGTGGATACTATATGTATTGCTATGTAAATGGTGTAAAGACATACATTAACATGGTTGTTTCCGGTACACACGTAAACGGTGCTTATGCTACCACAGCTTCTACTGTTTATACAATCGATCCCGAAAGCAAGACACTTATAGCAAATGTTAACGGAGAAGATTATTGGTTCGCTACCAGAAATGATAATACATATACAACCATGGGACCCTGCAAGGTTTCCTACGATGGTTTCTACGGTGAATTCTACTATGAACACGAGCATTCTTTTGAGGTTAGTGAAGTTGTTGCTCCTACATGTACAGGAGTAGGATATACTCTCCATGCTTGTGCTTGCGGTGCAACCAAGAAGACTGATGAAATTGATGCTCTCGGTCACAAAGGAGGCGAATGGGAGATTGAATCCAACGCTACTTGTGAAGAAGCAGGCAAGAAAGTGATCAAATGTCAAAACGAAGGATGCGGTGAGGTGCTTGAAAGCGAAGAAATCCCCGCGCTCGGTCATACTTACGTTGACGGCAAGTGTGCTTGCGGAGCTGAAGACCCCGACTACGCGGCTCATGAGCACAAATATACAGAAACAATTACTGCACCCACTTGTACAGTTGAAGGCGTTAAGACTTTCACATGTGCTTGCGGTGATACTTATACAGAAGCTATTCCTGTAGTTGATCATATCGATACAAACCTTGATATTACTTGTGACTTTGAGGGATGCACAAAGAGAATCCTTCCTGCCGCAAACAGTAAAGTGTCTCTCTTTACTGCAAATCATATGATCATTGTATCTCTCAGCAGCAGCTATTATGTTGAGGGTGTTATAATTGAAATCACCGATGCTAAAAACGGTATTTTCATTATACAGGATGAAGCGGGTGACACTATTCTTGTTAGAATGCCCAAGAATGAAGCAGGTGTTGCTTATTCCTCTTGGACAGCTAATAAAGTAGTTGTTGGTGATACCGTTCAGATATACGGTAAGCCCGCCAGAAATACTGGCTCTCCTGCAACACAATCTGCCAAGATCGAAAGCGGAATACTTACAATCCTTAAGCATGAGCATTCATTCAGCGAAGCAACCTGTGATAAGGCTTCCGTTTGTGCTTGTCTTGCAGTAGGTGAGCCCGCACTTGGACACATTGATGAAAACGCAGATAACGTTTGTGACCGTTGTCCTTGGAAAATGAATATGGCAAAATCAAGTATTGCAATCGGTACAGCAGAGAAGTATAACGGAGTTCTTGATGCTGCTCAGACTTTCTGGACTTGGAGTAATGATGATTTTGATGCTGTTATAGCAAAGGGAACATCAACATTTACCATTTATAAAACTGCTAAGGATTACATGCAGCTTAAGAAGCAGAACACATTTACATTGGTTAACAAGAGCGGTGTTGTAATTACAAGTATTACTATTAAAGCAAGCAATGCAACTCAGCTCAATAACCTTGTAAATGCAATCGGTAATCAGTATACAGTAACTACAAATACAGATGACCTTAGTGTTACTATCGAGTGGAATAAGACAGATGATTTTACCTTTAGTAATATTAGCACTACAACTGTATATATCAGTGGTGTTGAAGTCATTTACGAAAAGTAATATTTTACTAATTTAACAAAGGCGGTTGTTCTTTATCAACGGATATTGAACAACCGCTCCTTTTTTATATTTGCTTGGATATTGATTAAAGCAACCCGTTGCCAAAATTTTAACAAATTTTTTGTAAAACTATTGATAATTTGACAAAAGTGTGATATATTATTAATTGGTAAAGATTGGGCTTATTAAAAATATGCCCGAATACGTTATGAAAGGAATTTTTAAAAATGACCTACAACAAGAAATCTATTGAAGATATTGAGATCGTGGAAGGCGCGAGAGTTCTCGTAAGATGCGATTTCAACGTACCCCTCAAGGACGGCGTTATCACAAGTGATAAGAGAATCGTTGAGGCACTTCCCACTATTAAATATTTGCTCGCAAAGGGCGCAAGAGTTGTTCTTTGCTCCCACATGGGCAAGCCCCACAACATCCTTACAGAGGGCTTTGGTCTTACAAAGAAGGAAAAGAAGAAGGTTGAGGCTCTTCCCGAAGAAGAAAGAGAAGCAGCTAAGGCTGAGCTTCTTGCAAAGGCTCTTAAGAACGACAAGAAGAATCTCACACTCGCTCCCGTTGCGGCTCGTCTTAACGAGTACCTTGGCGGTGTTGTAACATTCGCAGAAGACATTATCGGTGCTGACGCGCAGACTAAGGTTGCTGCTCTTGAAAACGGCAAGGCAGTTCTTCTTGAGAACGTTCGCTTTGACGCAAGAGAAGAGAAGAACGGCGAGGATTTCGCAAAAGAGCTTGCTAAATATTGTGATATCTACGTAAACGACGCATTCGGTACTGCTCACCGCGCTCACGCAACAACTGCAGGCGTTGCTATGTACGGTGGAGTTCCCGCAGTTTGCGGTTACCTTATTCAGAAGGAGATCGGCGTTATGGGTAAGGCTCTTACCTCTCCCGAGCGTCCCTTCGTTGCAATCCTTGGCGGCGCTAAGGTTGCAGATAAGCTCAACGTTATCAACAACCTTCTCACAAAGGTTGATACACTCATCATCGGCGGCGGTATGGCTTACACATTCCTCGCAGCTAAGGGCTACGGCGTTGGCAAGTCCCTTCTTGACGATACAAAGATCGACTACTGCCGTGATATGATGTCAAAGGCAGAGGCTAACGGCGTTAAGCTCCTTCTTCCCGTTGACGTTGTAACTATCGCAGAGTTCCCAAATCCCATCGACGCACCCGTTGAAACACTTGAGGTAGAGGCGGATGCGATTCCCGCTGACCGTGAGGGCTGTGACATCGGTGCTAAGACTCAGGCTCTTTACGCTCAGGCAGTTCTTGATGCTAAGACCGTTGTTTGGAACGGTCCTATGGGTGTATTTGAGAACCCCACACTTGCAAAGGGTACTATCGCTATGGCGGATGCTCTTGCTCGCTCCAGCGCAACAACTATCGTAGGCGGTGGCGACTCTGCGGCTGCATGCGAAACACTTGGATTTGCTTCTAAGATCACACATATCTCCACAGGCGGCGGCGCATCTCTTGAGTTCCTTGAGGGACTTGAGCTTCCCGGCATTGCATGTCTTGAGGACAAATAATTGAACTATATTTTTGCTGTGCTACGCTTTGTGGCACAGCAAAATTACGCATAAAGGAGAAATAAAATGAGAAGATACGTTATAGCAGGAAACTGGAAGATGAATTTCACACCCTCCGAGGCAACTGCGTTTATTAATGAGGTAAAGCCCCTTGTTGAGGGCAAGAACAATTGCGATATTATCTTTTGCGCTCCCTTCGTAACGATCGGCGCGGCTATGGAAGCGGCAAAGGGCTCAAATATCAAGATCGGCGCACAGAACGTACACTTTGAGGAAAAGGGCGCGTTCACTGGCGAGATCTCCGCTAAGATGCTTAAGGAGATCGGCGTTGAGTACGTAATCATCGGTCACTCCGAGCGCCGTCAGTATTTCGGTGAGACGGATCACACCGTAAATCTTCGAACAAAGGCAGCTCTTGCGGCAGGTCTTAAGGTCCTTCTTTGCCTTGGAGAGGTCAAGGAGGAGCGTCTTGCGGGCATTACTAACGAGGTGGTTGCTATGCAGACAAAGCTTGATCTTGCAGGAATTTCCGCAGAAGAGCTTAAGAACGTTATTATCGCTTACGAGCCCGTTTGGGCTATCGGTACGGGACTTACGGCAACTCCCGAGCAGGCTGACGAGACCTGCGGAGCTATCCGTGACGTTGTTGCTTCTCTCTATGGCAGAGAGGCTGCAGAGGGGCTTATCATCCAGTACGGCGGTTCTATGAACGAAAAGAACGCGTCCGAGCTTCTTTCTAAAGCGAACGTTGACGGCGGTCTTATCGGCGGCGCATCCCTTGTTGCCGAAAAGTTCAACGCAATCGTTGACGCGGCACAGTAATACGAATTTTATCAGGTGGGAGCTTTATTCGCTCCCACTTTTTTGATGACTGATCTTCAAATTTTTATTTATAGAGGAATACCACTCCCCTATAAATCAAAATTTGAAACTTTTTTATTATTTCCCTTGATAATTTTTGCTATTTATGTTATACTAATATGAATTATTATGTAAAATTGCGCCGATTGTGTCTTGAAGAGGCTTTTCGGCGGCAGAAGGACGGTGAAAAAATGGCAAATTATCGCAGAGGAAGAATAAACGATGAGGTACAAAGGGAGCTTGCGAGCATTCTCAGAGACGTTAAAGATCCAAGAGTAAGCGGAGCTTTTGTTAGCATTACTGCTGTGGACGTTACTCCCGACCTCAAGTTCGCAAAAATATATTACAGCTCACTTATGGGAGACAAAAAGGAGCTTGCAAAAGGACTTCGCGCGGCAAGCGGATTTATTCGTTCGCAGATAGCACAAAGGCTTAATCTCAGAATCACTCCCGAGCTTACTTTTATACTTGATGACAGTGTTGCACACGGCGCGCACATTTCAAAGCTTCTCAACAGCATTACGTTTTCCGAAGATTTTGAAGAAAACGAAGAAGAGAACGGTGAAGAATAATGCGTCAGGAATGCAGAAAATATACGCTTGACGACGTTTGCTCGCTTCTTTCGGAGAGAAAAAATACTCTTATTATTTATCACGCTCGCCCCGATGCGGATGCGATAGGCGCATCCTTTGCCTTGAAGCTTCTTATTGAAGCTATGGGAGCAAAAGCGATCTGCACGTGCGAGAGTGAGATCCCCTCACGCTTAGCTTTTCTTACCGAAAAGCACCAGAAAAGCGCAAAATTTGAGAATATCGATAAAAGCTTTGAATTCGAGCGCATTATAACCGTTGACACGGCGAGCCCAAGTCAGCTGGGTGAGCTTCAGGGGCTTTTTGAGGATAGGGTGGATCTTATGCTCGACCACCACGAAAACGGAATACGATACGCGGACAGTTATATCAAATCGGATTATGCGGCATCCGGAGAAATCATTTTCGAAATAGCTGAAAAGCTTGTCAGCCTTGGAGAGATAAAAGAAATACCAAGAGACGTTTATGATCTTGTTTACGCGGCTCTTTCAAGTGACACGGGATGCTTCAAGTATTCCAACGTGTCGGCACATACACATATGTGTGCGGCGCGCTTGCTCGCGGCGGGAATAGACGCTGCTGAAATCAACCATAGGCTTTTTGATTGCAAGAGCGAGCAAATGCTTGCGGCTGAATCGGCAGGCTTTCAGAATATGAAATTTTACAACAACCGAAAAATCGCCGCGGTGATCTTTCCGTATGAGCTTAAAAAGGAGCTCGGAGTTGAGGATGAGCATCTTGAAACTCTTGTTGACGTTGCCCGCGCGGTTGACGGTGTAAAAATAGCTATGAGTGTTCGTCAGTCAACTGCCTACCGCTCATTCAGGATATCGCTCAGATCGTCCTGCGGCTTCGATGTTTCAAACGTAGCAAAGCATTTTGGCGGTGGTGGACATACAAAGGCTGCGGCATGCACTATCGAAGCGGACTCCATTGAATTTGCAACCCGTCTTGTTGTTGACGAGATAATGCGCAGATGGGGAAAAAACAACTGATATCTTCTAAACTAAATCAGATAAACATTAAAACATAAAAATATAACATATCCTTTGCCCATTCGCAAAGGAGAAGGAGAATTATTATGAATACAAAACCAAAATTTTACGTAACCACGGCGATAGCTTACGCATCACGCAAGCCACACTTCGGCAACACCTACGAGGTTATCATGACCGACGCGGTGGCAAGATACAAGAGAGCGCGTGGCTTTGACGTGTTCTTCTGCACGGGCACCGACGAGCACGGTCAGAAGATCGAGGACCTCGCAAAAGAGGCCGGCATCACTCCCAAGGCATACGTTGACGGAGTTGCAGGTGAGATAAAGGCCGTTTGGGATAAGATGAACACGTCCTACGACTACTTTATCCGCACAACTGACGACTACCACGAGAGAGCCGTTCAGAAGATGTTCAAGAGATTTTACGATCAGGGCGATATATACAAGGGAAAATACGAGGGCTGGTACTGCACCCCCTGCGAGTCCTTCTTTACCGAAACTCAGGCGGTTGACGGCAAGTGTCCCGACTGCGGCCGCGAGGTGCAGAGAGCAGAGGAGGAGGCTTACTTCTTCAAGATGAGCAAGTATGCCGACAGACTTATCAAGCACATCGAGGAAAACCCCGATTTCATTCAGCCCGAGTCAAGAAAGAAGGAAATGATAAACAACTTCCTTAAGGTGGAGGGAGGACTTCAGGACCTTTGCGTATCCCGTACTTCGTTCTCCTGGGGAGTTCCCGTTGATTTTGACAAGAAGCACGTTACCTACGTTTGGCTTGACGCGCTTACGAACTATATTACCGCAATTGGCTTTGATCCCGATAAGACCTACGAGGAGCAGAGCGAGGAATTCAAGAAATGGTGGCCCTGCGATTGCCACGTTATCGGTAAGGACATCCTTCGCTTCCACACTATCTATTGGCCCATCTTCCTTATGGCGCTTGATATTCCGCTTCCCAAAAAGGTATTCGGTCACCCCTGGTTCAATTTCGGTATGGACAAGATGTCCAAATCCAAGGGCAATGTGATCTATGCGGACGAGCTTGCAGACGATTTTTCCGTTGACGCGGTTCGTTACTACGCGCTCTCCGAAATGCCCTATGCAAACGACGGCTCGATAACCTACGACGCAGTTATCAAGAGATACAATACCGATCTTGTAAACAATCTCGGTAACCTTGTAAAGCGTACTCTTGATATGGAGAAGAAGTATTTTGACAAGGAGATCCTCGCTCCCGCAGCTTGTGATGAGCTTGACGGCGAGCTTAAGGCTGCTTGTGTTAAGGCTTACAATAAATATATCGCGTATATGGACGATTATCATCTTGCGGATGCGCTTGAATCCGTTTTTGAGATGCTGTCCCGCGCGAATAAGTATATTGATGAGACTACTCCTTGGGTCCTTGCGAAGGACGAGAGCAAGAGAGAGCGCCTTGGTACTGTTCTTTACAATCTTCTTGAGACCATCCGTTGGGGAGCTATTATGCTTGCGCCCTTTATTCCCGAAACGAGTGAGGAGATCCTTAATGAGCTTGCAACCGAGGCAAGAGGGCTTGACAGCATAGGCACGGAGGATAAATTCGGCGGTATCGTTGTAGGTGGCTTTGTATCCGACTCAAAGGTGCTTTTCGCACGCGTTGACGAGGCAAAGAAGCTCGCTGAGCTTGAAGAACGCAGACTTGCAAGAATGGCGGCTAAAGCCTCTGAGGAGCCCGTAATCGAAAAGCCCGAGGGACTTGCGCTCATAGGCATTGAGGACTTTATGGCGGTCGAGCTTCGCGTGGCAAAGATCATTGAGTGCGAAAAGGTACCGAAGGCAAAGAAACTTCTTAAGCTTAAGGTGGATCTTGGCTACGAGCAGCGCCAGGTGGTTTCGGGAATTGCGAAATTCTACGAGCCCGACGCGCTCATCGGCAAAAAGATCGTGCTTGTATGCAATCTCAAGCCCGCAACTCTTTGCGGTATCGAGTCGAACGGCATGATACTCGCTTCCGGTGAGGAGCAGGTGAGAGTAGTATTCCTTGACGAAGCAACACCCCTTGGCGAAAGAATTAGATAAAAAACAAAAGGGGAGAGCAATCTCCCCTTGATTTGAATTTCTATAAAGGACAAAAATATGAAATTTTTTGATTCTCACGCGCATTATTTCGACGCGTGGTTTAACGAATACGAGGGCGGAGCGGACGCGCTTCTTAAAAAGCTTTTTGCGGATAAGGTCGGAGCGATAGTGAATATTGCCACAAATCCCGAAAATCTTAAGGAGTGCATAGCGCAGGCTAAAAAATATGAAAATATGTACGTTTCGTCGGGAATTCACCCCGAGGATTGCCTTTATATCGAAGATATCGATGAAGCTCTTGAGCAGATAGAGGCAAGCGTGCGCGACGAAGACTTGCGCAAGGAGAACAAGATAGTGGCGATAGGTGAGATAGGCTTTGACTACCATCTTGACGAGCTTACGGACGAGGTAAAGGAAAAGCAGAGATACGTTTTTGATGCTCAGATGAAAATGGCTCAAAAATACGGCTTGCCCGTGATAATCCACGACAGAGAAGCGCACGGAGATTGCTTTGAGATGGCTTTGAAATACCCCGACGTGAAGGGAATATTCCACAGCTACAGCGGCTCTTCGGAAATGGCGAGGGAGCTTATACGCCGCGGCTGGTATATCTCGTTTTCGGGCGTAGTGACCTTCAAAAACGCGAGTCGCGTGCGTGATGTGCTTGCGAGCATCCCGCTTGATCGCTTGCTTATAGAGACCGACGCGCCCTATCTTTCTCCCCATCCTCTGAGGGGTAAGATGAACCATTCGGGCAACCTCGAATATACCGTAGGCGCCATCGCGGCAGTTTTCGGAAAAACGCCGGAGGAGATCGCACAGATCACGTTTGAAAATGCGAAAAAAATTTATAATTTATGATAAAAAGAGCCCGTTTTTTGAAAAAACGGGCTCTTTTTGGCACGAATTTTAATAGGTGTTGACAAATTTATAATAGAATGCTATAATTTTTATAACAGTACCTGATAAGGAGGGAAAGTGATGAAAAATTCAAAAACCAGATTAGTTTTTCTTGTGTGCATCGTACTTTGCGCATTTGCTGTGGTATCGTGTGAGTATCGATACGGAAATTATTATGAGAAAAATGGTATTGAATATCAGATTTATGATGATCACTGCGAGGTTCGGAACATCCAAGGAATTGCCGGATTTTGGGTTGAGATCCCATCACATATAGAAGGGAAGCCCGTTACGAGCATAAGGGTGGATTACAGATGGATATTCTTTCCCGATATCATCCAAGCGAGGACACTTATAATTCCCGATACCGTTGAATATATTGATGCTAGCGTTTATTCAGAATGTCCGCATCTTAACTATAACGAGTATGAGGGCGGGCTTTATCTTGGTAATGAGGAAAATCCCTACTATGCTTTTATGCGCCCCAAGAACGTTCCGAGGGAAGAGACGGTTGAAACCTATAGCTACAACCCCAATGATATGGATTTACCTGAAAAGGAGACACCCGTGCTTCCTCCATATCCTCAATATGGTCCTAATTCATATAGCTGTGAGATACATCCGGACACGGTTGTGCTTGCTGAAGCGGCTTTTGCAAGCTGTGAGGGCTTGAAGAGTATTACCATACCCGGCAGATTTGAGGTTTTGCCCGAGTACTTATTCGCAGGTTCTAAAGATCTCGAAATAGTAGTTTTAGAGGAAGGTATAAAGGTGATACCGCAGGGCGTATT
This sequence comes from Clostridia bacterium, assembly GCA_017483195.1. Taxonomy (GTDB): domain Bacteria; phylum Bacillota; class Clostridia; order Oscillospirales; family CAG-272; genus RGIG4608. The sequence continues at coordinate 116,136 of JAFULR010000016.1, forward strand.
CGTGGACTGTGCTTCTTTGAAGAAAGTTGAATTTCCCGATAGCCTCGAGACTTTTCGTTCAAGCTTTTCCGGTTGTACAAGCCTTGATAGTATAGAACTGCCGGATTGCATTGAGTATTTCGATGATATGTTTCTCGGTTGCGAATCCCTTAAAACTGTGTATATAGGGAAAAACGTCGGTTTGATCAGTGACATTGCTTTTTCGGAATGTCCTTTGCTTGAGTCAATTAACGTCAGCGAAGAAAATCCGTATTTTACTTCCATAAACGGAGACCTGTATTCCAAAGACGGAACGGTTCTTATTAAATACGTCGGCGGAAAGAAGGACACGTTTTTTGCCGTTCCCGACGGTGTTACAACCGTAATGGATCGAGCATTTGACAGCGCGGCGCATCTTGTTGAGGTCGTGGTACCAGATAGCGTTGTTGAGTACGGTATGGATATGTTTGAAACCTGCTCCTCGCTTGAAACAGTAACGCTTGGCAGAGGAATTACAGAGATAGATGGAAGAATGTTTGGATATCGTAATCCTTTAAAAACACTCAATATTTCGAATGCGATTTCGGATATAGACGCATATACTTTTTATTCCTGTTATAAGCTCGAGACTATAAACGTGGATGAAAATAACCCGTATTACGTTAGTATTGACGGCAATCTTTATTCCAAGGACGAAACTGTATTTGTAAGATATTGCGGTGGAAAGCCGGAGACCTCGTTTGACGTACCAGAAAGCGTTACGGTTATCGGAGGCTGTGCTTTTGCAGGTTCAAATAATCTTACTTTCATTTCTATGACAGATAAGGTTACCTCTATAGGAGGTGGGGCATTCTATGAATGCGATAAGTTAGTAAAAGTTGATCTAAGTGAAAACGTTACAGTGATATCTAATGGAATGTTTGAAGGTTGCCAAAGCTTGGGAGAAGTGATACTGAGCGACAATGTTACTGTAATAGGAGAACGTGCTTTTTCGGGCACAGGCTTCAATTCAAAGGTGTATCTTCCGAATGGCATCCAATATGTTGGATGGGAATCCTTCCTGCATACTGACGTTGTGTATGACGGAACTATGGAAGAATGGATGGAGGTTCACAAAAGAAGTCTTGAGCGTGATCCAAAATATATGCGCTATTACACGTATTACGTACAATGCACTGACGGAACTTTGCGTATTGAAGATGATTAACAATAAAAATTTAAAAGCACCCTGTGAGGTGCTTTTATCTTTTTCTGCGTTTACGTTTTCGCGGCTTGGAAGCCTTTATGCCCACGAGTGCGCCGAGGGGGAAGGTGGCAAGGGAGAGCGCGCGGAGCAAAATGCGTGGCAGCAGCTCCGTTCCGCTTGCGAGCGTGTGGGGTAGGGCGAGCGCGAGGAGCGTTGATATAAGCGTGAATGACGCTCCCGTTAGGATCGCGTTCAGATAAGGTGCGCGCTTATTGATCTTTGATGCGGCAAATCCGCCGAAAAACGCCGTTATAAACAGTGTTACAAAGCCGAGCGGTTCTACAAACGCGGTGGGATCGGGCGTAAGATATGCCGCAGCAGTGCCCACGAGCAGAAGGGCAACACTTATTGCCGCCGTTGATAAAATACTAATCAAAATCGGTCTGAAAATGCTGTAAAAGCTGCTTTGTGCGTTTGTTTTCTTATTTTTCATATTTCCTCCGAGGGATCTTTTTTGTAAAATATATGTAATCCCAAGAATGAAAATGCCAAAAAATAAAAGAACCGAGCTTTTTTGCTTGGTTCTTTTATTTAAATTACTGAGCGTCCTCTGCTTTAACGTCAACGTTGCGGATAGCGGACTTGAGTAAACGGATCTTTGTACCGTTCTTCGTTGTCTCGATAACGCAAGTCTCGTCCTTGATGCTAACGATTCTTCCGATGATACCGCCAATGGTTGTTACCTCGTCGCCAACCTGAAGATTGTTTCTCATATCGTTCGCTTCCTTTTCAGCCTTCTTCTGAGGTCTGATTGTAAGGAAATACATTGCAACGAACATTACAACAATCATAAGAATGGGGAAGAGAGATGTAAGAAGATCTCCGCCGCCCGTTGGGGTGGTTGTGTTTTCCAATAAATTAAACATTTGATTATACCTCCGTAAAAATTTCAAATTACTAACTTAATTATTATACAATATTTTTCAGCTTTTTTCAATAGTATTTTCCGTTTTTTTGAAAATTAACTGAAATTTAATAACTTGGGCGGTCAAAATTAATAAAAATAACAGTATTTTCTTGCAAATAACGATTTTATATGTTATAATATACTAAATAATTATGTAAACTTTTAAGAAAGGCGCGCTTTGGCGCGTAAAATATACGAAAAATGAGCAAATCACAGTATCTTGAATGTGGAAAAATTATAAATACTCATGGCGTTCGCGGAGGCTTGAAGCTTGAATCGTGGTGCGATACGCCTCAGGATCTTGCATCCCTTAAAAGAGTTTATCTTAAGGAGGGTAAGGAATACGCTTGCCACAGGGTGAAAAGAGCATCCGTTTTCAAGCAATTCGTGCTTCTTGAGATCGATGGAGTGAATGATATAGACACGGCAAATGCTCTTCGCGGCAGGATCGTTTATGCCGATAGGAATGATATATCCATTGACGAGGACGGATTCTTTATCGCGGATATTATCGGGCTTCCCGCTATAGATGTCGAAAGCGGCAAGGAGATTGGTAAGCTCGCGGACGTTTTCAACCTCGGCGCGAGCGATCTTTACGAGATAGATACAGCCGACGGCAAAAAACTCATTCCCGCGGTCGAGGAATTTATAAAAGAGGTCGATACCGAGCGCGGAATTTTCGTTAAGCTGATAGAAGGAATGTTGGACTGAAATGAGATTTGATATAATGACACTCTTTCCCGAGCTTGTTTTGGGCGTGCTTGGAGAGAGCATAATAGGAAGGGCGCAAAAAGCGGGACACGTATCTGTTCACGCGCACAATATTCGCGATTTTGCTAATAACAAGCACCGCAAGGTTGATGATACCGTTTACGGTGGCGGCTTTGGAATGCTTATGATGGCACCGCCCGTTTGCGATTGCTATGAATTTGTAAAAAATCAGGTTGAGCAGGAGCTTGGAACCGAAATAAAATCCAAGGCAATATATATGAGCCCACAGGGGGCTGTTCTGACTCAGAAAAAGGCAGAGGAGCTTGCGCAATATGATAATCTCATCATCATCTGCGGTCATTACGAAGGAATTGACACACGCGCACTTGAGGAGATACAGCCCGAAGAGATATCTATCGGGGACTACGTTCTCACGGGCGGCGAGCTGCCCGCGTGCATTCTTGTGGATTGCATCTCGCGTCTTAAGGACGGCGTGCTTTCCGACAAGGCTTGCTACGAGGAGGAGAGTATTTCAAGTGGCTTGCTTGAATATCCTCAATATACGCGTCCGTATGAATTTCACGGCAAAAAGGTGCCCGACGTACTTATATCGGGCAATCACGCAGAGATAGACAAATGGAGAAGGGAGCAGGCTCTAAGGGTAACTCGCGAAAAGCGACCGGACCTTCTCGAAAAATAATAATTCACTGCTTAAGGAGTGATATTTTGAATAATTTACAGGAAAACGGATTATTTAACGATAAAAAAAGTAAAAAAATAGAAAAAGGCCAAAAGAAGAGAAATTATGGTCAGATCATCTTTTTCTTGTCTCTTTGGGCTGAAAAAATCTCCAGAACTATAAAGGGTAGCTTTATAGGATATATTTTTTCAGGGCTTTATGCTAAATTAGAGAGTCTTTGGGAAAAGGGAAGTCTGCATCATTTCATTAAGAAAAAGTCCATATTCGGAAGCTTTGCTCTGCGAAACAGGGTGGCAAAGCTTTATGAAGAGAGCTTTGTATGCAGGCTGGTGACTGAAATATCATCGCGCATGATTCAATCATACCTCAGAATATGGGGAGTATCTTTATTCTCGTTCGCGTTTGTTACTGTGTTTATATCGATGCTTAAATATTATTTTACTTCCGATATAGATATGTTTAACGTGTTTATTGGAATTGTGCTCTCCGTGCTTGCCATACCGTTGCTCGCATCCAAAAGAAGATTGGGCGAAGCGTTGGTAAAAAGCAGAGTATCATATTACGTTATAAATCATATTCTGCATCTTGACGAGAGCAAGTTTGAAGCGGATAATTCGGTTTCCGGAGGCAGCTATCCGATAGTATTTACCGTTTCGGCATTTCTTGGACTTATAACATATCTTGTAAATCCAATTATCCTTATCGACATTCTCTTTGTCATGATTTTTATGGCACTTATAATGTGCTTCCCTGAATTGGGAGTGATTTCGATGCTCGGTATCGTTCCTTTTTTGAGCGTGTTTGAAAGACCGTCAATGATAACCTTGTTTTTGGTTATTGTTTCTTTGCTTGGATTTTTCTCAAAATTTATGAGGGGAAAGAGAGTACTTGCATTTGAGCTGATAGATATTTTAGTGCTGTTATTTGGCACATTGATGCTGTTTGGCGGAATATTTACGCGCGGAGGCGTTCCATCATTGCTTTCTGCAGCTATGTATTTTGCTTTTATCCTTACCTATTTTTTGATAGTAAACTCATACATCAGAAAGACCTGGATATACAGAAGTGTAAAGCTGATGGTCATAAGCACGTCGGTCGTGGCTTTGGTGGGAATTTTTGAGGATGGCGTTGTAAGCTCATCATTTGTGGATATGTCGGTATTTGCCGATATTGGGGCGAGAGTAAGCTCATTTTTGGGCAATCCCAATATGCTAGGCGTATATCTTGTTATGGTATTTCCTTTCTGTGTATCACAGATGCTCAGCTCGGAAAAGAGAATTAATAAATTTTTATACGCTCTTTGCTCGCTTTCTGTTCTGATTTGCACGGTTATGACCTGGTCCCGCGGAGCGTGGCTTGGCATTATGGTATCAATTGTATTAGTTGCGTTGCTGTATAATTTTAAAACCGTGTGGTTTTTCGCATCCGCTGTAATTACAATGCCGATTTGGTTGGATCTTGTTCCTCAGAACATATTGAACAGACTGCTGAGTATCGTTACTATGTCCGATAGCTCGGTTATATACCGCTTCAATACCTGGCGCGGAGTGCTTAATATGATTGGGGATAATCTTTTGTCGGGAATAGGAGTTGGCGAGAGCGCGTTCAAGCGTATTTACTCATTGTATGCCGTTCCCGGAACTGAATCCGTTATGCACTCTCACAATTTGTTTTTGCAGATAACTCTTGAGCTTGGCATTGCGGGCATCGTGCTTTTCGCGTTGATAATTTTCACTTATACACAAAAATCCCTTGAGGCTGTAAAATACGGAAGAAGGGACAGTAAATCAAGATCACTTATAATCGCATCATTTTCGGGTATAATCGGAGCTCTTGTTATGGGAATTACCGATCATATCTGGTATAATTACCGAGTTTTTTTGGTTTTCTGGGCGGTAATGGCTCTCGGCGTAGCGCTTGTCAGAATAAATGACAAGGAAAAGGCAAAGAAGGAAGCCGCAAACTCCGAGGATCCTCGAAGAGCTGACGTCGATATATACATTTGATTGATTTTGGAGGCAATATGGAAAATAATATAAAAAATACCGAAAAAAAGAGAAGGAGATTTAATGCCTTTGATCTTTTGATATTGGTAATCGCTTTGGCAGTTGCTTTTGCTGCATTTTGGATTATTGATCCGTTGTATTTGTTCTCGGCTGACGAAAAGCAGCCCGTTACGCTCACATACGTTGTGGTATTCCGCGGAGTTGATGATGACGTAAAGAACGGAATGAAGATGGGTGACACAGTTACCGCCGGCTCAACAAGTGAGGTGCTTGGTAAGGTAACTGCAATAAAAACAAAAGAGGCGGTCGTGTGGGAACACATTGAAGGTAACGATACGATGGTAAAGAAAACCCTTGAGGGCAAGAGCGACGTTTACGTTACTGTCAAGGTTGACTGCCAGTATGAAAAAGGCATTGGATATACCGTTAACGGTCAACAGATAGCCTACGGTACAAGGCTTTCATTAAGACTTTCAGGTTTTGTGGGTGTGGGCGAATGCGTTTCACTCAGTGTGGATAAATAAGGGGGTAGAGTATGGATAACGAAAACAAAAAAAGCAGATTTAATGCCATAGACGGCGTTATAATACTCCTCGCTCTTCTTTGCCTTGTTGCTATTGCGTATAAGGCCATTACCTTTAACGATAATACCATAAATGCGGATCTCAAGGAATACCGCGTTCATTTTAAGGTGGATAATATAAGCAGCTCCGCTTACGATTATTTCGTAAAGGGAGATACTATGAGAATAAAATCAACTAACAGAGTGTTTGGCACTTTAGAGGGCATAAATCAGCACCTTCCGGCTGTTGGCGCATATAATGAAAATGGGGGAAAGGTTCTTTACCCCACGGTTGATAAACCCACTATCTATAATGATACAAGATACTCCTTATCGGGTTACGTTACTGTAAGGGGCGAGATGACCGAATACGGATTTTTGCTCAATGGAGATACGTATATTTCATCAAACTCTACGCTTGATATAATCAGCGAGCATATTGAAACCACGATAAGAATAATTGACATTATCGAAAAATAAGATTTAGGGTGCATATTTTTTGCAAAAATGTGCAAAATTGTTAAAAAAATAATTATTTTCGCCAAAAGTTTATGCAAGTGTACAAATACTTTTTCTTGATTTTATCTGCTTAACTTGATATAATATACTTATAAAACTATCTAACTTTTTAATTATATTTGAGTAGAGTGAAATTAGGAGTGTAACTATGATTACTAAAGAGGTAAAAATTTCAAATGCAATAGGACTTCACGCAAGGCCCGCCACCTTCTTTATTCAAAAGGCAAATACGTATAATAGCACCATTTGGGTTGAAAAGGATGACAGAAGGGTAAATGCAAAAAGCCTCTTAGGTGTTCTTTCATTGGGTATTGCCAAGGGAATGACCATTGTTCTCACTGCTGAGGGTCAGGACGAGGAGCTTGCAATAGAAGGACTTACCAAGCTTATCGATACAGGCTTTGAGGAGCAGCTGTTCTGATTGCTTAAATTTAAGATTTTGGCGGGGAGTTTCTCCCCGCCGTTTTACTCTGAAAATGTGAAAGGAGCGTGATTATATGCCAACAAAAGCTGAGTTGCTTATTAAAGCCAACGGACTGCCGCTTTGCGCGGGGGTCTATATTATGCGTGACAGAGCCGGCAAGGTGATTTACGTCGGCAAGAGCGCAAAGCTTAAAAATCGCGTTTCTCAGTATTTTCAGAACAGTGAAAAAAATGTGAAGACCGCCAAGATGGTGGCGAATGTTTTTGATTTTGACTATATACTCTGTGATACCGAGATGGAGGCGCTCACGCTTGAAAACTCACTTATCAAGCAGTATTCTCCTAAATATAATATCAGACTTAAGGATTCAAAATCATATCCCTATATAAAGGTAACTGACGAGGAATATCCTCGCATAGTTTTCACAAGAACACGCCTTTCGGACAGGGCAAAATATTTTGGACCGTTCGGCGGCGCGGGTACTGTTTTTGAAATTATGTCACTGTTACAAAAAACACTCGGAATTCCAAGCTGCAAGCTCTCCTTTCCGCGCGATATCGGAAAGGGACGTGAGTGCCTTTACTACCAGATGAAGCAATGCTGCGGAGTGTGCCGTGGGCACGTTTCGGCAGAGGAATACGGCGAGCTTATAAAATGCGCTCTTGACATACTCAAGGGCAACACAAGAGGAGCAATATCCTCTCTTGAAGAAAAGATGTACGCATACAGCGAGGCAGAGAAATACGAGGCGGCTATGAAATGTCGCGATACTATCCGCGCACTCGAGAAGATAAGGGAAAAGCAGAAGGTGGTGGATTCACCCGATGCGGAATACGACGTTATTGCGCTCTATTCGGAGGAGCTTTGCTCCTGCCTCTCTATATATTCCGTAAGAGAGGGCATACTCGGCGGTAAAAACGACTACGTTTTCGGTTCGGACAAGCTGCTTGACGAGGCATCGCTCACCGCGTTTTTGGTTGATTATTATTCACATTCTGACGGAATACCCAAAAGAATTGTTTTTGACAGTAGCGTATCGGTTGAGGAGGAGCTTTTGTCAGACTTTTTGAGCGATCAGGCGGGCAAACGTGTAACTCTATGGACACCTCAGCGCACCGAAATGAAAAAGCTTTGTGCGATGATATTTGCAAATGCTAAAGAAAAAGCGAATGCTTACGTTAAGGAATATGAAAAGGACAATTCTACCCTGTTCCGACTTGCTGAGATACTTGGACTTGAGAGCTTGCCCGAAAGGATGGAGGCTTATGATATTTCAAATATAGGCGCAGAGCATAAGACGGGTGGAATGGTGGTATATGTTGACGGTAAGCCTAAAAAGAGCGATTATCGCACCTTTACCATAAAAGACGTGGATGGAACCGACGATTATGCGTGTATGCGAGAAACATTGCGCCGCAGACTCGCTCATCTTTCCGATGAGCGAGGATCTATGAGTGAATACCCCGATCTTTTGCTCATAGACGGCGGCAGGACGCACGTTATGGCAGTTAAAGAAGTGCTTGCCGATATGGGACTTGAAATTCCCGTCTTCGGTATGGTAAAGGATGATTTCCATAAAACTAGAGCTCTTTGTACCGAGAGCGAGGAGATAAGCATAGCGCGTGAGCAGGCTGTTTACGGGCTTATATACCGTGTTCAGGAGGAGGTACACAGATACACTGTGTCAAGAATGAGCGCGGCAAAATCAAAGACCGTTAAGCACTCTTCTCTTGAAAGGATCAACGGTATCGGTGCGGCAAAGGCAAGGTTGCTTTTGGCAAAATTCGGAAGCCTGAATGCCATAAAATCCGCAACTGAGGAGGAGCTTTCTTTAACGAAGAGTATAAGTAAGGCGGACGCTAAAAATATTTATAATTATTTTCACGGAGATTGATATGAGAATTATTACCGGAAAAGCACGCGGAGTGCGTCTTGAAACTCTTGAGGGGCTTAACACGCGTCCTACAAGCGAGAGAAGTAAGGAAGCAATATTTTCAATGCTTCAGTTTGATATAGCGGGTGCCACCGTATTGGATCTGTTTGCGGGCTCGGGACAAATGGGGCTTGAGGCGGCGAGCAGGGGAGCGGAACGTGTTTATCTTGTTGATAAGAGCAGGGATGCCTTTAAAATAGTAAGCAAAAATATCGAGAAAACGCGCCTATCTGACACGGTCACGGCAAGAAACGAGGATTCGATCACTTTTGTAAAAAAATGTGATGCGAAAACGAAATTCGATATCGTTTTTCTTGATCCGCCATACGCAACCGATCTTATCGATGAATCCCTCACCGTCCTTTTTGAGCGAGAGCTTATTGGTGATGAGTCCGTCATTGTTTGCGAGAGCGACAGGTTTGAAATTTTGGGGCTTGAAAATTCTCAGAAATATGATATAATCAAAACAATGAAGCACGGAGTTGCGCACATTTCCGTGTTAAGAATAAAAAGTGAGGCGATTTAATTGAAAATTGCAGTAGTTCCCGGCAGCTTTGATCCAATGACTGTGGGACATGTTAATATTATTGAGCGAGCGGCGCTTTTGTTTGACAAGGTTTATGTGGCGGTGATGATAAATGACGCCAAAAGCTATATGTTTACTCCCGCGCAAAGAACGGAGATAGCAAGGCTTTCCCTTGAGCATATTCCAAACGTTGAGGTTATATTTGACGGTGGAATGCTCGCATCTCTTGCCGAGCGTCTTGGAGCATGCGCAATAGTCAAGGGAATACGCGACGATAAGGATTATCACTATGAGTTTGAAATGGCTCAGTATAATCACCGTATGAATCCCAATGTTCAAACGGTTTTTCTTCCGTGTGACGAGGGAGCGCGTGAGATCAGCTCCACGGCAGTGCGCAAAAGACTTGATATTGGTGATGATATATCTGACGTAGTTGCGCGCGGCGTGACAGAATATCTTAAAGAAATAGTTATAAAATGATAAAAAGCAAGGGAAGACCTTGCTTTTTTCGATTGTAATAAATTTTTTGTAATGCTCATATATTTGACCGAGAAAGATTTTTTGGAGGAGCTTGATATGAGCGAACATACTATTTACAGCGATATAGCGCGCAGAACGGGCGGAGATATCTATATAGGTGTGGTGGGGCCGGTAAGAAGCGGCAAATCCACGTTTATCAAAAGATTTATGGAATCCCTTGTTTTACCCAATATTAAAGAGGGATATGACCGTGACAGAGCGCGCGACGAGCTTCCGCAGAGCGCGGGCGGTAAAACGGTAATGACAACGGAGCCTAAGTTTATTCCCGACGCGGCAGTGACCGTGGAGATGGGAGAGGGCGAGAGAATGCGCGTTAAAATGATAGATTGCGTGGGCTACGTTGTCCCGGATGCTCTCGGAACTATAGAGGAGGGACAGCCGAGAATGGTGCGTACTCCCTGGCAAAGTGATCCCATGCCCTTTACCGCGGCGGCAGAGCTTGGAACTAAAAAGGTGATCAACGAGCATTCCACCATTGGAATTCTTGTTTCGACAGACGGAAGCATTGGAGAGATACCTCGGGATAGCTATGTTTTTGCAGAGGAGAGGATAGTAAAGGAGCTTCGTGCTATAGGAAAGCCTTTCGCTATAGTTTTGAATTCCGCTCATCCAACAGATCCTCAAAGCATAGCTCTTGGCGAGGAGCTTGAAGAAAAATATGGCGCTCCCGTGGCGCTTGTGAACTGCTTGGAGCTTAACGGAGAGGATATAAAAAATATTCTTCAGATGATCTTGTGTGAGTTTCCCGTGACGGAGGTGAAGGTTAAGCTTCCCGAGTGGATGAAGGCGCTCGAGCCATCACACCCGGTTAAACGTTCCATAAGCGACTCGGTCTGCAAGTGCGCGGATGAAATTCGCAGAGCGGGGGATATAAAAAAGGGCTTTTCGGCGTTGCGCGAGAACGACAACGTAAGGGACGTTATATTTGAGAGCGTTGATTACGGCTGCGGCAGGGCTGTGCTCTCCGTTGTTTGCACAAGGGAGCTGTATTTTAAAACTCTTTGCGAGCTTACTGGCTTTGATATCTCGAGTGAGGAGCAGCTTGTGAGAATGTTGAGGGAATATTCAAAAAAGAAGAGCGAGTTTGACCGCGTTGCAGAAGCACTCACGCAGGCGGACGAAAAGGGATACGGTATAGTTATGCCGGACGTGAGTGCCTTGCATCTTGAAGAGCCCGAGATCGTTAAGCAGGCGGGCGGATACGGAGTTAAGCTTCGCGCCAGCGCGCAGTCCATTCATATGATCCGTGCCAATATTGAAACTGAGATAAGCCCCATAGTCGGTACTGAGGCGCAGAGCGAGGATCTTGTTCGTTATATGCTTGAGGAATTTGAAGAGGATCCGCGTAAGATCTGGGAGTCAAATATGTTTGGCAAAAGCCTTTACGAGCTTATGAACGAGGGACTTCACACCAAGCTTGAGCATATTCCCGACGAGTCGCGCACAAAACTCTCCGAGACCCTTGAGCGCATTATAAACGAAGGCTCTAACGGACTTATTTGCATTATTTTATAAATAAAAAGCACCTCTTGAAAAGAGGTGCTTAAATTTTAATGATTATTCAATTCCAAGAATATGTCTTGCAACGTGAACGCCGCTTGCGGATGCGTGGGAGAGGGAGTGGGTAATACCGCTTCCGTCACCGATTATGTAAAGTCCCTTGTGCTGGCTTTCGAGATTTTCGTCAACCGCAACCTCCATATTATAGAACTTAACCTCAACGCCGTAGAGAAGAGTGTCATCGTTCGCAGTACCGGGAGCGATCTTATCAAGGGCATATATCATTTCGATGATGCCGTCGAGAATTCTCTTGGGAAGAACGAGTGAAAGATCACCGGGGGTTGCCGCAAGAGTGGGAGTAACTGTACATTCCTCAATTCTCTTAGCGTTACTTCTTCTACCTCTCATAAGGTCGCCAAAGCGCTGAACTATAACACCGCCGCCAAGCATATTGGAAAGACGTGCGATATTTTCACCGTAGCCGTTTGAATCCTCAAAGGGCTCTGTGAAGTGCTTGGAAACGAGGAGAGCAAAGTTAGTATTATCCGTCTGCATGGAGGGATCCTCATATGAGTGACCGTTTACCGTAACGATACCGTTTGTATTCTCGTTAACAACGCTGCCCTTGGGGTTCATACAGAAGGTGCGAACATTATCCTCAAACTTTTCGGTTCTATATACGATCTTGCTCTCGTAAAGCTCGTCTGTAAGATGTGAAAATACGGATGCGGGAAGCTCAACGCGAACACCGATATCCACGCGGTTGGACTTCTTTTCAAGTCCGAGCTCGTGGCAAACCTTTTCCATCCACTTTGAACCGATACGGCCAACGGAAATTATACATTTGTCGCAGTCATATTCGCCCTTTTTAGTGATAACTCTATATCCACCGTCGCTAAGCTTGATATGCTCAACGGGAGTGCTGAAATAGAAATCAACCTTATCCTTGAGATCGTTATAGATGTTTTCAAGAACGATATAGTTTTTATCCGTTCCAAGGTGGCGTACGGATGCATCAAGAAGATTGAGCTTATTCTGCAAGCAAAGCTTTTTGAATTTGGAGTTGGCTGTGGAATAGAGCTTTGTACCTTCTCCGCCGTAAGCCATATTTATATCGTCAACGTAATGCATAAGCTCGGTAGCGCGTGCCTTGCCGATATATTCGTAAAGCGTACCGCCAAAATTGTTTGTGATATTGTACTTACCGTCAGAGAAAGCACCTGCGCCGCCGAATCCACTCATAATAGAGCAGGTTTTGCAGCTGATACATGACTTAACTTTCTTGCCGTCTATGGGACAATGTCTTTTGTGAAGGGGATAACCCGCTTCAAAAACGGCAATTTTGAGATCACCGTTCTTTTTTACAAGCTCGAATGCGGTGAAAATACCGCCGGGGCCCGCGCCTACGATTATAACGTCATATTTCATTATGATATTCTCCTTTTTTGCATAAAAAAGCCGCTTGAACGGTCGTTCGGACTAAAATCCTCAACCTCAAGCGGTCATACCTACGATTTTATTCCATATCATTATATAACAAATGCAGGGCGTTGTCAAGTCCTTTTATACATTTTTGTATATGTTCACAAAAATTTCAAAAGCGTTCATTTTTTGTTGACATCAAAATGCTTAGGTGTTACAATTAAGGTAACAAAAATTTGTCAAAGAAAGAAGATGTTTTGATGTTTTATTTGGCTTTTGCAATAGTTTTATCCGTCTCTTTGTTTTTGAGTATTCGCTTCCTCGGAAAAGAAGGTAAGAGCGCTCAATTTGATAAGCTTATGAGTGCTTCGACTATAGTATTCGTAGTGCTTTCTATGTTCGCGTTCTTTTTGCCCGATCTGTTTTGCTCGACCATTGGCGATGCCGCACTTGAGCTTCCTTGGGGGCGCTTCCACGCGATCCTTCGTTGGATAAACGGTATAAGCTTTGTGGTGCTTCCGATTGCGGTTTTTCAGAAAAACAAGTATTTTGAGAAGATCGCGAGCTATTGGTGCCTGCCGGTTGCGCTTTTCAACGTTATTTTCTATTATCAGTACATATATTATTTTGTCAGAAAGCCCAACATAGGCGGCGGTTTTTATACGCTTGCATTCGCGTCTGAAGAATTCCGCGCGTTTCTTGTGAGCGTCCCCTTCAGAAGTGCTGTCTTTGGTCTTACTTGCCTTGCGCAAATACTTGCGCTTGCGCTTTTGACATATAAGAACAGAGAAAAGCTCAGAATTAAGAAGGACGAAATCAAAAATCTCATTCTCGTACTGTTGGGTGTTACTTATATCTCCCTTCCTGTGTACGTGGCACAGTTCTTCTTTGGACACGTGGGCATAGAGATGCAGAGGTTTACGGTTCCTCATATTATTTGGATGATTTCAATTCCCGTTATCATCGTGGCTATCTACTTCGGATTCAGAAAGAAGTCCTATGAGACAAGATACCTGCTCGTTCTCGCGCTTTCCTGGGCGCTTATGTACCAGTTTACGCAGATGTTCGGAGCCGCAGCCGAGCTTAACGTGATGAAGCTTCCGCTCCAGCTTTGCAACCTCGGTTCATATCTCTGCCTTGCAATGCTTTTGCGCAGAAATGAAAAGATATATCACTTTGCGCTCATCGTAAATGTTGTCGGTGCGCTTATTGCCATAATCATTCTTGACATTGTGAAAAAGGATTCCGCGCTAACTCACTTTTTTGTAATTCACTATATAGTTGAGCATACGAAGGTGTTGATTATCCCGATTCTCTGCCTTGTCCTCAAGGTGTTCAAACCGCTTGATCTTAGATCGCTCAAGCATTTCTCGGTAGGATTTACTGTCTATTGGGCATTTATCCTTGTTCTCGGAACACTCTCAAACGGATTTAAGAGAATGCCTCAGTTTTCAAATATCAATTCGTTCTTTACAGCTAATCATCTGTTTATGTTTGATAAGGACACAGCACGCGGTCTTGTCGGATTTACCGATCCGCTTTTTGAAAATTGTGTGATCAAAATAGGCTACTTCGAGTTATATCCTCTCGTTCAAGGACTCGTGTATGTGGCTTTTATGGCTTTGTGTGTTGGGGTGTTCTTCATTTTCTATGGCTTGACTGCAAAGCAGAGAAGGGCAGCAAAAGGAGAAATTTGATATTTTGATAAAAACGAAAGCTCATCTGCGGATGGGCTTTTTGCTTTGTTGAAAAATAATGAAAAATTTAGAAAAAATATTAAAAAATCTCTTGACAAATGGGAATTTTAGGTATATAATAGCCCACAGTTAGCATAGGCTAACTAATGAAGCGGAGCGAAAGGAGACAGTACTATGACACTTAAAAATGCGGAGCTTGGAAAAGAATACGTGATCAAGAGCATCGTTACGAATGACGAGGAGCTTGATGCTTTTTTGTTCTCGCTCGGCTGCTACAGCGGAGAGCGCATAACCGTGGTATCTGCGCGCCGCGGAGGATGTGTCGTTTCTATTAAGGATGCGCGCTACAATATAGACCTTCAGTTGGCAGATGCCATTGAGGTCGAGGAATAAAAGGGAATACCTTTTATTTTTTGGAAGCGAGTTAGCATAGGCTAACCGTAAATATTGATCAGTTTAAAAATTAGTTTATATAAATCGGAGGAAAAATCTATGAGAATTGCCTTAACGGGTAACCCGAACTCTGGCAAGACCACAATGTACAACGCGCTCACCGGCAGAAACGAAAAGGTCGGAAACTGGGCGGGCGTTACGGTTGACAAAAAGGAGCATCAAATAAAAAGCGTATATACGGGCGGCAAGGAGCTTATTGCCGTTGACCTTCCCGGCGCGTATTCTATGTCACCCTTTACTAACGAGGAGAGCGTAACGAGCGACTACGTAAAGAACGAAAGCCCCGACGTTATCATCAATATCGTTGACGCGTCTAATCTTTCAAGAAGCCTTTTCTTCACTACTCAGCTCCTTGAGCTTGGTATTCCCGTTGTTGTTGCGCTTAATAAGAGCGACGTGAACGAGAAGAAGGAAACTAAGATCGACGTTGAGCTTCTCTCGAAAAAGCTCGGATGTCCCATCGTGAATACCGTTTCAACGAGCGGAGAGGGACTTAAGGAGCTTATCTCGACCGCGGCATCCTGCGCAGGTAAGGTGCAGACTGCTCCTTATAAAGAGGGTAAGATTGACCTCACGAGCAAGGATTCCGTAATTGCGGCTGATAGAAAGAGATTTGATTTTGTAAATAAGATAGTAAAAGATGTCGAGGAAAGAAAGGTGCTTACAAGGGACGTCAGCCTTTCCGACAAGATAGACGATATTCTTACTAACAAATGGCTCGGAATACCGATCTTCGCGCTTGTAATGTTCCTTGTGTTCTACATTTCACAGTCAACACTCGGTGCGTGGATCGCAGACGGTGTTGAGATCGGAGAAACGTTCATTCCGGGACTTGTTCCGCTTCTTGAGACCTTCCAGGGCTTTGTGGGAGAGCTTCTCACCGCGGCGGGAGCTAACGAGCTTCTTCTTGCGATACTCGTTGACGGTGTTATCGGCGGCGTGGTCGCGGTAGTAGGATTTCTTCCTCTTGTAATGGTTATGTATTTCCTTATCGCTCTTCTTGAGGATTGCGGATATATGAGCCGCGTTGCGGTAGTTCTCGATCCTATTTTCAAGAGAGTCGGTCTTTCCGGTAAGTCGGTAATTCCTTTCGTTATCACGGTAGGATGTGCGGTTCCCGGTGTTATGGCAAGCCGTACCATCAAGAATGAGCGCGAAAGACGTGCAACGGCAATGCTTGCGCCCTTTATGCCCTGCGGCGCGAAGATCCCCGTAATTTCGCTTTTTGCGGGTGCATTCTTTGATAATGCTTGGTGGGTGAGCGCGCTTATGTACTTCTGCGGAATTGCCATCATATTCCTCGGCGCGCTTTTGGTAAATAAGATCACGGGTCACAAGGCTCGCAAATCCTTCTTTATCATTGAGCTTCCCGAATACAAAATGCCCTCCTTCTGGGGCGCATTCAAATCGATGTGTGCTCGCGGATGGTCTTACATAGTTAAGGCGGCAACCATCATTTTGCTTTGCAATATGGCGGTTCAGATCATGCAGACGTTTGATTGGAGCTTTAATGTTGCAGAGAGTGCAGATACTTCTATTCTCGCGTCCATCGCAGAACCCTTTGCATATATTCTTGTACCCGTTGTCGGAGTTCTTTCTTGGGAGCTTGCCGCAGCGGCTATCACGGGATTTATCGCAAAGGAGAACGTTGTCGGAACGCTTGCCGTTTGCTTCGTCGGTCTCGAGAACCTCATTGATACTGAGGAGCTTGAGATGATGGAGGGTGCGGGTGCTGAGGTTGCGGGAATACTTGCAATCACCAAGGTTGCGGCTCTTGCATATCTTATGTTCAATCTTTTCACACCTCCTTGCTTTGCGGCAATAGGCGCTATGAATGCTGAGATGAAAAGCTCAAAGTGGCTTTGGGGCGGTATCGGACTTCAGCTTGGAGTGGGCTATACTGTATCTTATCTCGTATATACCGTCGGTACGCTTCTTACAAAGCCCTCGCTTCTCAGCATACCTGTTGCAATAGTCGGCGGTATTATAGTCGCTGCTTTCGTAGGTATCATCTGCGGACTTATTCACAACACCAACAAAAAGCTTAAGGCAAGATCATAGAAAGCAATTGAAATAGATAGTGGCAACTCTTGACAGAGCTTTGCGGCTGTGATACAATATAAAAAAACACAGGAGAGCAGATATGGAAAAGAATAAGAAAAAATGGAGCGACGAGCCGCTTCCCAATAAGATCGTTACGGTTATTTCTGTAGTTATTGCATTGGCAGTTATCGTGCTCGCTATTTTGCAGATATTCAACGTGTGGAGTTTTGCTATTGATATCATTATTCCGTTGATGGGCTTGAACCTGCTCTGCCAGACGTATATAATGTGGAATCACAGCAGAAAGGCAGCATATTTTAATCTTGCCTGCGCTATCTTCGTTTTCATTTGCTCACTGTTTGTTTTACTTACGAAATATTATTTTAAGATATGAAACCAATTGATATTATTATAATTTTAGCTCTGGCGGCGATAGCTCTCGGCATCATCCTCTATATCCGAAAGGAAAAGAAAAAGGGTAGCAAATGCGTGGGCTGTCCCTACGGAAAGAGCTGCTCGGGCAATTGCTCGGAAAAGAAATAAGCAAAAAAAGATAAATACAAATCCAAATAAAAAAGCCGCGGAGCGATCCGCGGCTTTTTGCGTGTGTTTTATTTAAAGAGTATTCCGCCAACGTCGGTGAGCGGAGCATCGTAAAGCTCAACTACGCGCTTTCCGTATTTTTCGATAAAAGCGCGGATGCGCTCGCCGTCGGGGTGATATTCAAGAGAGCCGCAGAAATAGACCGCGTCATCCGTTACACCCGACGCACCGCCTATAAACCCGTAACCGTAGGGCGGAAGGGAAATGCTCCCCGCAGCGATCAAAAGCGCATCGATCCCGATCTCACAAGCGGCGGTATAAATACCATCGTCAGCGGTTATTATCGCTTTGTCGCTCACTATACAGGTCGAGCAATGCGCATAGCCCTGCGCGACGCGGTGGATGGTATAGCCGTTATCTTCAAGATATTTCAAAACGGTTTTTGACGCGCGCTTTACGTTGCAGAACGCGTGCGAGCCCACCACGGCGATATTTAAAGGAACATCGTTCGGATATTTTGCGCCCATGGGCTCGCTGATGCTTTCAAATTCACCGTCAATTAAATAATCCTCGTGCTTGAAGATCTTACCGTTCACGTCCAAAAGCAGCATATCCGCGTGCGTGTCAGTAGGATGATCGAGCGCAGAAAAGGGAGCAAGTAATCTAACTTCAAAATTATCTTGCTTGAGAGCTTCTGTTATTTTGCTGTCTGCATTTTGACTGATGTATGCGAGCATTTTTGACTCCTATGGATAAATAAAAAGGGCAGACTCGAAAAAATCGGTCTGCCAAGCTTTTTACGCTAAATTTTAATAATTAAGCACGGTTAATTTTGCCTGAACGAAGGCAACGAGAGCAAACTGCAACAGTAACGGGAGTGCCGTTAACGATTGCCTTTACCTTTCTGATGTTGGGCTTCCAGGTTCTGTTTGTCTTGCGGTTAGAGTGAGAAACGTTCTGACCGAAAACAACGCCTTTTCCACAAACACTGCATTTTGCCATAATGACACCTCCTGATAAAGCGTAAAAATACGCCCGAAATTACATAATAGTTCACGAACAGTAGATATTATATCATACAAAAAACCAAAATGCAAGAGATTTTGAAAAAAATATTTAAAAATTATTCTTTTTTTATTGCGATTCGTGGTGTTTTTTGTTGTACGGTGGCAGGTGGATGCCATATTCGGAATTAGCGCAAAGAGAGGACTCAATTCTCAATAGGCGGTTGTATTTTGCAACATGTTCACCGCGGCAGGGCGCGCCTGCTTTGATAAAGGGCGCGTTAAGAGCCACGGCTATATCGCAAAGTGTGGTATCCTCGGTCTCGCCCGAGCGGTGTGAAAGAATGAAGCTATATCCTGCGTCCCTTGCGATGCTCACAGTTTTCAGCGTTTCACTAAGTGTGCCTATCTGATTTGGCTTGATAAGGATGGCATTTGCTATTCCCATTTCAATTCCGTCGAACAATCGTGTGGGATTTGTGACAAAGAGGTCATCTCCAACAAGCATTATTTTGTTTCCGAGCCTTGCGGTAAGCTCAGCCCAGCCCTCAAAATCCTCTTCGGAGAGTCCGTCCTCGATGGAGATTATGGGATATCGCTCGCATAGACCTTCGTAATATGAAACAAGCTCCTCTGCGGTGTATTCGATATTTCGTTTCATAGTGCGGTAGAGACCCTCATCAGCTCTGTACCACGCGCTTGAAGCAACGTCAAGGGCAATTTTTACGTCATTTAAGTTATAGGTGCTTCTGCCGATCGCCTCAACGAGAAGATCAAGTGCCTCCTCGTCATCGTGAAGATCGGGCGCATATCCTCCCTCGTCGCCAACGCCCACCGATAGGCCGCGCTCCTTTAAAATGTTGCCGAGATTGTGATATATTTCACTTCCCATTTGCAGAGCGTGTGAAAAGCTCTCCGCACCTACGGGGACGATCATAAATTCCTGGATCTCAACGTTGTTTGAAGAGTGAGCTCCACCGTTAAGCACGTTGAACATTGGGCAGGGAAGTCTGCGCGCCAAAATTCCTGACAGGTATCTGTAAACGGGAACGTGATAGTAGTTTGCACTCGCTCTCGCACAGGCGAGGGAAACCGAAAGAGTTGCATTTGCTCCGAGATTTGACTTATTTTCGGTGCCGTCAAGCTCGCAAAGGATCTTGTCTATCTCTGCCTGATCTGTGGCATACATTCCGCAAAGGGCAGGTGAGATATGCTTGCAAACACTCGATACGGCTTCGTTAACTCCCTTGCCGTGGTAACGTTCCTTTTCCGCGTCACGAAGCTCAAGGGCTTCATATTTTCCAACGGATGCTCCGGACGGAGCGGATGCAACTCCCACCGTACCGTCATCAAGCAATATTGTTGCCTCCACCGTTGGATTTCCGCGTGAGTCGAGTATCTCACGAGCGCAGCATTTGATTATCTGTGGTTTTATTGACATATTTTTTGCTCCTTTTTTAGATTATGTAATGTGGAATAATTGGGGTTTAGCGGGAAATTAAAAAGTAAGTTTATTTGTGCAACAGGAACTCCCTCACCGCCTACGGCGGAGCTCCCTCTGCGGAAGGAGCCTATTTAAGATGACCTTTCACAATTAGCTGTACAACTTAAATTGTTTGATGCTATATGGTTTTTAAATACTTTATGGCTACATAAGGAGGAACATCTTACCGAGGCTCCTTCCGCAGAGGGAGCTGTCATTTTCCTTGGAAAATGACTGAGGGAGTTCCCCTTTTTTAAGAAAACCAACTTTCCAATAAATCAAGATTTGAAATTTTAATACAAAAAAGCGCATAACAGTACGTAACTATTATGCGCATATTTTGTTATGAAAATTCTATTTCTTGGAATTTGGATTCAGCAAATTATAGAGCTTTGGAATTGCGGGAGAAAAATCGCAGTATCTGTCAATGATCTTTCCGAAAAATCCGATAAGCACGGAATTCAAAAACGCGGCTATCACCGTGAGTGCGCCGATCATATCGAAACGGAACTCTCCAAGAAGCAAAAGCATCATTGCTATGGATATGGCAAGCATCGATCCGTCGAAAAAGAGCTTCATTTTGCTAAGATCAATCCCCTTTGACTCCGCCACCTCTTTAACGAAGATCTCATATGCGGACGGTGGAATGTAGGTTCTAAGCATAAGAGCTATTGCAAATCCCGTGATGAGTGTGCCTATTGCGGCAACGAGTATTCTTGATACGATGCTTACGGGAGTTATCGAAGAAAGCAGAGAGTTAACTATATCGAAGCAGGCTCCGTAAAAAAGTATGTTACAGATCGTAGCGATAAATTTTCCCTTGAATTTGCCGATCAGTATGCAGCACAGAGTAAGTAAAAAGCCCTGAATTATGTATTCGCACACACCAACGGTCAAAAAGCCTATTTTTTCATGCATAATAAAAGCGGGCGCGATGATTGCGGAAAGTCCGAACGCGCTCTTGGAAACGAGGCAGTTACCTATTGCGCAGAGGATGTTTCCAACTACCCAAGAAGCCTCGCCCATCTTAGTTATTTTTTTCTTCATTTGTATTTTTCATCCTATTATTTTGATCTATTCATTTAATTATACCATAATATACCTTAAAATGCAAGCATTTTAAAAATGAAAATATGATAAGGATCCAATAAAAAAGCCGATGGTGACATCGGCTTTTGCTATTATTTATCGAGGTGTACGTTGAGATGGGGATAAGTCATTTCAATGCCGTTTTCATCAAACTCCTTTTTGATGTTGTAGGTAACGGTGTTATATACATCCCAATAATTTTCGGTTTTGGTCCACACTCTTACAACGTAGGAAATTGCGTGATCACCGTATCCGGACACGGCTGCAAAGAGAGCAGGATCGCTGAGGATAAGATCAATATCTGCGGCTTTTTTCAGCGCACCGAGCACCTTGTCAACGGGTGCATCGTAGGATGCTGAGACCGCGATGTCCACGCGGCGCGTTCCGGTGACGGTGTAATTGATTATCTCGCTTGCAACAACAGCGGAATTAGGTATCTGCACGAGCTTGTTATCGGCGGTGGTCAGCTTTGTATAGGCCATTCCTATCTCCTTTACCGTACCCGATTGTCCTGCTATCTCAACCCAATCTCCCGAATGGAAGGGCTTGGTATAGATGAGAGTAAAGCCTCCTATGATATTTGTAAGACTGTTTTGCAGTGCAAGAGAAAGGGCGAGGGAAGCTACCGATGCAAGAGCAACGATGCCCGTAACGTCTATTCCCAGCGAGCTTGCGGCTATTAATATGAGTAAAGCGTAAAGGACTGTTTTTACAACGCTTTTGATAAGAGAATGGGCAGCCTTCTCAAGCTTAGAACGCGAAAGAGCATTTTTTATCACGGCCATTATTATTTTAATAATGATGATACCTATGATGACTGTCAGGGCAAATCCGGTTATTTTTGCGAATGTACCGTCGCCAAAGACTCCATTAAACCATTCAGCAAATTTGTTCATTTGATTTCTCCTTTTGTTTATGATTCTTTTAATCTGTTTTCAAGCGCATCAAGCTCCGAGTACAGCTCCGCAGGTACTCTATCTCCGATCTGCGCGTAAAAGCTTCTGATATTATTTATATCCGAAAGCCAAGACTCTGTATCAACCTCAAGAAGCTTGCGCACCGTGTCGGTATTTACGTCCTCAAGTCCATCAATATTGATGTCCTCGGTGTGGGGAAGGTAACCGATAGCACTTTCTATCGCATCAACGCTTCCGTCACATCGCTTAAGTATCCACTCAAGGACGCGCATATTGTCGCCAAAGCCGGGCCAGATGAAATTTCCTTCGTCATCGGTTCTGAACCAGTTGACGTGGAAGATCTTTGGAGGATTTGGAATATTCTTGCCCATATTGAGCCAATGCGCGAAGTAATCGCCCATATCGTAGCCCACGAAGGGACGCATAGCCATTGGATCGCGTCTTACAACTCCTACCTCTCCGGATGCAGCTGCGGTCGTCTCGCTCGCCATTATTGAGCCAACGAACGTTCCGTTCTGCCACGAGGTTGATTGATATACGAGAGGAGCAGTCCTTGCACGTCTGCCACCGAATATGATAGCGGAGATTGGCACGCCTGCGGGATCATTGAATTTATCCGATATGCAGGGGCAGTTTACGGCTTTCGCGGTAAAACGGGAATTGGGGTGAGCGCCGCAGGTGGATTTATCGTTTTTGTCATATTTTCTGAAATCCCAAGGCTCGCCGCGCCAATTTATTGCCTCTGCGGGCGGATTTTTGTCAAGTCCCTCCCACCAAACGGTGTTATCGTGTGTGTTATGGACAACGTTCGTGAAAATAGTATCACGGAGAGTTGTATGAAGAGCATTTGGATTGGTTTTTTCGTTTGTTCCGGGAGCAACACCGAAGAATCCGTTTTCGGGATTTACCGCCCAAAGCCTGCCGTCCTTACCGACTCTGAGCCAAGCGATATCGTCGCCGACGCAATAAACCTTGTATCCTTTTTTACGGTAAAGCTCGGGTGGAATGAGCATAGCTAGGTTGGTCTTTCCGCAAGCCGAGGGGAAAGCGGCGCAAACGTATTTCGTTTCACCGTCGGGATATTCGACTCCGAGGATGAGCATATGCTCCGCCATCCAACCTTCTTTTCTGCCGAGATAGGAGGCAATTCGCAAAGCAAAGCATTTTTTGCCAAGAAGCACGTTTCCACCATACCCGGAGTTTACGCTCCATATAAGATTTTCCTCGGGGAAGTGAACTATATATCTCTTTTCCTCGTCAAGCTCTGCGCGTGCGTGCAATCCTTTAACAAAATCCGGGCTGTCACCGAGTGCGTCAAGCACGTCAAATCCCACGCGTGTCATAATGAGCATATTGAGAACTACGTAAATGGAATCGGTAAGCTCTATTCCGTATTTTGCGAAGGGCGAGCCGACAATACCCATAGAATATGGAATAACGTACATAGTCTTTCCCGCCATAGAGCCACGGAAAAGGGGAGTAAGGCGGGACTTGCACTCGTCGGGACTCATCCAGTTGTTGATGTTGCCCGCATCCTCTTTTGTTTTTGTGCAGATAAAGGTTCTGCCTTCAACTCGCGCAACGTCATTAATAGCAGTTCTGTGAAGGTAGCATCCGGGGAGCTTTTCCTCGTTGAGCTTTATCATTTCACCGCTTTCGCAGGCTTCTTTTCTTAAAAGCTCCGCTTGCTCCTCGCTGCCGTCGATCCAAACGATGCGCTCGGGCTGGCAAAGAGCGACTGCTTCTTCGATCCATTCAAGTATATATTTGTTTTCAGTAGGTGTATTGTTAAGCATGATATACCCCCTTTAAGAGTAATTTATGTCATTGTACCATAAAATGTGCATTTGTTCAATATAATAGTGAAAATTTTAAGAGAAATAAATTTTTTCAAAAAATATTGAACAAATGTTTGCATTTTTGGAAAATGTGTGATATAATAGTTTTGGAAAAACAAAATTCACTCAAAAATCGGAGTAAATTATGAAAAATAATGAATTAACAAAAAAAGAGCAGTTGGTATTTGATTACCTTGTCAGATCTATAAACGAAAACGGATATGCTCCGTCGGTGCGCGATATAGTGGCATCCCTCGGCATCAAAAGCACGTCAAGTGTGCATCTTTATCTTCACAATCTTGAGGAAAAGGGATATATTGAGCAGGATCCGGGTAAAAAGAGAACTATTCGACTTTGCGCTCCTTTTGCGAGAAGCGGAAACAGAGTTCCTATTCTCGGTGCCATTACTGCGGGCTTGCCCATTCTTGCGGTTGAAAATTTTGAGGGATACGTAGAGCTACCTTGGAATAATGGAAAATATTCATCCGATGATCTTTTTGCGCTTAAGGTTCGCGGTGAAAGTATGATCGAGGCAGGAATTTTGGACGGAGATCTGGTTATCGTCAGAAAGTCGAGCTATGCCGATAACGGACAGATCGTTGTAGCACTTATCGAGGACGAGGCAACCGTCAAGACCTTTTATAAGGAGGACGGACACTACCGTCTTCAGCCCGAAAACCGCACGATGAAGCCCATTATTGTTGAAGAGGTCGCGCTTCTCGGTATAGTTGTTGCAAGCTTCAGACAGTACGAATAATAGGGGCATTTTGCCCCTTGAAAAATTTTTAAATTTTTTTCAAAAAAGGTATTGACATTTTCTAAAAATAGTGTATAATATCAGTGTTGTGTTAATAAACACGGCATGCGAGAGTGGCGGAACAGGCAGACGCGCACGTTTGAGGGGCGTGTGGGAGACCGTACGGGTTCGATTCCCGTCTCTCGCACCAACAAAAAAGACCGAGTCAATCGACTCGGTCTTTTTTGTTGCTACGGGATGAGGAATTTAATCTGTCACTCGAATGCCTGCATTCGAGGATCGGGTGCGCATTTTTGACCGAACAACGATTGCAGCTTGCGAGCAATCTTGTGGGCAAAAATAGCTCGCGAAGCGAGCCTTCCCGTCTCTTTTTTGTTTTTAGCCGTAAAATACAAATCGTTCACTTTATACCCCTTTCGTTCAATTTATGGGGTATTGTTCAACTATTGATTTGCTGAAGAAACGCCTTGATTTTAGCTAGATATTATGTTATAATAAACTCACCGATAAATAAGAATTTATCAAATAATCTAATAGACACATATTGTCTACTTATACCACGGCATTTCTCGCTTTGTGTCGTGGTATTTTTATAGATATTCCGATATAATTACCGATGAAAGGAGGTATACACAAATGAACCAAAGGAAAATTGGAGAATTTCTAAAACAACTACGAAAAGAAAAAGGGTTAACCCAAGAACAATTGGCAGAGCATTTCTATGTTTCATCTAGATCTGTATCTCGATGGGAAACAGGTAGCAATATGCCTGATATAGATATGCTCATCGAACTTGCGGATTTCTATAATGTGGATATTCGTGAAATTATTGATGGAGAAAGGAAAAGCGAGAGTATGGATAACGAAACCAAGGATACATTGAAAAAAGTAGCAGAATATGCTACCGAAGAAAGCAACAAAAGAAAAGAAAGATTACGCACTATGTTGGCAGGATCTACTTGTCTAATGTTAATTAGTTATTTGCTTTTTGGAAGCGAACACAAAGGACGACTCAACGGCATTATTCCAGAAGCAATTTGTGGTGATATTATGTCTTTTGTTTGTGGCCTTGCCGTTGCTTCATTGGTATTGTATGCCTTGCATTGCTTGGGTGCTTTTGATAAAATCGGTCAGTGGAAAAAGAATCGCAAGAGTAGAAAACATTAATCATTTTGCAATCAAATTCCAATTTATCGGACTAAAAATAGGTGCAAAGTCCATTACAAAAATGCACCCATAACTCTAAATTTTGCACCCACCCGAAAATGGTATCAAAATTTTAGATTACTCACAACATAAAAGACCGAGTCAAATGACTCGGTCTTTTGTGTTTTTTTGTTTAATTATCTGTAAAAGGTATTTCCGCCGATGAATTCACGAACGATGCTCGTGGGCGGGATCTCGTCCTCAATGTCCGCATCTCTGACATAATTCAAAAGTCCGACCATTGCGCGAACTTGATCGTAGCATTCCTCACTCGGATCCACCTTTGTGAGGAGCGGATAGATGTATTTCTTGATAACCGCAAGCTCATAGAGAGTGGAGCTGTTGAAGATAACGTCAGCGTTCTCTTGATACGGGAAGATCCATTTTTCCTCACCGCGTCTTACGGAATCCCACATATCGAGCGTTCTTTGAACACTCGCGCCACGGCTTTCGAAGTCACGAACTGTGCGACGAAGAAGCCTTAAGGTTGAGGTGGGTATTCTGTTATGGTAGTCGAAGTTGAGGGGGAGAAGGGGACTTACGTAAACTCTGAAAACAAGCTTTGGATCAAGATCGCTTGGTACAAGTGAGGGGTTTAATCCGTGAATACCCTCAACGATAATGACGGAATTTTCCTTAAGCTGCATCTTGTGGCCCGTCCATACCCTCTTGCCAAGCTTGAAGCTGAAGGTGGGAATTTCAACCTCCTTGCCCTCGAAAAGATCGCGAAGATTCTTTCCGAAAAGCTCTGTATCAATGGTGTTGATGTGCTCAAGGTCGATCTTTCCGTCGGGTCCCGGAGCTATTTTATCGCGGTCGATGTAGTAATCGTCAAGACTCATAAGAATGGGCGATTTGCCGTGAACGCGGAGCTGAGTTGCAAGTCTGTTCGCACTCGTTGTCTTACCCGACGAGCTGGGTCCCGCAAGCATTACTGCCTTTGCGCCCCTCTCGCAGATCATATCTGCAATCTGAGAAAATCTCTTTTCGTGCAAAGCCTCGTTAACTCTTACAAGCTCACGGATCTTTCCGCTCTCTGTAAGCTCGTTAAGATCGGCAAGCGTTTCGCAGCCCATAAGCTCGCTCCATTTTTCGCCTTCGGAATAAACGCTGAAAATAGAGGGCATATGCTTATAAACGGAAACTCTGTCCGGATCCTTTGGATCCGGAAGAACGAATATAAAACCGTCCTTGGCTTCAACCATACTCCAGGAGCGAAGGAAGGATGTGGAGGGAAGCATCTCGCCATAGAAATAGTCTGCATAGCCCTCGTGCTCGTAAATCGTAAAATAATCCTTCGCGCGATATTTAAGAAGGCGAACCTTATCGTTTTGTCCGGCAAGCGTATAGTGTGCCACAGCCTCGTCGATCGGTATGCGACGGCGGAGAAGGGGAATGTCTTCTTCAACGACCTTTCTGATCTCGGTCGCAAGCTCGTCTGCGGAAAAGTCCGGCGCTCCGTTAACACTGAAATAGATCGAGTTTCCAAGTGTACAGCTCATTTTTGCAACTGCGTCGGGATAAAGCCTTCCAAATGCCAAAAAAACGATAAATTGCGCAGTTCTGGCATATGCCTCGCGTCCTGTGGGATGATCGTATCTGAAAAGTCGAACGATACCGCCGGAAGCCTCCATGGCCTTTCTTATCGTTGCTCGATCAGGTGAAACATCCTTTGAACGCAACGGAACGTAATTAAGTGTAAAAACTCGACCTGCAAGCTTTGCCACAAGTGGGTCTGAGGAGAGCTTTCCCGAATATAGTCCAAGCTCCTTTATAATGTCAAAAAGGGATTGATCGGGGCGTGCTTCAAATTCGTGTCCGTCAATGTATAATTTCATATTTTAAATCTCCTTTCGGGTATTATTCGTATATAAATTGAGATAAAAAAAGGCGACTGTGCGCGACAAAGGGCGTTCGCGGTAGTCAACCATTATCGGCGGTTGTAGAAACGTCTAACCATATTATAAACTTATACCATCCAATGCCATTATACTATATGTTGTGTGAAAAGTCAACAAAAATTCACTACATGTGGTTAAATTTACACACAAAACAAAAAAACAAACGGAGAGAACCCTTTTCTCCCCGTTTTTTGTTTATTTTTCACAATTTTTGAAAATGCCTTCCGATAGTGCGGGCATAATGGTTTCATTGACCAAAAGGTCGATTTGTTCATCATTAAGATCCTCAAATATTGCGCGCAATCCCACGAAATTTGATATGCCCATAAGCATATAAGCAACTGTTTTCGCGTCGCTGACGCAAAGCTCGTTCTCGCTTCGTTTAAGAGCCTTGGTATAGCTCTCGGCAAAGGAGTTGTAGTAGTCTGAAAACAGGCTCTGATCGATTGAAAGAGAACCCCATATAATATTATATACAGTGGGGTTTTGCAGGGCGAATTTTATAAAGCATTTTATACCCTCGCGCTCCATCTCGTAACGCGTTTTGCAGTTCTTTATGCTTTCAGCCAAAAGCTCCTTTATCCTGCGCTCATATTTCCACATAAGGTAGCGGTAAACATCGGTCTTCG
Organism: Clostridia bacterium; assembly: GCA_017483195.1. GTDB lineage: Bacteria > Bacillota > Clostridia > Oscillospirales > CAG-272 > RGIG4608. Next base: position 144,671 of record JAFULR010000016.1, read on the forward strand.
TTTCAAAATAAATATAGAAAGTGCCAACCGCTGTGTCCGCTTTTTTGCATATATCCGATATTGACGTACTGTGAAAGCCGTTGTTTGTGAACAATTCCTCGGCTGCATCGAGCAATTTGTTCATTTTAACTAAACCGAGCCTTGTTTTGGGCAATTTGATGCCTTTTGCGGTATAATTATCCATATTTTTGTTCCTTTTCATTTTTGTTAGTAAGATTATATCATTTTTTATCGTTATTTGCAATAGTTATTGACACATTTTTTTGTATATTTTTCACCAAAAACTTTTGTAAACATAGAAATATTAGAGATGTTATTGACAAAATGATAAAAATTATATATAATATAATAAAACAAATATGAATAACATTCATATTTTTGAAAATTCGGAGGAAATTGAAATGAAATTTAGCGAACTTTACGTTGGACAGAAGGCGTCCGTACAAAAAACATTTACCGATGCAGACCTCAGAGCCTTTGCAGAGGTAAGCCTTGACACTAACCCCATTCACCTTGATGAGGAATATGCAAAAACAACAATTTTCGGCAAGAGAATCGTTCACGGCATCCTCACATCCGGTCTTATTTCCGCAGTACTTGCAAATAAGCTTCCCGGCCCCGGCACTATCTATCTTGGTCAGGAGCTTAAATTCACAGCTCCCGTATTCCTTGGCGATACGATCACAGCAGAGTGCGAGATCGCTGAGATCCGCGAGGATAAGCACATTGTAAAGCTTAACACAACCTGCTATAACCAGGACGGAAAGGTAGTTATCGCCGGAATGGCAACTGTTAAATTCAACGGCTAATAAAAACAAAACATAAAACAGGGAAGAGAGCAAGAAAATTCCGGCTCTCACCTAAGGAGGAAATTTAAAATGGCAAATTACAAATCAGTTCTTTTTGAACAGATGATCAAGGATTTCGCTGAAACTGAAGTTAAACCCCTCGCTGCAGAGGTTGACGAGCAGGAGCGTTTTCCCGCAGAAACTGTTGAAAAGATGGCAAAAATGGGTATGTTTGGTATAATCGTACCCAAGGAATACGAGGGCGCAGGCGGCGACTACAATATGTATATCTCCGCAGTAGAGGAGCTTTCAAAGCATTGTGCTACAACAGGTGTTATCCTTTCAGCTCACACCTCTCTTTGTGTTGCCCCCATTCTTGAATACGGCAATGAGGAGCAGAGAAGAAAATATCTTCCCGATCTTGCAAGCGGCAGAAAGCTTGGTGCTTTCGGTCTTACAGAGCCCAACGCAGGTACTGACGCTGCAAACCAGCAGACAGTGGCTGTTGAGATGGAGGATCATTACCTTCTCAACGGAAGCAAGATCTTTATCACAAACGCAGGCTATGCTTCCACTTACATAATCATCGCAATTACAGGCAAGACACCCAAGGGACCCGAGATGAGCGCTTTCATCGTTGAAAAGGCATTCGAGGGCTTCTCCGTTGGTAAGAAGGAGAAGAAGATGGGTATCCGAGGCTCCGCTACCTGCGAGCTTATTTTCGAGAATGTTAAGGTTCCGAAGGAAAACCTTCTCGGTAAGCGCGGCGACGGCTTCAAGATTGCTATGAAGACTCTTGACGGCGGACGTATCGGTATCGCAGCTCAGGCTCTCGGTATCGCAGAGGGCGCGCTCGACTCAGCCATTGGATACGTTAAGTCCAGAAAGCAGTTCGGCAGAAGCATTTCTCAGTTCCAGAATACACAGTTCCAACTTGCGGATATGGCTACTAAGGTAGCGGCTGCTAAGGGACTCGTTTATGCGGCTGTAAACGCAAAGCAGAATAAGCTTCCCACACTTTCTGTTAATGCGGCTCAGGCTAAGCTCTTTGCTGCTGAAACAGCTATGGACGTTACAACAAAGGCAGTTCAGCTTCACGGCGGATACGGTTACACACGTGAGTATCCCGTTGAAAGAATGATGCGTGACGCAAAGATTACCGAAATCTATGAGGGAACAAGCGAGGTTCAGAGAATGGTTATCTCCGGCGCGCTCCTTAGAAAGTGAGGTTGAGTAAAAATGAAAATTATAGTTTGTATCAAACAGGTTCCTAATACGACCGAAATCAAGATAGATCCCGTTACAAATACTCTTAAACGTGACGGTGTTCCCAGCATCATCAACCCCGATGATAAGACCGCAATTGAAGCTGCTCTTCAGCTCAAGGAAAAATGCGGCGCTACAGTTACCGTTATCACAATGGGCCCTATGCAGGCAGAAAAAGCACTTCGCGAGGCTCTCGCTATGGGTGCGGACGAAGCATTCCTTCTTACTGACCGCGCATTTGCAGGCTCTGACACACTCGCAACGTCAACGATTATCGCGGCAGCTATCAAAAAGCTCGGCGCGGACGTAGTATTCTGCGGACGTCAGGCTATCGACGGTGACACGGCTCAGGTTGGTCCTCAGATTGCAGAGCATCTCGGTATTCCTCAGATCACATACGCAGCAGTTGTTGATTACTGCAACGAGTGTGACGCTCTCATCGTAAAGAGAGAGTTTGAGGACAGATATCAGACACTTAAGATTCAGGGTCAGTGCCTTATCACGATCCTCTCCACCCTTGCAAAGCCCAGATATATGAACGTTTGGGATATTGTTGCGCAGGATGAAAAGGAGATCGGACTTATAACATTTGCTGATCTTGATCTTGACAAAGCAAATATCGGTCTTGGCGGTTCTCCCACAAAGGTTAAATCAACCGCTACAAAGCAGTTCAATAAAACAATCGAAACTCTTGAGCTTGATCCCGAAAGTGCCGCTAAGGCTATCGTGGACGCGCTCAAAGAGCGTCATCTTATATAAGGAGGTGCTTGTATTATGGCAAAGAATATTTTTGTATTCTGTGAACAGCGTGACGGTCAGATTCAGAATGTAGCTCTTGAGCTTCTCGGAGTTGCCCGTGAGCTTGCGGAAAAAACAGGCGAAAAGGTAAATGCAGTCCTCCTTGGACACGGTGTTACAGATAAGGCTGATGAGCTTATTGCTCACGGCGCTGACACAGTTTACGTGGTTGACCACGAAAATCTTGAAAAATTTGTAACCGAGCCCTATGCTCAGGCAATGACTCATATCGCAAGAAAGTATGAACCCAGTGTAATTCTTTTTGGTGCTACGAGCATCGGACGCGATCTTGCTCCCCGTCTTTCCGCAAGACTTAGAACAGGTCTTACAGCGGACTGCACAAAGCTTGAGATGGATGAAGAGGGCAATCTCTTTATGACAAGACCCGCTTTTGGCGGTAACCTCTTTGCAACCATCATCTGCCCCGATCACCGTCCTCAGATGAGCACGGTACGTCCCGGCGTTATGAAGAAGCTTGAGGCTGACCCTGCAAGAGTTGGCGAGGTTGTAGCAGAAAGCGTTGAATGGGATGCTTCCAAATTTGCAGTAACCGTTCTTGAAGAGGTTAAGGCAGAGAAGGGCGAGGCTAATATCGAGGACGCTAAGATCCTTGTATCCTGCGGACGCGGTGTTAAGAACCTTGAATCCGCTCACGAGCTTGCATCAAAGATCAAGGGAAGCGCAGTTTCCTCCTCCAGAACTCTCGTTGACGCAGGTCTTATGGATCACGAGCGTCAGGTTGGTCAGACAGGTAAGACCGTTCGTCCCGAGGCATATCTTGCATTCGGTATCAGCGGAGCTATCCAGCACCTTGCAGGTATGGAAGAGTCCGAGTTCATCGTTGCGGTTAATACCGATAAGAACGCGCCCATCTTTAAGGTTGCTAACCTCGGTATCGTAGCGGACGCAGAAGCAGTATTTAAAAATCTTAATAAGCTTCTTTAATCGATCAATACGGGAAAGGCAGACAGTATTCAATCCGCCTTTCCCGAGAAAACAATCTAAAATACAAGAATGATAAATATAATAATGAAAGGAAGATCTCCAATGAATAAGGTTTATTTGATCAGTGCAAAGAGAAGTGCTATCGGATCAATGCTCGGTACACTTAAAGATGTTTCTCCTACAAAGCTTGGCGCAGATGTCCTCAGAGCGGCTCTTGCGGAAGGTAAGGTTGATCCCGCATGGCTCGATGAGGTAATCGTTGGCAATGTTCTTCCCGCAGGCGTTAAGCAGGGACCTGCCCGTCAGGTTGCTATTGGCGCAGGTGTGCCGGTTGAGATTCCAGCATACTCACTTAATATGGTTTGCGGAAGCGGTATGAAATCCGTTATGAATGCCTATACTGCAATTAAAGCAGGAATGGCTGACCTTATTGCGGCAGGCGGCACGGAGGTTATGAGCGGTGCGCCCTATCTTGTTCCCGGAAAGGTAAGAAGTGGAAATAAGATGGGTGAGATGAAGCTTGTTGACCATATGCTTATCGACTCTCTTACTGATGCTTTTGGTAATATGCACATGGGTATTACCGCAGAAAACGTTGCCGAGAGATACGGCATTACAAGAGAAATGCAGGATGAATTTGCCATCAATTCTCAAAAGAAGGCAATAGCTGCTCAGGATGCAGGAAAGTTTGTGGACGAGATCGTTCCGCTTACTGTAAAGGTTGGCAGAAAAGAGATAGTTTTTGATGCCGACGAATATATTAACCGCGCAACAACACTCGAAAAGCTCGGAACACTTCGTCCCGCGTTCAAGCCCGACGGAACGGTAACAGCAGGTAATGCATCCGGTATAAATGACGGTGCATCCTTCTGCGTGCTTGCAAGTGAAGCTGCGGTTGAAAAATACGGTCTTACTCCTATGGCAGAGGTGGTTGCGGTAGGTCAGGGCGGTGTTGAGCCCGACGTTATGGGTCTTGGCCCTGTTCCGGCAGTTACTAATGCTCTTAAGAACGCAGGTATGAAGATCGACGAGATCGAGCTTTTCGAGCTTAACGAAGCGTTCGCAGCTCAGTCGCTCGGTGTAGTTAAGCTTCTCTCCGAGGGACACGGAGTTGATCCCGAATATATCGTTTCCCGTTGCAACGTAAACGGCGGTGCGATCGCTCTCGGTCACCCTGTAGGTGCAAGCGGAAACAGAATTATCGTTACTCTTGCGCACGAGCTCAAGCATAGCGGTAAGACATACGGCGTTGCATCTCTTTGCATCGGCGGCGGTATGGGTACTGCAGTTGTTCTTAAGAATCTTTAATATTTAAATAATTAAAAGGAAGGTATTTGTTATGAGACTTGAAAATAAAGTTGCTATCGTTACAGGCGGCGCTAAGGGACTTGGCGGCGAAATGGCTCTCACATTTGCAAGAGAGGGCGCAAAGGTTATCGCAGTTGATATGATGCCCCTTACTTATGAAAACGAGAACGTTGAATACTATCAGCTCAACGTTACCGACGGCGAGGCTTGCAAGGCTCTCTTTGAATATGCAAAGGAGAAGTACGGCAGAATTGATATCCTCGTTAATAATGCAGGTATCACTCGCGACTCTATGACAAGAAAAATGACTGACGATCAGTGGGATCTTGTTATCGACATCAACCTTAAGGGCGTATTCAATCTTACAAGATACGTAGGACCCTTTATGGAGGAGATGGGCGGCGGCTCCATCATTAATATTTCTTCTGTTGTAGGTGAGTACGGTAATATCGGTCAGGCTAACTACGCGGCTTCCAAGGCAGGCGTTATCGGTCTTACAAAGACCTGGGCTAAGGAATTTGCTCGCAAGGGTGTTCCCGTACGTTGCAACGCGATCGCTCCCGGTTACATTATGACTGATATGATGAAGACCGTTCCCGAGGATCTTCTTAAGAAGTTTGCAGGTCTTACAATGCTTGGACGTCTCGGTCAGCCCGAGGAGATCGCAAAGGCGGCTCTCTTCCTTGCAAGTGATGATTCCTCTTACGTAACAGGACACGTTCTCTCCGTTAACGGCGGTATGAGACTTTAATTTGGAGGTATTCAAATGGTAAATGTAGGAATAGTTGGCGTAGGTACTTACTTACCCAAGAAAATTATGACAGCAAAAGAAGTTTCAGACGCAACAGGCGGTGTTTGGAGCGAGGATGCCGTTAGATCAAAGCTCGGTATCAATCAGAAATATATGCCCAGCGAGGATGCTTGCGACGGCACACAGGAAATGGGAGCTCTTGCGGCTCTTAAATGCCTTGAAAATACAGGCGTTGATCCTCTTGAGATCGACGTTATCCTCTGTATCACAGAAGAATGGAAGGAATATCCTCTCACAACGAGCGCTTGCTACGTTCAGGATAGAATCGGCGCAAAGAATGCTTGGGGTATCGACGTTCAGAACCGTTGCTGCACATGCGTTTCCGCAATGAAGCTTGCTAAGGATATCCTTATTGCAGACGACGAGGTAAATACAGTTCTCGTATGCGGTGGCTACCGTAACTGCGATTTCATCGATTATACGGATAGCGGCGTATCCTTTATGTTCAACCTCGGCGCGGGTGGCGGCGCGATCCTTCTTAAGAAGAATTATAATAAGAATCTCCTTCTTGGTACACATCTCATGAGCGACGGTAGCGTTGTTCATACTTGCGGATCAAAGGTTGGAGGTATTCTTGAGCCTGTAACGGCAGAAAATTATAAGGAGTTCGGTATGCTTCGTCTTATGGATTCTCCCAAGATGAAGGGTCTTCTTAACACGGTTTCAATGCCCAACTGGTATCATTGTATCGATGAGGCTCTTCGCAAATCCGGAAAGACACGCGAGGATATCGATTATCTTGCAATCCTTCATATTAAGAGAAGCGGTCATAAAGCAATGCTTGCAGACCTGGGACTTCGTGAGGATCAGTCAATCTATCTTGAGGATTACGGTCACATCGGTCAGATCGACCAGATCCTTTCTCTTGAGCTTGCTCTTAAAGAGGGAAAAGTTAAAGACGGCGACACTGTATGTATGATCGCTGCAGGCATCGGATATACTTGGGCAGCAAATATCATTCAGTGGGGATAATTTATGGCTTATTTTCTGAATCAGATATTCGGATCTATTACCCCAATGTGTGTTACCGCCCTTGTCACTATGGCGATAACCCTCATATTTAAGACTTCTTTTACAACCAACTTTGCTCAGGGTGTAATCTCTGCGTTCGGTTCATATGTAACTGCAGCTATTTTAACGCAAAAAGGAGTCCCAATGTGGTTAGCTCTTATATTGGGTATGCTTTCATCTATGGCATTTGCTGTAGTTATTGATGTTGTGATATTCAGACGCGGAAGATACGTAAATGCTTTAGGTAAGCAGATAATTACAATGGGGCTTATTTCCATCATTGTTGGAGCTATTCCATTGATATTCGGTATATCCGTACCGGTTATACCAAAGTTTATTGAGGGTAGCTATCAATTTACTGCTGGAGGCAAGGATGTTATCATTACTAAAAATACCATTCTTTCTATGGTAGTTACTGCCATTGTAATCGCAGTAATATTTATATTATTAAGATTCTCCAAATGGGGACTTTCCGTTCGCGCTACAGCATCTAACGAGTATATTGCAGGTATGATGGGAATAAATACTCACATAGTGACTGCAGTATCATGGGGATTGGCTGGCGCCCTCGGAGCATTGGCTGCCGTGCTTAACGCATCATCCGGTACCACTATAGGCATATACTTTATGACAAACTATCAGGTGTATGCTTTCCTCGCAGGAATTTTAGGCGGTTTTGCAACATTTTACGGACCGGTAATAGCCGCATTGTTCATTCCTCTTGCAAATAATCTCATTCAGTACATTGTAAATGTTTTGGGAATGCCCGAACTTACGGGATGGTCAATGGTTATCGTTTATGCCCTTGCTCTTATAATTATTTTCTTTAAGCCACAGGGTATCTTTGGTAAAAAAATAGCAAGGAAGGTGTAAGTTATGAATAAGTATTTATCTCAGAATTATGCTTTCCGCAAGGCTTCGGACAGAGCAAATTACAGTTCCGAAAAAAAGCTTTCCGACTATTTGAAAAATCCCAATCTGCATTTTGTTTTCTTTGCAATAGCTATGTGTGTTGTGGCTTACCTGTCTGTGACCAAGGTGCTTCCGTATTCCTTGCAGACCGGCCTTGCTATAACGTTCTCGTATGCTATATCTTCAATAGGATTTTGCTTGTTGATGGGATATTCCGGTCTTGCTTCACTCGGAACAGGCGGATTTATCGGAATTGGTACTTACGCAGTATATTATATTATGGGAGAGAGCGGTCTTTCATTGGGAATTGCCGTTCTTGTATCGCTCGGTGTTGCGATATTGATAGGTATTATCGTTGGATTTATTTCTCTTAGGATAGAAGGAATATATCTCGTTATTCTCACATTGGGACTTTCGGAGATACTTCGCAATCTCTATATGGTTATTGAAGACAGTATAAGTGTTTCCAGCATCAAGATATTTGGTATGACACTCAGAAGACAGGATTCAATGTATCTTATAGTTATTGTCCTCTCATTGATAATGATAGTTACCAATAATCTTATCAACAGTCCTACAGGAAGAGCTATGCTGGCAATGAAGAACAGCACGGCTGCTGCTCAGGCGATGGGAATCAGCCTTATTAAATACAGACTGATGGCCTTCGTTATTTGTACAGCATATTCATCTCTTACGGGAGTAATGCTTATGGTATGCATTCGCACTGCAATGGCGAGTAACGGAACGGGATTTTATGCGCTCATTACGTCCCTTAATATTTTGGCGGCGGTGATCATAGGCGGATTTAAATCCATTTGGGGTGCTGTTTTCGGTACGTATATTATGTATGGAATTCAAACTACATTGCTCAATCAGATTCCTTTCTTCCAAAAAAATCCGGAAATAATTACGTTTATTTCGGGCGGATTGGTTATTATTGTTGTAATGTTCTATCCCGGCGGACTTGCGCAGCTCCTTACCGAGCTCAAGGGCAAGCTTAAGGGACTTAAGGCAAGAATAAAGGAGGGTATTTATGGCAAGGATCTTGGGTAAAGGACTCTCCGCAGGCCACAAAAAGCTCGTAAAGCTTCGTCAAAGCTACGACTGGACGAGGGAGGAGCTTAACGGTCTTAAAGAAAAATATGAAATAAAGAAGCAAAGAATGCTGAATAAGTTTGTTTCAGCTTCCAACAAAAAGCTTCAAAAAAGTGCTTTTCTTGCTTGTGATAAGGCGGAATACGCTCAGGCTGAGCTTGAGCAAAGACTTCAGAAATACGATGTAAAGGCGTATATGAAGCAAAGACGCATCAATCACGGCGCGGTCAAGGCTATTTTCAAGGCTATTCGTGCAGGTGAGAGCTTTGACTCAGTTCTTGAAAAGAGAAGCGCTCAAATGGCGGCTTTAAACGAAAAAAGAGCAAAATTCGTTTCTTCGCTTGAAGCTAAAAAGCAAGCGTTTATTGCAAAAAACGCTACTACGGATACGGCTCCTTACGAGACCTTAAGGGCATCGCTTGAGGCAGAGTATTCAGCTCTTAGTGATTCTCTTGACGCTAAATATTCGGAGCTTTGTAAAAAGGAAACCGAAAAGCTTGAGAGCAAGCTTGCAGACCTTGATAAAAGGATAAACAGTGTGAAGGCTTCATTGGGCTCGTCCCATAAGCTTCCCGACGACGTGCTTTTGGAGGTCAGAGGTCTTAAGATGTACTTTGGCGGACTTAAAGCGGTGGATGATCTCAGCTTTGATGTTAAAAAGGGAGAAATATTCGGACTTATCGGCCCCAACGGAGCGGGTAAGACCACGGTGTTTAACTGTATCACTCGCTTTTACGACGCTACGGGCGGTGATATGTACTTTGAGAACAAGTACGGCGAGGTCGTAGATCTTCGCTACTTCAAGGTACACGATATCATTCTTCAGGGCATAGGAAGAACCTTCCAGAACATCGAGCTTGTTAAGGAGATCTCGGTTCTTGATAATCTTCTTATCGCTGCAACGAGATATTATAAAACGGGCTTCTTTGACCATATGATAGGAGTTCCCGCTTTGAATAAGGAAGAGAAGATGCTTCGTGCTAAAGCTGAGCGAATTCTCAAATTTATGGGACTTGAAAGATATTCCGCCTGGTATGCTATGGGACTTCCTTACGGCATACTTAAAAAGGTCGAGATCGCGAGAGCATTGATGGCTGATGCTAAGCTCATAATTATGGATGAGCCCGCCGCGGGTCTTAACGACAAGGAGACGGAGGAGCTTACAGAGACTATTCGCAAAATAAGAGATGAGTTTGGAGTAACGATCCTTCTCGTTGAGCACGATATGGGACTTGTTATGAGCGTGTGCGATACAGTTTGCGCGATAAGCTTCGGTCAGATGCTCGGCATAGGAACCACTGAGGAAATTCAAAGAAACAAGGCAGTCCAGGAGGCTTACCTTGGCGTTGCGGAGGAGGAGTAATATGAGCGAGATACTTTCTGTTAAAAATCTTAAGCTTAATTACGGTCCCATCGCGGCGATCAAGGGAATAGACCTTACCGTTGGGGAAGGGCAGATCGTTGCCATACTCGGTGCAAACGGCGCGGGTAAAACATCAACTCTCAAGGTCATTTCGGGACTTCTTAAGCCAAAGGACGGAGAAATAATTTTTGACGGGAAAAATATTGCAGGAAAGCCAGCACATAAAATTGCACAGCTTGGAATTATGCAGTCTCCCGAGGGAAGATTCGTTCTCACCGGTCTTACGGTCGAGGAGAATCTTCGCGTTGGCGGATACAATATCAAAAGCAAGGATGAGCTTGCAAGAAATTTTGAAAGAGTATATACTCTTTTCCCAAGGCTTAAGGAAAGAGCAAAGCAGCAGTCCTCGACCCTTTCGGGCGGTGAGCAGCAGATGCTTGCAATTGGACGCGCGCTTATGGGCTCACCAAAGCTCCTCATTCTCGACGAGCCTTCATTGGGACTTGCGCCCTTGCTGATCAAGGATATTTTTAACACCCTTCTTAAGATAAAGAAGGAGGGAACAACGATCCTTATCGTAGAGCAGAATGCTCTCTCTACGTTAAAGATAGCCGATTACGCATACGTTCTTGAGCTTGGAAAGATAAGTATGCACGGCAAGGCGTCGGAGCTTATCAAGGATGAGCGTCTGATCGCCGCATATCTTGGCGGCAAATAGTCGCTAAGACAATTCTTTAAAACATTACATCATTTTGTGAGAATGATAAATGTTAAAATAAATGAAAAAAGGAGAAACTTTATGAAAAACAAACTCACAAGAATTCTTGCGCTTTCACTTGTGCTTGTTATGAGTCTTGCTGTTCTTACAGCTTGTCCTCCCGCAGAAGTAAAGCTCAGCACTGATCCCTACGAGGGCGACGTTATTTACGTCGGCAATACCGCAGGAACGACCGGAGCTGCTGCCGTTGTTGGTATCCCATTTAACTTTGGAATCAATGCAGCACTTGCGCTTTATAACGCAAATGGCGGCTTCAACGGTAGAACCGTTGAACTCAAGACCTACGACGATGCAAGTACCCCTGCAACATCCGTTACACTTATGGATCAGCTTATACACGAGGATAACGTATTTGCTATAGTTGGTAACGTATATGCTCCTTGTGTAGAGGCTAACCTTCAGTCCCTTAAGGAAAATGCTGTTCCGATGGTTTACGCTGCTGCAGGTAATAACATTCTCTTCAACGAAAATGCTACCTCCGATGCAGACAGAGCTATTTTCCCTGTACAGCCCCTTAACTATACAGAGGGTAGATCTCTTATTGTTCGTGCATTTGCTCCTGCACTTGATGCTGCGGGCAATCTCACAGGCGGTCTCGGTGCAGCAAAGGTAGGTGTAATCTCCAATTCCGTAGAAACATCCAAGGCTATGCTCGACGGTATCAAGACAGAGGCTGCTGCAAGCCTTACTGAGGAGCAGAGAGCTAATATTATTTATCAGGAAGTTGCTTCCGATGACTACTCTGCTGCTATCAATGCTCTTAAAAACGCGGGATGCGACCTTGTTATCGTTACCGTAACCGGTGATGCTTGGACGACCGTTCTTGCAAAGATGGTTGATGCAGGATGCACTTGGAGTATTCTTACCTCTTATAATAACTCTTCTGCAGCTCTTCTCAATGATACTGAGATCGAGATTGCCGGACAGAAATATAAGGTAATGTCTGCAACCAATGCTGCTGCTCTCACGAATATGAAGGTATATTCTCAGGGTTGGGTAAATATCGTTGATGTAAGTCAGTCTTATAAATATGATGGCGCTACTCTTCTTCCTTTCTATGCTGCTCTCGGTCAGGTTAAGGACGGCGGTGTTTACGGCTTTACAGAGGAATATTGGAGAGTTGCCGAAGCGCTTTACAACTACGGTATAGCATCCGGTCTTGATCCTGCTACTGCTTTTGCAAGAAGCTACGATGCTTATGCTCTTGCAGGATATATTGCAGGTGATCTCTTCTGCCAGGGTCTTGCAAAGCTTCAGGAATCCGGTAAGGAGCTTACAAGAGCAAATTATGTTGAGATTATGGAAAACAACGATTTCAAGGTATGTATGGGCGATACTATCTCTTACAGAGACGGCAAGCGCGTTGGTGTTGAGGCTTTCTCTCTCACATATCTCTTTGGATATAACGGAATGGCTACCAGCACATCCATCACAAGCGGTGTAAGCACTCTTGAGGATCTTAAAGGTTTGCTTAAATAATTAACAGTTTATATTTTCCCCGCCCGAAAGGGCGGGGAATCCACAATAGCATTTTTACACATCTTTTATTTTGCTGCTGTTCATATTTATTCGGCAGGCTTACCATTAACTTTGCAAACAATTCGCGAAAGCGATTTATATAAATTAACTTAAAAATAAATTTCAAATAAATCCAAAAAGGAGAAAAAACCATGGCAAAATACGTATCAATTAATGAAGCACTCGGTCTTGTTAAGGACAATGATTACATTGTAACAGGTCTTGGCTCTGCCGAGGGTAGAGAATTCATGACAAATCTTCACACAATTGCGGGAAAGGTTAAGAACATAATGGTAAGCAACTGCCTTCCCATGGGCGCTTATGAGTTTATGACAAATCCTGCGTATAAGGATATCTTCAGAACTGAGGGATGGTTCTATACTCCCGTTCTCAGAAAGGCACACGCAAACGGTAACGTAAGCTTTATTTACAACCATTTGCACCTTGCTTCCTTCAAGAGACTTTGCTACCGCAAGCCCGATATCTACGTTGGTATTGCGTCAATGCCCGATAAGCACGGATACATTTCTCTTTCTACATCCAACACATATGAAATGGCAATGATCAAGGAGGCAAAGACGGTTATCCTTGAGATCAACCCCAATGCACCCAGAACATTCGGTGACGTTCAGCTTCACGTAAACGACGTTGACTACCTTGTTGAGGTTAATTATCCCATGCCCGAGATCGCAGACGTTGAGCCCAACGAAAAGGATCTTATAATTGGTAAGTATATTGCAGATATGATCCACGACGGTGACTGCATCCAGCTCGGTATTGGCGGTATTCCCAACGCGGTTGCTGCATCCCTTATGGGCAAGAAGGACCTTGGCGTGCACACAGAAATGCTTACATCCGGTATGGTTAAGCTTGCTAAGGCAGGCGTAATCACAGGTAAGTGCAAGCAGACTCACAAGGGCAAGATGGTTGCTGCGTTTGCTATGGGTACTAAAGAGCTTTATGACTTTATAGACGATAACCCCTCCGTTTGCATTATGGACGGTGCTTACGTAAACGATCCTTACACTATTTCTCAGAACGATAACCAGATCTCCATCAACTCCACTATTGAGGTTGACCTCTTCGGTCAGTGCTGCTCCGAGTCCATCGGTCACGTTCAGTTCTCTGGAACGGGCGGACAGGCAGACACTGCTATCGGCGCACAGAAATCCAAGAACGGTAGATCCGTAATCGCGCTTTACTCCACCGCTATGGTTAAGGATAAGGCAACGGGCGAAAGAGTTGAAACATCCAAGATCGTTCCTCTTCTTAAGCAGGGTGCTGCAGTATCCCTTTCCAGAAATGATATTGACTGGCTCGTTACAGAATACGGTGCAGTAAATCTTCGCGGTACAGCTATGGAGGAGAGAGCTAAGCTCATCATCTCCGTTGCTCATCCCGATTTCAGAGAGCAGCTTACAAAGGAAGCTATCGCACTTGGCATTATTGCAGGTTGATAGGGGAGCGATATGGCATTCTTTGATTTTGAAGGCAAAAAGGTATATTATGAGGTGTACGGTGAGCAGGGCGAGCCGCTCGTTATACTTAACGGTATAATGATGTCCACAAACAGCTGGAAGCCCCTTATGAAGAACCTTACGAAAAATAATATTGTAATTCTCGTTGATTTTCTTGATCAGGGACAAAGCTCCCGAATGACCGAGGGATATACACATGCTATACAGGTAAGATTGCTTCACGCATTGTTTGAGCTTTTGCCATACGAGAGGTATAATATTATGGGTATCTCCTACGGTGGTGAGGTAGCCGTACAGTATGCGGTAGAGCATCCCGAATACGTTCGCAGACTTGTGCTTGCAAACACCTGTGCAAGAACGAGTGATTGGCTTCGTAAGATCGGTGACGGCTGGAACGCAGTTGCGAGAACCGGTGACGGGCTTGCTTATTATCTCACAACCATTCCTGTTATCTATTCAACAGAGTTTTATGAAAGAGAGTCTGCGTGGATGGATAGACGAGAGGGAACGCTCATTCCGTATTTTTCAAATCCTGCCGTGCTTGAGGCACTTATAAGACTTACGGACAGCTCAAGAGATTATAACTATCTTGATCGCGTTCACGAGATAAGCTGCCCCACCTTGATAATCTCTTGCTCAGAGGACGGACTCGTTCCTCCCACAGAGCAGATATTGCTCCGCGACAGAATAAAGGGAAGCACCTACGTAACAATAAACGGATCGGGTCACGCAAGCATGTACGAGGATCCTGCGGCATTCCTTTCGCTCACACTCGGATTTGTAAACCTTGACGACGAGCCCGTGCAAATCTAATTTAAGGAGTTTAATATGGAAAAGAAATATATATCCATTGGAAAAGAAACCTTGGCATATCTTGATAAGGGCGAGGGCGACGTTGTACTTATGGTACACGGAAATATGTCCAGCTCCGTTCATTATGAGCCTCTTATTGACAGAATTTGTGATAAATACAGATGTGTAGCTGTTGATCTTCGCGGATTCGGCGATTCCAGCTATAATGACCGTTTTGATAGTCTTGAGGAGCTTGCGGATGACGTTGCGCTCTTTATTGACGCATTGGGACTTGGCAGCGTTTATCTTGTGGGTTGGTCAAACGGTGGAGGTGTTTCACTCAAGCTTTGCGCTAAATATCCGGAGAAGGTAAAGAAATTCTTTGATATTGAAGGCGCAGGTCTTAAGGGTTATCCCGTTTTCAAAAAAGAAAATTTCAAATCCACGGGCGAGCCTTACTCTTCAAAGGATGAAATGGGAGCGGATCCCATTCAGGTAGCTCCCGCACTTGCTTGCTTTGAAAAGGGTGATGCGGCTACTATGACAGCTATTTGGGATGCAACCATCTATACCGTAAATAAGCCCACAAAAGAGCAGAACGATTATTGGATGGCAGAGACCTTAAAGCAGAGAAACCTTGTTGATCTCGACTGGGCTCTTGCAAATCTCAATATGAGTGATGAATTTACTCCCTACGGCAAGGGCGACAGCTCCAT
Organism: Clostridia bacterium; assembly: GCA_017483195.1. Taxonomy (GTDB): domain Bacteria; phylum Bacillota; class Clostridia; order Oscillospirales; family CAG-272; genus RGIG4608. The sequence continues at coordinate 160,250 of JAFULR010000016.1, forward strand.
ACACAATATCAAATGTCCCGTTGCGCTCACAATGGCAGAGAAGGACATCGTTGTTCCCGCATATATGGTAATGGATAACTATAATGCGCTTGGTTCTCTTGCAACGCTTCTTCCTTACGAGAATTGCGGACACTCCCCCATGGTTGACTGTCCCGATAGGCTTGCAGCAGACGTTGTTGAATTTTTCTCCAAATAAGCTATATATTTTAACCGCCGCGAAAATTTTCGCGGCGGTTATTTTCGTAATAATTACATTTATTGCGAAAAAGCACTTGCACTCAATAAAAAATTTGTGTATAATATTTCTATACATTATGTAACGAAGGGTAGCTTTAATGTCAAAGATAAGAAGAGTTTATTTTACAAAGCTTATAGCAAGAATAACTATACTTTTAGCAAGTATAATACTGTATTTTTATGCTCCGGGGCAGTTTGAGGTCATCGAGGGTTGGAATTTCTTTAAGAAGCTTTCCGTATTCCACGTTTTGTGGGTAGCGTGGGTATATGATATGGTCAGCCAGCTTTTCCCCGTTAAAAACATCGCTCTCGGCTCTCAGAAGCAATTCAAGGAAAAATTCAGATCGGTAATACATAAGCTGATTGATTGGGACAAGCTTAAGGATTATATTCAAAAAACCAACAAGGCTGCGGGTAAGGTTATGGCGCTGTGGGCTTCATTTATAGCGGCAATTAGCGCTCTTAGGCACTTTAAGGTGCTTGATAACAAGCATTTGCTTTTAATAAGCATAGCATTTTACGTTTGTGATCTGATCTGCGTGCTTATATGGTGTCCGTTCCGCCTTATGCTTGGAAATAAATGCTGTACCACCTGCAGAATTTTCAACTGGGATCATATGATGATGTTTACGCCAATGCTGATGGTTGGAGGCTTTTTCTCGGTATCTCTTCTCGTTCTTGCGATAATTGATCTCGTCATCTGGGAGAGCACAATCTATCTCCATCCCGAAAGATTTTGGGAGAACTCCAATATGGCTCTTAGATGCTCGGAGTGTACTGATAAGCTTTGTACACAGTACTGTCAGAAATTAAGAAAATAATATTAAAAAGCCGACTGAGTCGGCTTTTATTTTTATATTATAAGAAATGTCTTTTTGGAAATATCGCCATCATTTAACGCATTTTGTGATCTGATTTTATTAAGCGGCTCTGCATATCTTTTGGCAACACTCCAGAGATTTTCTCCCTTGTTTGGATAACAAAGAGTAATTGCGCCATCGTCCTTGTCAATTCTTTCTCCGCATATTATTTCACTAAGTATCTTTGCTTGAGAGGATCTCTGCATATCGACGTTAATGCTTAATTCACAGTCAGTAAACATTCTTTCACCGTCGTGTCTTGCCCGCGCGGACGTTACACATACACTGGGGATACATAACAAATAATCTTCAGCGGATACTTTGTAGCGGCTGTCAAGATCATATTTGTAGGGAACGCAAAGCTCTTTAACAAGATATTCATCGTTGTGATAGTATAAAATTTGATAAACGCACTCTCCCGCAAGGGTTAGTCTGTCTCCTTCGACTCGTGAAACCTCAGAGGCACGCGCACTTGCAAACACATCAATGATTTTGATATCCTGTGGGAGCTTTATTTCATCAAGCGCGTGCATCTCGCTTTGCGTAAGATTTGCGGATACAGGCTTCAGAGCGCTCATAACGGATATTTCACTAAAAACGCCTTCGGTATAAACTCCTGTGGAATAGGCATCCGCAACGTAGGTGGTGATCTCATTTCTTTGAAGCTCAGCCACAAGCGCAAGTGTAAGCTCTGCGTTTATACCGCTCTCGTCAACGAAGATCTGCTCGTCTGTAACGAAAGCCTTGGCAAGTATGTCACATTCCGTGTTCGATCCTTCGCAATACGCGGACTGTGAAAAAGGAATCCTTCTCGTAATGCAGATGGGATGCTCGCTTTCGGCATCGTTGCAGTATATTATTTTGAGAATTACCTCTCCTGAAACGTTGATCCGCCCACCGGATGCTGAAGAGTCATTTATTTGTACTGAATGTTCGCAAGCTACTACTCTTGCATTGTCCGCAGAAGGGTCGAGGGGGGCTTTATCTGAAAGTGTAAGAGGATCTAAAGAATATTTTTGAGCTGATATTGACTCTGTGTTCAGTAGCAGCTCCTCCATCGCGCCCGATGGGACTCCGCCAAGTCTTGCGGGTGTGTATAGCATGGGGGTAAGAGCAAGTGCGCGGCAGATTACCTTGCATTTTACGTTGAGCTTTCTTGGGCCAAGGACACGCGCGCTTGCGTTGTCACTGCTTACGGTTGAGAAAACCGTTACGTCGTCAGCACTCACCGTGTGTGAACCCAACTCAAAGGGCAGGGAAAACGTGTAATTCTCGCTCAGTGATACGGAATAGAGCTTTCCGTCCGCTCCCACGTACATAACCTTGTATATTATCTTTCCCGATAGCTCTGCATTTCCCATTCCAAGAAATTCCGACTCCGGAACTGCCTGTGCGCGAATACATAGCAAACGGCGGATTTCACTCTGATAATCCGGCAAGGTGAAATCCGAGCTGAGATCAGTACTCAGCCTTCCCTCATAAACGGGCATACCGTAAAAATAGCCCACGTTATCTTTTGAACTGTTCATAAATATAGCTCCTTTGGTTTTTAATAAAATATATTCAGGATCAAAAAATAATATGAAAAAAGCAAAAGGAATAGCACAATCAAAAAATAAGATTGACTTTTTATGTGTTGTTTGATATAATTAACATAGATTACTTCTATCTATATATAGATTTAGACCTGCTGTGTAAAGGAGAAGATTATGGCAATTAATAATTGGTATAAGGACAAAGTATTTTATCAGATATGGCCCCGCTCGTTCAAGGACGGCAACGGTGACGGTATGGGAGATCTTTACGGCGTATATGAAAAGCTTGATTACATCAAGTCCCTCGGATGTGACGGCATCTGGTTCTCACCCCTCTATCCCTCGCCCGGAATTGACTGTGGCTACGACATTTCCGATTATATGAATATTGCTGAGGAATTCGGCGGTATGGATGCATTCAAAAAGGTGCTTGACGGAGCGCACGAGCGCGGAATGAAGGTCATTATGGATCTTGTTGTCAACCATACAAGTGATCAGCACGAGTGGTTCCAGAAGAGCCGTCGGAGAATAGAACCTTACACAGATTATTATATCTGGCGCCCTGCAAAGCCTAACGGAAAGCTTCCCAATAACTGGGATTCTCTCTTTGAGGGCAAGGCTTGGGCGTGGGATGAGGTGCGCGGTGAGTACTATATGCATCTTTTCGCAATTCAGCAGGCGGATCTCAATATGGATAATCCCCTTGTTCGTGAGGAGGTCAAAAAAATTCTTCGCTTCTGGCTCGATATGGGCGTTGACGGCTTCAGAGAGGACGTTATCACCTTTATCTCAAAGCCCGAAGGACTTCCCGACGATAAGCTTATGCCTGCGTCAAAGGGAATCTTTATGTTTAATCACGGTCCCCATCTTCACGAGTATCTTGAGGAATTCCACCGTGACGTGTTTTCAAAATACGATTGTATGACACTTGCGGAATCTCCGCTCGTAACACCAAAGAAGGCTCTTGAGTATATTGACGAGAATAACAACCCCGTTCTTGATATGTTCATTCAGTTTGAAACTCAGGAAGCGGATAGCTTTATGACCGACTATTACCATATGCCCTTTAACCTTCGCAAGCTTAAAAGATCCTATACAAAGTGGCAGGAAAAGCTTGACGGCAAGGGCTGGAATATGCTCTACATCGAGAACCACGACCATCCCAGAATGGTTTCCCGTTACGGAAGTGAGAGGTTCCAGAAGGAAAGCGGAAAGATGCTTGCGGTTTCATACCTTTTCCAAAAGGGAACTCCCTTTATTTATCAGGGACAGGAGATCGGTATGACCAACTGGTATCCGAGCGATCCCGAAATGTATGAGGACGTCCAGACACGTTGGCAGTATTTCAACGTGGCAACAAAGAAATCACCCGAAAAGCGCCTCAAGAGATTGTGGGACGGCTCCCGCGACTCGGCAAGAACTCCCGTTCAGTGGAGCGCAGAGGAGAACGCGGGCTTTACAACGGGAACGCCTTGGTTCTATATTAACGAAAATTATAAGGATATCAACGTTGCCGATCAGGAGAAGGATGAAAATTCCGTTCTTAACTTCTACCGTCGCGCTATCAAGCTTCGCAAGGAGCTTTCAAGCGTTAAAAACGGTAATTATAAGGAACACGGCAAGATGTCCTCTTCCTTCTATACTTATTCCCGCGAGGATGATAGGGAAAAGCTTCTCATTGTTTGCTCATTCACGGAAAAGACAAAGAAATGGAGTGTTCCCGCAGGCTTTGACCTTGCAAGCGCAGAGCTTTTGCTCTCCAACTACGATAAGCTCGACGGCACAACCCTCAAACCCTATGAAACAAGAGTCTATAGATGGACAAAATAATATAATAAATAAAAGGACACCGATTGGTGTCCTTTTTGTTGGTGGAGAATGCGATTTGAAGCGGCTTTGCCGCCAACTCGCATCGCATAGTCGTCTTGCTTCGCAAATAATTTACTCGCAACACTCCTTGCTTTGGCTCCTTCGCTTCGTAAAAACATCGCACTGTGATGTTTTTACTCGCTCGCCCTTGCCGGTCCCGTCGCTCTTACGAACTCAAATATCCAATTCAAACAAAAAAAGAAAGCAGACACAAGGTCTGCTTTCTTTTTTTTGGCGGAGAAGGAGAGATTTGAACTCTCGCGCCGGGTATATCCGGCCTACACCCTTAGCAGGGGCGCCTCTTCGGCCTCTTGAGTACTTCTCCAAATACCCTCGTGAACTGCCGCTTCCATTCCGTTCACGCCCAATTATTATATATGATTTTTCTCGATTTGTCAAGGGCTTTTGGGCAAAAATATTATTTATTTGCAAAATTATTATATACCCCTTGCATTTTTTTCTGTGCATGTTATAATTTGAATAGATAGTTAACTTGTGGAGGTGCACTATGAAAAGATATTTGCTTTTTTCACTGTTGGTAATTATTATATCTTCCTTGCTTTGCTCCTGCATTTTGTTCCGAGATCCCACTCCTTGGGAGGAGGGAAAACAGAAGGATACGCTTTTCTCCTCCGAGCTTCTTGCGGAGTGGAAAATTGAGGAGCTACCCCTGCCTGCGCCCGAGAACGTTTATCTCGGCGGAAAAACGCTTTATTGCAATATGACACGCGAGGAGTACGAGAGCTACGTTCAAAGCGTGGTAGAATATCTCTTAAATGATGAGAGCCTTTTTCACACCGGCTACAACTACGGTACAAGTATGGGCAGCTTTTTCGGCTTTCCTCCGTATTGGATTATATACGAATATGCTCCGCTTATTGAGGGATACGACGTGAGTGCGGAGTCCCACCGCTTCATTTACTCTCTATCTGAGGAAATGGAGATAAGCAACGGAATGGCAAGTCTTAACGGTTATAGAAATATCAGTATTGAATGGTGTCCCACAACCCCAAAGAATTCGGAGTTTTCATACACGGTCAAGATATCGCTTGATGCTGATATGGAATATGAATACAATCTTTGCTATCACTCGCACGATATGGTCGAGGTTGGCGCATATCCGGTTGCGGGAACGGAAAAGATCATCACACTGTATCAATGCACGCGTTGCGGATGCGGAGACAGAAGCGAATATCTAACGGGTGAAGGCAAATTCAGTATAAATATCGTAGAGGGCGCGGAATACGTGCTTGACTGCGATGAGTGGAGTTATGACAATATGGTTGTCACGCTTAAGACTCGCGCCGTTGCCGATGCGGAGCTTAAGGTGGTAGCAAACGGTGCACCGCTGCCGAGGACCAAGACGGAATTTGAATATTGGAGCTACGTTTTTATTATGCCCGCAGAGGACGTTGATATTTCCATCACGATAGCCGAGGAAAATGAGGACTATCCTTATTTCTCATCGCTTGCAAAATTTGAGCCGTGGCTTGATGCTCTTTCAGCAGAGAATGTCACCAAGTTAAGGGTGATAACGGAAAAGCTCGGTGCTCCGGTGGGAAGTCTTAGAAACAATCAAAGCAACCTCAATTCTATAGTAATATCAAGCTTTTTGTCTACTCTTAAAAATAAATCCCTAATCAAAACAAGCTATGAAAGCATCGAGAATGCCGAGGAGCTCAGAACTGTAGAGCTTATCATGTCCGACGGGACGGTGCATAGCTTCAGCCTTTATGATGACGTATATTACCTTATTGACGGTGTAGCTTACGAAATGAAGACATATCCTACTCTGCTCGGCTATGCTGGAAATGCGTATTCATATTCCTTTGTAACTGATGAGACCGCCGATGTGTGGGATGCTACAACAAACGAAAAGGTAGGGGAGATATCTATTGGAGGGCTTGAATTTATTGAGTATAATTATGATCCGCCGGATGAAGCTCCCCGATACCGAATTGAAACTGAATTTGGTGTTATTTATGTTTACAGTGCGGGAATATTCTCTTTGAAATCTGAAGGAAAAGAGATATTCTATCAGCTGCATGTTGATATTTTTACATGTTAAAGGAGATTGATTATGAAAAAAATAATTGCATTTTTACTTATCTTAACCTTTGTTCTTCCGCTTACCGCTTGTAATAACGCCGACGGAAAGCATTTTACCGGCGAAGAGATAGTCGAGGCTTATGAGAGCGCGGGCTACATAGTAGATACGCACACCACCTTTATCGAGGGCAGCGTTTGTACGATCAGTGCTTATGAGAGCAGGGAAGACTATAACGAGGAAAATGAGTATATTCACCTTGTGGTATTTGAAAACGAAGAATATGCCAAGGCATATAACGCCGAGACACAGTTCAACGTTGCTACGTGGCTGGTCTTTGCAATGTGCGGCGAGCCTCGCTGGCTTCACACGGAGAGATACGGTAACGTTTGCGTTGAGTACTATCCGCGCAGCTTTATAAAGCCCTTCAGAGAACTTTTGGAAAGTAAATAAACAAATCGCCGCCCTAATAGGGCGGCGTTGCTTATTTTTTTAATTCGTCAGGGAGCTTGATGTCACCGTCAAGCTTTTCGAAATCCTTAACTGCTTGTCGTATCAGATAGAGTATCTGACCGTTTGCGGAGCGGCCGTAATACTTGGAAATATAGTGAAGCTTGTAATGAAGCTCGGGGTCTATTTCAATACCAATGTGCTTATTATTTTTGTTTCTCATAAAAACCTCATAAAATCTTAATTTGAGTATATTTTAAGATTATTTTGTGGTATAATGGTTAAAGTATACTTAAATTGAGTATACATAAATTTTAAAGCAGAGGTTTTTATGAAAATAGCAGTAGTAGGATCTAGAAAAATCACCCAAATAAACCTTTCTGAATATTTAGACAGCAGTTGTACTGAAATAGTCAGCGGAGGAGCGAGGGGAGTTGACGAATGTGCCCGTGCATATGCATGTGAAAATGCGATAAAGTTGCAATTGTTTTTGCCCGAATACGTTAAATACGGAAGAGGAGCACCGATATTGAGAAATCGAAGCATAGTTGATTATTCTGACAAGGTATTGATTTTTTGGGACGGAAGCTCAAAGGGAACAAAGTGGGTAATAGATTATTGTAGAAGAACGAATCGTGAATATGAATTGTATGTGATCGAACAGTAAAATCATATCGATCTACAAATTATACTTGACAAAATGTACGTATTTATGATATAATCCCCCTTGCATCAAATTTTAGGAGAAAACAAAATGAACTTTGAATTTTTTGTTGTCAGCGCAATGTTTGGCATAGGACTTGCTATGGACGCTTTTTCTGTGGCACTTGCTAACGGAATGAACGAAAAGAGGATGAAGGTAGGCAGAATGTGTACCGTCGCGGGCATCTTCGCTTTCTTTCAGGCTCTTATGCCGCTTCTCGGCTGGGTCGCGGTCCACACCGTGCTTGAATATTTCCACGGATTTTCCAAATTTATTCCGTATATCGCGCTCGCACTTCTTGCCTATATCGGCGGCAAAATGATATATGAGGGACTTCACAAGAACTGCGACTGCGAGGATTGTGCTGTCGGTATTTCGGGACTCATAGTGCAGGGGATCGCAACGTCGATCGATGCGCTGAGTGTTGGACTTGATATAGGTCATTACAATTTCACAGAGGCTCTCGTTTGCGCGCTTGTTATTGCCGCGTTGACGTTTATTATTTGTATGTTCGGCGTCTGGGCGGGCAAAAAATTCGGAAATATGCTCTCAAGCAAAGCAACCGTTTTCGGCGGCGTGATACTCGTCTGCATCGGTATCTACATATTCATAAAAGGGGTTTTTGGAATATAAGTTAATAAAAAGGACACTCTTTCGAGTGTCCTAAATTTTTCTATTATCTTACCTTATAAGGTATTCTGCACTTTGATTTTAAAATGCAATCTATCTGGGGGTTATCGTTCCTGCTTCAATAGCATATTCTTGAATGATGTAATCAAGATTATCTTGTGAATTTGGTGTATAAAATCCGTTATTCTCCTTGATTATTCTTGTACTGACATTTAATTCTATTCCGGAAGAATATTTTAACATCAGGGATCGATTTGTACCCGGAGGAGGAGACGCTGTTGAAAATTTATATTCGCGTGCATTCAAAAGTTCAATTATTTGTCTGATAAGAGTCTCATCCGTTATTTCGCAGGAACCTTCATATTCATCGTTGAAGGTAACAACAATAGATATAGGATATTCATCTTTTATGTCAGTTATTTCTTTTATTGAATACTTATGATAGAGCGAACAAGATGATAGGGAAAATATCATACACATACTAATAAACAAATAGCAAATTTTTCTCATAAATCATTCCTCCAACATAAAGGCGATTCCCATAACGGTGGAATAGAAGCCATTAAAATCTATATACCGCGATTGATTGGAAGTGCCCCATCCGTCTATTACTCTAAGATATCGATATACATCTTCATTTTCGACTTCTCTTTCTTTCCAACCAAACAACCAATATTCCTCTGTTGTTGTATATTTATGAGTGAATTCCTCATAACCAACAGTAACGATAGCGTGAGCAAAATAACCACCATTCGTTAAGTCAACACCTATGTATGTAAAAATTGGTATATCATCGTCTATGCTTTTGACAACATTGTTCCAATTTAATATAATATATTGATTTAATGTGTAATCATAACCAGCTTGAGTAGCCAAGGATTCAAGTCCTGAAACTGTCTTGAACCACCAATTTATGTCATTCCAATTAAACCAATCAATTTCTGTTAACGCACTATCAAACGTGTAATCAATGTTATTGTTCAATAAAGCGTTGTTAAATCCCCTATATTCGTAATAAATAAACATATTTGTTATTGCAGTAGCGGCACAAGTTCCGGTGATGCTTTTACCAAAAGCTTTGTTATAATTATTATTTAAAGTGGTTTGTGATTGGAAATCTAAGCCATTAGCAACTCCGTTTACTGTAATTCCGGGAATATATGACCAAGATGAATTGGTGACACTTCCTCCGTACCCTGTGCTTGTTGGCAGATTGTTAGCATTATTACGAATGTTTGTCCAGGAATCAAATCCAGCATAGCCACTTGTTTGATTTGGCAAAGTATGAGCATATGAAACAAAAGTTTCCATAATTTCAAAATAAGTGATTTCATCTATGGAATTTCCTTCAATATCTTTAAGTATTCCATTGTCATAATATGCGTAATTTAATGCACCTGCGTAATATATCTTATCTTTTCCTTTGAATTTTTCTACAAAGTTATTTTGATCAAATCCAAACTCATCTACGCGATCAATCATAAAATCTAAGACAACATAATCAATTTTGTCGTCCCTATTAACTATCATCATTTTTGCAACTACATTTTCATTATTATCATAAAGGTTTATTGAGTGCTCTTTTGTTAATGACGAATATTCAATATTTCTAAGATCATACTGAGCCAGAAGAAAGTTGTAGCCTGCTTCTTCATAATTGGATTCTGAATAAGAATAGGCAAGAGAAGATAAAAGGATACAAGTGCTTAATACAATGACTATTACTAACACTATAGATATAAACCTATGCAATCTGTTTTTTTTATTCATAAAAACTCCTTTCTTTTTAATATATAGCGAAAAAGTTAACGAAGGATGTAGTTTGTAATTATCCGATTTGAAGTGCTTAAGCAAAGAACATTGGCATCACCCTTTCTGTTGTAATTGTAATAAAAGACGCGCAAGAGTATTGAGCCAATTCACTCAACAAACTTACGCGCTTTGTGTATTATAATGTCTTAAAAAATATAGTGATTATACCATCCTAAAAAAGCTTATGTTTTGTTGGAGTTGGCGAAATCAATTTTATATTATGATTTACAAGTATATTATACTATAATTATTTTTAAAAGTCAATATAAAAATTATTATCTCACCTTATCCGCAATTTCCTTTGCGATCTTAAGGATGAATTCATCAGCGCTCATAGCACCGATGTCGCCCTCCTTGCGTGAGCGAACCGCAACTGTGCCGTTTTCAAGCTCCTTAGCGCCCACAACGAGCATATAGGGAACCTTTTCCTGCTGAGCGTTACGGATCTTATAGCCGATGGTCTCGTTTCTTCTGTCAACCTCGTTTCTGATGCCAAGAGCCATAAGACGGCGTGAAAGCTCGTCGCAGTAAGCGATCTGCGCGTCGCCGATGGGAAGCATCTTGACTTGAACGGGAGCCATCCACGTGGGAAGCGCGCCTGCGTACTTCTCAAGAAGGAGAGCAAGCGTTCTCTCGTAGCAGCCCATGGACGTTCTGTGAATGATATAGGGAGTTTTAAGAGTATTGTCGGAGTCAACGTATTCCATACCGAACTTCTTAGCAAGAAGCATATCGATCTGGATCGTTATGAGCGTATCCTCTTTACCGAATACGTTCTTTATCTGGATATCGAGCTTAGGACCGTAGAATGCAGCCTCGTCCTTGCCTATGGAGTAGTTACCCTTGCCAAGGTTCTCGTCAAGAAGCTTTTCCATAATGCCCTGTGCAAGATCCCATTGCTCCGGTGTGCCCTCATATTTATTCGTTCTTGCGGGATCCCACTGAGAGAAGCGGAAGGAGCAGTCCTCCTTGAGTCCGAGCGTGTCGAGACAGTAGAGAGCAAGATCAAGACAACCCTTGAATTCCTCCTCAAGCTGCTCGGGACGGATGATGAGATGTCCCTCGGAGATGGTGAACTGACGAACGCGGATAAGACCGTGCATCTCGCCGCTATCCTCGTTTCTGAAAAGAGTGGACGTTTCGCCAAGTCTCATAGGAAGATCGCGGTAGGATCTCTTCTTATTAAGGAATACCTGATACTGGAAGGGGCAGGTCATGGGACGGAGCGCGAAGCATTCCTTCGTTTCGTCGTGGGGATCGCCGAGGATGAACATACCGTCAAGGTAGTGATCCCAGTGACCGGATATTCTGTAAAGGTCGCGCTTAGCCATAAGGGGAGTTTTTGTAAGAAGGTATCCGCGGCGCTGCTCCTCGTCCTCGATCCATCTCTGAAGAGCCTGGATAGTTCTTGCGCCCTTGGGAAGAAGGATGGGCAAGCCCTGACCGATGCAGTCAACCGTTGTGAAATACTCAAGCTCGCGGCCGATCTTATTGTGGTCGCGCTTTCTTGCTTCTTCAAGCATTGTGATATATGCGTTAAGCTCATCCTTTGAGGGGAAGGCGATACCGTAAATTCTCTGGAGCATCTTATTCTTCTGGTCGCCCTTCCAATAAGCGCCCGTGCATTGTGTGAGCTTTACAGCCTTTACAGCGCCCGTTGAGAAGAGGTGGGGACCTGCGCAAAGGTCTGTGAACTCTCCCTGCGTATAGAAGCTAATAACCGCATCCTCGGGAAGCTCCTCAATAAGCTGAACCTTATAGGGCTCACCCTTTTCCTGCATAAGCGCGATAGCCTCGGCTCTCGGAAGCTCGCTTCTTGTGATAAGAAGGTTCTCCTTAACGATCTTCTTCATCTCCGATTCAAGCTTTGAGAGCATATCGGGTGTGAAGGATACGTCCGAGTCAAAATCGTAATAGAAGCCGTTTTCGATAGCGGGGCCTATCGTAAGTTTTGTGTCGGGATAAAGGCGCTTTACAGCCTGCGCGAGAATATGGCTTGCTGTGTGATTGAAAACGTGCTTGCCGTCGGCGTCCTTGAAAGTAAGAAGCTCAACGTCCGCGTCGTTTTCAAGTAAATAGTTAAGAGCAACCACGTTGCCGTTAACCTTAGCAGCGATAACGCTGCGGTCGATTTTCTCAGCGCTGCGAGCCGCATCGTAAACTGTGATGGGCGCATCAAAGCTGAGCTCAAGATCAAAAAGTTTGATTTTCATAGATGTATCTCCTATTATATTGAGTATAAAATAAAAACACCCCGAACGGTTATACCGTTCGGGGTGCGATAAACGAATTAACGCACGGTTCCACCCGAATTTTTATCTTTGAAGGATATTAATAGTAACACACCGGTGGTACTAACGCAAATGCCTTGAAGGATATTCCAGCAAATTATCCTCTCTCTGTACAAGGCTTAGATACGAAGCTTGTCCTGTGCATATATAGGGAATTAAAGAAGACCGTTTCTCTTTCTGTTGTAATCGGATCTGGGATTATATACCTCTCTCCAGTTAAGGTCGCCGCGGTCAAGAGCCTGAACAAGGATCTCTGCGGTGGCAATATTGGTAGCAACGGGAATGTTGTGAAGGTCACACATTCTCATCATTTCAGCCTCTTCATCGTTATAGGGGGAAGAGGTTCTTGTATCTCTGAAATTGAGAAGAAGGTCGATTTCATTATAAGCGAGACGGGATGTTATCTGCTGTTCACCGCCATGCTCACCTGTAAGCAAGCGCTCTATTTTAAGACCCGTAGCTTCGGAGATGTATTTTGCAGTAATGCTCGTAGCGCAAAGATTGTGCTTGCTAAGAATTCCGCAGTAGGCAATACAAAACTGGGTCATAAGTTCTTTTTTCATATCATGAGCGATAATTGCAATTTCCATCTTATTGATCCTTTCTCTTGGTGAGTATATAAATTTAATAACAAAAATTTACATAATTTACGAAAACATTATATCATAGTGAAATTGTTTTGTCAATATTTTTTACATTTCTTCATTAAAAAAATAGCCTTTTTGAGGTATATTTTTTATCAATTTTCGTCCACCAAGTTCTTTTGCCTTTGAATTTATTTTACATATGTGATTTACAACGTTCTTTTCAGAGATTTTACCTCCGAGCTTAGCAGAGATATCCTTTGCGAGAAGCTGCTTTTTGCGACTTAAAGCAATTGATTTCAAAATCTCATATTCTGTTTTTGTGGTATGCATCTCATAGCAGAGGAAGATTACCTCGTTTTTGTCTTTTCGAATGCGCAGATGCTTGCGCACAATATAATCATCAAAGTCAAACATAAATCCTTATTTAAAATCATCCAATCCCGCACGGGATTGGATGATTAAATTGTATTTAGTTCAATTTGGCAAGAGCGGCGAGTACGTTATCAAGGTTTTCCTGATACTTTGCCATTTTTGCCTTTTCGCCCTCAACTACAGCCGCGGGCGCTTTAGCCACGAAGCCCTGGTTGGAAAGCTTTTTAACTATTCTTTCGATCTCAGCCTCAAGCTTTTTCTTTTCGCCCTCAAGACGAGCCTTTTCCTTTTCGAAATCAATGATATCGGAAAGGGGAAGGTAGATAGTGGCCGCGTCGGTAATGATCTGAACGGAGTTGTCAGCACTTACCTCACCGTCGAACTTCTCGGCAACACATATTTCGCTTGCGGAAGCAAGACGAACGAAGAACGCTTCGCTTGCCGCACCGAAGATGTCGCCGTATCTTGTTTCGATGAATACCTTTGCCTTCTTTGAGGGAGGAACGTTCATTTCGCTTCTTCTTGCGCGTATAGCGGTTATCGCGTCAATGATCTTAGTCATTTTTTCTGCATCGGCGAAGAAGGAAAGAGCCTCGTTGTATTCGGGATAGGAGTCGATCATAATGCTATCGCACTCATGGGGAAGAGACTGATAGATTTCTTCCGTAATGAAGGGCATAAAGGGATGAAGAAGCTTAAGAGTACCGTTAAGAACGTATGCTATAACGTTCTGACAGATAAGGTTAGCCTCTGTCTCTTTTTCGTTGAATCTTGCTTTTGCAAGCTCGATATACCAGTCGCAGAAGATATCCCAGGTAAAGCTGTAAATTTCAGCAAGAGCAACACCAACCTCAAAACGATCAAGGTTTGTGATAACGCTCTTTGTAAGCTCGTTGAATTTTGTAAGGATCCATTTATCCTCAAGCGCGAGCTTGGACTCGTCGGGGAGCTTGATCTCGTCTATTGTGAGGTTCATTCTTACGAAACGTGAAGCGTTCCAGAGCTTGTTTGCGAAGTTTCTTGCCGCCTCGATCTTTTCGTCGGAGAATCTCATATCGTTTCCGGGAGAGTTACCCGTTGCGAGCGCAAAGCGGAGCGCGTCCGCACCGTACTGATCGATTATCTCAAGGGGATCAATGCCGTTTCCAAGGGATTTGGACATTTTTCTGCCCTGCGCGTCTCTGACAAGACCGTGAATGAATACTGTGGAGAAGGGCTTTTCTCCCATATGCTCAAGTCCTGAGAATATCATACGGGATACCCAGAAGGTGATAATATCGTAACCCGTTACGAGAACGCTTGTGGGATAATATCTCTTGAGGTCTTCAGTGGACTCGGGCCAACCGAGAGTGGAGAAGGGCCAGAGTGCAGATGAGAACCAGGTGTCAAGAACGTCCTCGTCCTGATGAACAGCACCGCCGCACATGGGACAGGTGGTGATATCTGTCTTGGAGACCGTCATTTCACCGCAATCGTCACAGTAGAATGCGGGAATTCTGTGTCCCCACCAAAGCTGACGGGAGATGCACCAGTCAAGGATATTGTTCATCCAGTTGAAGTAGTTCTTGGAAAATCTTTCGGGAATGAAGTTCACGTCGCCGCTTTCAACCGCTTCGATCGCGGGCTTTGCAAGGGGCTTCATCTTAACGAACCACTGATCGCTCGTCATAGGCTCAACCGTCGTTCCGCAGCGGTAGCAAACGCCAACGTTGTGATCGTGGGGGACAGTCTTAACAAGATAGCCCTGCGCTTCAAGGTCGGCAACAAGAGCCTTGCGGCAGGAATATCTGTCCATACCCTCGTATTTGCCTGCGTATGCGTTCATCGTTGCATCGTCGTTCATAACCTTGATCTGCTCAAGGTCATGGCGCTGACCAACGAGGAAGTCGTTGGGGTCGTGCGCAGGCGTGATCTTAACGCAGCCCGTACCGAAGCCTATCTCAACGTAATCGTCGGCGATCACGGGAATTTCTCTGTTAACGATGGGGAGAATGAGAGTCTTGCCGATAAGATGCTTTGTAGCCTCATCATCGGGGTTTACCGCAACCGCAGTATCACCGAACATCGTTTCAGGACGTGTTGTAGCAACCTCAACATATCCGTCCTCACCCTTGATGGGATATTTGATGTGCCAGAAATTTCCGGGCATATCCTTGTATTCAACCTCTGCGTCGGAAAGGGCAGTAAGGCAACGGGGACACCAGTTGATGATTCTGTAACCGCGATAGATAAGACCCTTGTTATAAAGATTTACAAAGACCTCGCGAACTGCGTGTGAGCAGCCCTCGTCCATAGTAAATCTCTGACGGGACCAGTCGCAGGATGCGCCGAGTTTTTTGAGCTGGCTTGTGATTCTTGCCTCGTATGTGTCCTTCCAGCCCCAAACACGTTCAAGGAATTTTTCACGTCCGAGGTCATAGCGAGAAAGCCCCTCGTCAACACGGAGACGCTCCTCAACCTTGATCTGCGTAGCAATTCCCGCGTGGTCGGTTCCGGGAACCCAAAGAGTATTAAAGCCCTGCATTCTCTTGTAACGAACGAGAATGTCCTGAAGGGTCTCGTCAAGCGCGTGTCCCATATGAAGCTGACCTGTTACGTTTGGCGGGGGAATTACGATGGAAAACGCGGGATTGTTATTGTTTTTGTCGGGTGTAAAATAGCCCTTTTCGCACCAATTCGCGTAAATTCTGTCCTCGAATTCAGAGGGAGAATACGTTTTTGGAAGCTCGTTGTAGCTGTTCATTTCTTGAACCTCGCTTTCTTGAAATATGTAAAAAATTATTATCGGGAAAAATAAAAAAAATCCCCCATCCTGATATCAGGACGTGGGAACGCGGTACCACCTGATTTCGCTTTTTCAAAACGGAAAAGCGCACTCAATTTCTTTAACGGGGAACACCGTTTTTCGCTACTTTCTCTCATTAGAGAGCCGTTTCGCAAAAACCGCTCGGGGACTACTTCACATGACCTTTGCCGCAAACTCACACCAACCGTTTGCTCTCTTTGGGCAAGCATCAAGCTACTCCTTCCCGTCAGGGCGTTTCATATCAAGAGTTAGTATATCACAGTAAAAAGACAATGTCAAGAAAATAATTCAAAAAACTTATTTTTGACACATTTTTGTCAGTAATAAGCCTCCAAAATATGCTAAAATATATATGGGAATAGCAAAAAAGCGCGGAAAGGATAATAAATGACCTGGGAAATAGCGGTCGGAATGTTTGGTATAATATCTGCCTTTATTGGAGTTATGAACGTGGTTGTAAAGATAAACTCCACACTTTCAAAGCTTGAGAGCGCGGTAATTCAGCTTAAGGAAACCATGGAACACCAATCCGATAAGAACGCTCATTTTTATACTGAGCTTTCAGAACATGAAAAAAGAATCATAACACTTGAAAATCAATGGGGGATAGAGAGATGAAAAATGAAATCATCAGAAAATTATCAAGCAGGAAATTCTGGGCGGCGCTTGGTGCCTTTGCGGTAGCATTGTGCGCTTTGCTTGGAGTTGATGAGTTAACCGTTGAAAAGCTTGCGGCGGTGATCGGGGCGTTTTCGGTTCTTTGGGGATATATTTTTACCGAGGGTAAGCTTGACAGCCAATCAATGGATAAAAGCACCGAAAAATGATTTTAAAGTTTTGGGGATGCAAATACGCATCCCCTGTCTTTTTTTAAAAGCTTGCATAATATTTTAGTATTGATATTGATTTTTGCATTGAGGTGTGATAGAATAATATGGATATTATTTGTAAGGAGGCAGCCGATATGAAGGATAAATATATTTCCAAAAGAAAACGCTTCTGGGCAGAAATAGATGTCAATGCTGCCGAGAAAAATTATGAAATAATCAGATCCAAATTGAGTGAAGGCACAAAGCTATGCTGCGTTGTTAAAGCCAATGCATACGGTCACGGTGCGGTGTATCTATCAAAGCTTTACGAAAAGCTCGGGGCTGATTTTTTTGCGGTTTCGAATATCGAGGAGGCTATGCAGCTCCGCAATAACGGAATTCGCACTCCGATTTTAATTCTTGGTTATACCCCCGCGTCCTGCGCGTCGATCCTTTCGGAAAACAACATATCTCAAACAGTTTTCTCGCGTTCATATGCCGAGGAGCTTTCGAAAAGCGCTCGCGCGGACGGAGTTGAGATCAAAATACATATAAAGCTCGATTCGGGAATGGGACGCATCGGATTTGACTGCATACACAGTGAGAAAAAAGCGGTCGATACCGTTTATGATGTGTGCAATATGGAGGGACTTGCTCCCGAGGGCATCTTCACTCATTTTGCGGTAGCGGATGAAGGAGCGGACGGAAGGGAATTTACAAGAATCCAGTACGAAAGATTTATCTCTGCCGTTCAAATGATAGAGGGCAGGGGAATTTACTTTGACTTGAAGCATTGTGCCAACAGCGCAACGACCTTTGAATACCCGGAGTACCATATGGACATGGTGCGCGTGGGTGTTGTGCTTTACGGCGTAGCTCCCTCCGGAAAGGTCAGAGGATGCGATGAGCTTGCTCCGGTCATGAGCCTCAAATCGGTTATTTCAATGATAAAAGAGATAGATTGCGGAGATACCGTAAGCTACGGATGTACTTATACTGCGGATAAAAAGACCAAGATAGCCACCGTTCCCGTCGGATACGCAGACGGCTTCTGGCGTTCAAACGCAGAAAACGGCACTCAGGTGCTTGTTCGCGGACAAAGGGTCAATATTGTTGGCAGAGTTTGTATGGATCAGCTCATGCTTGACGTCACGGACGTAAAGGGTGTCAGAGAGGGAGATTATATCACGGTTATCGGCGTTGATAAAAACGACCGCATCACCGCGGAGGACCTGGCAAAGAAAAACGGCACTATTGGATATGAGATGATCTGCTCCATAGGTGAGCGCGTTCCGAGATTTTATATTAAGGATCACGAAATAGTTTTCGTTAAGGACAATATTGTTTCTTACGAGATGTCGGAGTAGGATATGAACAAGCAAAATGAAAAAATATATGGCTCGCTTATGAGCCGAATAGCAATAGCTATGATGATAAATCAGGGCGCATTGTTGGTCCTTGCTACCGCTCTGGGCTATGCTGAAACCTTTTTTATAAAGATTTTTAATAACAGCTTGCTTATTGATGCGATATTTAGAACAGGGGAGTGCGCGGTATATTTTGCATCGTTCACAATACCCGTTGTAATATTCAATTTTATGAATAAAAATGCCGATAGGGAGATATACGAGCCGCTCGAAAGCGAAAAAGCATCTGTATTTAAGTCCCTTGTGATATTTTTTATCGGATTAGGTGCGATCACGTTGACGGCTTATGTCAATTTCTATCTTGTGAATATATTTGGGGATTATTCGGATTTCACTCAAGAGTATTTTTGGAACGTTGAGCTTGACCATGCTTATCAAGTAGTGATATATTTTATATACGCGGCAATAATACCCGCCGTGGTCGAGGAGCTGCTATTCAGAAAAACGGTGTGCGGTGCTCTTACCGTTTACGGCAAGACAACCGCGGTCATTATCAGCGCAGTCCTTTTTGCGCTGATGCATGCAAACATCGAGCAGCTTTTATATACCTTTGCAGCAGGACTTTTCCTTGGTTGGCTGTACGTTGAAAGCAAAAATATCATATATCCCATCTTATTGCACTTTATTAATAACGGTGTAAGTGCCCTCGGTGATATTATTTACGAAAAATGCTCTCCATCCGTTTATAACGGATACAGCTCGGCTACAGAGCTTGTTATCTGGGCGGCTATGGGAATAGCGCTCCTTGTTTTCTTGATTGACATTCTGAAAAGCAAGAGCTTTATTCATCCCCTCAGGCTCAAGCCCGACGAGAATGGGGAAGAGGTCGCTCCTCTTACCTTGAGCGAAAGGATGAGAGGATTTTTCTCTCCCGCAATGGTTATATTTATTATTTACTCGGTAGCCACGATGATTTTTTACGTATTTTTAAGCACACAGTTAGGATGAAAAAGGAATTTATGTTGAAAGCCCTTGAAAATGCAAAAGCAGCATTTGACGCAGGGGATGTGCCCGTGGGGGCTGTAATAGTAAAAGACGGCAAAATAATAGCGCAGGCTTATAACGAGCGCGAGATGTCATCAAGAGCTACGGCACACGCAGAGGTTCTTGCAATAGAGCGCGCGTGCGAAAAGCTTGGAAGATGGCGGCTTTCGGATTGCGAGATGTACGTTACTCTCGAGCCCTGTCCGATGTGCGCGGGGGCAATACTGAACGCGCGACTCGGCAAGGTGTATTTTGCCCTCAAGGATGCAAATGCAGGAGCGCTTGGGAGCGTGCTTAATCTGAACTCATATCCTCTTCTTTATAAGGTGAGCGTAGAGCAGGGATCCTGTGAGGAAGAGAGCAGAGCCTTGCTTTCCGAGTTTTTTAAAAACAGGAGATAAAAAACAAAACGGTCTGCGAGCTTCAAGCTGCAGACCGTTTTATTTAATTCAGTTTTGATTAAAGTGTTTCAAGATAATTAACAACGTCACGGATAGTTACGAACTGACCGATGTTTTCGTCGCTGATCTCAATGTCGAACTTATCCTCGCAGATCATAACAAGGTCTGCAAGCTCAATGGAGTTGATACCGAGGTCGTTAGCGAGCTCAGCGTCAAGTGTGATAAGGTTTTCTTCAACCTGAAGCTCGTCAATAAGAATCTGTTTTACTTTTTCAAACATAGCAATCTCCTTAAAATCGTATAAATCTTGTTTGTGAATAAGCCTTTGAATAAAAATTCAAGCGCCATGCAGTGCGCAGGCTTGTACTTAGGTATTATACAAAGTTTTTCTTGATTTGTCAACAATTTATTTAAAAATTTTTTCAAAGGAGGATATATGAACGCGTTCGCAAAAAGATATTTCACGTGGATAGCCTTGATTTACTTAGCTTTTTCGCTGTTTTCTTATTTTGAAAATAAAACAAAAATTTTTTTATTTTTGGGCTTTGCGCTTATCTTTTTTGCCGTTTTTGCTTATGGCTTGCGTAGCAAAAATAAGAATCTCACTATTGTATCCATCCTTCTTGCACTTGCGGCACTTGCTGCAAATATTTCCGCTGATATCTCTTTTCTTCATTCAAAATCCATAGCTGAAAAATACCGTGACGTACATAAGATCAGCGGCTACGTCAGAGAGGTCAGCGCTGATCGTGATTTTATGAATGAGCTGATCGTAAAAGTCGAGGGTGTGGATGAAGAGGATGCATCCTTTGATATTATACTTGTCACAGAATTTGACTCCGAGCTTTCAAGAGGAGATTTTTTTGAAGCAACCGTGACTGCTATTCCTATGGCGGAATACTCCGAGCTCGAATATCTGAGAAATGCAAATGAGTATAAATATCCGGTCATAGCGGTGATTGAGAACGAAGATGATCTCGGTTTGACCGAAGGAGGCTTCAGACTAAGTGTGGCATTGGCTTCCTTAAATTCAAAGCTTTCCGCAAGGCTCAGAGTAGGACTTGGAAAGGGCGCAGGAGAGCTTGCGAGCGCGCTGCTGCTCGGCAACAGAGACCTGCTTTCCGACTCCGTACTTCGCGATTTCCGTCGCGCGGGCATATACCATATGCTTGCTCTTAGTGGATTGCACGTGGCGATACTCATGGGAATATTCGAATTAATCTTGAAAAAGCTCCTGATTTCCAAACGGGTTCGCGTAATAATTCTGGCAATACTTTCGGCGTTTTATATCGCCCTTACGGGATTTTTGCTTTCGACATGCAGAGCAATGCTCATGCTTTGGGCGGTCTATATTTCATATCTTGTGGGCAGGAGCAGGGACGCGATGACGTCACTTTTTGCTGCGGTTTGCATTATAGTAGTGATCGATCCTGCATCTGTGCTTGATATAGGGTTACAGCTCTCGTTTCTTTCCACATTTGGAGTAATAGCATCGTCTATGATAGGGGCGCACGTGCTGTTAATCCAAAACAAAAGAAAAGATGATACCGTACTTATCAAAGCTGCAAGGGGAGCGGTCTCGTTACTCTTGACCTCGCTTTGCGTGTTTGTGTCCACCTTGCCCGCGATCTCAATATATTTCGGAGAGGTTTCGCTTGCCACGTTCATAAGCAATATTTTTGCAGGATTTCTGTGTGAAGCATTTATGGTATTGGCACTTGCGTTTCTTGTTTTTTCAAGGCTTACGGTAATTGCCGCTCCGGTCGGGGTAGTGGCTCAGCTTTTGGCATCTGCTCTTACGGGGTGCGCTGAGTTGTTTTCGGATATCCCGAAAATTATGCTTTCGCTGTCGTATCCCTTTGCGCTTGTTCTTGCTTTTACGCTTTTTGGCGCATCCGTGGTGCTATTTGGAATTAAGCTGCCCAAAAAGTGGCTTTTGGCAGTGCCGGTCATTTGTTTTGCGCTTCTGTTTGCCGTGAACGTATGTATTTTTTCGTTTTCGCGCTCTGATAAAGTCACAGCGGAATATATTATCGGTGATTCGATCGTTCTGTCATCAAATGACGGTGTGTATATCTGCGATATATCGGATGGTGGAGCAAGCAATTTTTACAGTGCGATAGATCTTGCAAAAGCAAATTGCTTTACGGAGATAGACGGAATAATTCTCACTCACTACCATAGCGACCATCAGCGCGCCATTGATAAAGTAAGCGACAATTTCAAAATTTCCCGTGTTTTGGCACCTGTTCCCGTAACACTTGACGAGTGGTATATTCTTGAGGGTGTTGCGCGTGCGCTTGAAGACGAGGATGTGGAACTTTACCTGTATAAGCCGTTTGAGGAGCTTGACGTACTTTCGGGCAAGCTTGCAGTAACTCCGCGTGCATATGGTGTGGGTGGATCTCATCCGAGCCTTGCTTTGAGCTATGCATACAAGGATAGCAGAATAACCTTCGCATCTCCGCCCTATTTTGGTAATTATCTTGAAGAAAAAGGGAATTTTGAAAAATACGTTTCGGAATGTGACGTGCTGATTGTGGGCACTCACGGAAGAAAGCATAGCGAAAGCTTTGACTTGTTTTCAACCTTGAAAAAGGGCTGCGAGGTGCTTATATCCGACCTTGCCACGCTCGAGCTTTCTGATTTTGAGAAATATATCGACACTCGCAGGATAATTCTCGGCGCGGAATACAAAAAATATGAACTAAAATGACATAAAAATTCAAAATTCTATTGAAAAAGATGTTTTTATATGATAGAATAAATATATAATATTTATTTTGGAGAATTGATATGGATAAGAAAAAAGTCATTAATATACTTTTGTGGGCGGGAGCTGCGCTCTCTTTCGTGCTTGCGGGCGTTATCGCCTTGTTCGTTGGTAATATCGAGGCTGAGTCCGCTAAGATAATACTTATTATAGTTGCAGCACTTTTTGGAATACTCGCGCTTATGGTGGGATATCTTGCGTATATGGATACGTTTATGGTATTTGCAAGCAAGGACGGTTCAAAGAAAAAAACGCTCAACTATTTCCTTAACTCAAACGGCAAGAAAAAGGGAATACCTCTTGATTCTCTCACCTTTGAGGTGGTTGATAAGCAGATGAGCAAATTCGTCATCGATGCCTTCGGCTCACCCGTGGCTCTTTGGAAGAACAACGTTTTCTCCGGCGACCAGGAGGTCTTCGGTAAGGACGGCGCATTTAAGGTGCTCGTTGCTTATAAAATGATAAGCGACCTTCAGGCTCAGCACTCAAAGAAGGCTTGGAAACTGTTTTTTGAGCTTCCCGATGCTGATTTTGCCGACATTCAGGATTGCCTTGTAAGAAACGGTGACGATGAGCTTGCAAGGGCGCTCAATATGTACCGCCTTTCGGGCGAGGCTTGCGTGGGCGAAGCCGCAGCGTTCCTTGACGAGAATGCAAATTACATTCAGAAAAGGATGCTCAACTACGTAACAAGAAAAATCAGTAGCTTTGATATGTAAATAAAACCAAATCGCGCAGAGGGCACCGAAAAAGCGGTGTACCCCTGCGCGTTTTTGACTTTTTATAGAAAAAATGTAAATAATTTGTGAATTTCAGGAAAAATTTTCAAAAATCATTACACTTTTTTGAAAAAACGTACACTTTTATAATAGAAGAAAAAATATCACATTGTTTTCAATGCGAAAGGAGAACAAACTATGAAAAAATTGACAAGCTTATTACTAGCGATCGTGATGCTTTTCACCGCGCTCACCCTTTCGGGGTGTGGTATGCGCCCTGCATTTGAAGCAGGACATCATTACAGGTTTGATAGTTCACCGGGAGGGCATAAAAGATTAGGTATAACTGTAGAAAAAAACGAATACAAAATGGATGAATTTACTGTTAAATTATATGTGGGTTTGCATCCATATTCATTGTTTGAGTCTATTTTTGCGAAGGAAAAGGAACCGACCACTATACTTCCGGTATATATGAACAGAAAATACGTAGTAGGCATTAACACTTCGAAGACTGACAATTATGATGATATTTTCACCCTTGATGATATGTACATAATTAAGGAATTATCCTTTGAAGAATCGGAATCCTCTTATGAATATTACTATACCGAATATATGCTCTTGGGTGTAAATTACAACCATAGTGAAGACGTAAAGATACCGGAAGAAATACTTGTTGATTCCGGATATGATACTTTATGTTTTGTTTTATTTGAATTAGATGGAGATTCAGATGAGGTAAGAAGTTGGACAATAGTTCACATAGATTATCTTCGGACAGATAAAGATACCATAGTTATTAACAGGGTGGATTTTGTTTTTTAGACTGATTAACATTATATAGTTTAAGGAGAATTTGTGAAAATGAAAAAACTGACAAGCTTATTACTCGCGCTCGTGATGCTTTTCACCGCCCTCACCCTTTCGGGGTGTGGAGAGAAAAATACCGGATTGTATGGGTATTATGATGATCCGGGAAATTACTTTATGTGTGCATATGAAAGCAATTTAAGAGAATTTGACATTGACAGAGTTAACTTAAGATTATACTATGGTGGCACATATAATATCGAAAATAACGGTGAAATACTTGAAATATCCAAGTTTGGGAT
>JAFULR010000017.1 GCA_017483195.1 Clostridia bacterium
GGTATCCAAGATGGTGTTCTCGCATATCCATTATAACACCTATCTTAAATTCTGTCGAGTACCTTTTTTGCTTTGACCCCTTCTTTGCCATAAAAAATATGCACCTCCAAAAGTGTCTAACTTTTGGGGTGCATATCATCGGTGGGAGTTTTAGTTTGTTGATTATAATTTTTTTAATTTAGCATAGGTTGCCATAAGCTTTTTGGTGCCGACCTTATCAAAGACGACCTCGTAGAGCCAATCCGCGCCCATACGCTTGATGCTTATCACATCGCCCTCGCCAAAGGTGGCGTGGAAAACTCTGTCGCCCGCCTCAAGCACCTCGCTCTTGGCTTGCGCCGCGGGCTTTTTGGGAGCTGCGTTTATCGTGAGCGTATCGTATCTCGGCTTTTCGCCCATATCGTTATAGCTGTAAACGGGCTTTTTAGGTCTATCGTAGGGGGATCTTTCCTTTGCGATAAGGGATTCGGGGATCTCCTTTAAAAAGCGCGATTCGGGATTGAACTGCGTTCTGCCGTAGAGCATACGCTGATTGGTATGAACTATGAAAAGCTCCTTTTTTGCTCTCGTTATCGCAACGTAGCAAAGCCTTCGCTCCTCCTCGATCTCCGCATTGGTTGACGTTATGGATTGCATGGAGGGGAAGAGTCCTTCCTCCATACCGGGCAGGAATACGTAAGGAAATTCAAGTCCCTTTGCGCTGTGAGCCGTCATAAGAACGACTGCGTCCGCAGTTTCATCATAGCGGTCAACGTCTGCGACAAGGCTCGTTTCCTCCATAAATCCTTCAAGCACCGAGGTATATGATCCGTCATCGGCGTAGTTTTTTTCGTATTCGATAGCGCCGGTCAAAAATTCCTCAAGGTTTTCAAGTCTGTCGCGCTCCACCTCGCCCGCCGCAACAAGCATCTGCTTGTAGCCGGATCTGTCCATTACCTGCGTGATGAATGCTTCGAGGGACATTTCACCCACAAGTGAGGTGAGATAATTTATAAGAGCCGCAAATCCGAGCAGCTTGTCCGCACTCTTTGAAAGGGCGGTGAATTTATCGGCGTTCTCAATTATTTTGAACATTGAGCAGCCTTGCTCCCTCGCGATCGCGCGCACACCGTCAAGCGTTTTGTCGCCAATCCCTCGCTTTGGCTCGTTAATTATACGAACCAGACGCTCGTCGTCGTTATGATTTTGAATGAGCTGAAGATAAGCTACGATATCCTTGATTTCTTTCCTGTCCGCGAAGCGAACTCCGCCTATGATGCGATAGGGAATACCGCTCTTGGCAAAGGTGCGCTCTATCGTGCTTGATTGCGCGTTGTTACGGTAAAGGAGCGCAAAATCTCGGAACTGTGCGCCCTCGCTCACCATTTTTTGGATCTTGTCGGCTATGTAGCGAGCCTCCTCGTTATGATCGAACACCTTTTTCAGATGTATCTTTTCTCCCTCGCCCGCGTTAGTCCAAAGGGTCTTGCCCTTTCTGCCCGTGTTATTGC
Source organism: Clostridia bacterium (assembly GCA_017483195.1). Classification (GTDB taxonomy): domain Bacteria; phylum Bacillota; class Clostridia; order Oscillospirales; family CAG-272; genus RGIG4608. The sequence goes on from JAFULR010000017.1 coordinate 1,491, forward strand.
GGATCACCGCATTTGCGGCATCAAGGATGTTCTGCGTGGAGCGGTAATTCTGCTCCAGGCGGACTATCTTAGCATTCGGGAAGGTCTTATCGAAATTGAGGATGTTCTCAATTGTCGCGCCGCGGAATTTATAAATGCTCTGGTCGTCGTCGCCCACAACCATAATATTTCCAAAGCCGCCGGAAAGCAGGGCTGTGAGGGCAAACTGAGCCTCGTTGGTGTCCTGATACTCGTCAACGCAAACGTAACGGAAGCGGTTCTGATAATACTCACGCACCTCGGGAAATCTGCGAAGCAGTATGACGGTCTGCATAATGATATCGTCGAAATCGAGGGCATTCGATGCGCGGAGCTTGTTCTGGTAAGCCTCGTATATCCTGCCAATCTGCTTTAAGCGGTAGTCGTTACCGACCTCACTGTAAAACATATCGGGGGTTATCATTTTGTCCTTTGCACGCGATATCGTATTCTGCACGCTCTTTACGGGGAGCATCTTCGTGTCGATATCGAGCTCCTTCATACAGGTGGTGATAGCCTTTTTGCTGTCGTCCTGATCGTAGATGGAAAAGCCCGTAGAATAACCTATCTTGTCGCCGTGAACTCTAAGGATCCTGAGGCAGATCGAGTGGAATGTACCGCTCCAAATCTCGTTTGCGATATCGGAGTCGCCGAGCTGTGTGTTTATTCTCGACTTTATTTCTCCCGCCGCCTTGTTTGTGAAGGTGATGGCGAGCATACGCCAAGGCGCGCAGGGGCTTTGCGCAAAGCGGTCGAGCAAGGGAATGATCTCCTCTTTTGTGAGATTTAGCGCGTTTTCAAGCTGCTCCACCTCTCGATCCGAAATATCGAAGGGAATGTAATTTGAAGCGTACGCGTTGCCGTATTTGATTATGAAAGCAATTCTTTTAACAAGAACCGTTGTTTTGCCGCTTCCCGCACCCGCTAAGATGAGCAGGGGACCGTCAACGGAAAATACCGATTGCCTTTGCATTTCGTTAAGCTCGCTGTAAGCCTTATTAAAAAGCTCGCGCTTGGCTTTTAAATATCTATCGTGTAAATTTTGCATATTTTCTCCATTTAATTATAATATAATTATTGTACCACAAGGGGCGCTTTTTTTCAAGATGGGAAGGGCAAAAATTAAGTCGAAAATATTTTAAAAAAACTATTGACAAAAGCGCGCTTGTGTGGTAAAATACATCAGTAATAAAGCAGAACTCCCCGTTCTCACCCTGCCACATAGGTGCGCTTGTGTTGATATTTTTGATATAAAGGCTCAATTTGGGCTTTGGGTGTCGTACGGGAGAAATCTGCGTACGACTTTTATTTTTTGGAGGTGTTTACCCATCGCTAACGCAAAAGAAATGCTGATAAACGAGCAGATCGACGCAAAGGAGATCAGAGTTATCGGCGCAGACGGAGAACAGCTTGGAATCATGAGCACGGATCAAGCGCTCAGAATGGCATATAACGACGGACTTGACCTCGTTATGATGGCAGGAAATTCAAATCCCCCCGTTTGCAAGATCATGAATTTCGGAAAATTCCGTTTTGAACGTGAAAAGAAGGAAAAGGAAGCTAAGAAAAAGCAGCAGACCGTTGAGCTTAAGGAAATTCAGCTTTCCTGCCGAATTGAAAATCACGATTTCGAAACAAAGTTAAAGCACGCTCACAAGTTCTTGTCGGGCGGCAATAAGGTTCGTGTGGTTCTTCGCTTTAAGGGAAGAGAAATGTCACACCAGGACCTTGGCGTTGAAATTATGGAGGAATTCCGCGAGGCTTGCGCAGAGCTTGGCACGGTCGATAAAAAGCCCGCGCTCGACGGAAGAATTCTCAGCATGGTAATTTCGCCAATCAAGAAATAAATCGGTACAAAAAACATTCTCGGATTTCCGAGTGAATTAAAAGGAGATAAAACAATGGGAAAGATCAAAACACATAAGGCTTCATCCAAGAGATTTTCTGTAACAGGTACAGGTAAGGTTAAGCTCAACCACTGCTTCCGCCGTCATAAGACAGGTAAGAAGTCCGGTAAGGCTCTCAGACAGGGCAGAGTAAACGGTTACCTTAGCGATGCTATGGCTGCTAACTACAAGGCACTCATTCAGAAATAATCTAAAGAGAATTTATTAGGAGGATAGAAAAATGGCAAGAATTAAGGGCGCAATGATGACGCGCAAGAGAAGAAATAAAGTACTTAAGGCTGCAAAGGGTTACTGGGGCGCAAAGTCCAAGCACTTCAAGATGGCTAAGCAGGCCGTAATGAAGAGCGGTAACTACGCATTCGCAGGCAGAAAGCTTAAGAAGAGAGACTTCCGTTCTCTTTGGATCGCAAGAATCAATGCACAGGCAAAGGTAAACGGCATCAACTACTCTCAGTTTATGCACGGCCTTAAAAAAGCTGGTATTGACCTTAACAGAAAGATGCTCGCAGAGCTTGCAGTTAACGATAAGGCAGCTTTCGCTTCCCTCGTAGAGCAGGCTAAGGCAGCTCTCTAATTATAGATAAAAAACCCGGACCTACCGGGTTTTTGTCATATTTATTTATCAATAAAAAATCACCAAATCGGTACAGTTCTAGGATGAAACTCCTTAAAGCTGTACCGCTTGGCAGTTTTTATGAGTGTTGAAAAATCATAGAAAATCTCGTTGATTTTTCAATTTTCATAATAATTTATTCACGCTGAATTCACAGGAAGGTGGCAGAATTATGTCTTGCGAATGGCAATATATATCTTCAAAAAATAACGCGCTTGTGGTAAGACTTGCAAAGCTTAAGGATAAGAAATACAGAAAAGCTGAGGGGCTTTTTCGCTTCGACGGTATAAAGCTTTTTTGCGAGGCTGCCGCAAACGGCGCACCGGTGAAATACGTGTTGGTGTCCGAGAGCGCGGCTGAAAAATATAAAGATACCGTTGAGGAAAGCGTTACGGATGCGCAGCTTGTCGTGCTTGCTGACGAGGCTTTTTCCAAAATGACGGACGAAAGCTCTCCGGAGGGAATAATAACCGTATGTGCGGGCCTTCCGGGTATTGTCGCGCTTGATAAAGGATGCGAGGACGTGCTCAGCGGCGATACGGAAAAATCTACTCTTATGCTTGAGAGCGTGCGCGACACGGGTAATATGGGAACCATAATCAGAAGTGCGAGGGCATTTGGAATAGATAGACTCGTTATCAGCTCCGATTGTGCGGATCTTTATAATCCCAAAACCGTGAGAGCGGCTATGGGCGCGCTTTTCACACAAAATATTTATGTTGTCGAATCAATATCTGATGCGGTCGGTGCAATCAGAAAAAGAGGCTCTAAGGTCTATGCGGCGGCTCTTGTAAGAGATGCCAAAAGACTTGGAGAGGCAGAGTTAAAATGCGGTGATGCCATACTTATCGGCAATGAGGGACACGGACTTTCGCAGAGTGCGATCGATGCGTGTGATGAATGTATATATATTCCCATGGAGGATGGAAGCGAGTCCCTTAACGCGGGCATAGCTGCTTCCGTTTGTATGTGGGAAATGTATAAGGTTAAATAAAATCGATATGGAATTTAATTTGTTTAAAAAATCTGAGCTTACGTATTGGCTTTGGCTTTCATTAAGGCTCGGAAATCAAAATAAGGTTTTTCAGCGATTGCTCGATTGCTTTGAGGGCTCTTCCTATGCGATATACAAAGCTGACGAGTCTGCTCTCCGCAAGGCGGAGATATTAAACGATATCCAGATATCCCGTTTGCTTGACAAAAGGCTTGATGAATCATTGACGATCCAGGGCTATTGCAGAAACAATTCCGTTGGGATCGTTACTTACGGTGATTCACTTTATCCCGAGAGCCTTAAAGCTATGAAGGAGCCGCCGATACTATTTTATTATATGGGCGCGTTGCCCAATCTCAATAAAAGACTTTGCGTTTCCGTTGTCGGAACACGTAATATGACCGAATACGGTATGCGTTCCTGCTATAAAATAGCTTATGAGCTTGCTTCTGCGGGCGCTGTTGTGGTGAGCGGGATGGCTCTCGGTATAGATAGTGTTGCTCACGCGGGTGCTATTGGCGGAAGGGGAACAACCGTTGCGGTGCTTGGATGCGGAATCGACGTTATCTATCCCAAGCAGCACCGAAAGCTCAGAAAATATATTTGTGAAAACGGAGCGGTGATCACGGCATATCATCCCGGAACACCTGCCTATAAAAATAATTTCCCCGAGCGAAACGCAATAATAAGCGCGCTGAGTGAGGGTACTCTTATAGTTGAAGCACCTAAGCATAGCGGAGCACTTATAACCGCGGATTGCGCGGCAGAGCAGTCCAGAACTGTATATGCGCTTCCCGGCAGTATCGAGGAGCCTATGAGCGAGGGACCCAATATGCTTATAAAGAACGGCGCGATGGCAATTACGGGAGCGCGTGATATACTTGAATATTATTTTGAGAATCACTCGCCGCTCGTTAATTCAGTAAAGCTTCGCCAGGGTGAGCTCAGCTCCGACTTTGACATGGGAATTCTTGAAGAGGTTGGAATATCCGTTACTAATCTCAGAAAAGGTCCCCGCGAAACGCCTGCATCCTTGCTTAAAAAGCTCAATTCGGAGCTTAACGATAATAAGGAGCAAAACAGCGATTATTACAGCATACCCAAAATAAAGAAAATAAGCGAGCAGGAGAACGTAAAAACGGAAAGTGATACGCGAAGCGTTGTGGATCAAGCCGTTTTTGATTCTCTCGGCTCTGATGAAAAACACGTATTTAATGATCTGCACTGCGATAGACCCATGTCCGTTGAGGAGCTTACAAAGCTCGGACACGACGTTTCATCGCTAATGGCAACACTCACCATGCTTGAGATCAAGGGGCTTATATCCTCGTTGCCGGGCGGAATGTACATCAGAAAATAGAAAGGAAACTATATGGCAAATCTTGTTATAGTGGAGTCACCTACCAAGGTGGGTCCAATAAAAAAATATCTCGGATCAAACTATAAGGTAATCGCGTCCAAGGGACACCTTCGCGATCTTCCCAAAAGCTCCCTTGGTATTGACATAGAAAATGGATTTGATGCTCACTATATAAATATCAGAGGTAAGGGCGACCTTATCAAGGAGATAAAAAAAGAGGCTAAGAGCGCAAAGAAGGTGTTTCTTGCGACCGACCCTGACCGCGAGGGAGAGGCAATTGCATGGCATCTTGCAACAGTTCTTGGCATACCGCTTGAAAAAACGCTCAGAGTTGGCTTTAACGAGATCACGCCCACAGTGGTAAAGGCTTCTATCAAGGAGCCCAGAAATATCGATATGAATCTTGTGAACTCTCAGCAGACAAGAAGACTTCTTGACCGTATCGTGGGATATAAGATAAGCCCCCTTCTTTGGAAAACGGTTAAGAGCGGTCTTAGCGCCGGACGTGTTCAGTCCGTTGCGACAAGAATACTCGTTGAAAGAGAAAACGAAATTTCTGCTTTCGTACCCGTTGAATATTGGACTGTTGAGGCTGAGCTTCAGAATGCTGACGGAAAGAGCTTTACGGTTCGCTTTTACGGTGACGAGGACGGAAAGATCCGTCTTGGCAGCGAAGAGGATACAAATAATGTTCTCAGCGCGATAAAAAACGGTGAATTTAATGTTAAAAGCATAAAGAAGGCGGATAAGCAGAAGCTTCCTGCGCCTCCTTTTACCACGTCCACTCTTCAGCAGGAGGCTGCAAATAAGCTTGGCTTCCAGTCTGCCCGTACTATGAGAGTCGCTCAGGAGCTTTACGAGGGAATCAACCTTGGCTCCGAGTTTGGAGGAGTTCAGGGCCTTATCACATATATGAGAACCGACTCACTCAGAATTTCCGATGAGGCTCAGGCTTCTGCAAGAGAATTTATAGTGTCGGCATACGGTGAGGAATACGTTCCCGAATCCCCCAGAAAATTCAAGGCAAATAAGGGCTCTCAGGATGCTCACGAGGCGATCAGACCCTCACAGGTAGAGCTTTTGCCCACAAAAATCAGAAAGGCGTTGACACCCGATCAGTATAAGCTTTATAAGCTCATCTGGGAGAGATTTGTAGCATCACAGATGCAGTCTGCAAGGCTCAACACAATTACCGCTGACGTTGAAAACAGCGGATATATCTTCCGTGCGAGCGGTTATTCCGTTGCGTTCCAGGGATATATGGCTGTGCATGAGGCTTCTGAGGAGGTGCGCTCACAGGGAGACGAGGTTGCTCTTGTAAAGGATATCAGAATTCCTGCGCTCAAAAAAGGAGAAAGTCTCCTCACAACCGGCATCAATGCAGAAAAGCACTTTACCGAAGCCCCCCCGAGATATACAGAGGCTTCTCTTATCAAATTCCTTGAGGAGAAGGGTATCGGCAGACCGAGCACCTATACTCCCATTATAACTACCATCATTGCAAGAAACTACGTCCGCAGGGACGGTAAGGTATTGTTGCCCACCGAGCTTGGAACTCTTACTACCAAGATAATGGAGGAGAATTTCAGCGATATCGTGGATTATAAGTTTACCGCCAATATGGAAACAAAACTCGATAAGATCGAGGACGGCAAGCTTGAATATATCGATGTGCTTTCAAGCTTCTGGAAGGATTTTAAGGCCGATCTTGAGAGAGCGGATCAGAAAATAGGCTCTGAGGATATTAAGATACCCGTTGAGGAAACGGATATCATCTGTGAAAAATGTGGCGCAAAAATGGTCGTAAGAACGGGTAAATTCGGTAAATTTGCCGCTTGTCCCAACTTCCCCAAATGCAGAAATACCAAGCCCTTAGCACCCAAGGAGGAAGAGGAAAAGTCCGAGGAAAAGGTGGCTAAAAAGGAGATAATCGCAGATTTCAAATGTGAAAAATGCGGCTCCGATATGGTACTCAGAAACAGTAGATACGGCAGCTTCTTCGCTTGCTCCAAATATCCCGAGTGTAAGTTTATAAAAACTAAAACTCAGGAGCTTGAGGTTCCTTGTCCCAAGTGCGGCGGAAAGGTGATCACAAAGCACGGCAGAAACAAGAGTGTGTTCTATAGCTGTGTGAATTATCCCGCCTGCGATTTTTCAAGCTGGGATATGCCCACGTCCGAGATCTGTCCCGATTGCGGAAAGATGCTTTTCAGAAAGAAGGGCAAGAATCTTCTTGTTTGCGCTGAAAAGTCATGCGGATATAAAAGAGAATGTGAGACGCTTAAAACAGAGGTTGATGAATAATGAGCGATAATAAATTTGTAAACGTTTACGGCGCGGGACTCGCGGGCTGTGAAGCAGCTTGGCAGATAGCCAAAAGGGGAGTGAGAGTTAGGCTTTATGAGATGAAGCCTCACAAATATACCCCTGCTCACCATTCCGAGGGCTTTGCGGAGCTTGTATGTTCCAATTCTCTCCGATCCGACAGTGTAACTAACGCGGTTGGACTTCTTAAGGAGGAGATGCGCCGCATAGGATCACTTATAATGGATGCCGCAGAGGCTACAAAGGTACCCGCAGGCTCAGCTCTTGCGGTGGATCGCGAGCTTTTCTCGGCATATATTACCGATAAAATAAAAAATCATCCCCTTATAGAGGTGATTGAGGGAGAGGTCACGTCCGTCAATGAGGGTGAGATAACTGTTATCGCAACGGGACCTCTTACAAGTGATGCTATGGCGGAATATATACAGAATGAGCTTGGCGCGTCAGGACTTCATTTCTTTGATGCGGCGGCCCCCATAGTGGATTTTTCAAGCATAAATATGGACGTTGCCTTCTTCGCTTCAAGATACGATAAGGGCGATGCGGACTATATCAACTGTCCTATGACTCGCGAGCAGTACGATGCGTTTTATACTGAGCTTGTCGGCGCGAGAGAGGCGGAGATAAAGGAATTCGACCGAGAGGAGCAGAATAAAAAGCTCAACGTATTCGAGGGCTGCATGCCCGTTGAGGTAATGGCAAAGCGCGGCTACGATACACTCTGCTACGGACCGCTCAAGCCCGTAGGACTCGTTGACCCGAGAACGGGTAAGGAGAGCTTTGCGGTGGTTCAGCTCCGTAAGGAGAATAAAGAGGGAACTATGTATAACATAGTCGGCTTCCAGACACATCTTGCCTTTCCGGAACAGAGAAGAGTATTCAGAATGATTCCCGGACTTGAAAACGCGGAGTTTTTGAGATACGGAATCATGCACAGAAATACCTATCTTAATTCTCCCGGATATTTGAATAACGATTACTCAATGCTGAATAATAAAAATGTCTTTTTCGCAGGTCAGATGACGGGTGTTGAGGGGTATATCGAAAGTGCCGGAAGCGGACTCGTGGCTGGAATAAATGCTGCGGCGCGCGCACTTGGCGATGATGGCGTCATATTCCCCGACACAACGATGATAGGCGCTATGGCAAGCTACGTAAAAAACGGCTCTATGAGCAGTAAGTTTGTGCCCATGAACGCGAATTTCGGAATTATCGAGCCCCTTGGCTATAGAGTTAAGGGCGGCAAGATAGCCAAATATGAGATCGTTTCAGCGCGTGCGCTCGAGGCGATCGACGGCATTGTAGCCGACATAAAAAAATAAGAAAGGTGTGAAGAGTATGCAGAATACAAACCTTTCCGAGCTTGAAGCAAGGCTTGGATATAAATTCAAAAATATTGAATACCTTAAAACTGCTCTCACGCATTCCTCGTATTCAAATGAGCTTAAATTGAAGGGCAGAACTGTGGAGCACAATGAGCGACTTGAATTTCTTGGCGACAGTGTTCTTTCAATAATTGCCGCTACATATCTTTTTAACAAATACCCGGATCAGCCAGAGGGCGAGCTTACTCGCCGCCGCGCGGTCATTGTATGCCGTGAGGCGCTTTCCTCATACGCTAAGGCATTTGACCTCGGTTCGTTCCTCTTTCTTGGAAACGGAGAGGAAAAAAATAACGCGCGCGACCGACAGAGCCTTCTTGAAAATACCTTTGAGGCTCTTATGGGTGCAATATATACCGATGGCGGAGATATGGGCTTTATCTCAGGGCTCGTTCATCCTTTTTTTGAAAAAAAGCTTGATGCTTGGGAAAAGGGAAAGGTAGTGGGAGATTACAAGAGCGAGCTTCAACAGATAATTCAGCAGTCCGGAGTGGACACGCTTACCTATGTGCTTGTCGGCACAAGCGGTCCCGATCACGAAAAGGTGTTCGAGGTAGAGGCGCGCCTTAATTCCAATATTATCGGAAGAGGCAAGGGAAGAACCAAAAGAGAGGCAGAGCAGTATGCCGCTAAGGAGGCATTGGCTCTCTTTGGAGAAATATAATAATAAGAACCGGAATCGCGTGATATACCCGATTCCCTTTCTTGCTTTTTAAAGAAAGGAAAAATGATTAAGAAAGGAGGAAAAAATACCGTGAGACACGTAAATATACCCATTTTTATTCCCCATTTGGGATGCCCGAATATGTGTGTTTTCTGTAACCAAAGGTCAATATCCGGAAAGCTCAGCTTTGATATATCTGCGGTTGAAAACGATATAGAAACGGCTCTTTCAACGCTTTCTGCGGACGATGATGCCGAGATCGCCTTTTTTGGTGGATCATTTACGGGAATAGATACTGATCTTATGATCGAGCTTCTCACTCTCGCGCAAAAATACGTTGAGGCAGGCAGGGTGCGATCAATAAGACTTTCAACGCGTCCTGATTATATTGATAACGGAATACTCGATATTTTATCCTCATTTTCGGTAAGAACCATAGAGCTTGGGCTTCAGAGTATGGATGATGATGTTCTCGTTGCTTGTAAGCGCGGACACACGGCTCTTCAAGCTGAAAAAGCCTGCAGAATGATAAAGGATCGCGGCTTTTCGCTCATCGGTCAGATGATGATCGGCTTGCCCGCATCAAGCGTTGAAAAGGAAATATATACCGCTAAAAGGATATGTGAAATGGGCGCGGACGGAGCGAGAGTTTACCCCACGGTGGTGTTCTACGGAACGGAGCTTTGCGATATGATGCACAGCGGAGAATATACCGCTATATCCAATGAGCAGGCTGTTGAGCGCACCAAGGAGGCACTTAAGGTTTTTGCTGAAAATAACGTCCCCTGTATAAGAGTGGGGCTCCAATCGGGCGAAAACCTTTCTGACGAATCGCACGTTGCCGGAGGGGCAAACCACTCTGCAATAGGCGAGCTTGCTATGAGTGCTCTCTATCTTGATGTAATATGCGAGAAGCTCGATGCGGCAGATAAATTGCCCCAAAATATAATAATTTACTGCCCAAGGGGCGAAACGTCAAAAATAGTGGGGCAAAAACGTGCCAATATTCAAAAAATTTGCCAAAAATATGAAATAAAGAGAGTAAAAGTTCTTGAAAAAGACGAGCTTTTGCGGTATAATATAATAATAGATTTTAATCTTATATAATCTATCCTGAAAAATAGGAGGATACGGCATTGTATTTAAAGAGCCTGGAAATGCAGGGATTTAAGTCATTCCCTGATAAAACGAAGCTTACCTTCGAGCATGGCGCAACTGTTATAGTCGGCCCTAACGGAAGCGGAAAATCGAATATCTCCGACGCTATGCGTTGGGTTCTTGGCGAGATATCTTCAAAGAGCCTTCGCGGAAGCAAGATGGAGGACGTTATCTTCGGTGGTGCCGATTCACGAAAGCCCATGGGCTTTGCGGAGGTTTCCGTTACCTTTGATAATACCGATACCGAGAACCGACTCGATGCACCCTATGACGAGGTCATCGTTACGCGTCGCTATTACCGTTCCGGAGAGAGCGAATATTTTATAAACAAGAGGGCGGTTCGTCTTCGTGACATTTACGAGCTCTTTATGAATACGGGTATTGGGCGAGAGGGCTATTCCATTATCGGTCAGGGAAAGATCGCTGAGATAATTTCCCGCAAGAGCGAGGATAGAAGAAGCATCTTTGAGGATGCTTCGGGAATTGCGAAATTCCGTCATAAAAAGAACGAGAGTGAGAGAAAGCTTGCCCAGACAGAGGACAACATGACGCGTATCAACGATATCTTCGTTGAGATAAGCGCACAGGTGGGTCCTCTTGAAAAGGAGGCTGAAAAGGCCAAGCGCGCCCTTGAGCTTCTTGAAGCCAAGAAAAAGGTTGACGTTCAGCTTTGGTTCTTCGACACGGAAAAATACAGAAACGATATTGCTCGTATAGAGTCACTTTATAAGCAATCCGCGTTCGAGCTTGCGGCTGCGGAGGATGCTATAGCATCCTTTGAAGCGCAGAGAGATCACCTTACCGAGGTGTCCCAGGCAAACAGATATGAATCTGAAAGATTGCTTACACTTATTCGCGAAAAGACGGACGAAAACCATAAGCTCGAAAGCACGTACCGCGTAAACGAGAATGACGCATTACATATTCAGTCACTTATCGACGCAAGCGGAGATGCGAAGAATACCATCCGCGCAAGCATAGAAGCGGAAAATAAAGAAATTGAAAATCATCTTAATAAGATAGAGCAGATTAAAGAGGAGGCAAAGCTCAAATTCCGTCAGCACGACGAGGCTGAGGAAGAGATAGCGCGCCTTGAGGATGAGATATCCCGCCTTGAAAATGAAATCGACGTGGCATTTGCCGATATGAGAGAGCTTGAAGCGCAGCAGATGCAGCTCAAGGTTCGTCTTTCGGTTATAGAGAATGCAAAAAGCACGGATAACGATAAGAACGATACCATTCTTGCAGAAATGCAGGAATACGCGCGCATCGACGATGAGCTTACAAGATCTCAAAAGGCTACACAGCGCACGGTTGACGATTATAACGACGATATTGCGAAAAGCGATGAAAAGATATCGGATCTTAATTCCGAGCTTGCGCGTATTCTTCAGCAAAAGGAAGGACTTGACTCAGAGCTTAACGATAAAAAGCTTCAGCTTCAGTCAACCAAGCAGAGAATAGATACCTACAAGGCTATGGACGAGCAGTTCGAGGGTTATAATAACAGTGTGCGCTTTGTTATGAAATCATACTCCGAGGGTAAGCTTACGGGCGCTGACGGTAAGAGCGTTGGCAAGATCTACGGACCCGTTTCAAAGCTTATCTCCGTTGATGAAAAATACGTGGTGGCGGTGGAAACGAGCCTTGGCGCGTCCATTCAGAACATAGTTGTAGAGAATGAAGGCGTCGCAAAGGCGGCTATGCTTATGCTTAAAAAACACGAGCAGGGCAGAGCAACGTTTATGCCCATCACCGCAATAAAAGCGCCCACTATCACAAAGGAGCTTAAGGACGCATCGGGCTTCCGCGGCTTTATCGCATTTGCTGACGACCTTGTAAGCACCAAGAGCGAGTATATGAATATAGTTTCGTATATGCTCGGCAGAATAGCGGTTTTTGATAATATCGATAACGCCACCGAAATGGCGAAGGCTCTCGGATATAAGGTGAGAGCAATCACACTCGACGGTCAGCAGATCAACGTGGGAGGTTCATTCACGGGTGGATCTGTAAAGCACGGACAGAGTATTCTTTCACGCGCAGGTCAGGTTAAGAAGCTTGAGGATGAGTGCCAAAGCATAGAAAATGCTGTCAGAAAGCTTTCTGAAACTCATAGATCACTTTCATCCGACGTTGAAAAAATGGAACGTGAGATAGGTGCGCTTGAGGACAGAAAGAAGATAATCGCGCTTATGGCGGGAAGTGAAAATACTAAGCTTCAGCAGATAAACGCAAAGATTGATGCGAACCGTACCCTTATGGATAAGCTTCAGGAGGATTACGATAATATCGTAAGAATGCGCGAGCGCTATGAGGAGGATTTTGCAAGCCTTACGGAGCAGATAGCGGAATTTGATAAAAAGATATCCGCTATAAGTGAGCTTCGAGGCGATAAGGACGTTGAAAAGAACGGTCTTATCGATAAGAAGGACGAGCTTTCCGGATCCCTTACGGCTATCTATATCCGTATCAACGAGCTTCAGAAGGACATAGAAACCGAGAATATCCTTATCGAAAAGAGCCGAGAGCATATCGAAGCTCTGAAATCCGATATAGACGGTCAGGATCAGAAGGTAAGGGAATACAGTGAGCGCCTTCTCGCTCTTGAGGCAGAGAGAAAAGAGAACCGTGAGCGCCTTTCAAGGGGTGAAGTGGAGCTTGCTTCTCTTAATGAGGAAAGAACAAGACTTGAAGACAACGAAACCGAATACGAAAAGAAGATAAACGCTGTCAATGCAAAGATAAAGGAAAAGAATGCTCATAAGGAGATCCTTTACCGCGAGCATTCGACTAACGAAAATAAGCTTGCCAATCTCAGAGATGCCTACGATAAGCTTTCAAGCAAGCTTTGGGACGATCACGAGCTTACAAGAAATCAGGCTATGGAGCTTGGCTACGAGGAGATCACCGCAGAGGAGCGCCCCGCACTTGCCAAGCTGCAAACGGAATGCAGAAACAAGCTCCGCGCCATCGGTAACGTTGACCTTGATGCGGTTAATAAGTATAAAGAGGTCAAGGAGCGCTATGACTATATGGATAAGCAGATCCGAGATCTTAATGCTTCAAAGGTAGAGCTTGAAAAGATAATTTCACAGCTTGATTCCGAAATGAAGACCTCGTTTATAGAGTCCTTTAATAAGATTAACGAAAACTTTAACAGAGTATTCTGTGAGCTTTTCGGCGGCGGATATGCAGAGCTTCAGCTTACTGATCCCGAGGACGTTCTCAACTGCGGCATTGAGATTAAAGCCGCACCTCCCGGAAAGATCATAAAGAGCCTTATGCAGCTTTCGGGCGGTGAGCAGGCATTTATAGCAATTGCACTTTTCTTTGCGGTGCTTCAGGTAAATCCGTCACCCTTCTGCATACTTGACGAGATCGAGGCGGCTCTTGACGAGGCGAACGTATCAAGATTTTCGGAATACATCAAAAAATATACGGGCGGAACGCAGTTCATACTTATCACGCACAGACGCGGTACTATGGAGAGCGCGAACCGTCTTTACGGCGTAACGATGCCCGAGCGCGGCATTTCAAAGATACTTTCTTTGAACGTTGCGGATATTGCTAAAAAGAAGGAAGGAGATTGGGATGGCATTTTTGGATAAACTTAAAGCCGGACTTCAGAAAACGAAGAAGGCGCTTTTTGCTCCCATTGATCAGATGCTCAAGGCTTTTACCAAGGTAGATGAAGATCTTTTGGAGGAGCTTGAGGAGATGCTCATCTGTGCCGACGTTGGCGCAGGTGCTACCGACGAGATAATCGAAAAGCTCCGCGATGACATCAAGGAGGAAAAAATAAAGGATGCGGACGAGGTTCGCGCATTCCTTAAAAATACTCTTAAGGAAATGATAGGTGAAGGACAACCCTTAAAGCTTGATACCAAGCCCTCCGTTATCCTCGTTATCGGAGTGAACGGCGCGGGTAAGACCACATCCATCGGCAAGATTTCAAACAAGCTTCGCCAGGATGGAAAAAAGGTAGTTGTTGCGGCGGCGGATACCTTCCGTGCGGCGGCTATCGATCAGCTTGCGGTATGGTGCGAGCGAAGTGGAGTTGACCTTGTTAAACAGAGCGAGGGAAGTGATCCCGCAGCTGTGGTTTACGATGCTATCAGCTATGCGAAAAATAAGGGCGCGGATGTTCTTATCGTAGATACCGCAGGACGACTTCACAACAAGAAGAACCTTATGAATGAGCTTGAGAAGATCAACCGTGTTATCTCACGCGAGCTTCCTGATGCAAGCAGGGAGAACCTTTTGGTGCTTGATGCTACCACTGGACAGAACGCAGTCCTTCAGGCGAAGGAGTTTAAAAATGCGGCGGAGATCACGGGACTTGTTCTCAATAAGCTCGACGGAACCGCAAAGGGCGGTATAGTGCTTTCAATAAAGAGAGAGCTTGGAATACCTGTTAAATTCATAGGCGTTGGCGAAAAGATCGACGATATGCAGCCCTTCTGCGCAGAGGAATTTATTTCCGCGCTTTTCGAATGATATGAAGATAGTATTCGCAAGCGGGAATAAGCACAAGATAGAGGAGTTCAGCGCGATAATCCGTAAATATATTCCCGAAATCGAGGTCGTTTCAATGAAGGATGTCGGAATATTTGACGATATCGTTGAGGACGGCGACACCTTTGAAGCAAACGCGATGATCAAGGCGAAAGCCGTGGCATCTTACGGATATATCGGAGTGGGCGACGATTCGGGTCTTTCCGTCGATGCGCTCGGTGGCGCACCGGGAATATACTCGGCAAGATATGCAGGCGATCACGGGAACGATAAGAAGAATAACGCAAAGCTCCTTGAGGATATGAAGGATGAAGATAACCGAAGCTGCGCGTTCGTAAGCACGATAGCCTGCGCTTTTCCGAATGGATCTGAATATTCGGATTTCGTTGTTCGCGGTGAATGTCAGGGTGAGCTTCTTTATGAGGAAAGGGGAAACGGTGGCTTTGGCTACGATCCGCTCTTCTTCGTAGAAAAATACGGTAAAACCTTTGGCGAGCTTTTGCCGGAGGAAAAAAATGAAATAAGCCACAGAGCGGTGGCAACCGAGCTTTTCGCAAGAAAATTCTGCGAAATGCTTGGAATTTAAGGAGAAAATTTTAAATGTTAAGATACTATACCACATCGCTTTACGTTTTCAGCACTATTGGCGGTATAGTGACCTTTATGGTGCTTTCGGGATTTGCGGATCTGCCAACCTCAGTACTGTTTTCCGCAATCACAACACTCGTTATAGCAACGATCATTCCTGCGCTTTTCGCATTGGCGGACAGAAAGTTCATCCCTTTGAAAAAGGAGATCAAGGATAAAATAGTTCTTGACGAGAGGGTGAGCTTCGTTGTCGGCGAGGAGATCAGGCAGGGCTTTATGGTTACGACCGAGAGTAGTATGTTCGTTCTTTCCACAGAGGGTGAGAGAGCGATCAAGTTTGAAATAAAGAAAAGCGATATTAAAAAAATATCGATATCGGAGGGCGTGTTTTTAAACATATTCCTCGATTACGATAAATGCATCAGAGTCTTTGCCGGCAACTGTGAGGAGCTTGTGAAAAAGCTCCACGCCGAGGGCTTTGGAAAATAAAACAACGGAGAAAAAATATGATAAATTCAAAACAGAGAGCCACTTTGCGCTCAATGGCATCGCAGATGCAGCCCATTATGCAGATAGGCAAGGGCGGAATTGCGGAAAACCTTGTAAAAACGGTTTCTGATGCGCTTGAGGCAAGGGAGCTTATTAAGCTTACCGTGCTTGATAACTGTGACTATACACCAAGGGAAATGGCGGAGGAGCTTGCAGAGGCAACACGCGCTGAGGTGGTAGGAGTTATAGGCAGAAAGGTAATTCTTTACCGCGAAAGTAAAACTAAAAAGAGAATTGAGATTTAATTATGGATGAAATTACAAGAATAGGTATATACTGCGGCACGTTCGCACCCATTCACAATGGGCATGTAAACGCGGCAAAGGCGTTTATGGATCAGATGCAGCTTCACTATCTCTTTGTTATCCCAACAGCTCTTGATCCCTCTAAGATCAGGGACGAGGGTGACGAGGCACGCCACAGAATGAAAATGTGCGAGCTTGCGTTTGAGGGGGAAGCGGGCGTTGTTATAATCGATATGGAGATAGAAAAGGGCGGAATAAGCTATACTGTAGATACTCTTCGCGCGCTTGCGAGAGAGGACAGAAGACTCTTTATGCTCGTTGGCACCGATATGGCGCTTAAGCTTGATAGCTGGCGCGAGCCCGAGGAGATATTCAAGCTCTGCTATCCTACCTATGTTCGCCGCGAAAGTGACAAGCTTCTTGAAAATCAGATAATTGAAAAAAACACGAAATATCTTAATGATTACGGAAAGATCTGCCGCCGAATAATGACACCGGAGATCGAGCTTTCTTCAACCGAGATCCGTGAAATGGTAAAGAGGGGCGAGGATATTTCCGATCTCGTGCCCGAAAAGGTTGCGGAGTATATTAAGGAAAACAAGCTTTATTTGTAATTTTTTATTTTCTTAACAAAATTTGACCGACGCAAGTCGGCGCATATATAGCGAGGTTTTTATGAATAATAAATTTACCGAGAAAATGCTTGAAAAATTACGTACCGATGTAAAGAAGGAAATGGGAGAGAAGCGCTATAATCACACGCTTGAGGTGGAAAAAATGGCAATACGCCTCAGCGAGATCTACGCGCCCGATAAGATCCCCACTCTTCGTGCGGCTGCGCTTTTGCACGACGTTACTAAGGAGAGAAGTACAGAGGAGCATATCGCAATCTGTGAAAAAGCGGGACTTGTGGTAAGCGAGGCTGAGCGAAAGGCTCCCAAAATGTTCCATTCAAAAACGGCTGCGCTCGTAATTCCCGAAAAATATCCCGAATTTGCCGTTCCCGAGCTTGTTGAAGCAGTAAGGTATCATACTACGGGCAAGGCAAATATGAATATAATCGAAAAGATAATCTATCTTGCGGATTATATCGATATGTCAAGAAGCTTCGAGGATTGCGTTGCGCTTCGCAAATACTTTTTTGACTTTGATTTTGAAAATGCGAGTGAGGAGGACAAAATTGCCCATCTTCGCGAAACGCTTATAAGATCATATGACTATACAATACGCGGTCTGCTTGAGGACGGAAAGTACATAAACGATAATACATTCGAGGCAAGGAATTTTTTGATACTTGAAAGATAGACTTATCCTTCATCTCTTAAATACATAAAAAATTAAGAGGTGAGTTATGAAGGATAATATTTTGATCAAGCTGATGCTTTTGAGCTTTGTGCTTTTGCTTGTGGTGGCTTTGATAGCCTATGCGACGTCGCTTCCCGATAAGAAGAGCGACGCGCTTGAAACTGCCGCATCTCAGAAAATTTATAATATTCTTGTCCTCGGTGAAGATAGTGTTGCAGGTCTTTGCGACCTTACTATGCTTGTTTCCTTGAACTGCGCAAGCGGTGACGTTAACGTTATGCAGATACCAAGGGATACGTATTATAATTTTACTGATGGGAATTATAAAAAGATCAATGGTGCTCCAAGAGCTCTTGGAGTGAGCAAATTTGCGCAAGAGCTTGGAGAGAGCCTTGGCATAGGTATAGATTATTATCTCGCAATTACAACGGATACAGTAAAGGGTATGGTCGATGCGCTTGGCGGAGTTACACTTAACGTGCCGCAGAATATGGATTATGACGATCCTGATCAGGGCTTGCACATACATCTTAATGCAGGAGAGCATACGCTTGACGGAGAGTCCGCAGTTCAATTTTTAAGATATCGCTCGGGATACGTTACGGGGGATCTTGGCAGGGCTGATGCTCAAAAGATATTTATGGCGGCTTTTGTGAAAAAGCTCGGAACCAAAAAAGACCCCATTCTTTTCTATAAGCTTTTGAAAATGATATCGGATAGCGGAAAAATGAATATCGGCGAGAGGGATATCCTGAAGGTTATGAAGGATATGTCGGGCTCTGATAAGGGGGAAGCATATTATCTTACGGCACCGGGTGAAGCGATCAGAAGCGAGAAAAGCGGCGCGTGGTATTATATACTTTCGCGCTCTTGTATGAACGAGATATTGTGTGAGCGCTTTGGCGCTAAGAATGATTTTGATTTAAGCGATAAATTTGTTGACAAAACCGTTAAAAGGTTTTACGATATATACGAAAAGCGATGTGAATATAAGGTTCACACTGCAGATGATATCGAAAATGATTTTTTACACATAAATTAAGGAGTAATTCTATGGAAGAAATGACCAATTTGAATGAGGAGATGGTATCTCTTGAAAATGCATCACCCCTTGAAGTAGCAAGGGCGATCGAGAGCTTCCTTGACAACAAGAAGGGAAGGGACATTAAGGTCCTTCACGTTGAGGACGTGAGCAATATTGCGGACTACTTCGTAGTATGCACGGCAACGAGCAACACGCACGTTAAGGCTCTTTCGGGCGAGGTTGAATATCAGCTTGAGCGCCGCGGAGTTAACGCGTACCACATTGAGGGAAGGGATAATAACTCCTGGGTGGTACTCGACTATTGCAATGTTCTTGTTCACATCTTTAACAGAGAAGCAAGAGATTTTTATAATCTTGACAAATTATACGAAAATACCACAGAGGTTGAGGAATAAAAATGAAATACGAGCATTTATTGATTGAAAAGAAATGGCAGGAATATTGGGAGAAGAACCACACCTTCAAAACCGACGTGTGGGATTTTTCAAAGCCCAAATACTACGTGCTTGATATGTTCCCCTATCCTTCGGGTGTTGGACTTCACGCAGGTCATCCCGAGGGATATACCGCAACGGATATTGTTTCCCGTATGAAGAGGATGCAGGGCTATAACGTCCTTCACCCAATGGGTTACGACTCCTTCGGACTTCCCGCAGAGCAGTATGCTGTAAGCACGGGCAATCATCCCAACGGCTTTACGCAGGCTAATATCAAGACCTTCTCAAACCAGCTCCGTGAGCTTGGCTTTGACTATGACTGGGATAAGATGATAGCAACGAGCGATCCCGAGTTTTACAAGTGGACGCAGTGGATATTCAAGCAGCTCTATCTCGACGGCTACGCTCAGTACATAGATATGCCCGTAAACTGGTGCGAGGAGCTTGGCACAGTGCTTTCAAATGACGAGGTCATCGACGGCAAGAGCGAGCGCGGCGGTTTCCCCGTAGTGCGCAAGAATATGAAGCAGTGGGTCATCAATCAGCCCGCGTTTGCAGAGCAGCTTCTTGAAGGACTTGACGAGATCGATTGGCCCGAATCCACAAAGGCTATGCAGAAAAACTGGATAGGCAAATCCACAGGCGTTGAGGTGAAATTCAACATCGTGGGCGGCGGTGAATTTTCAATATTTACAACCTGCATCGAAACAATCTACGGTATAACCTTTATGGTGCTTGCTCCCGACGGTGAGACCGTAAAGCAGCTTATGCCGAGAATTGAAAATAAGGAAGAGGTAGAGGCTTATATTGCCGAAACTCTTAAGAAGAACGATATGGACCGCACCGAGCTTAACAAGACCAAATCCGGCTGTGAGCTTAAGGGCGTTACCTGCATAAATCCCGTAAACGGTAAGGAAGCAAGAATGTTCATCGGTGACTTCGTGCTTGCAAGCTACGGCACGGGTGCGGTTATGGCGGTTCCTTCACACGATCAGCGCGATTTCGAGTATGCTCAGGCGCATGGAATCGATATGATACAGGTAATCGACGGTGATGAAAAGCTCGGCCACGTTGACGTAAGCGAGCACGCCTTTGAAAAGGGAGATTACCTTGGCAAGGGCTACAGACTTGTAAATTCCGAGGAATTCACGGGACTTACCGTTGAGGAGGCAAAGGAAGCGATCACTGCAAAGCTCGAAGCTATGGGTGTTGCAAAGAGAACCGTAAACTATCATTTCAGAGAGTGGATCTTCGCGCGTCAGAGATATTGGGGCGAGCCCGTTCCCGTGGTTCACGGTGAGGACGGAGCAGTTCACGTGCTTCCCGACGAGGAGCTTCCTCTCATTCTTCCCGAGCTTGAAAACTATAAGGGCGTTGGCGGAAAAGCTCCCCTTGAAAACGCGGAGGAATGGAAATACTACGATAAAAACGGTATAAAGGGCAAGAGAGAGACCTCTACTATGCCCGGCTCCGCAGGCTCAAGCTGGTACTATCTCAGATATATCGATCCTAAAAACGATAAGGCTCTTGCCGATCCCGCGCTTCTTAAGCATTGGATGCCCGTTGACCTCTATATCGGAGGACCCGAGCACGCGGTAGGTCACCTTATGTATTCAAGGATCTGGAACAGATACCTTTACGATAAGGGCATTGCTCCCACAAAGGAGCCCTTTAAAAAGCTCGTTCATCAGGGAATGATCCTCGGCTCAAACGGTATCAAGATGGGTAAGAGATTCCCCGAGTTCGTTGTTAATTCCAGCGACGTTGTAAGAGAGTACGGCGCGGATACGCTCCGCCTTTACGAGATGTTTATGGGTCCTCTTGAGGTTTCCAAGCCTTGGAGCGATCAGGGCGTTGAGGGCGCAAGACGATTCCTTAACAGAGTATGGGCATTCTTCACAGAGCCTGAAAACGTTGTGGACTGCGCAGTTCCCGCGCTTGAGAAGATATACCATAAGAGCGTAAAGAAGATCACCGAGGATTTTGAAAAGCTCGCGTTCAACACGGCTATTTCTCAGATGATGATATTTGTAAATGCGGTGTATAAAGAGGGCAAATGCCCCCGTGAATATGCGGAGGGACTTATCAAAATGCTTTCTTGCATTACTCCTCATATCGGTGAGGAAATGTGGAGTGTTCTCGGACATAACGATACCATTGCCTACGAGCCTTGGCCCGTTTATGACGAGAGCAAATGCGCAGACGATACCGTAGAGGTTGCGGTTCAGGTAAACGGCAAGCTCAGAGCAACCGTTATGCTTCCCATAGATTGTCCCAAGGACGAGGCAATTGATATAGCAAAGGCGGATGAAAAGGTAGCAGCAGCGATTGAAGGCAAAACAGTGATCAAAGAAATCTCTGTTCCGAATAAAATCGTAAATATCGTTGTAAAATAATTTAAAAACCTATTGACAAATAGGGAATTTTGGTGTAAAATATAACAGTATATTGTTCGAGTTACTCGAACCTTGAGGGGAGGGAAACAGAAAATGGCAGAAGTAAGAGTTAAGGAAGGCGAATCCTTGGATAGTGCCCTTCGTCGCTTCAAGCGCCAGTGCGCTCGTTCCGGTATCCTCACTGAGCTTCGTAAGAGAGAACACTATGAGAAACCCAGTGTTAAGCGCAAGAAGAAGTCAGAGGCTGCAAGAAAGCGCAAATACAAATAATATTTGTTAATAACAAAATTGCCGATGTGATATCACATCGGCTTTTGTTTTTGTATTGCGTTTATTTTTTCCGTAAAGGCATATATATCTCTAAAAAGCTCACCGCCGTTGAATTCTTTAAACCTTGGCGAACCGGAGTGCAGGGTAATGCTTTTGTAAAAATCGGGGATAACACTGTCGCATATCAGAGCGAGAGTGCCAAGCCTTTCCTTTTTGTGTAAAATATATTTTTTTGCTTCTTCAATTGACGAGGTGAATTCGCCGTCAATTTGCTTGATCTCTGCTCCGTAATCAAGGCTGTCATAAAGAGCCGCCTTGTATGGCAGAAATTTCGAATATCCGCGTAAAAGAGAGGCGCACTCTTTGTCAAGCGCTAATATGGATTGTGAAAGGCTTGAGATCTCCGCATACAAAGATTTTCTTAATACCTCGATATTGTTTATCATATTAAAATATGAAGCTTTGAACTCCTCCATTTCCTCTTTCGTCATCTTGGACGCGAAGAAGCAACCGTTTTTTTGATATGAAAGCAAGGCTTTTGCATTTTCTGCCATTTCTTCGAGTGTCGGTATAATATCAATTTCTTCGTCGTACGAATAATCAAAGCTCGTTTCAAATGTGGGCAGGGAGCTATAGCCACATTTTATTTCATTGTATTTTTTTAGCTGCTCCGGTGTAAAGGTAAGTATCAGTCCGTCCATATTCTTCTCCTTTCAGCTTTATGATATAATTATAATAAAAAACCCGACTGTAGTCAAGTCGGGTTTTTTATTCAAGTAAATTATTTTATTTCAACATTTACTTTCTTGCCGCAATCTGCGCTTGCCGCCTTAATTACAGAGCGGATAGCCTTTGCGATCTTTCCGTTTTTGCCGATAACCATTCCCATATCCTCGGGTGCAACGTTGAGGGAAAGGGTAATGCTACGGTCATCTTCGGTAAGGATAACGGTAACCTCATCGGGATTATCGACTATCGCTCTCGCGATGTCGGTCAAGGTCTGCTTCAAATCCGTCATCGGTATCTCCTGCCTTTAATTAGTCAACGATGTTGCTTCTCTTAAGCAAGGATTTAACAGTGTCTGTGGGCTGAGCGCCGTTAGCGATCCACTTTTTAGCCTTTTCTGCGTCGATCTTGATCTCAGCGGGCTCTGTGATGGGGTTGTAGTAACCGATCTCCTCGATGAAACGACCATCTCTGGGGTAGCGGCTGTCTGCAACAACTACACGGTAAAAGGGTGCCTTCTTCTGACCCATTCTTCTAAGTCTGATTTTTACTGCCATTGTAATATTCCTCCAAGAATAAAATTAAATTATTTTTTGACTTTTTTATTAAAAATCCGTATTTTTACGGTATTTTTTACTAATTAAAACGGAAATCTTCCGCGTCCTGTGCCAAAGCCCATTCTCTTGAGCTTTTTGGGATCTGAGAATTGCTTCATCATCTTCTTCATCTGCTCGAACTGACGAAGCAGCTTGTTAACTTCCTCAACACTTGTGCCGCTGCCCTTGGCAATTCTTTGCTTTCTTGACGAGTTGATGATTTCGGGATTGACTCTTTCCTTCATGGTCATGGAGCGGATGATCGCTTCCATATGAGCCATAGCCTTTTCGTCTATCTTAACGTCCTTCATAGCCGCGCCGCCGGGCATCATACCAAGCATCTGCTCAACGCCGCCCATATTGCGAAGCTGCTGGAACTGCTCAAGGAAGTCGTCAAGCGTGAATTTCTGCTGACGTATCTTCTTTTCAAGCTCCGCGCTCTGCTTTTCGTCGTAAGCGGTCTGCGCCTTTTCGATAAGTGTGAGAACGTCACCCATTCCAAGAATTCTTGATGCCATTCTCTCGGGATGGAAGGGCTCTATCGTGTCGAGCTTTTCACCCGTACCGATGAATTTTATAGGCTTGCCGGTAACGTGCTTTATTGAAAGCGCCGCACCGCCTCGTGTATCGCCGTCAAGCTTTGTAAGAACCACACCCGTGATATCGAGAAGCTCGTTAAAGGTCTCCGCAACGTTAACTGCGTCCTGACCTATCATAGCGTCAACGGTGAGAAGTATCTCCGTCGGCTTGGTTTCTGCCTTGATAGCCTTAAGCTCCGCCATAAGCTCTTCATCGATGTGAAGACGGCCTGCGGTATCGATAAATACCATATCGTAGCCCTTTTGCTTAGCGTAAGCCACGCCCTCCTTCGCAATGGTGATGGGAGAAACCTTGTCGCCCATTGTGAAAACGGGGATATCGAGCTTTTCGCCCACTATCTGAAGCTGCTTGATAGCGGCGGGACGATAGATATCGCACGCGACGAGCAAGGGATGCTTGCCCTGCTTTTTATAAAGACCTGCGAGCTTACCTGCGTGAGTGGTTTTACCCGCGCCCTGAAGACCCACCATCATAATAACGGTTGGCGGAGCGGAGGCGATCGTCAGCTTTGACTGAGTTCCACCCATAAGGTTTATAAGCTCTTCATTAACTATCTTGACTATCTGCTGCGCGGGGAGGAGGGATTCGAGCACCTCTGCGCCCACGGCACGCTCTGAAACTGTATTGACAAAGCTTTTTACTACCTTGAAGTTTACATCCGCCTCAAGGAGAGCAAGCTTTATTTCTCTCATACCGACCTTAACATCCTCGGGGGTGAGCTTACCTTTGTTTCTGAATTTTTTGAATGCGTTGTTCAGCTTGTCGCTGAGGCTTTCAAACATACCCATATTACTTGCCTCCTGAATGTATTATTTTATTATATCGGATATCTCCTTTATCTCATTTCTGAGGGAAGGGGGGATCTCCTCGGTATTTGCGATATTCACCATATTATCCGCGTGGCTGCGAAGCGCTCTCATTTTCTTAGCAAGTCCAAGCTTTTCTTCAAGGAAAAGAAGCTCGTCCTCCGCCTTCTTTATAAGCTCACGCACACCCTGACGGGAAATGCCTATTTGCTCGGCTATCTCGGCAAGAGAGAGATCCTCGTTGTAATACATATCAAGCACTTCTTTTTTACGCTCCGTAAGCACGTCACCGTAAAAATCAAGCAGATAAGATATTCTAAGATCCTTCTCAAACATAGATAACTCCAAAAAATAATGTGTAAAGCAAAATACTTTACACATTATAGCATAAGACTGTTTTATTGTCAATAGATTTTTTAAAAAATTACTGCGGAAGAGTGAAATTATTTTCGTAAATCGCGTATGGGGAAACGGGAATTCCGTTCACCGTGGTTATAAGGTAGAATCCTGTCTGATCATATACCGCGGAGCTACCCGATTTTGCAACTGTGTCACCCTTTGCAACCCGTTCGCCTATTTCAAACGAAGCGCCGCTTGTGTTACAGTACCAGCTCTTGAGTCCGTATCCGTGATCCACAACAACGTACTTTCCAAGTATCGCATCCTCGCCGATAGCGCAAACGATGCCGTCGTTCATGGCGGGAATGTTCATATCCGCAAGTCCTGAAAATTCAACTCCGATCATATTAAGGCTTTCTCCCTCGGTAAAGCTTCTCACCTTACCGTATCCAAGAGTGAGCGTAAAATACTTTGCATACTGTGTTTCGTAGTTTATAAAGGAGCCCGTTGCGATTGAATCATTTGACGATTGAGCGCCGATGCTTTGCAAAAGAGAGCTCATATCGTTCAGCATTTGTGCGGTTATGGGGGTTTTTGGAGTATATACCTTGCTGCTCACGGAAAAGTCGGGCTTAGTTATCTCAACGTTCAGGGACTTGCTTGTCTCACCGCATTTGAACGTAAGCTTGTGATTGCCTGCGTCGAGAACGTTTGCGATCGGTATAAGTGCATAATAATTGTCATTTGATTTAAAGAACGTGGTTTCAATATTTTTGCCGTTTGAAAGAGTGCATAAAATATTTTCGGGGTCGCGCACGTTCTGAGCCTTCACAACAAGGAATTCATCTTTAATGCTCTCAATTGTAAATGAAGGGGCGGGCGCATAGCTTATATAAAAGCTGTAATGAGCCTCACCAAAGCAGTTGTTGGCATTGGTGGGCATCCACGTTGCGTCTATTTCATATTTTACGGTGGTGTCGCTTCTCTTAATAACAGACGGATCAAAATCGTAAAGGTATCCGTCATAGCGGCAAACGTCATTAACGTAAACCTTGAGGAAGCAAAGATCGGGAGTTACGGAAAATGCAAACGATGATACGTTGCTTGAATAATAAACCCGTGTGTCCTTGGAGGTTGCGATATTATGAGCAACAATAGGTTCTGTTCCGTTCTTTGGCGAGTACTTAAGACTTACCGATTGAGGAAGGATGGGCTGCTCTGAGAAGGACAGAAGGGAGGGGGTGTATTTCTCTTCATACAGACTAACCACGTACTGAGAATTTAGCAAGGTATTCGCATAGGCTGTATCTATGCGGTAAAGCTCACTGTTTTCATTCTTGTAATAGCAGTTTCCGAGAATTGAGAGATAAAACTCAAGCGTTTGCTTTTTTTCCTTCTTAACTATCTCTGCTATGAACTTTTTATCATATTTTATATTTTCGGGGGTATATAGACTCGGTGATGAATTTTCATCAAGATCATCAAAAAACGATGCAAGGAAAGCGTTGCTATTTCTGTTGAATTCATATCCTCTGCCATCCTCATCCAAAAAAGTGCCGCTGAGATTTACGGGCGTTTGTATTATTTCGTTGGGAGTGAGATGGATTATTGCACCCGCTATGGTCGGTAAAAGCACGAGTATGGTTACAAAAATAACCGTAAGTGTTTTTTTCATTATATCTCCAATCCGCCGCAAGCGGCAAATTAACTTTGTCTTTTGATTATTTTATCACAATTTATCGATTTATGCAAGTATAAACAAATAATTTACAAATAAAAACACAATATATGGTTGCAAAATCAGGAAAAATAGTGTAAAATAAAATGAATACATATATTTGAAAGAGAAAAAATGATGATAGATATTGAATATACGTCCAAGTGTGACCGTGTAAAGGTATATAAATACGGAACCGACGTATTTAAAAGTGAAAATATTTCCATATATTTTGCTGTTCCCACCGAAAAGGAGAAGAACGTGTCCCGTTCTCTTCTGCTTTCCGTTTTGAAAAGGGGAACTGAGAGCTTTCCTTCGCAAAGGCAGATAAACGAGAGGCTTGACGAGCTTTATGCAACGCTGGTAAATCTTAAAAATCAGAAATATGACGGCGTTCAGCTTCTCGGCATATCCGCAGATGCCATAAAGCGGGACTATACCAATGGAGAGGACGTTCTTTCACAGGCACTCGACGTTATGGGAGAAATGCTGTTTAAGCCCCTTTTTGATGAAAGAACGGGCTTGCTGTGTGAGGAATACGTAAGCAGTGAAAAGGAAAATTATAAAAGTATAATCCTTTCGCAGATCAATGAGCCCCGCACCTATGCCGCTATCAGGTGCCGTGAGGAGATGTTTTCTTCTCTTGGTCTTATTGAAACGCTTGACGGTATGTGTGAGCGAATAGACGAGCAAACGGCAGAGAGCCTCACAAAAGCTTACCGTGAGATACTTGAGTCCTTGGAGATCGTGGTGTTTTACGTTGGTGAGCGATCCGCTTCTGAAATAGCGGATAGAGTGGAAGCTATGCTTCCAAGCCTTGATTCCGTGGCTTCGTTACCCGGAAAAACGCAAGGAGCTGCGCTTTTGGAAAACAGGGAAGAGCCTGTAGAGATCATAGAAAGCCACGACTCATCGCAAAGCAGACTTGTAATGGGATATAACTGCCGCGTCACGTGGCATGACGAGGATTATTACGCAATGCTTTTGTGTAATGAGATACTTGGCGCATCCCCCGTCTCAAAGTTGTTTATGAATGTGCGAGAGGCACTTTCGCTTTGCTATGAATGCTCCTCGGTTTATAATAGTGCTCGCGGTGCTTTGTTCGTTACAACGGGAATAGATTCCGAAAATTACGCACTTGCTCTGTCCGCTATTAAGGAGCAGGTGGAGGATATAAAAAAAGGAAAATTTACCGATGCGGAGCTTTCCGCAGCTAAAAAATCCGTTGCAAACGTTTATGCGGCGGTTTATGATTCTCCGTCCGCTATCGAGAGATTTTATCTTGGCAGGATAATAAACGGTATCGATATGGACGTTGCGGGCTTTCTTGAAAAAATATCCGCGCTTGCAAGGGAGGATGTTGTTGGAGCCGCCGAAAAGCTGTCGCTCCACACAGTATATCTATTGCGCGGAGAGGGAATGGATGAGGAGGCGGACCGTGAATAAAAGATTTACTTTGTTTGAAGATAAGGTATTAAAGGAAAAATATTATTATGCCAAGCACGAAAGCGGACTTGATATATATGTTTTTCCAAAAAGGATGACTCAGAAGACCGCCTGGCTCGGTGTTAAGCTCGGCTCATTTTACGAGGAGGGAGCAATTGTCGATGGCGATAAAAAGAGTTATCCCTCGGGTATAGCGCATTTTCTTGAGCATAAGCTTTTTTCAAGCGCTGACGGAGTTGACGCGTGCGAGATACTTGCATCCATTGGTGCAGATGCAAATGCGTTTACCTCAAATAACAAGACAGTGTATATGTTTTCCTGCACCGAGAATTTTGACAAAGCTCTTGCCGAGCTTGTGCGCTTTGTATATAATCCGCACTTTACTGCGGAAAATGTTAAGAGCGAGCGCGGAATAATAACCCAGGAGATCAGAATGTGTGCCGACAGCCCTTATGATACGGTATCAAGAAATCTTCTGATGGCTCTTTATGGCAAATGTAAGCTTTCTTCCGACGTTCTCGGAACTGAAGGAAGCATAGCCAAAATAAACGAAAAAACACTTTATGATTGCTACCGTAGCTTTTACAGATGCTCCAATATGGCACTCGTGGTTTGCGGTGACGTTGACGGAGATGCGGTGCTTGATGCGGTTGATAACAATCTTCCGAAAAAGGCGGCGCAGGATAGTCCTGTTTTACCTGTGTTAAGTCATACCTCTGCGGTAAAGAAGTCATATATCGAAAAAGCTATGTCGGTGAGCCAACCGATATTTGAGATCGGTATAAAGGATGCTATGCCGAGCGCCGATCCTTGTGAAAGATTATCGCGCGACGTTGCTATGACGATACTCGATGAGATGCTCTTTTCCCGCGCGAGCGAGCTTTTTGGGGAGCTTTTTGAGGGAGGATTTATCAACGAATCGTATTCGTACGGATATTCCATAACCCGCGATGCGGCATTTCATTCAATATACGGAGAGGGGGATGACCCCAAATTCGTTCTTGAAAAGATAAAAGCATATATAAGAAGAATAAAGGAAATAGGACTGTCAGAGAGTGATTTTTTAAGATGTAAGAGGGTTATGTATGCGGAGTTCATAAGGGACTTTGACTCCGTTGATGATGTTGCCGGCTCCCTTATAAATATCGTCTTTGACGGCGGTGAGCTTTTTGAATACAGAAAAATAATAGACGGTGTTACGTTTGAGGACGTAAATGCTTGTCTTTACAGCTCGTTTAATGAAGAGTGCTTTGCGCTTTCTGTTATAAATAAAATCGATTAATGTAAATATATAGGAGGATTTTATGTTAAGAAATATTACGGTGTCCTTTCCGGGACTTGGAATTGAGAACTTTGACCTCGATAACGTAGCCTTTAAGATAGGTGAAAGCTTCGAGGTTATGTGGTATGGCGTTGTTATTGCGCTTGGTATGCTTATGGCAATAGGCTACGCGGCTTACCGCTGCAAGCAGTCGGGTATATCCGTTGACGATCTCACCGATATAGCTATATTCACGATCCTTTTCGGTGTTATCGGTGCAAGACTTTATTACGTAGCTTTTTCTCCCAATCAGTTCAAAACCATTTGGGACATCCTTAATCTCAGAAGCGGTGGACTTGCTATCTACGGCGGAATTATTGCGGGTGCCTTAACTGTTTTCGTGTGCTGCCTCATTAAGAAGATAAGTTGGAGAAAGCTTTTCGACTGCGTGGGCCCCGGTGTAATGATCGCGCAGGCTATGGGACGTTGGGGCAATTTCTTCAACGGTGAAGCATTTGGCGGACTTGTACAAGAGGGACATCCCTTGTATTTCCTTCGTATGGGACTTATCTCAAGAAACACCTACGGGGACTTCGGAACTTACGATATGGTTTACGTTCATCCCACCTTCCTTTACGAATCACTTTGGAACGTTTTGGGATTTGTTCTTATAAACATTGTATTCAAAAAGAAGAAATTTGACGGACAGAACGCGCTTTATTATTTCGCTTGGTACGGCTTTGGTAGAATGTTTATAGAGGGACTCCGCACCGACGCACTCTTTATCGGCGACACGGGAATAAGAGTTTCTCAGCTTCTCGGCTTCATTCTTTTTGCAGTAGCGACAGCACTTATCGTTTATGGACTTATCTACGTTAAAAATCATCCCGACTCCAAGCTTGCTATCGTGAACAATGCTCCTGCGGTTGAGGTTAAGGAAGAAAAAGCAGAAGAAACAAAAGCAACAGAAGAAAATTGTGAAAACACCGAAAATGGCTAATATAATAGACGGAAAGGCAATATCCGCTCAGATAAGAGAAGAAATTGCAGAAAAGGTAAAATTATATAACGAAAAAACAGGCTCGCGCCCGGGACTTGCGGTAATAATTGTGGGAGAAAACCCCGCATCTCAGGTCTATGTCAGAAATAAGAAAAAGGCTTGTGAGCAGGTGGGATTTAATTCGTGGGTTTACGAAATGCCCGAAAGCACGACTCAGGACGAGCTTAACGCGCTTATTGATCAGCTTAACGGTGACCCCGGCGTTCACGGAATACTCGTTCAGCTTCCTCTGCCAAAGCATCTTGATGAGGAAGAGGTAATACTTCGCATAAAGCCCGAAAAGGACGTCGATGCGTTCCATCCTTATAACGTTGGCAGGATCACTATCGGAGACCCCAAATTTTTGCCCTGCACCCCCGCGGGAATTATGGAGCTTTTAAAACGCTCAAATATTGAAATTTCCGGCAAAGAATGTGTTGTTATCGGTCGTTCCAATATCGTTGGTAAGCCAATGGCGCTCCTTCTTCTTGCAGAAAACGGCACCGTTACCGTTTGCCATAGCAGAACAAAAGATTTGAAAGAGGTCTGCCGCAGGGCTGATATCCTTGTGGTCGCGATAGGCAGAGCGGACTTCGTTACAGCCGATATGGTAAAGGAGGGCGCGGTGGTAATCGACGTCGGAATGAACAGAAATGCCGAGGGCAAGCTTACGGGCGACGTCGATTTTGCGTCCGTTAGCGAGGTGGCATCGTATATTACCCCCGTTCCGGGCGGCGTTGGACCTATGACCATAACTATGCTCCTTCAGAATACGCTTACTGCTGCAGAAAACTGATATGAGAATTATTGATATTTCGCAGGAGGTTCTTTCGTGCGAGACCTATGAGGGAGACCCCACACCGAGCGCAGAGAGGATAAACGATATGAAAAGGGGAGAGCTATACAATCTCTCCGCCTTCTCGATGTGCGCGCATAACGGTACGCATATAGATGCTCCGCTCCACTTTTTCGAGGACGGAAGATCGGTTGATAAAATTCCCCTTGAATATTTCGTTGGCGAGTGCTTTGTTGCCGAAGAAAAAGGTGATATTTGCGCGAAAAAAGCGCTTGAAATTCTTGAAAAGGCAAGAAAATCAGGCACAGATAAACGCATTTTGATAAAGGGCGACGTTACTGTTACAGAGGATGGCGCACGCGTGTTTGCAGATGCGGATATTTTGCTTCTCGGAAATGAGAGCCAAAGCGTCGGACCCCTTGACTCCCCGATGGCGGTGCATAAAATTTTGCTTGGCAAGTATATTGTTCTGCTTGAAGGAATAACCCTTAAAGATATAAAAGAGGGAAGATATATCTTAAATTGCGCGCCGCTGAATTTGGCGGGATTTGAAGGATCACCCTGCAGAGCGATACTTATAGAAGAATAAAGAAACGGCGGTTGAACCCGCCGTTTCTTTTTTATATCTGCTTATGCACCGATTTATATTCGTCGTAAAACTTATAATAGGGACATTGCTTGCCCTTACTCTGTGAAAAACGGACGTACTCGTCCTCGTCAAGATTTATTGTGCAAACGTTATCGTCATATTCCTCGTCGTAATCAAAATATACACAGCTTTCGCAAAGAGTCATAGTGCCGTTCTCCTTTCGTTTTGGAATATATGTATTATATCACAAAAAACATTAAATTGCAACGGATTATATGAATTTGTATAATTAATTCGGGGTTTTACGGTTCGTTTGAAAAAGTTAGTTTTATATTAGCACCCTCTCCCTTTGCCTTTCGGCAGCCACCCCTATTTCCTTCGGAAACCCCTCTCCGTCTGCCTTCGGCAGCCACCTCTCCCGGAGTGAGAGGCTTAGGTTGCAAGCGTTCACGATAAAAAGGCTCGCCCTCTGGGAGAGCTGGCGCATCGCGCCTGAGAGGGATGTTCAATAAAACTAACATCCCGACAAACCAAAACTTGTACCTCAAATGTTAATAATTATCCTAATTTATTGACACACTCAAAAATCTATGATATAATCTACTGTCAGTTAATAAATTCTTATATATAGAGAGGTATCGCAATGAACAACAAAAAGCTTGATACTGTTTGCGTGCAGGGAGCATACAGACCCAAAAGCGGGG
Organism: Clostridia bacterium; assembly: GCA_017483195.1. GTDB lineage: Bacteria > Bacillota > Clostridia > Oscillospirales > CAG-272 > RGIG4608. The sequence continues at coordinate 33,884 of JAFULR010000017.1, forward strand.
AGGCAAGAGTTTGCCCCGTTGTTAAAAGCACAACGTTTTATTATGAAAAGGCTCAGCCAATGGCGGATCTTTTCGATCTCAAATCGGAAGGTTATTTTTATTCCAGAATAGGCAACCCCACCGTTAATGCCTTTGAAGAAAAGCTCTCAATGCTTGATGGGGGCACGGGTGCGATCGCTTGCGCATCCGGTATGAGCGCGACAATGCTCGCGGTTCTTAACGTTTGTAACGCAGGCGACAATATCGTTTCCTCGTCCGCGGTTTACGGAGGTACGTACAATCTTTTCTCCGTAACACTTAAAAAATACGGCATTGAAACGCGCTTCTTCGATCCCGATGACAGCGCAGAGAATATCGAAAAGCTCATCGATAAAAATACAAAGGTGATATTTGCCGAAACGGTGGCAAATCCCACTATCGTAGTTCTTGATTTTGATAAGGTTGCAGGACTTGCCAAGAAGCACGGCATTCTCTTTATGGTAGATAACACCCTTGTAACTCCCGTTCTGTGCAAGCCCCGTGATTTCGGCGCAAACGTGATCCTTTATTCAAGCTCAAAATATCTTGACGGACACGCCGTTGCTCTTGGCGGAGCGATCGTTGACTGCGGCAACTTCGATTTTGCCGCTTCCGACAGATACGTAGAATTCAATATCCCCGACGACAGCTATCACGGTCTTGTGTATTCAACGCTTGGCGAAAAGGCGTTCGGAACAAAATGCCGCGTTCAAATGATGCGCGATCTCGGCGCTATAATGAGCCCGGAAAACGCATTCCTTACCAATCTCGGTATGGAAACTCTCGCGCTCCGTATGGAAAGACATTCAAGAAATGCAGAGAGAGTAGCGGAGTATCTTGCGCATCACCCGAAGGTCGAGTGGGTAAAATACGGCTCGCTTGAGAGCGACAAGTATCATTCGCTTGCAAAAAAATATATGCCGAACGGACAGGGCGGTATGCTCAGCTTTGGCGTAAAGGGAGGCTCGGAAGCCGCAACGGTCGTTATGGAGGGTCTTAAAATGATCGCCATAGTAACTCACGTAGCTGACGTGCGCTCCTGTGTGCTCCACCCAGCATCCACCACTCACCGTCAGCTATCCGCTGCGGATCTTGAGAATATCGGAATTGCCGATAATCTCATTCGTCTTTCGGTTGGTATCGAGAATATAGACGATATCATTTCCGATCTCGACGGCGCACTTTCACAAATTTGATTTAAGGAAGAAGAATAATGCCAATTATAATTCCGCAGGAAATGCCTGCATATTCCACTCTTAAGAGTGAAAACATATTCGTGATGAACGAGCAGCGCGCGCAGCGTCAGGATATCCGTCCGATTGAGATTGCAATTCTCAATCTCATGCCCACGAAGGTAGAAACCGAAACTCAGCTTATCCGCATGCTCTCAAATTCACCGCTTCAAATAAGAGTGACGCTCCTTGCCACCGAGTCCTATACGGGAACTCACACGCCGGAGCATCATCTTGATAAATTTTATAAGACCTTCAGTGAGATAAATGACCGCCGCTTCGACGGAATGATAATCACGGGCGCGCCCGTTGAAACGATACCGTTCGAGGAGGTCAAATATTGGGACGAGCTTACAAAAATTATGGACTTTGCGCGCACAAACGTGCAAAGCACCGTGTTCATTTGTTGGGGAGCACAGGCGGCTCTGCATTACTATTACGGACTTGAAAAAACCGAGCTTCCTAAAAAGGTGTTCGGTATCTTCCCGCACGAAAAGGTTATGCGCTATGATCCGCTACTGAAGGGAACCGATAAGTATATCAATATCCCCCACTCGCGCCACACTGAGATAAGCGAGCTTGAAATTGCCAAGATCGACGATCTTGTAACGCTTGCGAGAAGCGACGAGGTGGGCGCATCCATCCTTCGCTCGCGCGACGGACGTCAGATATACTTTATGGGACACCTTGAATACAGCAAGGAAACGCTTAAGACGGAGTATCTTCGCGACGTTGCAAAGGGCTTGCCGATCGAGCCGCCCAAAAATTACTTTGTGGATGAAACTATGACCGAAATTAATCCCAATTGGTATTCCACCACATCGCTCATCTATTCAAACTGGCTCAATTACTACGTTTATCAGGTAACGCCTTATAATATTTCACTCATATAACAAAAAAATCCGAGAGCATTAGCCTCGGGTGCTAAAGGACAGTTTTACAAGAATACGGTATATTTCGTAAGAGATATGCCGTATTCTTGCTTTAAGCGCTTTTACCACTTTGGATTTCTTGCATCATTTCAAAGAGTTCCTTTTCGTCGGGAAGATTGATCAGACCTACCGCCGTAAAGTAAACGTCAAGGCGCACTCGTTTTTTTCATCGATCTTTTCGCTCTTGCGTACCTTGTAACTGACAAGCGATGTTTTGAAATTCACCGTACATCCCGTATATTGGCGGTTATCCAATATATGCTCGATGGAACTTGTTTACCAAGCGTAATTTCCACGCTCCGAAAACGTATTAGTCGTTTTTCTTCCCACAGAAAGCTGATACGACGTGGGATTCATAAATCCGTCAGCCTCCAAACGACGGGCGATTTTAGTAGGTCCGAGACCTTCAATGCAAAGCTCAAAGATGCGTCTTACAGTCTTTGCCGCAGGCTCATCCACGATCCATTGTTTAGGATTATCCTCGGATTTCTTATACCCGAAAGGCACAGCAGAAGCTACGCGCTCTCCCTTGTCAGCCTTGGATTTCCATACTGCGCGGATCTTCTTGCTCGTCTGCGCGGCATACCACTTGTTGAAGATGTTATTGAACGGCATCATTTCCGTACCGGTGTTCTTCAAAGTATCAGCATTTTCTTGAATTGCTATGAAGCGGATACCTAATGTCGGGTATTTGATCTCCAAGTATTCTCCAACGTCGAGGTAGTTGCGCCCGAAGCGGCTGAGGTCTTTGACGATGACCACACCGATCTCTCCGTTCTCGATCATCCGCTGCATTCGTTGGAAGTCCGGACGATCAAAGGTCGTTCCCGATATGCCGTCGTCCACAAAGAATATTGTGTTGTGAAATCCGTTTGCCCTTGCATATTGAGAGAGGATTTCTTTTTGAGACGGATTTGTCAAGGGGGCTTTCTGCAAAAGTTACAGATTGTTCAAGATAATATATATACAAGCCATTTAGAGCAGCCCTCAAAAGTGAGAACTGCTCTAAATGTGTTTTACTCAGTATAATACTGTGCTTGCGCGTGCCAAAGCTCGTAATACTTTCCACTTTCATCAGCAACGAGCGAAGCGTGAGTTCCTTGTTGAATTACCGCGCCCTCGTGGAACACGGCGATCTCGTCGCAGAACTTACAAGAGGACAGACGATGGGAGATATAGATTGCGGTCTTGTCGCCTGCAATTTTGTCAAACTTTCCGTAGATCTCCGCTTCGGCAATCGGGTCGAGAGCTGCGGTAGGCTCGTCAAGGATAATGAACGGAGCGTCCTTGTAGAGCGCACGGGCAATGGCGATTTTCTGTGCTTCACCACCGGAAACGTCAACGCCATCTTCGGATAGACTCTTATAGATCATCGTATCCAACCCCTTTTCCATAGTCGCAAGGCGTTCTCCAAATCCTGCATCCACCAATGCTTTCTGTACACGTTCACGGTCATAGTGCATACTGCCCGCAACATTATTGCCTAAGGGTTGGCTAATCAACTGGAAGTCTTGGAAAACGATGGAGAAGATATTCATGTAATCGTCATACTTGTACTTGCGAATATCAATGCCGTTAAGTAGAATTTGACCCTCCTGCGGATCGTACAAGCGACACAGCAGCTTGATGAAGGTTGTTTTACCGCTTCCGTTTTCACCAACAATGGCAAGTCTTTTGCCGACTTTGAATTTCATATTTACATGACGGAGCGCCCAAATGTCGGAGCCGGGATACTTGAAAGACACATCCTTGAACTCCACTTCATATCTGCGATCAGCTCTCTTTTCAGTAGTGAGACTACCTTGATACATAGCGTTTGGAATATCAAGAAATTCAAATGTTTTATCCAAGTAGCCTGTGTTGGTTTCCAAAATTCCAAACAGACCGGTTAGTGCAAAAATATTGGAGACCATTGCTGTAGCAGCACCAACGTACTGAGTAATGCTACCTACATCAAATGCACCGCCCCACGCTTTAAGGCAAGTAAAGACATAAATAGAACCGGTAATGAGAGTAGTAATGCATACACCCAAACTTGCGTATATACCCATTTTGCCTCTCGCTGATTTACCGAAAGGACCATGCACTCCAAAAGAGGAATTTGTATCCCAATAAGCGCTAACAAGATTCTGCTGATTATTCATTCGGATGTCTATGCTTCGTTCCTTATCCATTCCGATAAAGCCAAAATGTCCAAACAGACGATTTCCGAAAGTAGCTTCTTCTGCGAAGTCACTCCAACACTTCGTTGATGCTGCGCTGAATTTTCCTGCAAGGATACTAACACCAACCATAAGAATTGCCAGAGCAATGATAAACAAAGAATTATTCAACGCAGTTAGCCAACCGGCATCGCCCGGTACAGGAGAGGTAAACAAACTGATTGTCAACGTAATACCGCTTATAATACCAAATATACTTGTTACTGCACTTACATACGCTTCTTGAATTTTCATCAATCCCCAAGCAGACCAATTTTCGTTTTGCTGAATCTGTATTCGGAGATCATGGTTCTCCTGTTTATCGAGTTCTGAAAAATCAAGCGAAAACATTTTGTGGATAAACAGAATCTCTTTTCTTCCCGACAAATCACTATACAATGTGCCGTAACGTCGCTGAAGAATAGCGTTCAAAATAGAAGCAACACCAACGCATATCACGCTTGCGATTACCCATTTCCAAAGGATGTCTGCTCTGCGTAAGGTTGCAAGTTCTTTCAGTATTTGCGCCGAGAAGAAAACTGTTATGTACGGCGTAACTGCACTGACGATACAATACAAAGTCAAAATCGGAAAGAACTTAGGGGATACTTTATGGAGTTCCTTAATGCCACGCAAATGCGAAGCAACGGCGTGGCGCATATTTGTTTTTTCTTTCATTCTCAGAACTCCTTTCCTTCTTGATAATAACGACTTTGTACTTCAAAGAGATTTGCGTATTCTCCGCCTAAAGCCAAGAGGCTTTCGTGCGTTCCTTCCTCTTTGATTCCTCCGTCAGCGACAAAAATAATACGATCACAGAATCGAGTGGAAGCCAAACGATGTGAGATGAACAGCGAGGTTTTTCCGCTTGTCATTTCACTATATTTCATGTAAATATCGTTTTCTGCGATAGGATCAAGAGCTGCCGTCGGTTCGTCAAGCAACAGAATCGGACCATTCTTATATAAGGCTCTTGCCAACATAAGACGTTGAGTTTGACCACCGGAAAACAACACGCCATCCAAATGGACTTCACGCCCAACGTGAGTTTCAAGTCCTTTGGGCAACTTCTCAATCGTAGAAGTCAGTCCTGCTTTCTCCACGCAATCAGCGATTTTATCATAGTCAATATTAACTGTCGTTTGTGCGATTTGCTCTGCAACGGTTACATCCAGTACAGAGAACTCTTGGAACACGGCACTAAATAAGTCATAATAGCTTCTGCGATTGAAGTCTCTTATGTCCTTTCCGTTTAGCAATACGGCTCCTTCTGTGGGATCTAAAAGACCGCAAAGAAGTTTCACTAATGTTGTTTTACCCGCACCATTCAAACCAACGATCGCTAATTTCTCGCCCGGACGAACTGTTAAATTCAAGCCGTGAATCGTATCGGTTTCCGCACCGGGATAACGGAAAGAGACATTAACCAATTTCAACTCATAATTTTCTGCCGCAGGAATTTCTTCACCATTTTCAAACTTGAACGGTTCGGGATAATCCAAAAATTCACGGAGACGAGATATGTCCAAACTCTCTTTATGTAATGCGCTCATCTCCTGCAGAATACCCATGACCCACGTAGTAAACGTAGTTACAGCCGTGAAGTAGAGCAAAAACTCTGAAACGCTCAACCCTTCATTAAGTGCCATGTTGATGAGATAGATGTAGGCAATACCATTACGAGCTACTGTCAGAATCACTTCTGTAATATCAGCAAGCACTTCTACACGCTCGCAACGAAGGCTGAAATCCAAATAGAGATTGTGAATTTGATCTAATAGCTCATTGAGCCAGTTTTGCAAGCCAAAAATTCGGATGTCTTTCGCCATTTCTACGGATTCAGACTTGTTGCGAAGGTAATATTTCTTTTGGAAATACTGTTCTTCTTCATCTCTGCGAGCATAACGCCAGTTGTTGGTGTATCGGGATACGAAGAACCCTGCAAAACAAGTGGCAATCACAACAAGCAGGAGTACGGCATCTATCCGAGAGAGAATGGTCAAATAAATAATCAGTCCACCAATGTTTTTCAGCAACATCGTTAGTGTCTGCCAGATATGCTCTGTCGCTTGATTATTGCCTTCACAAGCGAGATGCGCTTTTTCTCGCATTTTAATAAAGTCTGCATCCAACGTGTTAGGGTACGAGGTCATGTTGCATTTTTTGGCAACCTTCGCAATAATGGCAGATCGTACATCAATACGAACAAACAGAGTGTTTTGCTTTACATATTCCTTAAAGCCATTGATTAAAAACAAGGCTACTGTAAATACGCCTATAGTTGTCAACAGCATCCACATCGGAGACTTCTGCTCAACACGTGCAAGGACTTCGGGAGCGATATAAAGCTGTGTCAAATTCAGCAACACTTCCAGAATTGCGGTCAATATACAGAATAACAAAACTCGTCTTCTGTTTTTCCACGCTATGTTTACCATCCAACTAATATTTTTGACGGTATTGTATTTCGGTTTTTCTTTGTTTTTCATTTTGCCTCACCTCACAAGCATATCATAGCACAAAAATTCGTCCCCGGTTGATTTCGGGGACGAATCGTCATTTTGGGGTGACGAATTGCAGCGGAGAGCCTCCGCAGGCAATAAAACAAGGTTCATTTTATCCCAAATGCGATATCAAGCAATTCCGTTCAAATGAAATCCATTGCGTGTTAGACCTGCGGAATGAGGATTTCCGTGGTAAATGCGCCGTCCTCGCTGTTTCGTGAGAGGTATCCGTCAAGACGCTCAATGATATTGTCTATACGCACCAAGCCGAAGCCGTGTCCGTCACCCTTGGTAGTGTGGAAACGGTTGCCAACCTTTGCAAGCTTCTTCGTCGCCGTGAAATTGGTAAACGAGATATAAAGCTGTGTGTTTTTCATATCCATATATACACGGATAAGTCTTTGTTCTTCGGGCAACGCCATACTTGCATCAATGGCGTTATCGAAAAGGTTTCCGATGATAACGCATAGGTCAAGCTCGCTCATTTTCAGCTTGACAGGAATATGTGCATCTACCTTTACCGCTATGCCTTTGGATTTCGCAAGTGAGATCTTACTGTTCAGTATCGCATCTGCCATAGCATTGCCGGTCTTTACGACGGTATCGACCGTAGAGAGATCGGTGTCGAGCTTATCAAGATAATCCTTGATTGCATCCATATCGCCGTTCGCCGCAAGCACCTTCATCAACTGAATATGATTTCGGTAATCGTGTCGCCAACCTCGGATTTGCTTATACATTGTTTCGACTTCCTGATAGTGTGTTTCTATCAGTTCTCTTTGATAGGCGGCTATGCGCTTATCTATATGTTTTGAGAATATGGACATAGCCCCTCCTTATGTATGAGATATAATTGCTCGGTTCAACGGCTCGTAAGCCCCTCTCGGCAGAGGAAGAACCGTACCGTCCGAGAGATAGACGTCTGTTTTCGTCACGCGGCTGATGTAGGTGAGATTGACGATCATAGCTCGTCCTACTCTTGTAAAACGGTCATCAAGGAGCTTTTCGAATTCTCCGAGAGTGCGCTTTACCGTGTATTCTCCTTTTGAGTGAACCGTAACGTAGTTTTGGTGAACATCGAGATATTTGACCTCGTGCAGAGGAATACGCACCATCTCACCCGACAAGGTAAGATTGAGGCAACGCTCGTTCTGAATAAGCTTTTCGCAGGCTCGGTCAAGAACGGCGTATAGCTTCTGCTCGTTTACGGGTTTCATAAGGTAGTGGAGCGCCGCCACCTCGTAACCCTCGGATATGTAATCGGAGTATCCCGTGATGAACACGATCTGAACGGTCTGATTATCTCGGCGTATCTCTCGTGCCATTGTAACACCGTCCATTTTTCCCATTTCTATGTCAAGCAGAAGAATATCGTAGGTCTTATCCTCGGCATAGTGAAAGAGGAATGCCTCGGCTGACGGAAAGCACTCCGTTTGTATTGCTATTTGATTTTTCTTTGCCCAATTTGTCAGCAACGAAAGCACATATTCTGCATCGCGCTGACTATCGTCGCATATTGCTACTCTGTATTCCATTGATTTATTTCCTTATATTTTTTCTCCCACGAACAGCAAATGATTCGTCATACCAAGCAGTTCCGGCTTTTCGCAGATATAAAAGTGATAGCGGAGATACTGCGTATAGTCCTCGTCGCTCATTTCATTGATCCTTGCGGCTAAAAGCTCACTTGCACCGTCGGATGCTACCTCATGCAGTATGTGAACATTACCGTCTTCAAGAAGTTTTCTCGCAGCACCAACCGTATGGAACACAAACGGAAAGTCATTGAGCTTGAAGGTTTCCTTATCGTAATCGCCGTTGCTGAAATATTCAACGTCATATCCAAATTCGGTGAGGAATACAAAGTCATTGGAAATGAAAGCAAAGAAGATCTTACCGCCGTCCTTGCAGACACGTTTTGCCTGGCTGATGCATTTCTGCTTATCTGCATCGTTCTTCAGATGATAAAGAGGACCGAACAAAAGCACAATATCAAATGACTTATCCTCATAGCGAGATAAGTCAAGTGCATTGCCTTGAACAAGGTCAATTTTATCCTCGGGGGTTAGTTTCTTTTTGAAAGCGGCGATGTTGGCATCTGCAAGCTCAAGAGCCGACACTTCATAACCCTTACGGGCAAAGTAAAGGCTATATTCACCTGCGCCTGCACCGATGTCGAGAATCTTGTCGCCATCCTTCAAATATTTTTATATGTAGTGAACGGTAGTCAAAAATTCAACCCGTGCGGCTTTTGAATGATTGAGCCTTGCATCCTCGTTAAATATGTCATAGGTTCTGTTTACACGTTCACTTTCGTTTTCTATTTTTGCAAGTTGTTCAAAGTCCATAGTTACTCCTTTCTATTCAAAAGCAAAACGGATTTGCTACATTCTCTGCGCCAAAAACCTTTACCGCCATTCGATACATCGCTCTTGCGTGGATTCGGTCGTGCCAAATGAAACGGCGAAGCACCTTGCGAAGTGTCCAATCCTCTCCGTAGCTACCTTCAATAACAGCATTTTGAAGAAAATCGGGCTTTGCTTCAAGTATTTCAAATCCACGTTTGCGGCATTCGTATATAGTGCCGCCGTTATCGGCATCAACCGCTATCTCCGCAAAATAATACTCGTTTACGTTCTTCGTATGCTCATACATTTCATCGGCAGAGCGAGGAACTTGACCGTAAAAAGTTTTGCGCTCCGCTATGACAGTGGCACTCTTGTCGGGGATAGAGTTATACAAGGTCAAAAAACCCTTTGCCGATTTTAATGCGAGAGCTTTCAGCTTTTCATATTCATCTGCCGTCAGCGGCACTTTTTCGCTCTCAAAAAGCACGTCAGAATCGGCATCCTTAATAGCAAGATCCGAGCCTTTTTCCCCGGCGATCACAACTTCCATACTGTCGGAAACATCCTCTCCCAACCATCTGAAATAAGAAGCAATCTCATCGGGCATCTTTGCCTTTGCTATTTCAAGGCTTTCGCCACGGGTATATGCTCCGATATAATCAACCGCATAAAGCAACGTGTCGTTGCCGTTATGTTCCCATACACAGTATATTATCATAAAAATCTTTCCCCTCAGTCATTGATAAATCAGTTATGCTCTTTGCACTTTCGGATATTGACTATTATAAATTCTTGCATACAATCCGTTTTGCTCTAATAATTCAGAATGCTTTCCTTGCTCGACAATATGACCGTTGTCTACAACTAATATTACGTCAGCATTTTCGATGGTTGAAAGTCGGTGAGCAATTACAAAAGCCGTACGTCCCTTCATAAGCTCATCCATGGTTTGCTGTATCAAAAGCTCAGTACGGGTATCAACGTTACTTGTTGCCTCGTCAAGAATAAGAATAGGTCTATCGGAAAGATATGCTCTTGCAATTGTCAAAAGCTGCTTTTGTCCAGCACTAATATTGGTACTGTCCTCATTAATTTCGGTATCATATCCGTTAGGAAGAGCATCAATAAAGCTATCTATGTGAGCCTTTCTCGCTGCCTCCATTACCTCGTCTCGGGTTGCACCTTCTTTTCCGTATGCGATGTTGTCATATACGCTACCCGAAAACAGCATCGTGTCCTGCAATACCATACCGAACATTTCTCTGACATCGGTACGGCTCATAGCGGTAATATCCTTGCCGTCAACAAGCACTTTACCGGACTTTGAATCGTAAAAGCGCATCAATATGTTAACGATTGTTGTCTTTCCACCGCCCGTAGGTCCTACGATTGCGATCTTTTCTCCGGGATTTACGTGCAGATTTAAGTTTTCAATAAGAGGCTTGTCATCCGTATAAGAGAAGCAAACGTCAACGAAATCAACTGCTCCTTTGACGGACACATTTCCTTCGGGTTCTATTTCTTCCATCTCCTCACCGTCAAGGTATTCATACACTCTTCTTGCCGAGGCAATCGTAGATTGTATCATAGACATACCGTTTGCGATGGATTCGAGAGGACCGGAGAAAAGTTTGGTATACATAATAAATGCTACAAGTGCTCCGACGTTTACGCTACCGTTTATCACGAGGTACGCACCGATAACGCAGATTGCAACGTATGAAAGGTTGTTGATAAGTCCGACAATAGGACTTACAAGCCCCGATACAAAGTATCCTTTTGCGGAATAGTCTGCATACTTTTTGGTAACGTACTTGTATTTCTCGTTTTGCGCCTTCTCGATAGAGAATATCTTGACGGCATCAAAGCAAGCCAAGTTTTCCTCGCAAATACTATACAATTTTCCCGATTGGGTACGAGAATCGTTAAAATGCTTTTCACTTTTCGATGCAAGAACTGCGGAGAGCACAAGCGAAAGCGGCACAAATACAATAACAGCAACCGCCATAATGGGCTCTTGTGTGAAAATAATCACCGAGATCATTACAAGCTGAATAACGCCGTTAATGATAACGCCGAAAATATCGTGTATCGATCCACCCATAATCGAAACGTCATTGGTCATTCTCGATATAAATTCGCCGTTGGGAGTGCTGTCAACTACCTTAATAGGAATTCTTGCGATTTTCTCGCTCATTTTGATTCTTATCTTGCAAGTAAAGAAGCTGCTGACAGAGTAATTCATAACCGCCTTGGTCAATGCGCCGAGAAGTGCTGACAAAAGATATACCACCGCGAGAGTTATAATGCGGTTATTAAACAACGAAGTATCGATTGGTGTTCCAATGTCAAGGAGATCATATATCTGATTTGTAAGATTTCCGAGAATTTCGGGCGCTGTCATAGCAAGATACGCTGAACCGATGCTCAAAACAGTAGCAAGGGAAAGCCAATGAATAATGCCAAGCGAATCCTTCATAATTCTAAGGATTACCTTTGCAGAGCTGAGTCCGTTGCTCTTTTTATTTTTCTTCATGTGCACCCTCCTTTCTGCCGCCAAGCTGTGAATCGGCAATTTCATGGTATATGGGACAGGATGAAAGAAGCTCTTTGTGTGTTCCAACTCCGATGATTCGACCGTTATCTAACACGTATATGCGATCAGCGCTCATAGCTGTACTGATACGTTGAGTAGCAACGATTCTGCTTTTTCCTTGAAGGAGATTCGCGTAGTTTTCTTTGATCTCACTTTCTGTAAGGAAATCCAACGCGCTGAAGCTGTCGTCGAAGATATACACGTCGGCTTTCTTTATAACCGTCCTCGCCATATTGAGTCTTTGACGCTGACCTCCGCTAACGTTTTGACCGCTGCCTACCAAAATATAGTCAAGTCCTTCTTCGTGCGAGTCAACGAACTCTGCCATTTTGGAAAGCCCGAGAACTTTGTATACTTCTTCGTCCGTCGCATCAGGTTTTCCCATTTTGATATTATCGCGCACGGTTCCTTCAAATATCTGTGCTTTTTGCAAAGCCACCGAGAAATGCGAACGAACATCTACCTTTCGCATATCCTTGTATGAAGCCCCGCCGATAATTATTTCGCCTTCGCTCGGTTCAAAGAGTCCGGCAAGTAACTTGATAAGAGTGCTTTTTCCGCTTCCCGTACCTCCAATCAAGGCGATTTGTTCACCTTGTTTTACAGTAAGCGAGAGGTTTTCAAGAACATTTTTGGTTGAGTCGGGATATGTAAAGGAAAGGTTATTGATTTCAATATCAAAACCGTTTGGTACGTCACCTTCGCCCTCGGGTATCGTTTCTTCGTCGGGGCTTGAATGAATTTCATTCAAACGCCGTATGGATACCTTCACCTTGGGGAGCCAAGCAAGCGTCCAAGATATGCTGATAACAGCATTGGTAATCATTCCGATGTATTGAAGCACGGCAATAATACCGCCCGTGCTGATGCCCGAGCCTGCCTGCGCTCTGATACCTCCAAAGTAAATTACAGCAACGGTAGCAAGATTAAGAAGCAACATAGCAAAGGGATCGACCATTCCTCCGCGAGTATTGGCGCGTATCATATACTTTGCCATTTCCTCGGTTGCAAATTTAGCTCTGCCGTGTTCACGCTTTTCATTGTTGAAGGCTCTGACAACGCGAAGTCCCGAAAGACGTTCTCTCACGATCTTGTTTTGCATATCCACGTACTTATCCGATTTATCCCACATATCGTACAAAGGACGCATCAGAATAAGCACCAAAATGAGAATTGGCGGGATAGATAGCATAAATACAGCCGACAAAACGGGATCTGCCAAAAACGCAAGAACAGCCGAGCCAATAAACATAATGGGAACTGTAAAAAGGGTATAAGGTAAGCTCGTTATCGTTCCCTCAACATTCCATATATCATCGGTAGCTCTTGTTAAAAGTCCCGAAGGACCTATTTTTGTGTAATTCGTGTAGGATAGCGAATTGATTTTTTCAAAGGTTACACGGCAAAGATCGGATGAATACCCCGCAGAAATAGCGGTGTTGAGCTTCGCAGAAATAATATTTGCTGCAACCGATACGATTGCCAACAACACCATTATAACTGCGTATTGCCACACAAAAGGGATATTCTGCTCCGAGATGCCTTTTTCGACTATCTCACTCATAACAAAGGGCAATAAAAGTGAGCATATCATACCGATACCGTCGATCAAGGCGACTCCTACAAGTTTTTTTCGATAAGGTTTTAATAATTCAAGTAGTTTTTTCATTTTTCGTTGTTTGTCTTTGTTCTTTTAGATGTGTGGTTGTGTAAACATCCACCTTCCGAGAAAAAAGCATAAAGCACCCGTGAGCCGCCACGGGTGCTTTATAAATAAAAAATGCCCGAGGCGTACTCATACGCACCGGGAACAATTAAGTATTGAATACCCAATTATGCTTGTATATCCTCGGAGGCGAGTACGATAAAATTGATAGAACGATCGTTGTAATTGATGTTAGTCATTGTATTCTCCTCCTTTCATAAAAATTTTCAAACGATATTATACCACAATTTTCCGAGTTTGTCAATAGAATGTTGGTTGATTTTTAAGGGAAGTTCAAGCAGGGGATAATATTGTTCACCTCTAAGTTCGTAGGTAATTCCGTTTTTCTCAATATACTTTTCTATTTATTGCACCCTCCTTTCTCTTGGGTGCTTTTAGTTTACTATAAAGACGTAAAATATGCAAATGTGCAAAAAAAGAAAAATACGAGAAACACCGAAATGTTCTCGTATCTTTCTTCACCTTCGCAATGCTCGTTATTCCTAATTATCAGAAACTGTCCTTAGGAACCCGAAGCATCTGCTCTCGGATTTCTATTAATTTAATTATTTTACCTTTGTAAATGTCGTGCCGTTGATGATGATAACCTTTTCACCGTCAAGCTCACCCTCGGAGTAGGAATATGTTGTTGTATCGTCGCCGAATGTGAATTTGATTACGAGCTTATCAGCATTTTCTTCGCTTTCAACGATTTCATAAGTACCTGTCTTTGTGTCGTTCTTTTCGAAACCAGCGATACCTGTTGTTGTTGTCATTGTAACGTCATTGCCCTTGAATTCGTATGTAACGTTACCCTTAACAATACCCCAGTCAACTTCGGAAGTATACTTACCGTTAAGTGTCTTAGCACAAGCAACGAGTGAAAGAGCGAGCATAGCAATAACCATAACTACTGCAACGAGTTTAATTGTCTTTTTCATAAAAAATTCTCCTTTGATCGTATTAATTTGGAGCTACCGCTCCTCTATATGTCGTATTATACCAAAAAGTTAACAAAATGTCAATGATTAATCAATAAAAAATAAAATTTCTATCAATAATGATAATTATTACTATCTATTTTTGTTTAAAATAAATAATGTTCATTATATTAAAAAATATAGACAAAGCATCAATTTTATGATATAATATATTGTTAAAATGCAAAATAATGCAAATTAAGTTAATAATTTACTATATATATTATATTGAAAGGAGCAATTTAATGCTTGAGCTTAAAAACGTGTCCTACGTTGTTAAGGATGAAAACGGCGAGGATAAAGCAATTTTAAAGAACATCAATTTAAAAATAGACGAGCGCTTTGTGGCTATTACAGGTCCGAACGGCGGCGGAAAGTCAACGCTTGCAAAAATAATAGCGGGCATTTATCAGCCCACGGGCGGTCAGATTCTTTTTGACGGTGAGGATATAACCGACTTGTCAATAACAGATAGAGCGAAAAAGGGAATAAGCTTTGCTTTTCAGCAGCCCGTTCGTTTCAAGGGACTTACTGTTAAGGATCTCATCACACTTGCCGCAGGCAAGCCCATCAGTGTGGCAGAGGCATGCAACTATCTTTCAGAGGTTGGACTTTGCGCCAGAGATTATATCAATCGCGAGGTAAATGCATCTCTTTCAGGCGGTGAGCTTAAGAGGATCGAGATCGCGCTCATCATCGCGAGAAGCACAAAGCTCTCAGTTTTCGACGAGCCCGAGGCGGGCATCGACCTTTGGAGCTTTAACAATCTTATCAAGGTGTTTGAGAGAATGCACGAAAAAACGCAGGGTTCAATCCTCATTATCTCCCACCAGGAGAGGATTTTGAATATTGCGGACAGAATTATCGTAATTGCCGACGGAGAGATCCGCAAGAGCGGAACCAAGGACGAGATCATGCCCTCGGTTCTCGGAACGGGCGCACCCTGCTCGGTGCTTACGGAAAACATATAAGGAGGCGGCTATGGATCAGATCAAAAAGAATTTACTTATGCAGGTCGCTGACCTTCACACAGTGCCCGAGGGAGCATATAACATCCGTGAAAACGGCGCGGCGGCAGGAAGAAAAACAACTGCAAATATCGACATTGTTTCAAAGACGGACAAGCCCGGCATTGATATCATTGTAAAGCCCGGCACTAAGAGAGAGAGCATCCATATTCCCGTTATCATCAGCGAGAGCGGACTTAAGGATTTGGTATATAATGACTTTTATATTGGAGAGGATGCGGACGTAACCATTATCGCAGGCTGCGGAATTCACAACTGTGGCGATCAGGACTCCGCGCACGACGGTATTCACAGCTTCCACGTTGGAAAGGGCGCGCGCGTTCGCTACGTTGAGCGTCACTACGGCGAGGAAGAGGGAACGGGCGAGAACATAATGAACCCCACAACGATCATTGAGATCGACGAGGGCGGATATCTTGAAATGGAGACCACCCAAATAAAGGGCATCGACTCCACCATCCGAAATACGAACGCAGTTCTTGGTAAGGATGCCACACTTATTGTAAAAGAGAAGATCATGACGCACGGACGTCAGCACGCGGAGACCGTTTTCAACGTTGATCTCAACGGTGAAAGGTCAAGCACGAACGTTATCTCTCGTTCCGTTGCAAAGAATGTGTCAACGCAGACCTTCTTGTCAAAGATCAACGGTAATGCTGAGTGCTACGGTCACACCGAGTGCGACGCAATCATAATGGATAACGCGTCCGTTCGCGCTATTCCCGAAATTACTGCAAACGATATCAATGCAAGCCTTATTCACGAGGCTGCTATCGGTAAGATCGCAGGCGAGCAGATAATCAAGCTTATGACCTTGGGACTTACCGAGCAGGAGGCAGAGGAGCAGATCGTAAACGGATTTTTGAAATAAGCGATTTATTATATCAATTACGAGGTATTATTTATGGATAAGCTTATAGGCAACGCAATAGTAGGGCAGTCGGGCGGACCGACTGCGGCAATAAACGCAACGCTTGCGGGAGTTATACGCGGTGTTCTTGAAAACGTGCATAACGGCGCCATTCCCACGCTTTACGGAATGAGAAACGGTGTAGAAGGGCTTTTAAAAGAGGATATCGTCAATTTGTCCGAGCTTTTTGCAGATGCTGACAAAATAAAGATTCTTGAGCAAACGCCTGCGGCGGCTCTCGGCTCGTGCCGAAAGAAGCTCCCGAAAATAGACGAGGGCAGGGATACCTACGAAAAGCTTATCGAGATATTCAAAAAATACGATATAAGGTACTTTTTCTATATCGGAGGCAACGATTCTATGGATACCGTTGCAAAGCTCTCCGAATATACAAAGGAGTGCGATTACGAAATGAGAGTGATCGGAGTTCCCAAAACCATCGATAATGACCTTGTTGTTACAGATCACACCCCGGGCTTCGCTTCAGCGGCTAAATATATCGCAACCACCGTTACCGAATGTATCCGCGACTGCGCGGTATATAAGACCAAGGCGGTTACGGTTATTGAGATAATGGGACGTGACGCGGGCTGGCTCACGGCTTCTGCGGGTATTCCAAGGGCATTTGGCGGCGAGACTCCCGACCTTATCTACCTTCCCGAGAGGGCATTCAATAAGGAGGAATTCTTTGAGGATCTCCGCGCCCTTCTTAATAAAAAGCCCAACGTTGTTGTCGCGGTAAGCGAGGGTATAAGGTTTGCCGACGGCACTTACGTATGCGATGGCTTTGGTATTGCCTCTACGGACGTTTTCGGACATAAGCAGCTCTCCGGTACGGGCAAGGCTCTTGAATATGCGATCAAGGCTGAGCTTGGCTGCAAGGTGCGCTCTGTTGAGCTGAACATCGTACAGAGATGCGCTTCGCATATCGCTTCAAGGGTGGATATAGAGGAGTCCGTGCGTGTCGGACGCGCTGCTATCAAGGCGGCGAGCGATGGCGTAACGAGACAGATGATGACTATTGAAAGAGTCAGCACAGAGCCTTATTGGGTTGAAATATCACACCGCGACGTAAGTGAGATCGCGAATAAGGTCAAGCACGTGCCGACGGAATTTATAAACGAGCGCGGAAATCATATTACGGACGAATGCGCGAGCTATCTTTTGCCCCTTATTCAGGGCGAGCTTGATGTAAAATACGAAAACGGCATCCCCAAACATATAATTATATGAAGATAAAGCAATCGCAAATTAATCCTTTTGAAAATAGCGACAGCAATAAAAGATACTATACCTACGACTATTTTTTGAAGAAAACATACGGCGGAAAATGCGCCAAGATTCCGCTTGATGCAGGATTTTCCTGTCCAAATATGGACGGAAGATGCGGCGTTGGCGGCTGTATATACTGCTCACCAAGAGGAAGCGGAGATTTCGCAGCGAGCGCGGCTCTGCCGATAGCGGAGCAGTATGAGATCACACGCGCAAAGCTCTCTGAAAAATGGAGCGTTGAGCGGTGTATTCCGTATTTTCAGGCGAGGACGAACACCTACGCTCCCCTTGAGAAAATAAAGGAAAAATTTGAGGCGGCTCTGCTTTGTGAGGGCGTTGTGGCGGTGAACGTGGCAACGAGGGCGGATTGCCTTCCGGATGATGTGGTGGAGTATCTTTCAGAGCTTGCGGATAGGGTGGATCTTACCGTGGAATTGGGGCTTCAGACCGTTCACGACGGTATTGCTGAGCTGATAAACAGGGGACATACCTTTGCGCAATTTGTGGAAGGATATGAAAAATTAAGAAGGGCAAATCCTAAGATAATGATCTGCGTGCATATCATTTTCGGACTTCCGAATGAAACCGATGAGATGATGCTTCAAACTGCCAAGGTGGTGGGAAAGCTCCTGCCCGATATGGTAAAAATACATCTTTTGCACGTGATTCGCGATACAGAGCTTGCAAAATGGTACGAAAGTGGGGAATATACCCCTCTTGAACGCGAACGGTACATCGAGCTTACGGCAACGGCATTGCAGTATTTTCATAAGGATACGGTCATTGCCCGATTGACCGGCGACGGCGCCTTTGATGACCTGCTCGCGCCCGAATGGTCGCGCAAAAAGGTGACGGTCATCAACGATATCGATAAATATCTTTACACCCACAATATGTGGCAGGGAAAATTATTTGAATAAAAAACAAAGAAAAGACAGGACGCGCGTCCTGTCTTTTTTGTATAAATTCTCCTTTTATTCGCATACTATATTATAGTGACTATAAAAGGAGGTAAGACATGAATCCATTTAAAGAAAGAGGGATCGCGCCGGAGAGGGCGCTGCAGAGCTTTTGTGAGATGTATCCCGAGTCCTACAACAAAAAGACGGTCGATCCCTACACGAAAACGCGCATAATACTTATGAACGGCACGGAATTTGAGGCAAACTGGTTTTCGCATCAATTTGCGCGCCATTGCGGTGACAACGAGCTTCGCCGTGAGATAGCTCTCAGCCGCGAGGTCGAAAAGCAGCAGCAGCTGAAGATCTCACTTTTAAAGCCCATTAACGAAACTGTGCTTGAGCACACCATCGGTTACGAGCAGCTTGCGGTGGATCTTACCGCGGAGCTTGCAAAGAGGGAGCGGGACTGCAACGTTAAGCGCGCGCTTGATTTTGCGCTCCTTGAGGACTTTGACCATCTTTACCGTTATTCGGATCTTCTTGAAATGACGGAGGGAACGTCTCCCGAGCATTTAGTGGGCAGATATACCGAGATAATGCCCGGCAGACCGACGATCGCCCACCACCGCCACCCATTTGACAACGTTCGTAAAAGCATCAATTCCAAGCTCGCAGACGTGCAGACCGTTCTTGACACGATGATAATTACCGCCGCAGAGCAGCAGACGATGAATTACTATATGAACGTTACGAACTTTGCCTGCAACGATCTCGCAAGGCGCTTGTATCAGGAGATCGCGCTCGTCGAGGAGGAGCACGTTACGCATTACGAGGCACTCATGGACCCGAATGCGACTTGGCTTGAAATGCTTTTGTGGCACGAATACTGCGAGTGCTATCTCTACTGGTCCTGCTATATGACGGAGGGAGATCCTTACGTCAAGAAGCTTTGGGAATGCAATCTTGAAGCGGAGATAGGGCATCTTCACAAGGCGGCTGAGCTTTTGCAGAAATACGAGGGCAAATCGTGGGAGCAGATGATACCCTGCGCGGATTTCCCGGCTCCGCTTTCTCTCCATTCGAATATAGAATACGTGCGCGACGTTCTTGCGAACACCGTTCAATTTACCACGGGGAAGGACAACACCTACGAAAAGGTAGAGCGCTTGCCCGCGGACGCGGACTTTTACCGTTTCCAGAAGATAAGTATTCCTACGGTCGATTGCGTTCCGTCGCATAATGTGATAGACGCATATCTGCGCCGCCACCGTACCGATTACAGATTTGAGGTGGCAGAAAATCCCATCCCCGCGCTCAGAAACCGCAGATGTGATAACGTCGAGGTCGGACGCGTTCCGCACGCGGCGGAGTCCACGGATTTTAAATGCAACTGCTGATTTTCACCCCAAAAATGATCAATTTTTTGCCCGAAAATTGAAAAACCAGGGAAAATCCCCCACCGAAATATTATAGCTGCGAGAAAAAGTTATAATTTAGCCCCAAAGCCCCTCGAAACGATGGGTTTTGGGGCGTTTTTTGTGGGAAAAGGGCAAAAATTCACAAATTAATGTAATTTTGTTTACAAAAAATTAATAAATTTTTTCGCAGAAATTTTGAAAAAACTATTGCATTTTTCCCATACATTTAGTATAATAGTGATGCATCGTGGTGGAAAAGCCCACGAAAGTGTTTAAATGTGGTGAATTTCACGGATTTTACCTCGTTTGGAAAGGAGCAAGGGTATGTTATCAAATAATTTCAGACATAACGTTGACGCGAAAAACCGTCTCTTCGTTCCCGCGAAATACCGCGAGGAGCTTGGCGAAACATTCATCGTTTCTCAGAGCATCCGCGGAAATTATCTTAAGATATACTCTCACGAGGAGTGGGAAAAGTACATAGCCCCCATCAAGCTCCTGCCTCGTAAGACGAGCGAAGAGGCACTCCGCTTCCTCATCGGTAATTCTATAGAGGTTTCACCCGACGGACAGGGAAGAATTATTCTTCCGGGCTCAATGCTTCAGTTTGCTTCTATTACAAAGGGCACGGTTATTATCGGCTGCGGTGATTACGCGGAAATCTGGGCAGAGGAGTCTTACGAAAGCAATCAGGCAGAGCAGGATATGGAAGCTCTCAGAGCCGCTCTTGAGGATTGCGGACTTTAATTTGAGATTATGAGTGAATTTTCACATTTTTCGGTGCTTCTTTCGGAGTGCATTGAAAATTTAGATATAAAGCCCGACGGAATATACGTTGACGGTACTGCGGGCGGCGCGGGACATTCTTCCAAAATCGCGGAACGTCTTGAGCGCGGATTGCTTATCCCGATCGATCAGGATGAGGATGCAATCAAGGTAATAAGCGAGCGACTTGCTCAATACGGCGAGCGTGTGAGGATAGTAAGAGATAATTTCTCCAATATCAAAAGCATTCTTGACGGCTTAGGGATTGAGAAAATAGACGGACTTCTTCTCGACCTTGGCGTTTCATCGTACCAGCTCGATACGGCGGAGCGCGGATTTTCCTATATGGCAGATGCGCCGCTTGACATGAGAATGGATAACAGAGCCGCAAGAAGCGCATATACCGTTATCAATGAATATTCGGCGGATGAGCTTAAAAAAATCATTTACGATTTCGGCGAAGAAAGATTTGCGCCCAAGATCGTTTCGGGAATAATAAACGCAAGAGAGAAAGCGCCCGTTAAGACTACGGGAGAGCTTGTTGAAATAATTAAAAATTCGTTGCCTTCGTTCGCTCGTCGCGAGGAGTGGAGCTCTGTAAAGAGAGTTTTCCAGGCGGTGCGAATCGAAGTAAATAAAGAGCTTGACGTTATCGCTCCCACCATTGAGGCGGCGGTTAATATGATGAACAAGGGCGGAAGGATAGTGATAATCACCTTCCACAGTCTTGAGGACAGAATAGTCAAGCAGACGTTTAACGCGCTCGCGAGCGGATGCACTTGCCCAAAGGATTTTCCCGTTTGTGTGTGCGGCAACAAGCCAAAAATTAAGATACTTACCAAAAAACCGATACTCCCGAGTGAAGCGGAGCTTGCGGTGAATTCACGAAGCAAGAGTGCGAAGCTCAGAGTGGCGGAAAAAATATAAATGAAAGGATTTTCGCGATGAAACAAGTTCAGAACGCTTCATTTGACAACAGAGCGATAGAAGAACTTTGCAGACGTTACCGTGATCGCGGAATGAATTACAGCGGCGCGCGAGAGAGTGCGGAGCAGGAGGAGAATGAGATCTGTTCAAGAACGGTAGCTCCTCGGTCGTACAAAACCTCAAGTGAAGCTGCATATGAAAAATACAAATATAAGAACGGAGTCGAAAACGGTCGAAGATATATGACCGAGGGAGATTTCGTGAATTTCTATCGCGCGACGCGCGAGTACGCGCCCACGTATGATGACCGTTTGGATACGGCGGTCATACTTGATAATATAGATCGAAAGAGGTACAAGAAGCACGTTCCCGACAAGGTGGTTAAAAAGGACGTTAAGGCTCAGCTTAAGGTTGAGGCACAAAAAGCAAACCCAAAACCAAAGCGGACGGCAGAGCAGGATCTTGTGCAAGCAAATGAGATTCGAAAAGCTCCCTCCAAGATCGATAAAAAAACAAAAAAGGCTGATGTATCACATAAAAAGTCTGACAACGATTTTAAAAACAATAACGAGCCTGTGAGTGTTACTTCAATGATTACGTTTGCCGCAGTTGCGCTCTCGTTTATCCTGATAGTTGGCTCGGGTGTGATATTCAGCATTATATAGCCCATTAAACCAAATACCTAAACTGATTTTTGAAGATCAAAAATCATAAAGCCACTCATCATCGAATATGATGAAGAGGGCAGATCTCTTAATTTGCCACATTTGAAAAACGGTGAAGAGCAGGTCGGTGTCTTTCGTGGAGGTTAGACACACGGCACGGAGCAAAAGCAACGGCCCATTTGCTTGAATCCGGCTCTCACCGTTTATTTTTTCTAAATCGGTGCAGATTAAGGAGCGTGATGGTATGGGTATTGGTCGTGTGAGCGGCACAACGTTAAAAAGAGCATTAGCGGTCCTTGTGAGTATGTTGCTGGTATTTGCAATGCTGCTCGGAAGGATATTGATCATACAAACGGTCGATTATGACCGATATTTAAAAAAAGTCATCTATCAGATGAATACGCAAAGCACTCTTCAAGCCGAGCGCGGAATTATTTACGATGCTAACGGTGATGTGCTTGCAACAAACGTTACAACATACAGAGTATTTATCTCGCCGTCATCGATAAAAGCCAAGCAGAAAAGCGCTGAAGGCGGTGTCCGATATGCCGAGGATATTTCGAAAGGACTTTCCGATATTCTTGGGATCGATTATGACACGGTTTACAAGCAAACCACCTATACCGCTTATTTGGACAGAACGGTTCAAAAAAATCTCTCTGATGAAAAGGCGGACGAGGTAAGAGCTTTTATCAACGAAAACGGCTATCACGATATGGTCTTTCTTGAGGCCACGAGCAAAAGATATTATCCAAACGGATCGCTTGGCTCGGCGGTGATAGGATTTACAAATTCCGATGGTAAAGGCATATACGGTCTTGAGGCGTTTTACAATGAGGATCTTAGCGGTACAAACGGTTATTACCTTACCGCCAGGGATTCATTTGGTAACCGGATGCCACAGGAGTATGACACATATATTCCTGCCGAAAACGGAAGCAACATTACTACTACGATAGATTCATATATACAGCGCGCGCTTGAAGAACAGTTGATTGCAACGGTTAACGAAAGCGGAGCGCAGAACAGGGCATGCGGTATAGTGGTGAACGTGAAAACGGGCGCTATACTTGCTATGGCAACGGTCCCCGGCTTTGATCTTAACGATCCGTGGATTCTTAATGATTATTACAGTGGCTTTCTTTTGAGTGATGGATACGCTCAGGGGAGCGACGAATATAAGAAGGCATATCAGAATTATCTATTCGATATGTGGCGGAACAAGGCGGTTTCCGATTCATACATACCGGGATCTACTTTTAAGATCCTGACCTCATCAATGGCACTTAGCGAAAATAAGGTCAGCCTTTCGGGCGATACGGTATGCTGCGGTGGATCATTAAGGCTTTTTGGCTACACGATACACTGTCATAAGGTCAAGGGACACGGTGTCTTAAGCTTTGCACAGGGACTTGTTCAATCCTGCAACGTGTGGTTTATGACACTTGGAGAGAGGCTTGGAATAAGCAAATTCTATGAGTATTTCAAATCCTTTGGATATCTTGAAAAGACCGGCATTGATCTTCCCGGTGAAGGAAACAGCGTTGTAAAAACCAAAAATGCTATGACAGCTCTCGACCTTGCGATATACGCGTTCGGTCAGAACTTTAATATAACTCCTATTCAACACATAATGGCGATAGCCGCTGCCGCGAACGGCGGGTATCTTCTTGAGCCTTATCTGGTTGAGAAGGTAACGGATCGCGACGGAAACGTTACTTATACTCATCAGGCACAGGTCAAGCGTCGGGTAATAAGTGAAGAAGTTTGCAAAACACTTGCTGAGATACTTGAGGACGGTGTTTCCGGTGACGGAGGCGCAAAAAACGCCTACGTTGCGGGCTATAAAATAGCCGCTAAAACCGGAACGAGTGAAAAGAAGGGAACGGAGATACGCGTTGAGGACGTAAAGGCTTACGTTTGCTCTTGCGTTGCGTTTGCCCCTGCGGACGATCCCGAGATCGCGGTGCTTATGATGGTTGATGAGCCTAGCAATGGTGTGCTTTACGGAAGCGTTATTGCCGCGCCTTACGTTGGAGCTTTTCTTGAAACTGTGCTCCCATATATCGGAGTACAAAGAGATGAGGCTCTTGTGAACGATGTGGCGGTTCCGAATTTTGAAGATATGAAGCTTAACGATGCCAAAAAGGCTGCAAGTGAGCTTGGATACAAGGTGAACGTCAAGGGCAATGGCGAGTACGTAACGAGTCAGATCCCGCGAGCGGAGACCGTGATAGATAAAAATAACAAGATAATAACGTTCTACACGGGAACCTCCCGTGAGGATAAGGGAATCGCAGTGCCCGAGCTTATCGGAAAAAGCGTTTATGTTGCAAACCGCCTCTTAGCGGATGCGGGCTTGAACGTGAGCATAGTTGGTACCGACAACTATCTTAGCGGTGGCGGTGCTACCGTTATGGAGCAATCGATACCTGCAGGAACACTCGTTTCCGAGGGAACGGCAATTACTATCAGAATCAGATACTCCGATCCCGACTGATAAAGGAAGTTTAAAGCATTTCAAAATTTTTGGAGGCTTTATGAGGCTTTACGATATCTGCCGCGGAGCAAA
Source organism: Clostridia bacterium (assembly GCA_017483195.1). Classification (GTDB taxonomy): domain Bacteria; phylum Bacillota; class Clostridia; order Oscillospirales; family CAG-272; genus RGIG4608. The sequence goes on from JAFULR010000017.1 coordinate 58,859, forward strand.
TATAGAATGTCCCGAGCATCTTAGGGGTGCGGAAATCGAGGGGATAACCTCGGATTCGAGAAAGGTCAAGAGAAATTATTTGTTCTTCTGCCTTAGCGGAACGAGGAATGACGGTCATCACTATATAGAAAGCGCTATCGCTAAAGGCGCTTGCGCCGTGGTGATCGAGAATGAGAAATATGTGTGCGAAAAATCCTTATCGGTTGAAAGCACAAGGGCGTCTCTTGCAAGGGCAATGAACGTTTTTTGCGGTGAGCCCACTAAAAAGCTTAAGTTCATAGGCATAACGGGTACGAACGGTAAAACGAGCGTATCGGTTATGATTAAAAATATATTTGATACTTCCAAAAATACTTGTGAGATCATCGGAACGCTGAATTGTTCGTCCTTTTCTGAAAAAACCGATGACTCCACGAAAAATTTCACAACGCCCGATCCTGAGGAGCTTTATCCAATGCTCCAAAGGATCTCGGACGCCGGTATCGAATGGGTGGTAATGGAAGCGAGCTCACACGCGTTGAAGCTACACAAGCTTGAGCCGATAGAGTTTGAGATTGGGATTTTTACCAATCTTACCGAGGATCACCTTGATTTCCATAGCGATATGGAAGATTATTTCAAATCAAAGCTCTTGTTATTTGACAAGTGCAGGCTTGGAATAATAAATGTTGACAGCGAATACGGAAAGAAAATTTTTTATCTTGCGAAATGCAAGGTAAAAGCTTGTTCTTTTTCGGGTTCTGCCGACTATATTGCGAATGATATTAATTATTTCGGTGAGCGCGGAACGAAATATACCTTGAAAACTAAGTCAGAAAGCTTAAACGTTTTCTGCAGAGTTCCCGCGAGCTTTTCGGTGATGAATTCAATGCAGGCGATAGCCGCGGCGCTTGAGCTTCGAATAGATAAAAACGATATTGAGCGGTCCTTCGAGAGCTTTTGCGGAGTTCCGGGAAGACTTGAAAAAGCCGAGCTGCCGGAGGGCTGGGGATTTGCGGTCTTTATAGATTACGCTCACACTCCGGATGCATTAGAGCAGCTTATCAAAGCTGCGAGGGGCTTTAAAAAAGAGGATGCGAGGATTATTTTGGTCTTTGGATGCGGCGGTGACCGCGAAAAAGAGAAGAGAGCCAAGATGGGAAGGATAGCAGCTGAGCTTGCGGATATTACGGTCGTTACAAATGACAATCCGCGGAGTGAGGATCCTGACAAAATTATAGACGATATTCTTTCGGGAATAGACAAAAGCAAGGAATATGCGGTTATTCCAAACAGAAAAAATGCTATCGGATATGCGATGGCTATCGCACGCGAGGGTGACGTGGTTCTCCTTGCGGGCAAGGGACACGAAAATTACGAAATTAATGCGCGCGGGCGCTTCCATTTTGATGAAAGAGAGATAATCCGCGCTATTGTAGATAAAACTAAAAGGAGGAATGAGCTATGAAAATAAGACTTGGTCTTGGACGTCTTGCGGCTGATAAGGTGGCATCGATCTGCGGTGGCACTCTTTATTCCGTTGCGTGCGAGAATAAAGTGGTTTTTGAATCGGTATGCACCGACTCTCGCGAAGCAGACAACACATCCATGTTCGTAGCCATCCGCGGCGAGAGAGTTGACGGACATTCCTTCATTTCAAACGTTGTTAAGCAGGGATGCCGTTGCGTTATCGCTGAGAGAATCCCCCTTGACGTTAAGGGAATTGCGGTTATCCTTGTTCAGGACTCTGTTCGCGCTATTCGTGATATTGCGGAGTACGTTAAGAGCCAGGTTGACATCAAGACCGTTGCAATTACGGGTTCGGTTGGCAAGACCACCACAAAGGAATTCGTTTCAGCCGTGCTTGACAGAAAATATAAGCTTTATAAGACAGCGGGAAATTTCAACTCCACTATAGGTATGCCCATGAGTATGCTTGAGCTTAGCCAGAAAAACGACGCGGCAGTATTCGAGATGGGTATGAGCGGCCTTGGTGAGATCGAGTATATGAGCGAGGCTGCAAAGCCCGACGTTGCCATAGTTACGAATATCGGCTCCTCACATCTTGAGGCTCTTGGCTCAAGAGAGAACATCTGCAGAGCAAAGATGGAGATCACAGCAGGTCTTAAGGACGGGGGAACACTTTTCTTGAACGGTGACGAGCCCTTACTTGCAGGTCACAGCAGCGACAGGTACAATACTGTTTATTTCGGTATGAAAAATGAATCCTGCGATTATTTTGCAAGCAATATAAGAAGTGCAGAGCAGGGCATCGTTTTCGATATGAGAACACCCGTTGCTGAATACAAGAATATCGCGATCAACCTTGCGGGAGCGCACAACGTTTACAATGCTATGGTGGCATTTTCCGTGGGCCTTAAGATGAATATGAGCGAGGCTCAGATCAGAGAAGGACTTCTTTCATACGTTCCTGCGGGAATGCGTCAGAATATATACGAGGTTGGCGGAGTTACCGTCATCGAGGACTGCTACAACGCAAGCCCCGAGTCTATGAACGCTGCTATCAACGTGCTTGGCGACACGGCAAAGAGAAGTGGCGGCAGAATGATCGCGCTCCTTGGAGATATGAAGGAGCTTGGTGACACAAGCCCTGCGCTTCACGCAGGCGTTGGATCATATCTTGCGCAGCAGCATCCCGATTTCCTCTTTACCTACGGCGAGCTTTCATCAAAGAATCTTGCTGACGGCGCGGCGGCAAACGGTATGAGCGAAAAGCAGATCTTCAGAAGCCCCGTAACGGACGCAGAGAGCGTTGGTAAAAAGCTTCTTGGCGTTCTTAAGAGCGGAGACGTGCTTCTCGTTAAAGCGAGCCGCTCCATTGCGGCAGAGAACGTGCTTAATTACGTTAAGGCACAGTTGGTTTGATTAAGAGGACAAAATGATTATTGAGTTTATTACAGTTGCACTTGCCGTATTTTTGGTTACGGTAATACTTGAAAAGCTCATAATTCCCATATTGCAGAGCCACAAGGTCGGTCAGAGGATACTTGAGATCGGACCGCGTTGGCACAAGAATAAAGCAGGTACTCCCACTATGGGCGGCATCTGCTTTATTATGGCAATATTGGTAATTATGGTTATAGTTGCTATTATTTCCGCTATAAAGGGTAAGAATGACGAGCTTATTTCTCTTGCTTTGGCATTGGGACTTGCGGTCTTTAACGGTATGATCGGATTTTTTGACGATTATACTAAGCTGATAAAAAAGCAGAACGAGGGATTTACCGCAAAGCAGAAGATCGTTCTTCAGTCCCTTGCGGCGATCCTTTATCTTGCGGCTATGTCGTTGACGGATAATATAAATACCGCTCTCCACATTCCCTTCACGAGTGTGAGCCTTGAGCTTGGCTGGTTCTATTACGTTTTCGCTTTCGTGCTTATTATCGGCTTTGTAAACAGTGTAAACCTTACGGACGGTATTGACGGTCTTGCAAGCTCCGTTACCTTGGTGGTGGGATTATTTTTCGGCGTTGTTGCCTTGATAGCAAACGACGTTGCTCTTATGCTTATAGGTGCTGCTCTTGTTGGAGCTACGGCTGGATTTTTGGTTTATAATTTCTATCCGGCAAGAGTATTTATGGGTGATACGGGCTCTCTCTTTCTCGGCGGTCTTGTGGTTGGTGCGACGTTCGTTCTTGATGAGCCGATGATTATTTTCCTTGTGGGTATAATCTATCTTATCGAGGCGGCTTCGGATATAATCCAGGTCGGTGTTTTCAAGCTTTCCGGCAGAAAGATCAGAGTTTTCAAGATGGCGCCAATTCATCATCATTTTGAAAAATGCGGTTGGAGTGAGATAAAGATAGTGATCGTATTTTCACTTGTTACTCTTTTGTTCTGCGTTGCGGCATTCTTTGGTATATAATCGCTTTGGCAGAAAAGAGATCGCTCAAGAACTATAAAGACTTAAAAAGAAGAATAAATGAATATTTTGAATCGAGGCGTGAAAGACTTTACAAAAGGGATATCTCCCGTGTACATCCTATAGCGCCCGACGGTTCCTCCGCCGTTTCGGAGGGGAAGAGTAAAACGATTAGTTATAGAAGCGGTGTGGATACGCGCTTTCTTATATACGTAATCGTTTTACTTTGTTTTGGAGCCATAGCGTCACATAGCGCAAGCTACGTTTACGCGGAGCAGAAGTACGGCGACGGATATTATTTCACGGTGCGTTATATTATATTTGCTTTTGCTGCGGTTGCGGTTACTATATTTTTTGTTTTGTATGCCACTCCGCGCTTATGGAAGGGCTTTGGGGCTTGGTTATACGGTATTTCCATAGTATTGCTTGTTCTCGTTATTTTTATTGGAAGTGACGGCGGCGGTGCACAAAGGTGGCTTGATCTCGGATTTATAACTCTTCAGCCATCAGAGATAGCAAAGACCGGAGTTGTAATGATGCTGGCTCTTTATATGTCTAAATACTCGGATAAGATAACTGATAAAAAATTCGGCGGATCGGATTTTAAGTACGGAGTTTTATATCCTGCGTGCATATTTGGTGCAGTTTGCCTGCTTGTTGCTCTTGAAAAGCACATTTCAGGTCTTATGATCGTGGGAATGATCGGAATTGCCGTTATGTATATGGGGGGAACGCGCGCCAAGTGGATAGCCCTGATAATAGGAGCTATCGCCGCCGCAGGATGCGTTCTGATACTTGTATCCGATTATGCTCAAGAGAGAGTAAACACCTGGCTCTACATTGAGAACGTTGATCCACTGGGACCTGCGTGGCAGACATTACAGGGGCTTTACGCGATAGGCTCGGGAGGAATTTTCGGTGTTGGACTTGGAAACAGCAGGCAAAAGCACGGGTACGTTTCCCAGCCGCAGAACGATTTTATATTCACAATAATATGCGAGGAGCTTGGCTTTTTAGGCGCTCTTGCCGTAATGGGATTGTTTTGCATGCTCGTTATCCGCGGATTTAAAATAGCCGCACGTGCGCCTGACGCATACAGCTCGTTATTGGTTTTCGGGCTTACGTTCAAGGTTGCGCTTCAAACTGTGATGAATATCGCGGTAGTGACAAATTCCATGCCGAATACGGGAATATCACTCCCATTCTTCAGCTCGGGTGGTACGTCACTCGCGTTACAAATATTTGAAATGGGAATAATACTGTCCGTATCGAAATACAGCTCGGTACGAAAAAAATAGAAAGGAAGCAAAAATATGAGAGTTTTAATGACGGGCGGAGGCACCGCGGGACATATAAATCCTGCTCTTGCCATTGCAAGCACGGTAAAAAAGAATATACCCGATGCACAGATCGAATTTGTTGGAACTGCTCGCGGACTTGAAAATACACTCGTTACAAAGGAAGGCTATAAGCTTCATCACGTTAATATTATGGGAATCAGCCGTTCGCTTTCTCCAAGTAACATCAAGGCGGCATTCCTTATGATAAGCTCTCAGATCGAGGCGAAAAAAATAATAAAGGAATTTAAGCCCGACATCGTAATCGGTACGGGAGGATACGTTTGTTGGCCCGCGTTGAAGGTCGCTTCAAAAATGGGCATTCCCACGATCGCACACGAATCCAACGCGCGCCCCGGTCTTGCGATAAAGCAGCTTCAGGGAAGTCTTGACAAGATACTTGTAAATTTCAAGGATACCGAAAAGTACATAAAAGCCAAGGAAAAGGTCTTTCATGTTGGCAATCCCCTGCGCGGTGGCTTTGGCGGTCTTGATTATAAGAGCGCAAGAGAAAAGCTCGGTATCCCGGGCGGCAAGTCATATGTGCTTGCCTTTGGCGGAAGCCTTGGCGCACAGAGAATAAACGAGACGGTCTTTGCGTATATGAAGCACCTTGATAAGCAGGGAGGCGACGTTATCTGCCATCTCGCGACGGGAAAAAACTATTATGAGGATTTTTCCGCTCAGTTCAAGGCGGCGGGGCTTGATAAGAACGAGGATCTTTGCATGATGGAATACATCCACGATATGCACGTGAGAATGAGTGCTGCCGACATAATTATTTGCCGCGCGGGTGCTATGACCATATCGGAGCTTGCTATGATGAAAAAGGCTTGTGTGATTATTCCGTCTCCGAACGTTGTGGATAACCACCAATATAAAAATGCGAAGGTTTTGTCCGATGCGGGCGCTGCAGTTATGCTTGAGGAGAGCAGTCTTAACGACGAGAGCTTTGCAAAAGCAGTTGATTCTCTTATTTCTTCACCGGAAAAGAGAAAGGCTATTGAAGCAAACGTGGCTCAGTTTGCAAGACCGGATGCCAACAAGCTTATATATAACGAGATAATTAAGCTTACAAGTAAATAGTTTATAACGGATGTCGGGTATTTTTGGAAAAAAGATACCGAGACATCCGTTTTTTGTTAAAAAAGAAAAAAATCTCTCAAAATTTTATAAAAAATATAAAAAAAACACTTGCTTTTATTCTAAAAATATATTATTATATATATTGGACGAACTTACCATTTATTTTTGTGAAATTTGGAGGATATCATAATGATTTTTGAACATGACGACAGCATGAGCAGTGGCGTTAATATTAAGGTTATTGGTGTCGGCGGCGGCGGTAACAATGCGGTTAACCGTATGATCAATACAAATATAAAGGGCGTTGAATTCATTGCTATCAACACAGACAGACAGGCACTTAAGAGAAGTGATGCGTCCGTTCAGCTCGTTATCGGTGAAAAGGTAACAAAGGGCTTTGGCGCAGGTGCTAACCCCGTTATCGGTACTCGCTCTGCTGAAGAGTCCGTTGACGATATCAAGGCGCTTCTTTCCGGTGCGGATATGTGCTTTATTACAGCAGGTATGGGCGGCGGAACCGGAACAGGTGCGGCTCCCGTAGTTGCAAGAATCGCAAGAGAGATGGACATTCTCACGGTTGCTATCGTAACCAAGCCCTTCGCTTTTGAGGGTACAAGAAGAATGAACCAGGCAGAGGACGGCATTGCTGCTCTTTCTTCCTACGTTGACGCTCTCGTTGTAATTCCCAACGAAAGACTTAAGCAGACATCCGATACAAGAATTACTCTCGCAAACGCTTTTGAGGCTGCTGACGACGTTCTTCGCCGCGGTGTACAGAGCATTTCCGAGCTTATCAACGTTTCTGCGTTCATCAACCTTGACTTTGCAGACGTTACATCCGTTATGAAGGATGCGGGCTACGCTCATATGGGCGTTGGTAACGCAACAGGTAAGGATAAGGCAGAGCTTGCGGCTAAGGCTGCTATCTCCAGTCCTCTTCTTGAAACATCCATCAAGGGTGCATCCGGCGTGCTTATCAGCATTACCGCTTCTCCCGACGTTGGACTTGAGGACGTTGACATTGCTTCCACAATGATCGCTCAGGAGGCTAATCCCGATGCGAACGTTATCTGGGGTGTTGCTTTTGATCCCGAGCTTGAGGACGAGATGAGAATTACCATCATCGCTACAGGCTTTGAGAAGAAGTTTGAGAATCAGGCTGCTCAGGTTGCTAAGAAGGCAGAGGCTCCCAAGAAGGAAGAGAAGAAGGCAGAACCCGCTCCCGCAGAGTCCGACGATCTCGACTTTGACGATCTCTTCTCCGTATTCAAGAGATAATTTTTAAATTACATAGAAAATCGCTCACGGCTTGTGAGCGATTTTTTTATATTCGCATATACTGAAAATAGCGAATACAAAAGGAGATTGTCAATGGATAACAACAGAATTAATAAGCACTTATGTAATAATACGTCGCGTTCCTTTGATAGAGGCTATCAGGGAAGAATGATGGGCGAAGGAGAAGCAATTGAGAATATTCTTCGCCGTGAGGAGCAGGGATATGACTGCGAGGGTAACATGATAAACAAGAAGCCCGAATGTGATAAAAATAAATACTGCAATATGTGTGATCATAGATGTGAAAACGATCACGGTGGAGAAGTATATGTCGCTAATGTGGGAAGAATGGCTTACAGAAATAATAGCTACAGAGAGAGCATATGGACGGGCGAATATCTTCAGACCACGCTTATGTCAATTTGTAGAGGTGGAGATATCGGTCTTGAAATACACGAGGACACCGACCAATATATTCGAGTTGAGTATGGAAGTGCTATTGCATTAACAGGACATCACGCAAATTGCTTGTGCAATAAATATAAGCTCTGTCAAGGAGATGCAATATATATTCCCGCAGGCACGTGGCATAATATTGTGAATGCAGGTAGATGCGATCTGAAACTTTCTTCAACCTATGCGCCATCCCATCATCCCAGATGTACGGTGCAAAAGTATAAATAAAAAACAAAAGGCGTTCGGATGAACGCCTTTTGATTTTGAGATTTGATCAGATTGCGAGCCAGGTGCCGAGGGGAGTGAGGTCGATGACGATTCCTGCGACGATGGAGATCGCGAGGAGTATTCCCACGATGGCGAGGGTGTTCTTTCTCGGTCTGTTGGTTCTGAAAAGTACTGCGAGGGCGACGCCGGAGTTTACCAAAAGTCCGGAAATGAGTGCGCCTGCGGAGAGCGTTCCGTCAAGGAAAAGCTCGCTTATCACTACGCTTGACGCGCAGTTGGGGATGAGTCCAACGATGGCTGCGAGGATATTTGCTATGACGGGCTTATTGAGAATGAGAAGCGCGATATTGCTTTCACCCACGAAGTAAACGAGGAAGTTAAGCACGAAGCTGAAAATGAAGATGAAGAGCGTTACCTTGCCCGTGTGGACGAGCGCGGATTTTAAAATATCGTGCTTACAATGACAGTTATCTCTTTCGCAAAGCTCCTCGATATTCGGTTCGGGAATTATGCCTTTTTTCTTATATATCGCTTTGAGTATAAGGTCGATAGCAAGACCTGCGACAAGCGCAATAACGAATTTTACCGCAAGAACCTTAAGTATAAGTGTAATGTTTCCGTTTACGATGAAGATGGGAACCATCTCGTCACTTGTTGAAAGAAAAACTGCTATAAGCGTGCCGACAGAGATAACTCTTGCGCTGTAAAGTCCCGCAGCGGCGGATGAAAAGCCGCACTGGGGAAGGATGCCGAGCGCGCTTCCGATAAGGGAGCCGAACTGTCCCGAGCGTTTAAGAAATTTCTCCGCAGAACCGCCTGCGCGATGCTCGAGGTACTCCATAAGTATATAGGTCAAAAATAAGAAGGGCAACAGCTTGAGCGTATCTAAAAGGCTATCGCCGATAAGATCAAAAAATCTCACGATTATATCTCCTTGAATTAGTTTACTATGTATTTTTAACAAGTAATTGTATCACATTTTAGTGAATTTGTCAACTGCAAATTTATTTTGATAAGGTTGACAAAGTTTGTAGTTTGTGGTATTATAATTATAGGTGGACACATAGTGAAAGTGCCCAAGTTCCATATTGGCATAGAGAAGGGCATTTGTCCTTCTCTATGTTTATTTGATATGGTAAACATATTAAGTGGGGGTGGTATCAATGTTCTAATTTTTTATTGAACATCTTTATAGGTTAGTAATTGTTTTTGATTATTATAGTAAGAGGAGGAAAATTATGAAAAAAATCGCTGTTATGTTGTTAATTGCTTGTTTGTTACCAATGTTTGCAACTTCCCCGGTCAATGCCTTAGATAATTCTATAAATAATGTGGTTGTCATTACAAAAGATTCTTTTGCAGAGGTTTTTAATGCTTCCAATGTGGATAATGTTTCTTATGATTACTATTTTGAAATTTTTGAAAATGATGAAACGAGAGCAAATTGTAATTTACAAATAGAATTGAGTGTTAAAGGAAAGGAGTATAATATACTTTCGAATGGAATTGTATCGTTATATTCGTTACCAAATGAAATTTATTTATGGGAAGGACCTCTCAGAGGAGTTGTTTTTATAAACGATGAAAGATATGATACGATTATAGGGTTTTCACAATGCGTAAATACAGAAGAGACTATGATTAGTTTGACAATTCAAAAAGACACAACTATGGTGGCACTTTCATTTGGAAATAATATTTTAAATGGCGAGATCTTAGATTTTTATAATGAAAGATTGTCTCATTCTACAAATAATTCTTCATTAGGAGATTCTATTATAAATGTTGATGTTGTAGATGAAACAGGTAATAATGGTATTTCTCCGTGCTTTATTGATCCTAATATTTCAGAAGTGATTTTTGATGGCGGCGGTGGAGGAACATTGAATTTAGGGGAAAATGGAGAATGGGTATATCAAAGTTCTCAATATGCCCAGCATAGTGCTAGTTCGTATAATGCATTAAGATCAAGGGTATATTTTGATTCTTCAAAAAATGTATTAATGGTGACGCTTAAGCCGTTTTCCAATTCAACTCAAAATTATGTTGAAACATTAGGGTATGATTTTGCGGGATCTAGCCTTGATCAATTTGGTGTTGAACTCGTACTGGAAGATGCTCCTTATCCTAATTATGCATATATTGCAAATATAACCAAGCCAAACGAAGCTATACAAATAGATGGATATTTCGAGGGAACTACAGTTTCGTTATCACCTTTGTTTGAAGATATATTGGGACTTATAGGAATTCCAACAAGTACCATTTCAGCCGTATTAGAAAGTATGAATGGAAAAATAAATATTCAAGAATCTACATTGTTTGCAAGTCTTGATATAGAAAAAGGATTGTTATCTAATTATGAAGAATTAGATAATATTTCAACAGGTCTACCATTTAGATTTCAACTATCCAAAGGAAATCATAATCTTTACGAAGGAGATACTCCATATACTGTAAATACTTATGCAAGGTATTATGTACTTGTGCAGGAAAATGTTTTTCTCTCTGAACCAGCATATTGGCACTTTTACATTAATGTGACTACTACTCACGAAGGTGAGGTGAGCTTGGGATGAAAAATAGAATAATTTTGGTGGTTATATTTGCCGTAATTTTAGCGACCGCGATAATTATTGTGGCTTTGACCTCGCTTTTTAGCGACGATGCTGAAGGAACTGTTATCGGAGAGGTTGTAATGCTTTATAAAGAGCATGTGTATATTAAGCCGGTCGGAGATGAGGGGACAAAACAGCTTTTGGAATTTCATATTTTTGAAGATACCGATTTCGCCTCAGGTCATTCTTACAAAGACTTTGAAAACGCACCCGAGCTTCTTGTAGGAACGGTGGTTGAAATAGAATATAAATACGATTCCGATACGGCAAAAACAACAGCAAATGGCATAAAGGCGGTTGATCCTAATGATGCTTCTTCCAAATGGTCTGAATTAGAATTTCTTGAAGAAGTTAACGGGTATAATTCAAAATTTGAAGGCTATGGATTGGGAACGGTTCAATACATTGTTAGGGTTGATTATCCCCAAAAGGGGTATATAGTGTATCTTGATGAATCCTTGATGAGCTTGGAAAAATATTGGATAGCAGAAGATAGTATAGTAGCTGACGATAAAGTGATAGAGCTTTTGGAAGAGGGAGAGGTCGGCTTTAAGGTAAAAATGTCAAAATACGATAATACCGAGCTTAAGGGTATGTGGACCGCTTTTGCGCTTGAATATATTGAAGAATAATTTAAAGGCACTCTCTCATTAGTGACTAACGAAAAACTAAATAAAACAAGGGCTTGGAGTGATTGTTAACATTACTCGAGCCCCTTTGTTTTAAATGTTTTCTTGTAAAGTGAAAAGAGTATTTGTTGACTTTTGTCGCGCGATGAGGTATAATAAGATTATAAAGAATATTCAGGAGAAAAGATGTTTTACTACGAATTGCACGCGCACACATGCGTTTCAAGCCTTTGCTCGATCGTTGAGCCTGAGGAATATATTAAATTCTATATGGACCGCGGATATTCCGGTATGGTTGTGACCGATCATTTTTATTACGGCAACACCGCGATTAACCGCAAGCTCCCGTGGGACGTTTTTATTGATGAATACTGCAAGAGCTTTGAGCGAGTTAAAGCCGAGGGGGACAAGCACGGCTTTACTGTTTTCTTTGGCTTTGAGCAGAAGTTTATGGACGGTACGGATGAGTATATCGTTCTCGGTATCTCTCCCGAATGGTTGAAGGCGCATCCCGAGATCAGGGATATGAAGCGCGAGCCGTTTTTTAAGACTGTAAGGCAGGCGGGCGGCTTCGTTATTCAGGCGCATCCCTTCAGAGTGTGCTATTATATTTCGGATATCCGTCTTTCGCTTGATCACGTGGACGCAGTTGAGGTTCTTAATATAGGTCACAAGGACGTATATTCAAGGCAGGCATACGAATACGCGAAAAATCTCGGTCTTCCAATGACGGGCGGTACTGATAATCACTCGCTTATTGATCGCGAGGAGGTATCGGGCGTGGCACTTGAGAGAGAAGTGCTCAGTATTGATGAGCTTATCTCGGAGATAAGAGAGGGCAGGGCGCATCCTTTGCCCCTTGAAAGGTTTGAAAAAATGAGGAACATGCCTCTTGTAAGAGATCTTGAGCTTAATGCATACAAGCTTACGGACGAGGGTCTTGTTCATACAGACGATCCGTTTTGTGAAAAGTAAATTATGATCCACCTTATTAAATGAGGTGGATCTTTGTTATTATATACAAAAACAAGAGCTTTAAATTAGCAAAAAACAATGAAAAAAGCGCACTGGGATCAAAAACTATTGCCAATTTTAAAAAAATAATGTAAAATAAAATGAGAAAGTTCGTAAAAAGAAAGGAAGATATTATGAAAAGATTATTGGCTATAATCATTTTATTCTCTATGATTATGGGGATGCTGATCTCGTGTGATATATTTGATCCCACAGGAAGCAGTACTTCATCGAGCACATCGGGCTCCACAAGCTCCAATTCGGGAACTACTACGACACCCGGTAGCTCAACTACCTCCTCCACAAGCTCAACTACAACCGACAAGGGGGAAGAACCTCCTGTAAAGGGCGCTGTTGAGGTGGTTAATATAGGATATTCCTTTGAAACTGTATTTTTTGAGTGGCTTCCTTATGAAAGTGCAACCGAATATAACGTTTATTGCGACGGCAAGAGGGTTGACTCGGAGCTTATCAGAAATTATGGCTCTTATTACAGATGCGACGTTCTCGGTATTACTGCCGGAGAGCATGAAATCGAGCTTGTTCCCGTTAGGGACGGTGTGGAAATGGAGTCCGCAGTAACCTCTTTTAAGGAAACAGCTATAGCTCACGTTAGAGAGGGATTTGGCTTTGTTGGCGGTAGCGCAAGCGGCGCTTACAATGATGACGGAACGCTTAAAACCGGTGCGCAGGTCATTTACGTAACCGCGGATAATGCGAAAACCGTGACTGCTACAGTAAACGGCGCGACACAGACGGGACTTCAGACCATCCTTGACGCAAAGCAAAAGGCGAATACGTCAAATGATATTTTGTGTATTCGTATAATAGGAATGATCACGGCCTCCGACATGGATCATTTTTCAAGCTCCGCTCAGGGAATTCAGATCAAGGGCAGAAGCGCATACACCGATATGAATATCACCATTGAGGGCGTTGGAAACGATGCGACCGTTAACGGTTTTGGATTTTTGATCAGAAACTGCAAGAACGTTGAAATTCGAAATATCGGTATTATGAACTTTATGGACGACGGTATTTCCGTTGACACCGACAACCGAAATTTGTGGCTTCACAATATAGATTTCTTCTATGGAAAGCCCGGTAGCGATTCCGACCAGAACAAGGGCGACGGTTCACTTGATATCAAGCATTCTCAGTATATAACCGTTTCGTTCAATCATTTCTTTGATTCCGGAAAGGCTTGCCTTCTTGACGCTTCAACCGGCGCAAGCGCGGATTATATTTCGTATCATCATAACTGGTTCGACCATTCCGATTCGCGTCATCCGAGAGTGAGAAATGCGAACGTTCACGTTTATAATAATTTCTACGACGGAGTAGCTAAATACGGTATAGGCGCAGCCGGCGGCGGAAGCTCCGTATTCTCCGAGGCTAACTATTTTATGAACACTAAATATCCCATGCTTACCTCAATGCAGGGAAGTGATATAGCCGGTGACGGAGAGGGCACGTTCTCGGGTGAGGACGGCGGTGTTATCAAGAGCTTTGGTGACTACATCGTTGGCGGCACGTTCGTTCCTTACAGCGCGTCCAACAAGGTAGAATACGATGCTTACGTTGCTTCGAGCAGGGATGAGGTGTTGTCCGCCGCTATCACCTCAAAGAAGGGTGGACACACATACAGCAATTTCGATACAAGCGATAAAATGTATGATTATAATGCTCAGAGCGCCGAGGATGCCATGAACACGGTAAAGGCTTATGCGGGACGAGTTCAGGGCGGAGATCTTAAGTGGGAGTTTACGAATTCAGATGACTCCTCCTATTCAATCAATTCAGGATTGAAATCCGCCATAGCCGCATATAAGAGCTCTCTTGTTTCAACTAACGTGGGTAATAATTCCTCAAGCGGCGGTAATGTTGATGAAGGCGGCGGCGAGGTTACGCCCACGCCAACACCCACACCCACGCCTGAAGGAAGAATAGTACATAACTTCCACACAAGCGGAAAGAATTCTGATTTCTTTAAGATCAACGGAAATCTTTCATCGGGCAAGGGCACCATTACTTATGACGGCATGAGTCTTACTCAATGTCTTAAAATCGAAAGCTCCACGTCAATTACGTTTACGTTGACGGAGAAGAGAACATTAACGCTTGTCTTTAAGGAAGTGGGTAAGAATATAAAGATCAATGGAGAAAAATACGCTACCGACGGCAACGGTGTTATTACCGTTGAGCTTGAAGTGGGCAGCTATTCGATCACAAAGGCTGATTCGATGAATCTCTATTATATGATTCTTGAATAAAGCAAAAATCAAAGGAGAATCCGTTTGGATTCTCCTTGTTTTTTTATTTTCCGAATATATTCGCCTCTGTTTCAAAGTCACGAAGAGATTCTACGTATTTACTTTGATTTTGAGGGAAGCCGAGACCGTGTCCCGCACCTTCGATGGTAACAAGCTTTTTGGGTGCTCTTGTTGCCTCAAAGCATTCAACGCTCATAGAGTGGGGAACAAAATCGTCCTCATCACCGTGAATATAAACAATGGGTGTTTTTGATCTTGCAACTGCGCTGACGGGATCTGTTTCTTCAATGTCGAATTTTCCGTAGAGCATACCGCCAAGACGAATAAAGGGATAAACAAGCGAAGGGGGGAGCTTCATCTCGCGAACGACCTTTTTTATTATCTTTTTTGACGAGGAATATCCGCAATCTGCCATCACGCAAGCTACGTTTTTGGGAAGATCTTCACCTGAAGCCATCATAACCGTTGCCGCTCCCATTGAAACACCGCCAATGATCAGGGGACGGTCCTTGCCGAATTTTCTTGTTGCAAATTTTATCCACTCAAGGCAGTCAAGACGCTCGTTGATACCGAAGGAGCATATGCGTCCCTCACTCATTCCCGCGCCCCTCTGATCAATAAGAACGGCACTTCTGCCAAGAGCGAAGCAACGCTCAACACCGCCTGAAAGGTCGCGCTCTGCGTTTCCGCCGTATCCGTGAAATATTAGCTCGAGAGGTGAATCAGGTGAATATTCGTAATAGTAGCCGCGAAGCTTCAAGCCATCGAAGCTCTCTATCTCAAAAAGCTCGCGTTTCATACCTCTGATGCTGTCTATCCATTCGCGCATTTGAGGATAAAATGGTTCGTATATATCTCCCGGAGGCAGATCGTATTCTCCTTTACCGAGCTTTTTGCGCTTTGGAGTGCGAAAGACCTTTAAAAAGCAAATGTATGACGTTAGCAGAACGATTGCAATTATTGCTGTAAGTACATATATGAATATATCCATTTTTTTCTCCTTGAGTGATTTAACAAAACTATATTATCACAATTTATCGTTTGAAACAAGTGCAAAAGTTAAAAAAACTAAAATTTAAGTAAAAAAGTCGGCATTTTATGAACTAAGTGTAACATATAAAAAATGTTTATGTTTTTTAAACTTTTTGTTGCACAGAGTAAAAAAATGTGATATAATAAAATTTAGATTTTTTTAGTAAGGGAGGTAATGCTATGGTATTTGGAAAATACATAAATAAGTATTATTTCAAGCACTTCTTTGCGCTTTTACTCGGTGTGATAGCGCTTGTTGCCGTTGACTTTTTCCAACTTAAGGTACCCGAGTTCTATAACTATATAGTTACCGGACTTAATGACGGTTTTGTTGAAGTGGGCGGGGAGCTTTTAAAGTTTGATCTTGACTTTTTGCTTGACAAGATATGCGCTCCTATGATACTTACGATAGTGGTAATAGCATTCGGCAGATTCTTGTGGAGAATCTGTATGTTCGGTACGGCAATAAAGGTTGAAACGGATCTTCGTGAGAGGATGTTCGATCATTGCAAGGATCTTTCGCAGCAGTATTATCAGGTGAATAAGGTCGGCAATATGATGTCGCTCTTTACTAACGATCTTTCCCAGATAAACGAGTGCTTCGGCGACGGTACGCTTATGCTCGTTGACGCGGTGGCTCTTACTGGAATGGCAGTTTACAAGATGTCCAAGCTTGATCCCATGCTTACTGTTCTTGCGT
This sequence comes from Clostridia bacterium, assembly GCA_017483195.1. Classification (GTDB taxonomy): domain Bacteria; phylum Bacillota; class Clostridia; order Oscillospirales; family CAG-272; genus RGIG4608. Next base: position 75,372 of record JAFULR010000017.1, read on the forward strand.
TTATTCCAATGTTCCTGCTTTTCGCCGTTGGAGCATTCGTTGGAAAATATATGACCAAAAAGTGGGAAGAAAGACAGGAAAAATTTTCTCAGCTTTCTGATTTCACGCAAGAGAATTTCTCAGGAATTGCCGTTATCAAGGCGTTCGTTAAGGAGTTCAAGGAGCTTTGGGCATTCAAAAAGCTCAACAAGGAGAACGAGAATATAAATATTGAGTTCACAAAGATCTCTACCTTGCTTCAGATTTCTGTTACGTTCTTCGTTCAGTCCGTTGTCTGTGTCATTCTCGGGTACGGCGGATACCTCGTTTTCAGAGGCGATTTCAAGGTTGGCGAGCTTATTGAGTTTTACGGTTATTTCACCTCTATCATATGGCCCATTATGGCGCTTTCAATGCTTATCGATATGACGAGCCGCGGTAAAGCCTCGCTCAAGAGAATTTCTGAGCTTCTCGATGCAAAGCCCGATGTGAAGGATTCCGTATCCGTGGAGCAGGTCGATCATATCAGAGGTGATATAGAGTTTAAAAATCTCAGCTTTAAGTATCCCGACGGAGATTATGACGTGCTTGAAAACGTCAGCTTCAAGATCAACGCAGGTGAAAACGTTGGTATTATCGGCAAGACCGGCTCCGGAAAGACTACAATAGTAGATCTCATTCTGAGAGTTTATAACGTTCCTGAAAATTCATTGTTTATAGACGGAAAGGACGTTAACACTATACCTATCAAGACACTTCGTGATTTTTGCGCGTACGTTCCGCAGGATAACTTCCTTTTCAGCGACACGATAGAAAACAATATCGCATTCTCTCGTGATACTTCAAGCTCCGAAGAGGTGGTAAGAGCCGCAAAGCTCTCTGACGTTCACGAGAATATATCGGAATTTCCCGCAAAATACGCGACCATTCTCGGTGAGAGGGGAGTTACAGTTTCTGGTGGACAGAAGCAGAGAATTTCCATCGCCCGTGCGCTTATGAAGGAAGCTTCCATCCTTATCCTCGATGACTCCGTGAGCGCGGTTGACACTAAAACCGAAAAGGTGATTATTGACAATCTTCGCGAAAACAGACGCGGAAGAACTACCATTCTTATCGCGCACAGAATTTCAACGGTTGAAAAAATGGATAAGATCATTTTTGTTGACGACGGTAAAATAGTTGCGGTTGGCGCGCACGATACACTTGTGGAAACGTGCCCCGACTATAAGCTTATGGTCGAGCTTCAGAAGCTCGAGGAAGAAAGGGGTGAATAATATGTACGAATATTTTCCTCTTTTATTCGTTGGCGGCGTAGTAGGACTTTTCAGTATAATTTTCGGAATAGCATATCTTACGATAAAAAACAAAAAAGAAGAGATCGGCTTTGACCGTAACATGAAGGATATGGAAATAATGAAGCGTTTGCTTCGTTATGCTAAGCCCCATATCGGAGAATTCATCATAGTCGGACTCCTTATGGCCTTTTCGATTGCATACAGTGTTGTTTCCCCTCGATTGATGGGCTTTATCATCAAATTCCTTGATGAGGATTTTGAGATGAATATGCTATTAGTATATATTGGTATATATGCATTTATTCTTATTACATCCCTTATTTTCCAGTATATTCAAGCGATAATGCTTCAGAAGATAGGTCAGAAGATACTTTCCTCGCTTCGTGAGGACGTGTTTACTCATATCGAGAGCCTCTCTCACTCGCAGCTCAATCATATGCCCGTGGGCAAGCTCGTAACGAGAGTTACGAACGATACGAACGCCATCTCGATGATGTTCACGCAGATTCTGACCAATCTGATCAAGAATATTTTCCTTGTTGTAGCAATAGTTGTGGCTATGCTTATGCTCAACTATGCGCTAACACTTATGGTGCTTTGCTTTGTGCCGTTCATATTCGTATTTACACTTATATTCAGAAAGTTCTCAAGAAGAGCCTTCAGAAGAGTTAAGGACGGAACAACCGACATTAATACCTTCCTTTCCGAAAACCTCTCGGGAATAAAGATCATTCAGATCTTCAACCAGGAGCAGAGAAAGAAGAAGGAGTTTGCAGAGAAGAACAATAAGCTCGGAAAGGCGATGAGGGATCAGATATACGTTTTCAGCGTATTCCGTCCCATCATCTATATGCTCTATATTTCAAGCGTTCTTTGCCTTTTCTATTTCTCGGCAAAGGGCTATATCGATGAGGTCAGCTTCTTGGGTCAGGTAATAGGCGCGGATGTTGTTGTTTCATTCTATATGTACATCCAGACCTTCTTTGATCCCATTCAGAACCTTGCGGATCAGTTTAACAGACTTCAGTCTGCGTTTGCTTCCGCAGAAAAGATTTTTACGATCATGGATATGAAGCCCGAGGTCGTTGACTCAGAGGGCGCTATCGAGCTTGAGCACGTTGAAGGCAATATCGAATTCAAGAACGTATGGTTCGCTTATGAGGGCGAGGAATGGGTGCTTAAGGACGTATCCTTCAAGATAAAGGCTAAGGATACCGTTGCATTCGTAGGATCTACGGGAAGCGGAAAGACAACTATCCTTTCTCTTATCTGCAGAAACTACGATATCCAGAAGGGACAGATCCTTATTGACGGAATCGACATCAAGGATATCAAGATATCCTCGCTTCGCCGTCACTTCGGACAGATGCTTCAGGACGTATTCCTTTTCTCCGGAACGATCCGCTCAAATATCGTGCTTCGTGAGGACAGCTTCACGGACGAGGAGATAATGGCGGCTTGCAAATACGTAAATGCCGATCACTTTATAGACAGGCTCAAGGACGGACTCGACGAGGAGGTTCGCGAGAGGGGTAACAACTTCTCCGCAGGACAGCGTCAGCTTCTCTCCTTTGCGAGAACGATAATTCACAAGCCAAGCGTTATGATACTTGACGAGGCTACGGCGAATATCGACACGGAGACCGAGCTTCTTATTCAGGACTCCCTTGAAAAGATGATGAACATTGGTACGATGCTGATAGTTGCGCACAGACTTTCAACCATTCAGCACGCGGATAATATCATCGTTCTTTCGCACGGTGAGATAATAGAGCAGGGCAATCACTTCGAGCTTCTCGCTAAGCGCGGAAGATATTATGATCTCTATATGCTTCAATACCAGAAGCAGCAGCTTAGGGGTAAATAATATAAACAATATACAAAACGCAATGGGGCAAATTGTCAAATGTGACAGTTTGCCCTTGTTCATATTGACAGAGAAATAGAAGAATGATATAATTTAATTACCAAATAATAAAGGAGGACAAATTTATGAAAAAACACATTGTTTTGTTATGTTCGCTTTTGTTAATAACGGTAGGTGAGGTAGATGCCTTGCTTCCACAAAGAGATGAAGATTATGTTTTGGAGGCGTGATTATGGGAGAATTTAAAAAAATCAATTTGGTTACTGCTATCATATATACCGTGTGTCTTATCGTTGCTATTGTTATGTATTGGTTTGAGGATGATCCGCTTGGGTGGATATTGATAATTGAGTTCTTTGCTTTGGGAGTATTGATCCCGGCAATTTTGAGCGCGATTAACGCATCAAAAAAAGGTGCTAAACCTTCGGTTTTATTGTTGCCTGCGTTATTTGGATTGGGATCGATAGCTTGCTCATATTTCACCCAAAATTTGACTTGGTTTAAAAATGCACCTGATGCGTTTGAGCATTTGGTCAACGTACAGTGGGGGAAATTTGTGTTAGGATTTCTTGGCGGACTTATAGGTACTCTTGTGGGTTTAGCCATCTTTGAAATTAAGAAGAAAAAGAATCAAGCTCGTGCTTTGGATACGTGATTATGGGAGAGTATAGAAAGTTAAATATGATTTCAGGCATTGTTTACGCAGCATGGTTTATATTCAACGTTTTGTATTTTTGGGTGTTTGCCGGTCCTACGGGACTTTTGGATTGTCTTATCTGGCAATACCTGATACTGTTTATCCTTGTTCCTGCGATACTTACCGCTTTGCACGTTGCCGTAAAGGGAGCTAATAAGCAGACCGCTCTTCTTCCGGTCGCTTTTGCTATACTTAATCAGTTGAACTTTTTTGTAACTTGGAATCTGCTTTGGGTAACTCAAAACGGTTATGGAAGGCTGTTTGCCGAATTCGGTACAGCGATCATTATGACTTTGGTTTCATCCTCTGTTGGATTTGTCATAGGTATTGCTATAAGAGGAGTCAGATGCGCCACAAAAAGAAAAGAAAGCGCAACAGAGCTTAATTGATCAAAGGTCAAAGCCGATAATCTTTTGATTATCGGCTTTTTTGCTTGACATTGGGTGAAAAAGGGGGTATAATTAGAGTATAAACACATACGGAGGTAATTATGAGCTATAAGATTTTTGACTACGATCCTTCGCTTCTGCCATATGAGAGCGAGATTGAACTCAGAATGGATAATTACTATAAGAAGAAAAAGGAGCTTGTGGGAGATAGTGGAAGGCTTGTCGATTTTGCGAACGGTCACCACTATTTCGGATTTCACAAAACGGAGAACGGTTGGTTCTACCGTGAGTGGGCACCCGCGGCGGATGAGGTTTACCTTTTTGGAGATTTCAACGGTTGGAACAGATACAGCCATCGCTTGACAAGGCTTGAGGGCGGTGTTTTTGAGATATTTATTGAGGGCAGGGAAACGCTCTTTGACGATTGCCGCGTTAAAGCTATCATAAGAAACGGCGACAGGTGGTTTGAGCGCATACCATCTTATGCAAAAAGAGTTTTGCAGGATAAGCACGATTATACCTGGTGCGCCGCAGTTGTGGACGAGCCCGAGTATATCTGGGAGAAAAATAATTTCAAGCCACAGAAAAATCTCTTTATTTATGAAACGCATATAGGAATGGCGCAGGAATACGAGGGTGTTGGCTCTTACAGAGAGTTTGCGGATAATATCCTCCCGCGCATCAAGGCTTCGGGGTATAATACGGTACAGATAATGGCCATTATGGAACATCCCTATTACGGCTCCTTCGGCTACCAGGTTTCAAATTTCTTTGCGGCTTCGTCAAGATTTGGCAAGTGCAACGATCTTAAATACCTTATCGATACTGCGCACAAGATGGGAATTGCGGTGCTTCTTGACGTTGTGCATTCGCACGCGGTTAGCAATACCTCGGAGGGAATTGCTGAGTTTGACGGAACGGTAACGCAATATTTCCACGAAGGGGCGCGAGGCGATCATCCCGCTTGGGGAACCAAGCTCTTTAACTACGATAAGAACGAGGTAATTCATTTCCTTCTTTCAAATCTTAAATTCTGGATGGAGGAGTACCGCTTTGACGGCTTCCGCTTTGACGGTGTGACCTCTATGCTATACCACGATCACGGACTTGGAACGGCGTTTACGGATTATTCAAAGTATTTTTCAATGAATACCGACACCGAGGCTGTTACCTATCTTCAGCTTGCGACCGAGCTTATTTATGAGGTAAATCCCAATGCCATCACCATAGCGGAGGATATGTCGGCTATGCCCGGTATGTGCTTACCCATAGAGGACGGCGGTATAGGCTTCGATTACAGGCTTGCTATGGGCTTGCCCGATATGTGGATAAGGCTGACTAAGGACGTTCGCGACGAGGACTGGAGCATGTGGCACATCTGGTGCGAGCTTACGGGACGCCGTCCGCACGAAAAGTATATTGGATACGCGGAGTCGCACGATCAGGCTCTTGTAGGTGATAAGACTCTTATTTTCCGTCTTTGCGACGCGGCTATGTACACCGATATGGGCAAATGGTGTCAGAATCACATCATTGATCGCGGTATGTCGCTCCACAAGATGATCAGGCTCATCACGATGACTCTCGGAGGCGAGGGATATCTCAACTTTATGGGCAACGAGTTCGGTCATCCCGAATGGATAGATTTTCCGCGCGAGGGTAACGGCTGGTCGCATTTCTACTGCCGCCGTCAATGGCATCTTGCGGATGACGAGAATCTTAAATATTCCGAGCTTTTGCGCTTTGACAACGAGATGCTGAAGCTTGCCAAGGAATACAAGGTGTTTGACGGGGAGCCGCATTGGCTGCAGATCGACGACGATAATAAGATAATGATGTTTGAGCGCAACAATCTTATTTACGTATTCAATTTCAATCCCACGCAGTCGTTTGTCGGATATAATCTCAAAATGCGCCGCAAGGGAAATTATAAGGTCGTATTCTCTACGGATCGCCGTGAGTTCGGCGGTTGGGAGAGGATCAGCGAGACACATGTTTATTCCACCAACGATTTTAAGGAATTTCCCATTTATCTTCCCGCGAGAAGTGCGCTCTGCCTTAAGAGGACACTTAAAAAGTAATATTAAAGACCGCTTGGATAACCAAGCGGTCTGTTTTTTACCAATCGATATTATCAAATTCCTTTGACGTTTCTTTAAGAAGCTCGCGGATGGGGAGGTGCTGGGGGCAGCTTTTCTCGCACGCGCCGCATTCTATGCAGGACGAGGGCGCGCCGCCTTCCTTAGTGAGGGATTTATAGTATGAAATATAGTTCCACGCGTTCCAGATCTTCTTGCCGTTCATACACGCGAAAAGATCGGGGATCGGAATATTCATGGGGCATCCGTCAACACAGTAACGGCAGGCGGTACATTGGATCGTGCCTTGCTCCTTTACTATATCAAGGACCTTGTATATCGCTTCAAGCTCTTCGCTATTGAGGGGCTTAAAATCCTTCATATATGATATGTTATCATTCATCATATCCATACTTCCCATACCCGAAAGTACCATAAATATGCCCTCAAAGCTTGCGGCAAATCGGATCGCGTAGCTTGCGGGAGTGAGGTCACCGAGGGCGGAGAACACAGCCTTAGCCTTATCGGGCAGATTTACGAGATGCCCGCCCTTGACGGGCTCCATAACGATTATGGGCTTATTATGCTTTATGCACACCTCGTAGCATTTTTTTGATTCAACGGAGGGATCGTCGTAGTCTGCGTAGTTGAACTGTATCTGCACAACTTCTATTTCGGGGTGATCGGTGAGAATCTTATCAAGAAATTCTGCATTATCGTGGAAGGAGAAACCTACGTGCTTTATCTTGCCCTCCGCTTTCAGCTCCTGCGCTATCTCATAGGCTCTGCAGGACTGATATTTGCCGTAATTATTTCTGTTTTGGGAGTGCATCAGATAAAAATCGAAATACTCAACACCGCAAGCTTCAAGCTGACGCTCAAAGGCGGGGCGGATATCCTCCTCTCGCTCAAAGAGATGGGGAGAGAGCTTATCGGTGAGTATGTAGCTTTCCCTCGGATAACGTGAGTTTAGGCACTCACGAAGGGCGGTCTCGCTTTTTCCGTCAAGATATCCTTGTGCGGTATCAAAATAGTTGAAGCCGTTTTCAAGAAAAGCATCTACCATTTTTGAAAATTCCACGGTGTCAACCTCTTTTTCTATCATCGGCAGACGCATACATCCGAAGCCGAAGTTCTTTTTTATTTCGGGAAAATATGAGTTCATATATACCTCCGCAAGTGTTTGTAGATTAATTATATCACATTATTATGAATAAATCTACATTATTTTCAAAAAATCGGATAATCATTGACATTTTCTTGCAAAAGGTATATAATCAGGATACATTTCTTGCGTGGAGGTATATGATGGCACCCCAATTATTTGGAATCGAACACATTTTATATTTGATAATAAGCACCGCCGTTTCAAGTGCCGCGCTTCTTTTGGCAAAGAAATATGCCAAAACAGAAAAAAGTCAACAAATCTTTCTTAAGGCTGTAGCGGTATTGCTTTTTATTGCTATTGTCACAAACCGCCTCTCACAGGTGTTCAGATATGACGAGGTCAGATGGTATCTCATCATTCCGGACAGCTTTTGCGGTATGACGAGCCTTGTATTGGCGCTTGCAGTTCTGTTTGGAAAACGTGATAATAACGTTCTTCATTTTGTTTGGCTTCTTGGAATATTTGGCGGCGTTTCGAGCAGTATATATGCGTCCTATATTGGACAAGGAGCAACTGTTTTTTATCTGCCAACCATTTCGGGATTGTTTCATCACAGCATCTCCGCAACACTTGTGGTAGGGCTTCTTATGTTCGGACAGATAGACATTACATACAAAAAATGGTATTGCACGCTTTTCGGATTTACCTCCTATCTGACACTTGGCGCATTTATGATGCAGGAATTCGGAATGAGCGACGCTTTTCACATTGCAGAGCCCCTTATTGAGGGAACATTCCTCACGGCTTGGGGAATGGCACCACTGTATGCGGTTGGGTATGCTTTGATTTTATGGATAGCTGAAATTGTAAAAAAGAGAAGAAAAAAGACGGATGCTTCTTGACAATTGTCGAATAATGTTATATAATTAATAAGTTAATAATTTTTATAAAGGAGTAAAAAAATGTTTTCATTCATTCCTGATGAGTATTTTCTTTTAGCATTTGGATTTATACTGCTTATCAAGGGCGGTGACTGGTTTGTTGATGCGGCAAGCAATATTGCGAAGCGTTTTCATCTTCCCGAGATCCTTATCGGTGCAACAGTAGTTTCTATTGGTACAACCTTACCCGAGGTTATGACGTCCGCTATGGGAGCTGCATCCGGAAGCGGAGCAGTTGCTTACGGTAATGCCATTGGCTCAATTATCTGCAATACTTCTCTTATCGCGGCTATTACAATTGCGATAAAGCCCGGCAAGGCGGATAAAAAGTCCCTTGTATTTCCAGTGTGCTTCTTCTTTGGCACGGCTGCTTTCTATGCGTTTAACGCATATTTCTTTGGCAAGTTTGATTTGTGGATGGGTATAGCTCTTCTTATTGGATTTGTTGTTTATATGGTTATCAACGTTATCAATATGAAGAAAAATCCCGCAGAAGCAGAGTCACACGAGGCTTCTGAGGAGATTAAGGCTGAAGGTGACGAGAACAGTTCTAAAGCTGGACTTCTCAAGGATATCGGAATGCTTCTTGTTTCCGCATTGGTTATCGCGGTTGGCGCATATCTTCTTGTTGAAAGCGCAACAAAGATTGCTCACGATCTCAAGGTTCCCGAAACGATCATTTCTCTTACGATTGTTGCTCTCGGAACAAGTCTTCCTGAGCTTGTAACAGCTATTACAGCTCTTATGAAGGGTCACGGCGCTCTTTCTCTCGGAAATATCATTGGTGCTAACATCTTTAACCTCGTGCTTGTTTCCGGTGCCGCAATTGCTATCAATCCCTTCAAGGTTCCCACAGAGGCAACCTTCCTTGGCATGAATGCATCTCTTGTATTCGATATTCCTATTGTGTTCGCGGTTATGGCAATTATGACCTTGCCTCCGCTCTTCAAGGGAAAAATGTACAGATGGCAGGGTATAGCTCTTCTTGGAATTTATGCCGCATATTGCGTGCTTCAGTTCGTGGTGCTTCCTAATTTTGCATAATCAATAAAATACATAAACCGCTCGGATTTCCGAGCGGTTTTTTAGATTTTTTTGATTATATTATCTGTGCTTTTAACAATGCAATCCGCAGGATACACTCCGCGAAGGGAGGTGAGCGGATATACCGCGGTGTTTTTGCCGACCACGGTTCCGGGATTCAGGACGGAATTGCATCCGATATCCGAGCCGTCGCCGAGGAAAGCTCCCACCTTTCGCAGATCGGTATGGTGATCTGCCTCACCGTGGATCACGACGTCGGATCTATCGCTCTTAAGATTTGAACAGATGACTCCCGCGCCTGTGTGCGCCCTGTTTCCGAGGATCGAGTCGCCTATGTAGTTATAGTGGGGCGCCTGCACGCCGTCGAGCAGGATGCAGTTCTTCAGCTCCGTGGAATTACCTATAACGCAGTTGCTTCCGATGATAACGTTTCCTCTGATATACGCGCCGGGACGGAGCTGTGTGCCGTGACCTATAACGGCGGGTGGCTCGATCGTTGCGTTCTTTGATATTTTTACGTTTTCTCCGATGAGGATACCCTCGGCATACAAGGTATAACCCGGAAGTCCTTCCTCAGTAAGCTTTTTGGCGAGCTCCTTTATTTTAGGGAGTATGTGCCAAGGGTACTCACATTCATCAAAAAGGGAAGTGAGATGGGGTATGGAGCAATCGAAAAGCTCCTTTGTTTTTACAAGCTTATTCAATCGCATAGCCTCCTTCCGTGACCGCTATTGCTACGGTATCGGCATATTCGCGGCATTTTTCCTCGCTCTCGCATTCTATCATAATGCGGATGAGCGGCTCGGTTCCGCTTGGACGGAGAAGCACGCGTCCGTTACCAGCTATAAGAGCCTCGACCGATTTTACGCTTTCGAGAACGTTTTTGTCGTTCATTGCAGCGTCCTTGTCGGTAACCCTTACATTTTTGAGATATTGGGGATAAACAGTTACGTCCTCGACGAGTCTTGAAAGGGAGGATTTGCTATCGCAGATCTCCTCGCAGACCATAATGGCGGTCAAAAGTCCGTCGCCTGTGGTGGCGTATTTTTTGAGGATTATATGTCCCGATTGCTCGCCGCCGATGGAGTAATCGCCCTCCTGCATACACTCGTAAACGAAACGGTCGCCGACCTTTGTCTGAATACACTTGATGCCGAGCTTATCAAGGCTTGCAACAAAGCCGCTGTTTGACATTACCGTTGCAACAAGAGTGTTATCGTTAAGCATTCCGCGTGATTTCAAGCGCTTTGCAAGAAGGTACATAATTTTATCGCCGTCCACCACGTTGCCCTTTTCGTCCACCGCAAGACAGCGGTCGCAGTCGCCGTCAAAGGCAAATCCCATATCAAGGTGCTTTTCGCGGACGAGCTTGACAAGATTTTCAAGGTGAGTTGAGCCGCAATTTTTATTGATATTCATACCGTCGGGCTCGTCGCCTATAACGTAGAGCTGAGCGCCGAGCGCTCCGAATACCGCTCTTGCGATCGACCAGGATGCGCCGTTTGCACAGTCAAGACCGATGCGGAGCTTCTTATAGGAATTTGAAGCAAGGGAGATGAGATATCCGATGTATCTGTTTCTGCCGCTCACGTGGTCGTGTATGGAGCCTATGCGCTCGCCGGTCGGGAGGGGAAGATCTCCCTCGGTAATTCCGAGATAGGCGAGATCGCCGTCAAGATAAGCCTCAATAAGCGAGGTGGTATGATCGTCGAGCTTTTCGCCGTAACGGTTTATTACTTTAATGCCATTATCGTAAAATGGGTTGTGGGATGCGGTGATCATAACTCCGCAGTCAAATCCGTCGAGTCTTGTGACGTATGAAACACTTGGCGTTGTGGTGACGTGAAGGATGTACGCATCGCCACCGCTTGCGGCAATACCGGAGGCTATTGCGTATTCAAGCATATAGCTTGAGCGACGGGTGTCCTTGCCTATAACAATTCGCGGGCGAGCACTCTCTCTTTGATAGTACCAGCCCAAGAATCTGCCGACCTTATATGCGTGCATTGAGGTAAGCCCAACGTTTGATTCACCGCGGAAGCCGTCCGTTCCGAAATATTTACCTGCCTGTCTTTTAGCATCCTTGATTTCAATATCTTCTCTGAGCAGAGCATCGCAGGAGACGTGAAAAATATCGGCTATTTGCAGTATCTTATCGATCTGCGGAACTGCCTGATCCATCTCCCATTTGGAAACGGATTGGCGCGAAACACCGAGCATATCCGCAAGCTTTTCCTGGGAAATTCCCACACCGTTTCTGAGCAGAGTAATTTTTGATCCTATTGTCATATTATCACCTCTTTATAAAAAATGGGATATATCTTGATATCATTATACTAAATAATATGATAAAAATCAATAGATTTGAATAAAATAATTACAAAAAATGCAACTTGGAGTTGCAAAATTTCAAAATTATACTGCAGAATGCTCGAAAAATAGGGAAAAACGATGGTGATTTCGCACTTGTGGGTTGATTTTTGAAGTGGCGGGGGCTTTGCCCAAGGGCAAAATTATTCTGCTTGCCGCACTGAAGCGAGCATCGTGCGCTCTGCGCAGAATAAGCGCACTCGATCCTGCTTCGCTTTGCTCGCAGTACGAGTTTGAGTCAATACGCCACGGCAAAAAGGAAAGAGGGTGTACACCCTCTTTCCTTTTTGGTCGAAGTGGCGGGACTCGAACTCGCGGCCTCCAGTACCCGAAACTGGCGCGCTACCACCTGCGCTACACCTCGTTATTCAACTTATTAAATATATCATAAATATATTAAAATGTCAAGGGAAAATGCAAAAATCAAGTAAGTTTTTCAGAAAAACCTATTGACAAGCTTTTTGCATTGTGTTAAAATATTTAAGTAAATTAAATATTCGGAATAAAGAATAGTTAGAGGCGCGGTTAAAATTACCTCATGTGCGGATGCTCAAACATCTATGGCACGTGTGGGAGGTGCGGCCGCCGAAGTTACTTTGCTTTTGAGGGCAAGGTCGCTGGGCAAGTGGGGAATACCTGCTTGACTGTCACATTTTTGTGGAGTGCTGCTTTCGAATTGCTGAAATTTTGCGGATTTTTGCGTCGGGGCACTTTGCTCCGACTTATTTTATTTGCAGAAATTTTAGTAAAAGAGGTAAAAAACCATGAAAAACATCAGACTTATTTCCGTCCTTGCAGTTATCTGCATAATTTTTGGCGCGCTTGCTCTTGTGGCTTGTCCCGAAGAAAGAACTCCCGTTGATATCAGCGGCGCGACAGATCTTTCCGGCCTTGCTGGCGCAACGATTGCCGCTCAGTCAGGTACCTTCCACCTTGATGCTCTTAATACACTTGGTAACGTAAATGTTAAAGAGTATGAGGACTTTTCAAAGCTTCTTGTTGCACTTCAGGCGGGCGCTATAGATGGATACGTTGCAGAGGAACCCACAGCTCTTTCAGTAGTTCTCTCCGATCCTACACTCGGCTATATCCCCCTTGTGAATAATTCCACCGGCTTTACTGCTACCGATGCGGATACGGGAATTGCAGTTGCCTTCAAAACAGGCAGTGATATGGTTGCTAAGGTCAACCCCGTGATTGCGACAATCAGCGCGGAAACACGCTCGGCTCTTATGGCTCAGATCGTTACTATGAGCGAGGATACCGACAAGGCACTTGGCGAGGACATTGCTCTTGCAAGCGACAACACAGATACATCAAAAGGCACTCTCAGAATCGCTATGGAGTGCAACTACCAGCCCTTTAACTGGACACAGACAACTGACGTAAACGGTGCGGTTAAGATCTCAAATGCGTCCGGTATGTATGCAAACGGTTACGACGTTCAGGTCGCAAAGTATATTGCTGCGGAGCTTGGTATGGCACTTGAGGTTTATGCTGTTGAATGGGACAGTCTTATCCCCGGTCTTCAGGCAGGAACATACGATGGAATTATCGCCGGTATGAGCCCCACCGCTGACAGAGAAGAGGTCGTTGACTTTACAGACTGCTACTACAATTCAAATCTTGTAATTATTTATAAAAAGGCTAACTGATAATGGATTTTTTTCAAAACGTAATTGACATTTTAACAAAATACCATTCCTATCTGCTTGAGGGACTTGGTTATACGATGCTTATAGCACTTGTAGGCACGATCCTCGGTCTTGTTATAGGACTTCTTATGGGTATAGTAAAGACTATTCCCGCATCAAAAAACGCATTTTTAAGATTTTTGCAAAAGATCATCAATTTTATAATTGCTTGCTACGTTGAAATATTCCGTGGAACGCCCATGATGGTTCAGTCAATGGTTATTTTCTGGGGATATGCGTTTATGAATAACGGAACTACACTTCCTCTTATCCCTGCAGGTATATTCATCGTTTCCATCAACACGGGCGCGTATATGACGGAGATCGTTCGAGGCGGTATCATATCCGTTGACAAGGGTCAGTTTGAGGGCGCTTACAGTGTTGGTATGACGCATTGGCAGACAATGATACACGTTATCATACCTCAGGTTATGAGAAATATTCTTCCGTCTATTTCAAATGAGTTCGTTATAAATATTAAGGATACGTCGGTTCTTAACGTTATCGGTGTTATGGAGCTTTATTATATGGCGAACAAGATACAGATGATGACCTGGGATATTTTTGAAACGTATCTCATCGTTTGTGTTATGTACTTTATTATGACTTTCAGTGTAACAAGAATTCTCCGCCTTTGCGAAAAGAAGCTTGCGGGCAGCGATTCTTACACGATTTGCGGATCACAGTCCGATCCCGATGCGGAGATCCACGTTAAAAAGGAAGAGAAGGTGTTCAGATGATGGAAAGCGTTATTACACTTAAATCCTTGAAAAAAAGCTTTGCGGACCGCGAGATACTTAAGGGTATTGATCTTGAGATAAAGAAAAACGAGGTTATCTCGGTAATCGGTTCATCCGGCTCGGGCAAAAGCACAATGCTTCGCTGTATCAATCTTCTTGAGGATGTCACAAGCGGAGATATAACCTTTTACGGCAAGAGCGTTATCGGCGGTGATATCGATATCAACGAATACCGATCAAAAATAGTTATGGTATTCCAGCAGTTCAATCTGTTCAATAATATGACGGTGCTTGACAACTGCGTTCGTCCACAGACCGTGGTTCTTAAAAGAAGCAAGGAAGAGGCTAAGGAGATAGCAATAAAATATCTTAAAAAGGTTGGAATGGCAGAGTATATCAACGCGCGTCCCGCTCAGCTTTCGGGCGGTATGAAGCAGAGAGTTGCCATTGCGCGCGCTCTTTCGATGAACCCCGAGGTGATACTCTTTGATGAGCCCACGTCGGCTCTTGACCCTGAGATGGTAGGAGAGGTTCTTGACGTTATGCGCGAGCTTGCCTCCGAAGGTCTTACTATGATAGTCGTTACCCACGAAATGGCGTTTGCACGTGACGTGAGCGATAGAGTTATCTTCATTGACGACGGTGTTATTTGCGAGCAGGGGGATCCCAAGGAATTTTTTGCAAGTCCCAAAACAGAGAGAGCGAAAGCATTTTTGTCAAGATTTTTACAATAAAACAAGAGGACACCGAGGGTGTCCTCTTTAATTTTTTTGTTGCTATTCATAAATTAATGTGATATAATGGTAAAAAGGGGTGAAATTATGGAAAATAAACACGTTGAATACAGAAGAATAGTAAAAGGTGCGCGCGTGGCTGTGCTTTGCGTTCACGGGATCATGGGAACGCCAAATCATTTTCGCGATCTTGTGCCGCTTATTCCGGATGATTTTTCTGTTCTGAATATAGTAATCGAGGGGCATTGCGGCTCGGTCAGCGATTTTTCTCACGCTTCAATGAGAAAGTGGGAGGACTGTGTTGAAAGAGCGGTAAAAGAGCTTCTTGAAACACACGAGGAGATATACGTTCTCGCTCATTCCATGGGTACGCTTCTTACGATGGAGCAGGCTATGAAGGAGCCGCGTATCACACGATTGTTTTATCTTTCCGTTCCCATAAAGGTAGGACTTAAGCCGAGATTTTTCGACACTACCGCAAAAGTGTATTTTAAAAGGGTGCGCCCCTGCGATAAATATGCGCTTGCGGGTGTGGAGTGCTACGGTATTACGGACAGCAAGAATATTTTTAAATATCTTGGATGGGCACCGAGGTTTATCGATCTTTTCAAAAAGATATCCCGGGTCAGAAAAAGACTTTTGGAGCTGAAAACACCCTGCACGGCATATCAGTCCGCGCTTGATGAGATGGTATCCCCAAAATCCATTGAAATTTTAAAAAGGGAATCAAACATAAAAGTTGTTACGCTTGAAGGCTCGGGACATTTTTATTATTCTCCCGAGGATATGGAATTCCTTAAGCAAGAATTCACAGAGTTTTTGAAATAAGCAAAGCTCCGTCGATATGACGGAGCTTTATTTTTTATTCAGTATCAACACCAACGGCATTTTCAACCGAAACAGCGATTGCTTTTTCCTCTTCCTTGGCGATCCTCTTATCTTCAAGAGCCTTATTGATTTTATATATCTCGGAGCGAACGATATCGATCTTTTCAACAAGGATATTCAATTTATAGTCAACGTCTGCTCCGGTTTTTGCCTTCTGGTAAGCTAATCTGCCAAACTGCTCATAAAGATCTGCAAGAAAGGCTTGCTTGCGTCCAAGCTTTACCTTGAGTGACGCGGTATCGCTGAGGTCACTTGTCTTGGAAATAGCTTTGCATGCAATTTTTTTTGCTCCGCGGCGTATTTCTCCCCATTTGGACATATGTAAATCCTCCTTTATATTTTATATACGCATATATTATACTATTTTTTTAGAAAAAAGTAAATACCTTTATTATAATTTTTTTGAAATTTGGAAAAATATATTTTGGAAGGAGTGATGATTATGAATATGGATAAAAATACCTACAAGCGATTTGCGGATGCGCACGCGCCGAGGTCTCCCATTGGCAAGAACTGTATCAATGCATTTTGCATTGGAGGTCTTATTTGTGCAATAGGGCAGGGGCTTAATGATATTTACCGTCTTGCGCTTGGATTTTCGGAGGACGATGCGGGGCTTCTTGCATCGGTGACGCTTGTTTTTGCTTCTGCACTACTCACCGCTCTCGGAGTTTTTGACGAGATAGCCAAGGTTGCGGGTGCGGGTACGCTCGTGCCGATCACGGGCTTTGCGAATGCAGTTGTGTCACCCGCTATCGACTCAAAGAGCGAGGGCTTTATTTTAGGTGTGGGCGCAAAGATATTTACGGTGGCGGGCCCTGTTTTGCTTTACGGAATATTATCGGGCGTGATATACGGAATTATCTATTATGTGGGACTTATGATATAATATTCAACTCAAAAAAGAGCGACCATATCCCCTTGCATAGCAACGGTGAATGCTCCTCGCCTTTCTATCCCAGCCAAAAAAAGAGGACCGCATAGCGATCCTCTTTTTTGGCTGGGATAGATGGATTCGAACCATCGAGATGCCAGAGTCAAAGTCTGGTGCCTTACCGCTTGGCTATATCCCAATATTCACAACAAAAGAATTATATCACAAAAGAGGGTGTGTGTCAATAGATTTTAAATGACTTTTTAATTTACTTTTCTTCGCCATCCGGAGTATTATGAACACGATCGAAAAAAGCTCTTTACAAATTTGAAACGATATGGTAAAATAGTTATAATGGCGAATTATGTGGCATTGTGTTTTGCTTGCGTTCGTACTAATGAATATGGAGAATTATATGAATAAGGTTTTTAAAAAATTCGATATGAAGGCGCCGCCCATCAGACAAAGACAGTGGTTAAGACCCGTGACCTGGGCGCTTTCGTTCCCAGACGTTTCCGCTCAGCATACAAAAATAATTAAGACGAATTGCGAGGGACTTAAGCCCCCCTATATTCTTCTTTGCAATCACAACTCTTTTTATGATTTTAAGGTGGCAACGCGAGCTATATTCCCACACAGAGCAAATTACGTAGTAGCTATTGACGGATTTTTCGGTTTTCCCTTGAAAAAGTGGATCTTGCGTCAGGTTGGCGGTATTTGTAAGAGAAAGTTTACAACCGACCTTATGCTTATAAGACATATCAAAAAGGTTGTTAATAACGGTGACGTTGTTGTCCTTTATCCCGAGGCGAGATATTCTCTTTGCGGAACTCAAAGCGAGCTTCACGAATCGGTAGGTCAGCTTTGCAAGATGATGAAGGTTCCTGTTGTTACCTTTAAATGCGTGGGCAACCATTTAAGAAATCCCTTCTGGAACACCAAGAACAGAAAGGTTCCTTATACCGAGGGGCATCTTACACAGCTTTTTACCGCTGAGCAGCTCAAGGCGGCGAGCGTTGGGGAGATCAATGCTAAAATCGGTGAGGCTCTCACCTACGACGATTTTGCTTGGCAGAAGGAGAACAATATTAAAATTGACGTGCCTTACCGTGCAGAGGGACTTCACAGAGTGCTTTATCAGTGCCCACATTGTAATACTGAATACAAAATGTCAAGTAAGGGTGACACTATAAAATGCAAGAGCTGCGGTAAGTCTTGGAGAATGACCGAGCTTGGCGAACTTGAGGCTGTGAACGGTGAAACCGAGTTTTCTCACATTCCCGATTGGTATGAATGGATCAGATCGAACGTTCGCAACGAGGTGAGAGAGGGAAGATATTATTTTGAGGCAGAATGCCATGTTAAATCAATGCCCGACGGTACGAGATTTTACGATATTGGAAACGGAACCATCATTCACGATATTGACGGCTTCAGACTTAAGGGAAGCGGAAAATACGGTGACTTTGAAATGGAAAGAAAGTCCGGCGGACTTGAGGCGTGCCACATCGAATACAATTACCTTGGCAAATACGGCGATTGTATTGACCTTAACACTCTTGACGATACGTTCTATATCTATCCTCACGGTGACGATTTTGCGGTTACCAAGATTGCTCTTGCAACAGAAGAAATATATAGAATGATAAGAGAAAAAAACGCAAAATAATTTAATTAATGTATAAAAGCCGATGTGGAGTTTTCTGTGTCGGCTTTTTTATTAAGCCAAGGCTAATTTGGCTTCGGGAATACGATAAAAACAGCGTTATATATCGATGCTCTTTGAATTTTATTTTAAAATATAAATATTTACCAAATTTTACCAATAAATTTTGTTTAATATTTGTTTTTCTTTCATCTTGCAATGATTGGTAAAATATGGTAGAATATTACTGTCAAAATTTACCAATTAAAAGGAGAAAAGAAATGAATAACACAAAAATACTCATCGCAGATGAGAATCAGACCTCCAGATGCTTGCTCAAGGATGAACTGAAGGAGCTTGGCTATATTAACGTTTTAGAAGCCTCTAACGGGGAAGAGGCACTTTCGCTTATTGAAAATTCATTGCCCGACGTCGTTCTTATTGACGTACTTCTTTCAAAGCTCGACGGAATCGGTGTCGTTCGCCAGGTGAAAAGGTCAATGGGTGCGGATGCTCCCGCTTTTATAGTTATGTCACTTGTGGGCAATCACAATATACTGATAGAGGCGAATAATGCGGGTGCGTCACTTTGCATGATAAAGCCCGTGAATGCGGAGAGTGTGGCGCATCACATTGAAAATCTTTTGCCCACAAGCTCTTTTGCGCCGTCCACATCCGGTGAGGATTATGCAACCGCCGATCTTGAATCGCAGGTGACGAAGATCATTCATCAGATCGGTGTTCCCGCGCATATCAAGGGATATCAGTATTTGAGAACTGCAATTCTTCTTACGGTGAATGATGGGGAAATAATAAATTCCGTAACGAAAATTCTTTATCCAACGGTCGCAAAGAAGTATCAGACAACAACGAGCCGTGTTGAGCGCGCGATCAGACACGCTATCGAGGTTGCGTGGGACAGGGGAGACGTGGATGTTTTGAATTCTTATTTTGGTTATACGATCCAAAATAACCGCGGCAAGCCCACGAATTCCGAGTTTATTGCTATGATTGCGGACAATCTCAGACTTAAATATAAAATGTTAGTATAAAATATAGCCGCTCTGCTGAGCGGCTATTTATTATTTTAGTAAAAAATCCCGTAGAGATTGACAAAACGATACAATAGATATATAATATGAATGATTTGAACGTTTTAGGGGAGGGCATAAATTATGAAGATCATATTTGAAACCGAAAGACTCTTGGTCAGAGAATACGGGCAGAGTGATTTTGACGGCTTGAAGGATATAATTTGTGACCCCGAAACAATGAAATACTATGAAAAGCCCTATGATGAAAGGGGCGTTCAAAGGTGGCTTGATTGGTGCATCCGCAGCTATGCGGAGAACGGATTTGGGCTTTGGGCGCTTGAGCTCAAGAAAAACGGTGAGTTTATAGGTGATTGCGGTATTTCCTTGCAGAATATAAACGGTGAGATCCTTCCCGAGATAGGGTATCATATCAATAAAAAATATTGGCGGCGCGGCTATGCCAAGGAGGCTGCAAGGGCGGTGCGAGATTGGTTTTTTGAAAATACCGATCACGGGGCTGTTTATTCTTATATGAATAAAGAAAACCTTGCATCCGTCGCAACTGCGCGCGCAAACGGAATGAAATTTGTTGGCGAATATACGGACGGCTCGGAGACCTTGAGCATTTATTCGATCTCACGCGTTGAGCATAGGACACAGGAGAAGGTATGAGTAAGGAAAAAGATCTGATAAGAAGGGAACGGGTGCTTAACGGTAACCTTGTTCAGGCAATAATCAGCATTTGCGCTCCCATCTTTTTATATAATTTATTTAATTCATTTTATTCCGTTATCGACGCGGTGGTGGTTGCCCGAATAGACCCCACAAGCGTAAGCGCGGTTGCTATGCTTTCGCAGATCCAGCATCTGCTTTCCTCACTCGGCTCGGGTGTTGCAGCCGGAGGCGGAATAATAGTAGCCAGAATCTTTGGCGCGGGCGATATGGAAAAGGCGAGATTTAACTCAAATCAGGTAATATCGCTATCAACGGTGATCGTTATACTGCTTTTGGCAATATGCTTGCCCCTGGCTTTACCCATAATGCGTCTTTCGGGTGTTCCCGATGAGCTTATCGCAATAGGAACGGGCTATTTTATAGTTCAGATCCTCAGCCTTGCCTTTATGTTTTATAATAGCGTATTCATGGCTATGCAAAAGGCTAAGGGCAATACTAAAATCATGTTCTGGCTCAATATTCTGGCTATGGTGATAAAGCTTGGCTTGTCATTACTTTTCATATGGGTGCTTGACAAAAAAGATATTATGTGGGTTGCGATTGCAACTATGGTGGGGCAGGCTACGATGTTCGTTATTCTGCTTTTGATGATGCTTGAGCGGGATAATTTATTGGCTCTTAATTTCAGCGAGTTCAAGCTTGATTTTTCGGTGTGCAAAAAAATTGCCGCCATATCGTTTCCCATTTTTCTTGGCAAATTCATCTTCTCATTTGGTAAGGTGAGCATCAACAGTATGTGCAAGGCATACGGCCCGCTTGTTGTGGGGGCGCTCGGCGTATCGAATAACGTGAACGGACTTGCAACCAATCCCATCAACTCGTTTGAGGAAGGAACTTCCACCATAATCAGCCAGAACCTTGGCGCAGGAAATGAAAAACGAGCCTTAAAAACCTTCAGATATTCATTTTTTATGGCAACGGGGCTCGGTATTATAGGATATATCCTTATCCGCTTTATATTGCAGGATGAGATAATCGGTCTTTACAATCAGAACGAGCTTGCGGAGGGGGCTGCGGAATTTTTGCAGCTGATAAAATCAATACACAAATACGATTCGCTCTCGATACTTGCTCTTGCGGTGAATTCCGCAGTGCTCGGCGTTCTTTACGGCTACGGAAAAACAAAAATGACCATGATCCTTAACATAAGCCGTGTGTTCGTGTTCAGAATACCCATTCTTTGGTATTTGCAGACCTTTCATAAGGAGATCGGCGCGGAGGCGGCGGGCTTGTCAATGGGAATCAGCAATATTTGTATAGCGATTGCATCACTTGCTTGCCTTGGCATATTCCTTTGGAGGATAAGATCGAAAAAAGCGGAAGAATAAAAAAGCAGTGTAGGATCTTCTGATCTCTACACTGTTTTTATTTATAAGAATATCATAACCGAAACGGTGAGAATTATAAGAAAACCGAAGTTGAATGCTGAGAATAATCCAACATACTGAGCGGTTTTGCCTTTAACGTGCGAGGTGTACTCGCGGAAGGTGATAAGGCTTGCAAGGGATGAGATGAGCGTTCCGACACCGCCTATGTTTACGCCAAGGAGCAGCTCCTTATAGTTGGTGGTGAATTCCGAGAGAAGAATTGCCGAGGGAACGTTGCTTATAACCTGGCAGGAAAGAATGCTTGTGAGGAGAGTGTTTTTCTCGAGCAAGGCAGAAAAGAAGGTGTTTACGATTTCTATTCTTGAAATATTGCCTGCCAAGAGGAAAAAGCACACGAACGTGAGGAGCAGTGGATAATCCACCTTAGTAAGCGCCTTGCGATCGGAGATCATAATAGCTGCAAATATTATAGGAAGGCAAACGTAATAGGGAATAACTCTGAACACCATAAGTATTGTCATGGCGAACAAAACAAGATAAAAGGTTGCCTTTTTTGTATTTATTTTTTCATCCTCTTCGTTATTGAGCGTAAGCTCTTCCTTGGGGATGAACAGGCAGCACACGGTGAACAAAATTATTGAAAGGATAAAGGGGAAGATCATTATTCCCATAAACTCGATTGTGGGGATATTGAACTTTGTGTAGATATAAAGATTTTGGGGGTTGCCAAAGGGCGTGAGCATGCCGCCGAGATTTGCGGCGATATTCTGAATAATAAACACGGGCGCCATATATTTTTCCTTGCTTGTTGCGGAGAGGGAAATATAACCGAGGGGCAGAAACGTTAAAAGCGCCATATCGTTTGCAAGGAACATAGAGCCTATAAAGGTGATATAAACAAGAGCGAGTGAAAGTGTGCGCGTGTTACCGGTAAGGGCGACGATCTTTTTGGCGGTAATGGTGAAAAAATGAATATTTTTGAGCGCGCATATTACCGCAAGAGTGCAAAAAAGACAGGTAAGGGTTTTGAAATCGAAATACCCGATATATTGCTCGTCGGGCTTAACGATAAAGCAGGAGAGAAGCGCGAGAGTGGCGGCAATAACGAGAACTGTATTTTTTGAGATAAAATCAAAGATTTTTGATTTTACCAAGAGTAAATTTTCAAAATTTATACGGTGATTGTCGCGTTGCTTGGTTACAGAAATTGAATTCATAAATACCTACCGAAAAACATAAATTTATTAAACAAACCAAATACGGATTATATCACTAAAATTATATTTTGTCAATATGAAAAATGCTTAAAAAACGAAAAAAATCATCGGCAAAACGACCGATGATTTTTTGCTTAAAAAATTAGATTTTTTTGTTGAAAAAGCGGATTTGTAACGCATTTGTAACACATGGTATAGTATAATAATCGCGCGAAATAGCAAATCGAGTAAAGCCCGGTCATCCATTTACCCTAACGTGGAGGTTAAGAGTGTTCACTCTTTAGGGTAATGGATGAACCAAGTTCACGTTTTTTGTTGATTATTTTGCGAAATACGTTAATATTCTTAATTAATTTGATATAGATTATTGACTTTTGCAACAAAAAGTGCTATAATTTTTCCGCAAAAGTTCTCTATTGCCCTGAAGTATGAACCAAATGTTCGTTAATATGCACAAATATTAAAAGATTAATTGTCGAAACGCACAAAATTCAGAAAAAATTGTTGCTTTTTATTGACTTTTGTTTCATATCAATATATAATATTTGTTATAAGTTCGTATTGTGGGGTATAGTATGAACTAAAATCTCCCGAAAGGAAGTTTTAATGATGTTGCAAACTGATAATAATAAGCCAAACAACGTTTCTGCAAACAATAAAGAAGCTACGAGGCACAAGGTGTTTACCATAATCGGTATAGTATTGTGTGTTATTTTGGTGCCCATGTTAATTGTCAACTGTACGTTGATTATAAAAAGCTTTATTAACGAGGATGAAGTTCCCGATTTTGCCGGTGTAATTCCGTTAATTGTATTGACCGACTCCATGTATCCTGACATTGCATCGGGAGACCTAATTTTCACCAAGACGGTTGACGCAAGCGAGGTTAATATTGGAGACACGATCTCCTTTACCGACCCTGACGGTAACGGCACATCAATTGTAACTCACCAAGTTATAGATAAATTTGAGCATGAGGGAGTTATCTACTTCCGCACAAAAGGTACTAACAACAATACCGAGGATAAGGCTTCAGTTCCTGAGGACTTGCTGATTGGTATTTATACGGGAGTCAGAATTCCCGGCGCAGGTAATGTAGCACTCTTTATGCAAACACTTCCCGGACTTATTATTTGTGTAGTTGTACCTATTCTTTTGTTCGTTGGTTATGATGTGATCCGCCGCCGCTTGTATGAAAAGAACAATGAAAGCGACGTTGAAAAGCTTAAAGCTGAGCTTGAAGCTCTTAAGGCTGCAAAGGCAAAGGCAGAAGCCGAAGCCGAGGCAGAGGCAGAGAAGAACGACGAATCAAACGTATAATAAACGTGCGGGAATGGGTGCATTCCCGCACTTTGCTTTTTAATTGATCTTTAGTTGAATTTTAAAAGGAACTCCCTCAGTCTCGCATACGCTCGACAGCTCCCTCTGCGGAAGGAGCCTCTGTTAGATATACTTTATTTCGTAGCCATATAGTTTAAATTTTTAGATATTATATGGTTTTGCTACACTTTGTGGCTACAAAATGAGGAATATCTCACCGAGCCCTCTTCCGGAGAAGAGGGTGGACGCGAAGCGGACGGGTGTAGTTCCTCTTGCTTAGCAAAAGAACCTTATAAATCGAAAAGAAACTCCCTCAGTCTCGCATACGCTCGACAGCTCCCTCTGCGGAAGGAGCCTCTGTTAGATATACTTTATTTCGTAGCCATATAGTTTAAATTGTTAGATATTATATGGTTTTGCTACACTTTGTGGCTACAAA
>JAFULR010000018.1 GCA_017483195.1 Clostridia bacterium
ACGGTATCCAAGATGGTGTTCTCGCATATCCATTATAACACCTATCTTAAATTCTGTCGAGTACCTTTTTTGCTTTGACCCCTTCTTTGCCATAAAAAATATGCACCTCCAAAAGTGTCTAACTTTTGGGGTGCATATCAATTCGGGGAGTTTTTTTGTCAAAATTATTGACTTTTTGTAAAGCCTAATGTATAATAGTAGGATGATATACTATTTATTATGGAGAATTTTGCGTTGAAAACGAAAATATTACCAACTGAAGCTATTAAAAGACAGTTTGAATATATGAATGTTATCAAAGCGGAGAACGACCGCTTTGCGCTTGAAAACGGATTCCGTAAGGGTGCGTTTGTTATGACCTTTGGCTGTCAGCAGAACGAGGCAGACAGCGAAAAAATAGCGGGCATGGCAGAAAGCATGGGTTATGAAATTATTTCTTCCCCGGAGAATGCCTATCTTATCGTTGTAAACACCTGCGCCATCCGTGAGCATGCCGAGCTAAAAGCACTTTCCACAATTGGACAGTACAAGCATATTAAACAAAAAAATCCAGAGCTTGTTATTGCTGTTTGCGGATGTATGGTCACTCAGGAGCATAGAGTTAACGACATAAAATTTAAGTACCCTTACGTTGATTTTGTTTTTTCAACCTCCGCGATCCATAGATTGCCCGAGCTTCTTTCTACAAAGCTCGTTAGAGGTAAAAGACTTTATTGTACTGACGAGGATTACTCAGTTGCGGAGGGCCTGCCGATCAGGAGAGAAAGCGACTATAGAGCTTGGGTATCGATTATGTACGGATGCAATAATTTCTGCACCTACTGCATAGTGCCATATGTCAGAGGAAGAGAACGAAGTCGCAGAAAAGAGGATATAATAGCCGAAGTACGTCAACTGGTCGCTGAGGGCTATAAGGATATTACCTTGCTTGGTCAGAACGTTAATTCCTATGGAAAGGATATGGGATTTGATTACGATTTTGCAGATTTGCTTGATGAGCTTGCAAAAATAGAGGGTGACTATGTTCTTCATTTTATGACAAGCCATCCTAAGGATGCAACAAAAAAGCTTGTTGACGTTATTGCAAATAATAAAAGAATAGCAAAGCAATTCCATCTGCCACTTCAATCGGGAAGCAACCGCATACTTAAAGCAATGAACCGACACTATCAAATGGATAGATACCTTGATATTGTTGACTATATGAAGGAAAAAATCCCGGATATTGTTATAACAACCGATATTATCGTTGGTTTCCCCGGAGAAACCGAAGAGGATTTTGAAGGCACACTCAATGCTTTAAATCGCGTGAGATACGATATGATATACTCGTTTATATACTCACCGCGAAAGGGAACTCCTGCTGCAGAAATGCCCGATCAAGTTCCCCAAGACGTTCAATCTGAAAGATTCAGACGATTGCTTGATCTTCAGAATGAAATAGCTTATGAAATAAATCAGAAGTATCTTGGGAAAACTATTCGTGTACTTTGCGATGGTCGCAGCAAGAATAATCCCGATGTGCTTTGCGGAAGAACCGAAGGCAATAAAATTGTTTTGTTCGACGGCGCCGCAGAAAATGAAGGAAAATACCTGAATATCAAAATTACGAAATGTGAAACGTTCGCTCTTATAGGAGAGATCGTACAATAAGGAGTTAATATGGAAATTTTAGAAATTGCTAAGCTTCTTGGCGAGAGCATTGCCAAGGACAAAAGAATGATAGAATTTGATAAAGCAAAAGCTGAGTATGAAAACGATGCCGAGCTTCAGGCCACACTTAAAGAATACGAGGTACAGCAGCAGGCTTTGCAAATGGAGATGCTTAAAGAAGATAAGGATAACTTTACTATAGACGTTATCAATGAAAGAATCAATCTTCTTTACGAGATGATAGTTTCAAATGATTCCTTTTTGAAGCTTAATCGTCTTCAGGTTGAGGTTAATGACCTTATGAACGAGGTCAACAATACAATTACCTGTGCAATAACAGGTGAAGATCCCAAGAGTGCATGCACTCATAACTGTGCAACCTGCCACTCTCAGTGCCATTGATTCAATTATTTCAGATAAGGAGAGTGAAGTCCCATGACTCCAATGATGGAACAATACTTTGAGATCAAAAATAAATACAAGGACTTTTTGCTGTTTTACCGTCTTGGAGATTTTTATGAGATGTTCTTTGACGATGCCATTCTTGCTTCTCGCGAGTTGGAGCTTACTCTTACTGGCAGGGACTGCGGAGAAGAAGAGCGCGCCCCCATGTGCGGCGTTCCGTATCACAGCTCGGAAACCTACATAGGAAGATTGATTGAAAAGGGCTATAAGGTTGCTATTTGTGAGCAAATGGAGGACCCTGCGCTTGCAAAAGGTCTTGTAAGACGTGATGTAACCAGAGTTATTACCCCCGGAACTCTCATTGAGTCCAATCTTCTTAAAGAAACTCAGAACAACTATCTGTGCGCTGTGTTTTTCGATACCGAGGAAATAGGAGTTTGCTTTGCCGACGTTTCAACCGGGCAGGCATTTGCAACATCATTTGGCGGAAAGGAAATGCTTTCAAAATTAAACACAGAGCTTTCAACCTATATGCCGAGTGAGATTATTCTCAACGTATCTATTGAATCTCTCCCCGACAGAGGACAATTCATTCATGAAAGAGTTTCCTCTCTTATCAGCGACAATCAATCTATGAGATTTGATTATGCCACATCTTATGATTGCGTAAGGGATAGCTTTGAATCCGAAAGAAGCGCTTGGGACGGCAGAAAAGCCGTAATCTGCGCTATTGGCGGATTACTTAACTATATTGCAGAAATGCAAAAAACCGACAAGACCAATATAAAGGATCTCAAGGTATATACCAACGGACAGTTTATGGAAATTGACGTGAACTCCCGCAGAAATCTCGAGCTTTGTGAGACTATGAGAACCAAAGAAAAGAGAGGATCGCTTCTTTGGGTTCTTGATAAAACCAAAACTGCTCCCGGCGCACGCTTGCTCAGACAATGGGTTGAGCATCCTTTGCTTAAATCTTCTTTAATTATAAAAAGGCAAAGTGCTGTAGAAGAGCTTTTTGAAAATTTCATCAAACGTCAGGAGCTTGAAAATCTTTTGTCCGGAGTTCTGGATCTTGAGCGCTTACTGACTAAGATAATTTACGGAACCGCTAACGGAAAGGATCTTCGTGCCGTCTGCAATACAATATCGGTATTTCCTGAGTTAAAGTCATTGATCTCAGACTGCAAGAGTGAGGAAATCCGTAAAATATTTGAAAATTTTGATACTTTGTCAGATATATACAATCTCATCCAAAAATCCATCAGGGAGGACGCCCCTTTCTCGGTACGAGACGGTGGAATCATACTTGAAGGATATAATGCGGAGGTGGATCATCTTCGCTCCATTATGACTGACGGTCATTCTTGGATTGATGAGATCACTCAACGCGAAAGAGAAGCTACCGGAATAAAAACCTTAAAAATAAATTACAATAAAGTTTTCGGATACTATATCGAAGTAACAAAATCTCTAATATCCATGGTACCTGACAGATATATAAGAAAACAGACACTTACAAACTGTGAAAGGTATATCACACAGGAGCTTAAGGATATTGAAGCAACGATTTTAGGTGCCGCAGACAAGGTATGTACACTTGAATATAACTTATTCCAGGAAATTCGTCAAAAAATTGCCGATGAAAGCGATAGAATAAGAAAAACCGCAGCTCTTGTGGCAACAATAGACGTATATAACAGTCTTGCTACGGTAGCAGCCAAGAATAATTACATAAAGCCCGAGATAGACGATAGCAACGTTATAGACGTTAAAGACGGTCGTCATCCCGTTGTTGAACAATTCGTTAAGGATTCTTATTTCGTTCCCAACGACGTATATCTTGACACCTCTGCTAACAGACTTATGCTTATCACAGGTCCCAATATGGCAGGTAAATCAACGTATATGCGCCAGGTTGCTCTCATTGTCGTTATGGCACAAATAGGATCATACGTTCCGGCCGGTGATGCCAGAATAGGAATCGTCGATAAGGTGTTTACACGTGTTGGTGCCTCTGACGACCTCGCATCGGGTCAATCCACATTTATGCTTGAAATGAATGAGGTTGCCTATATACTCAGAAACGCTACTCAAAAGAGCTTGATTATTTACGACGAGGTTGGTCGCGGCACATCAACATTTGACGGCATGAGCATTGCGCGTGCCATCATCGAATATACTAACGGCAAAAAGATCGGCGCTAAAACTCTTTTTGCAACTCATTATCACGAGCTTACTTCGATGGAGGATGAGTTCAGCGGTATAGTTAATTACAATATCGCGGCTAAAAAGCGCGGTGATAACATAATATTCCTCAGAAAGATCATCCGAGGTTCTACCGACGATAGCTACGGTATTGAGGTAGCAAAGCTTGCGGGATTGCCAAACGAGGTAATCAGAAGAGCAAAGGAAATTCTTGCTACAGTTGAAAAGACCTCTCGCACACTTACTACCTCAAACAGTAATTTTGCTGATGAGGTAGAAAATCTTATAACCTTTGAGGATATAACAGAAAAATCTGTTATTGAGGATATAAAAAAGATAGACATTAATACTATGACGCCTGTTGAGGCTATGAATCTATTGTTTGAGCTAAACAACAGACTCAAATAGAGAAAGGAGATACTATGGGAAAAATTAACGTGCTTTCGTTTGCGGTTGCAAACCTTATTGCCGCAGGCGAGGTTGTTGACAGACCTTCATCCGTGATCAAGGAATTACTTGAAAATTCAATTGACTCCGGAGCCACTCAGATCACGGTTGAGATCAAGAACGGTGGAATAACTTATATGAGAGTATCCGATAACGGATGCGGAATTGAAGCCGAAGATCTTCCCATAGCTATTAAAAGACACGCAACAAGCAAGATCAAGGATGAGGAAGATCTGATGAGAATTCTTACCCTTGGATTCAGAGGAGAAGCTCTTGCAGCTATTTCTTCTGTTTCGGATATTAGAATTATATCAAAGACTGAAGATTCCCCCTACGGTGCGATGATTGAGGCGCACGCCGGAGAGATAACCGAGTATTCCGAGCAAGCGGCAAGACAGGGAACTACTGTTATAGTTGAAAATTTATTTGCTAATATTCCCGCAAGGCGAAAATTCTTAAAGCGTGATGTAACTGAAGCGAGCGCTATTTCAACTATTATCGAAAAAATCGCACTTTCACATCCCGAGGTTTCTTTCCGTTTTATTTCAGACGGTGCTCTTAAGTTTGAAACCCCCGGTGATGGCAAGCTCGAAAACGTTATTTATATCGTTATGGGCAAGCAGATGAAAAATGCGATGATATACGTTGACAGTGAGATCAATGATATAAGAGTTCAGGGCTATATCGGTAGATCCGATACAGTTAAATCAAACAGAAATTACCAGAATTTCTTTATCAACAACAGATTTATTAAAAGTAAATTGGCAGTAGCTGCAATCGAACAGGCTTACACATCATATCTCCCACCCGAAAAATTCCCGTGCTGCGTTTTAAATCTCACCATAAATCCAACAACCGTTGATATAAACGTACATCCTACTAAGCTTGAAGTTAAGTTTGCAAATGAAAAGCCGGTTTTTGAAGCTATTTATCACACGGTAAGAACCGCTCTTGAAGAAAATACATCCCGCCCCGAAATGGTTTTATCCATTCCGGTAAATGAGGATCGCTTTGAAAGAGTGACATCACAGCAATATAAAACGATTGCGCAAGCTCGTTCTGTTTCAGATGCTTTTACTCCCATAGTTGATTCCAAGCAAGAGGAAAGGGTTGAGCAGATCAGATACTCTGATGTACCGATACTCAAAAATGAGAGTGACACCGCACGTGAAACCGGTTCTGATGTTAATAAAAAATACATTCCACCCGAAGCAATCGCTATGCACGAAAAATATTCTAACATGCCCTCTGAGGAGTTCCAAAAGATTTCACCCGAAGTGGCATGCGAAGTATATTTGAACTATTTAATGTATTTTCGTGAGCCAATTCCCAAAACTCCGGAAGAGGAAGCTGAACTTGCTTATATGCAGGAGTATGCAGAAGATTCTGATATTGATGATCCTTTAGATAACATGTCTGTTCCTGCATACAGAATTGTAGGTGAGGTATTCAACTCATATTTATTGATAGAGCTTGATGATAAAATGCTTATTGTTGATAAGCACGCTGCTCATGAGCGCATCATTTTTGAAAAAAACAAAAGAATGATGAAAGAAAAGGAGCCCTCTGCACAAATATTGATCACTCCGCTCGAAATCATGCTGACATCTGCAGAAATATCAATTCTCAATGATTATTTGATTGATTTTGAAAAGCTTGGCTTTAAAATTCAAACAAGAAAATACAGCATACTGGTTTCATCCATTCCTACTGAGCTTGCCTCATGCGACATTCAGGATACTATATCAACTATGGTAAACAGAATAAAGGACGGAGCCGGAAATCCTAAGCTTACACGCGATATATTATTCGAAAAAGCTTTATACCAGGCCTCATGTAAGGCTGCTATCAAAGCCGGCAGAGAATATGTGGAAGCACATACCGATTGGATAGTTGAGCAGCTTATGAATATCCCGGATATTACATTCTGTCCCCACGGCAGACCGGTAGCTATGGAGATATCAAAACGAAATATCGATCATCAATTCGAAAGAACATAACCCCTATATGAAAGGAAATACGATGAGTAAAAATTTTGAACTTTTAAAAACCGAGGGACGAGCAAGAAGAGGAGTTCTTCACACCGTTCACGGCGATATACAGACACCCGTTTTTATGAACGTTGGAACCTGTGCCGCTATCAAGGGCGGTGTTTCAACTATGGATCTGCGCGAGCTTAAATGTCAGGTTGAATTGTCAAACACCTATCATTTGCACGTAAGACCGGGCGACAAATTGATAAAAGAAATGGGCGGAATACATAAATTTTTTAATTGGGATAAGCCGGTTCTCACGGATAGCGGCGGGTTTCAGGTATTTTCTCTGGCTTCTCTCAGAAAAATTACTGAGGAGGGTGTTAACTTTTCTTCTCATATAGACGGAAAAAGAATATTTATGGGTCCTGAAGAAAGTATGCAAATACAGTCAAATCTTGCTTCAACCATTGCTATGGCTTTTGATGAATGTATCCAGAACCCGGCTGAATATAAATACGTTCAGCAATCTTGTGACAGAACCACACGTTGGCTTGTCAGATGTAAGGCAGAAATGGAAAGATTGAATTCTTTGCCCGATACCATCAACAAAAATCAGATGCTCTTCGGTATTAATCAGGGAAGTACTTATGATGATCTCAGAATCAAGCATATGCAGGAAATTGCAGAGCTTGATCTTGACGGATATGCTATTGGTGGACTTGCAGTAGGTGAATCTACCGAGGATATGTACCATATTATAGAGGTTGTTGAGCCTTATATGCCTGCAGATAAACCAAGGTACCTTATGGGGGTTGGAACACCCTGCAATATTCTTGAGGCAGTTCACCGCGGAGTTGACTTCTTTGACTGCGTTATGCCATCGAGAAATGCCCGCCACGGTAATCTTTTCACTTGGCACGGCAGAATGAACGTTATGAACGAGCAATATGCGAAGGATCCAAGACCGTTTGACGAGGGATGTGGTTGTCCTGCCTGCAGGAGTTACAGCAGAGCTTATATCCGTCATCTTATCAAGGCTAAGGAAGCTCTTGGCATGCGTCTTGCCGTTATTCACAATCTTTATTTCTACAATGAGCTTACAGAAAAAATCAGAGAAGCTTTAGACGGTGGATATTTTGAGGAATTTTACCAAAAATACAGAAATATCCTCGGCGAAAGACTTCATGATTAAAATACATCGGAAATAGTATTGTATTTTTTATTAAACTGATGTATAATACAACTGTTCAAAAGGAAGCAGATTATGAAAATTAAATTTAATCTCTTTTTAAAATCCTTTTTGCTTTCATTTGCGGCATTCGCTTTGGTTGCTTGCATAATACTTGTCAGTCTATATATAAATGCGGTATCAATAGAACCCGAAAAAGAAGAGACCACCGTCCTTCTTGGAATTGCAGATAAGGAAAAGCTTCTGTCACTCACGGTAATCAACTTTGATCCAAGTAGTACGAAAATAAGCTTTCTTCCGATACCGGACAACACTTTGCTGGAAAGCAACACTCTGTTACAAGCAACATATCCAACAGCTTCTGTTGATACGGTGCTCGAAAGCATAGAGTTAATTATCGGAGCTGAAATTGACAGATATGCAATTCTTTCCGTTGATGCGTTAGCATACGCTGTAAATGAAATGGGTGGATTTGAATATCTTATTCCCAACAAATTCGTTTATAA
Organism: Clostridia bacterium; assembly: GCA_017483195.1. Classification (GTDB taxonomy): domain Bacteria; phylum Bacillota; class Clostridia; order Oscillospirales; family CAG-272; genus RGIG4608. Next base: position 8,385 of record JAFULR010000018.1, read on the forward strand.
CGGTAAGCTTTATTCAGGGCCCGAGCGCAATATGAACGGAGACCTTGCAAGGGCAATGTTCACATATAAAGGGTATGATATGAAGAAAGTATCCATATCGGATATGGGATTATCGTTCTTATACAGCTTTTTATCAAAGTTTGCTAATTCATCTTATACATACAAGATGGGAGAAGTACTAACATCCGATACAATGCTAAGATTAATTGATACCGATCTTTCCGATAAAGACCTTTTAGCATATTGTTCTTTGCTTTCACGTTATTCATCATACTCAATAAATGAAATCAAGCTGATGGGTACATACCACGATGAAGCTTCGTCAAGCATCTATTTCACACCAAACAACTATAACTCAGACAAAAATATTTTTAAATAATTTTATATCTTTTATGGCAAACCAGCCATAAGGAGGAAAGGCAAAAAAATGATTAACACAGAAAAAACAATGGACAAAATCGTTGCTTTATGCAAAAACCGCGGATTTATTTTCCCCGGTTCAGAGATCTACGGCGGTCTTGCTAACACCTGGGACTACGGCCCTCTCGGCGTTGAACTCAAGAATAACGTTAAGCGTGCTTGGTGGAAGAAGTTCGTTCAGGAAAACAAGTATAACGTAGGTCTTGATGCTGCTATTCTTATGAATCCTCAGACTTGGGTAGCGTCCGGACATCTTGCGGGTTTTTCAGATCCCATGATGGACTGCCGTGAATGCCACGAGAGATTCAGAGCTGACAAGCTTATTGAGGATTGGTGTGAGGAAAACGGCTATACTCTTGAAAAGCCCATCGACGCTTTTTCTCAGCCCGAGCTTAAGGCATTTGTTGAAGATCACAACATTCCTTGTCCCACATGTAAAAAGCACAACTTTACTGACATTCGTCAGTTCAACCTCATGTTCAAGACATTCCAAGGTGTAACTGAAGATTCTAAAAACACAGTTTATCTTCGTCCCGAGACTGCTCAGGGTATTTTTACAAACTTTGTAAACGTGCAGAGAACAACACGTAAAAAGCTCCCCTTTGGTATCGGTCAGATTGGTAAGTCCTTCAGAAACGAGATCACTCCCGGCAACTTTATTTTCCGTGTTAGAGAGTTTGAACAGATGGAGCTTGAATTCTTCTGCAAGCCCGGAACCGACCTTGAATGGTTTGCTTATTGGAGAAACTTCTGCCATCAGTGGCTTCTTGATATCGGTCTTAAGGATGAAAACCTTCGCCTTCGCGACCACGATCCCGAGGAGCTTTGCTTCTACTCAAAGGCAACAACGGACTTTGAGTTCCTCTTCCCATTCGGTTGGGGTGAGCTTTGGGGCGTAGCAGACAGAACTGACTATGACCTTACACAGCATCAGAATGAATCTAAGAAGGATCTCACATACTTTGATCCCGAAACGAACGAAAGATATACACCTTACGTAATTGAGCCCTCTTTGGGTGTTGAAAGAAGCGTTCTCGCTGTTCTTTGTGACGCATATGACGAAGAGGTAATTGATGAAGCTAAGAACGATGTCAGAACAGTACTCAGACTTCATCCCGCTCTTGCACCCGTTAAGGCTGCAGTTCTTCCTCTTTCCAAGAAGCTTTCCGATAAGGCTGATGAAGTATATTGTGAGCTTGCAAAATACTTTAACGTAGATTTTGATGAAACAGGCTCTATCGGTAAGAGATACAGACGTCAGGATGAAATCGGTACTCCTCTCTGCATTACCTATGACTTTGAATCTGAAACAGACGGTTGTGTAACCATCCGAGACAGAGATACAATGGAGCAGATAAGACTTCCTATTGCTGACCTCAAGAGCTATATTGAGGAAAAGGTTCAGTTTTAACTTTAATTATTAAGAAGGTGAATTAATCATGAGCAAAAACAGAACGAAGAATTATCCGTTATACGAAACTACCGTGTTTGAGGATTTCCGCATTATGACAGAAAACGTTGCGGCGAAATATCCCAACAAGATCGCATATTCATTTAAAGAGAATCCTCATAAACCTGCTGTAACGAGAAAAACCTTCGCAGAAACTAAGGACTATATCGTAGCTATGGGTACGGGACTTATTGCAGAGGGTGTAAGAGAAAAGCACATTGCTATTATCGGTGAGGCTTCATATAATTGGGTAACCTCATATTATGCCACTATGTCAATCGGAGCCGTTACAGTTCCAGTTGATAAGGAGCTTCCCGCTGAGGATATCAAGAGCATTCTTGAGAGTGCTGAGTGCGATTTTGTTATCTACAGCTCTGTTATTGATGCAAAGCTTCAGACGATATATCCCGAGCTTACGAGAAAGCCCGTTCTCATTTGTCTTAGCAAGACTACAAAGCTTGAGGGAGTTAAGATGCTTGAAGACATTGTTTCTGCCGGAAAACAGCTTTTTGATAATGGCGATAACAGTTACTACGATTATGATCTTGATCCCGATAAGCTAGCAAGCATCGTATTTACTTCAGGAACCACCGGTAAGGGAAAGGGTGTAATGCTTACTCAGACCAATATCGTATCCGATATGACTCAGGGTATGTATAACTTCCAGATAACTCCTAAAACCCTTTGCGTTTTGCCTCCTCATCACACATTCGGTTCAACCGTTAACTTCGTGGGACACTATGCTCAAGGCGCTGAAGTATATATTTCAAACGGTCTTAAGTACATACTTAACGAGCTTAAGGAAGAAAAGCCCAGCCATCTTATCCTCGTGCCTCTTTTCGTTGAGACATTCTATAAGAGAATTTGGGCAACCGCCGAAAAGCAGGGCAAGGATAAGCTTCTGCGCACGATGATCAAGGCGAGCAACGGTATGAGAAAGATCGGTATCGATGCGCGCAAAAAGCTTTTTGCAAGCGTAACCGCATCCTTTGGCGGTAACCTTGAAATGATCATCTGTGGCGGTGCCGCTCTCAATCAGGATATTATCGATACTTTTGAAGGAATCGGCATAACTATTCTTAACGGCTACGGAATCACCGAGTGCGCACCATTGATCTCCTGTAACAGAAATGAATACAGAAAAGCAGGTAGTGTAGGCACTCCAATTATCGGTGAGCAGGTAAAGATTGCTGATCCCGATGAAAACGGAGAAGGTGAAATTTGCGTTAAGGGCCCCAACGTTATGATTGGTTATTATAACAATCCCGAGGCAACTGCTGCAGCATTTGATGAAGAGGGATATTTCAAGACAGGTGACTTCGGCAGACTTGACGAAGAGGGCTGGATCTATATCACAGGACGTCTTAAGAACCTCATTATCCTTTCTAACGGTAAGAACGTTTATCCCGAGGAGATCGAAACCGAGATCTCACGTATTTACGGTGTAAATGAAGTTGTCGTTTATGAAGGACTTAATAAGGACGGATCAAGCAAGGATTGCATAGTTGCTGAGATATATCCCGACTTTGATGGGCTCAAGGATCACGGTATAACCGATCCACAACAGTACTTCAAGGACGGCGTTAATGAAATCAACAAGAGATCCGCACCCTATAAGAAGGTTCAGATCGTTAAGATCAGAAATGAAGAGTTTGAAAAGAACACTTCAAAAAAGATAGTTAGATTTAAGATTAACAGAATAGTTGAATAAACGATATCACCCCCGAATCTCGGGGGTGATATCGTTTATATTAGCTTTATCTCAATAGCAAGCACGCCGTATTTCTTGATTTTTTCATCTGAATAATAGAGAAGCATATCGTCTGGAGAAGCATCCTCATCCTCATCATAACCCATTGATATTTTATCGTATTGCGAGTAAAGCTCAGCAAAATCCGAAAATACTCTTATTCCGGTAACCAAAGTGATCATTTCCTCGTGGGTTACTGCATTTGTGAAAACCAATGTGTCTCCCTTGTGTATGAGTTGACGCTTTTCATCATTTAATCGAAGCTCTACGATCTTGCTTCCTTGCTTTATATGATTGAATGGGGAATCCCACAAATTCATTCTATGTTCCATAATCAGTCCTCAAATGAATCCGCAAAATCGGTTGCAAGCTTATCGCATCGCTCGTTGTATGAATGTCCTGCGTGTCCCTTTACCCAAACGAATTTTATTTCGTGCTTTTCGATCAATTTCAAAAGCTTCTCCCAAAGATCGGGATTGAGGGCGGGGGATTTATCGGCCTTTTTCCAGCCCTTGTCACGCCACGAATATACCCATTTTTTCTCAATAGCATCTATCATATACTTTGAATCCGAGTATAGCGTTACCTCGCATCTTTCTTTAAGAGCAGAAAGTGCCTTTATCGCAGCTGTAAGCTCCATTCTGTTGTTCGTGGTGGAACGCTCTCCTCCCGAAAGCTCCTTTTCTGTCTTTCCGTAAACGAGGATCGCTCCCCAACCGCCCTTTCCGGGGTTTCCGCGGCAAGCACCGTCGGTATATATATCAACGTGTTTCATATCATTCTCCAAGTGTTTCTTATTACAAATAATTCTATCACAGTAAGGGAATAAAGTCAATATTTTTTCACCCATATTGTTGACATTAATAAATATTTGAGGTAAAATATAGAGTGATAAATTATTAGTAGAAGGAGAAATAAATATGAAAATAGACATTTATTCAGGCTTTCTTGGAGCAGGCAAAACTACCTTGATAAAGAAGATGCTTAGCGAGGCTTATCAAGGAGAAAAGCTTATGCTGATTGAAAATGAATTTGGACAAATAGGAATTGACGGTGGATTTCTTAAGGAGTCCGGTATCAATATAACAGAGATGAATTCGGGCTGTATTTGTTGCTCGCTCGTTGGCGATTTTGCAACAGCTCTCAAAGAAGCGATCTCAACTTACAATCCTGATAGAATAATAATAGAGCCCTCGGGCGTGGGAAAGCTTTCGGATGTTGTTAAAGCAACTGAAGCTGTGCTTTCGGATAATGTGGTTCTTAATGGACTTACTACGGTCGTTGACGTTAAGAAGTGTAAAATGTATATGAAGAACTTTGGCGAGTTTTTCAATAACCAGATTGAAGTTGCAAAATGCATAATTCTCAGTCACACATCGGGTGTTGACGAGCATAAGATCGAAGAAGCAGTGGCCTTGATAAGAGAGAAGAATCATGAGGCGGCAATTATCGTTACCGATTGGGATAAGCTCGACGGCAAGCAGATACTTGAAGCAATTGAACATTCTAACACTCTTGAGAAAGAGATTGAGGAAATGAAGCATCACCACCATCATCACCATCATCACGGTGAGGATTGTGACTGCGGTTGCCATGAACATGAGCAGCATCATCACGATCATCACCACGAGCACGGTGAGGATTGTGACTGCGGCTGCCACGATCACGAGCACCATCATCACGATCATCACCATGATCATGACGAGGAATGCGATTGTGGTTGTCACGATCACGAGCATCATCACCATCATCACGCAGACGATGTGTTTGCTTCGTGGGGTGTTGAAACAGTAAAGAAATACAGTGAAGAAAGTGTACGCGCTGCGCTGGCTGAGCTTTCTTCTGAAGAAAAATATGGCACGATCTTGCGCGCTAAGGGAATCGTTGATTCCTTAGATGGCGATTGGATCTATTTTGACTACGTGCCCGGTGAGACCGATATAAGAAGAGGCTTGCCCGATGTAATCGGAAAGCTCTGCGTTATCGGATCGCAGATCAACGAGGAGCATATCAAAGAACTGTTTGGAATTTGAGGTGTAAAATGAAAAAACAAATACCCGTATATATCTTTCTCGGCTTCCTTGAGGGCGGAAAGACACATATGATCCAGGAGTCTCTTGAAGATGAGAGATTCAATTCCGGAGAAAAGACGATGCTCATCTGCTGTGAAGAGGGCGTTGACGATTACGATCCCTCAAGATTTTGGGGCAAGAACGTATATATCGAAAGAATTGATGACGAAGCTGAGCTTACTCCCGACAGACTTAATGAGATCACAAATAAGCATCTTATCGATCGTATAATCGTCGAATATAACGGTATGTGGCAGCTTGAAACTCTTTTTATGAGTATGCCCGAGAGTTGGGATATTTATCAGATCGTTATGGCTGCGGATTGCGCAACGTTTGAGCTTTACAATGCAAATATGCGACAATTGATGTTCGATAAGCTTTCCGCCTGCGAAATGGTTGTTATCAACAGAACAACGCCTGATGCGAACAGAGAAGAGATACACAAGATCGTAAGAGGAGTAAACTCACGCGCTGAGATAGTTTACGATTTTCCTGACGGAAGAATCGAATATGACGATATTGAGGACGAGCTTCCATTCGACGTTGATGCTCCCGTTATCGAGATAGACGACAGAGATTTCGCAATATGGTATCGCGATATGGGAGAAGATCTCGCCAAATATCATAATAAGACCGTAAAATTCAAGGGACTTGTTGCGCGTGATCCTCAGCTTGGAAGCAAGTGTATTATTATAGGCAGACACGTAATGACCTGCTGCGCGGACGATATTACATTTGGCGGATTAATATGCAATTTTAAAAAGGAATCATCACTTAAAACGGGTGATTGGGTTCTTCTTACAGCAAAGGTGAAGATCGAAAATCATCCAATGTATAACAGGCAGGGCCCCGTTCTTTATGCAGAGAGCACAGCGTTTGCAGTTAAGCCCAATCCTGAGCTTGCGACCTTCTATTAATTCCAAATAAAGAAGAATATTCTTGACACCGTCTGCTGAATGTGATATAATAGTTCCATAATCGGAATTGCGGAGAAAATATGAGTAATTTTATTGAGAGAGCCAAAACCTTATGTATCAATAATAAAAAGCCAATTATCAACACCTTGTTGTTTATTGGCTATTTGTTCGCGCTCGTTTTTCTCTTTGTTGTTATTGTAAATATCAATATGGTAGCGGTAACTAACGATAATATCTATTCAACAGAAGAAATGATAAAGATATCCGATGATTTCGATTGCATACTCATTCTTGGAGCAGGCGTTCGCGCGGACGGTTCGCCGACACCTATGCTAAGCGATAGGCTCACTACCGGATATGAAGCCTTTATGGCTAAAAAATCCGATATTATTATCGTGAGCGGTGACAGTGAGAATCAGGATTATACCGAAACTGTCACGATGGAACGTGTTTTGACGGAGGGGAAAGTTGATAAGACCGCTATAATCAACGACGGATACGGTCTTTCAACCTACGAGAGTATTTGGCGAGCAAAAAATGTTTACGGCTGCAAAAGAATACTCGCAGTAACACAGGGATATCATCTTAACAGAGCGATCTATATTGCAAAGGAGCTTGGACTTGAGGCTTATGGATTGGATGCCGCTTTGCAGGGATATGCTAAGCAACCGATATACAGCATAAGAGAATATATAGCGAGAATTAAGGATATGATATACGCGGAGATGCGTCCCGAACCCGCATACACTCAAAAATGGGAGGGCTTCAATGAATAAATTTAAGCTTGTTTCCGAGTTTCAACCAACGGGAGATCAGCCGGAGGCTATCAAAGCATTAACAGAGGGCGTGCTTCGCGGTGACAGGATGCAAACACTTCTCGGTGTTACAGGATCTGGTAAGACCTTTACAATGGCTAACGTAATCGCTAACGTAAATCGACCAACGGTTATTTTGGCACACAATAAAACCCTCGCCGCACAGCTTTGCACCGAATTTCGAGAGTTTTTCCCGGAAAATGCTGTTGAGTATTTCGTTTCTTACTACGATTATTACCAACCTGAAGCTTATATTCCCGGTAAGGATGTCTATATTGAAAAGGACGCTATGATCAACGACGAGATTGATATGCTCCGTCACAGTGCTACGTCCTCGCTCTTTGAGAGAAGGGACGTTATTATAGTGGCATCGGTTTCGTGCATATATTCACTTGGTGACCCTGAGGAGTATAAAAATCTTGTTCTTGCTTTAAGACCCGGTATGGAGCTTAGCCGTGAGCAGCTTATAAGACGTCTTATAGCCATAAGCTACGACAGGAACGACATAAATTTTGTAAGAGATAATTTCCGTGTTCGCGGTGATACGGTTGAGATCTTTCCCGCATCAAGTGGAGATAAGGCGATAAGAATAGAATTCTTTGGGGATGAAATTGACAGGATATCTGAAATACACACGGTCACGGGTGAGGTTTTGAGATATTTATCTTATATTGCTATTTATCCAGCAACTCACTATGCAGTATCCGATGAAAAAAGGGATGCCGCTATAGCCGAGATCATGCAGGAAATGAAAGAGCGCGTTGAATATTTTAAGAGTCAGAACAAATATATAGAGGCTCAGAGAATAGAAGAACGAGTTAAATATGATATGGAGATGCTTCGTGAGGTCGGCTTCTGCTCCGGAGTGGAAAACTATTCGCGTGTGCTTTCGGGAAGACCCAAGGGCAGTACCCCATATACGCTTCTTGACTATCTTCCGGACGATTATCTGCTTTTCGTTGACGAATCACACGTGTCTCTTCCGCAGGTCAGAGGTATGAGCGGCGGTGACATCGCAAGAAAAAAGAACCTGATAGATTTCGGATTCCGTCTTCCGTCAGCATACGATAATAGGCCCTTGAGATTTGAAGAGTTTGAGGATAAGATCAACCAGGCTATCTTTGTAAGCGCCACACCTGCAGACTATGAGAAAGAACACTCCTCGCAGATAGTGGAACAGATCATTCGTCCCACGGGACTCGTTGATCCCGAGGTCATAATCAGACCGATCGAAGGACAGATAGACGATCTTATGGGAGAGATAAGACTCAGAGTCGAGAAAAACGAGAGGGTTCTCGTTACGACTCTGACTAAACAGATGGCGGAGGATCTTACCGAATATCTTGAGGAGAACGCGATAAAGGTAAGGTATATCCACTTTAACGTTGACACTATGGAGAGAATGGAGATAATTCGTGATCTCAGACTTGGAAAATTTGACGTTCTCGTCGGTATCAATCTTTTAAGAGAAGGACTTGATATTCCCGAGGTGTCACTCGTTGCCATCCTTGACGCGGATAAGGAGGGATTTCTCAGAGCAGAAACCTCGCTTATACAGACCATAGGACGCGCCGCGCGAAATGCAGACGGCAAGGTTATTATGTATGCAGATAAAATAACCGGTTCTATGGAAAGAGCGATCAGAGAGACAAATCGACGTCGCGAGATACAGAATAATTACAACATAGAAAACGGTATCGTTCCAAAAACAATAGTTAAAGGAATTCGCGACCTTATTGATATCGGCATGAGCGATGACGATAAGAACAGCAAGAAAAAGAAACCAAGCGCGAAAATGAGCAAAAAGGAAAAGGATGAGCTGATAGATAAGCTTACCAAGGAAATGAAGGATGCTGCAAGGCATCTTGAGTTTGAAAAGGCGGCATTCTTGCGTGATAAGATTGTAGAAATAAGAAACAAACAGTAAGGAATTTGAAATGGTAAAAAACATCGTTGTAAAAGGCGCAAGGGTCAATAACCTCAAGAATATTGACGTATTTATTCCGCGCGATAAGCTTGTAATACTTACGGGACTGTCGGGCTCCGGTAAAACCTCACTTGCCTTTGATACCATATACGCAGAGGGGCACAGACAGTTCGTAGAGTCGCTTTCGTCGTATGCAAGAATGTTCCTTGGACAAATGGACAAGCCCGATATAGACTCTATCGAAGGGCTTTCTCCCGCCATCTCCATAGATCAGAAGACAACGTCTAAAAACCCTCGCTCGACAGTAGGTACAGTTACGGAGATATACGACTACCTGAGACTTTTATATGCAAGAATAGGTATCCCACACTGTCCCGTGTGCGGCAAAGAGATAAGACGTCAAACCATAGATCAGATAATTGATAGGATCATGACATTGGACGATGGTACTCGATTTATAGTTCTTTCACCGATTGTGAGAGCTCAAAAGGGAAGGCACGAGAAGATATTTTCAGATGCTAAAAAAAGCGGATACGTTCGTGTCAGAGTTGACGGTAATATGTACGAGCTTTCCGAGGACATAATTCTCGACAAAAATAAAAAACACGATATCGATATCGTAGTCGACAGACTTGTAATGAGGGGGGACATCCGTTCACGTCTTTCGGATTCTGTGGAAAGCGCGTTGAACGCTTCGGACGGCTACGTTTCAATAATAACCGTTCCGCGCTCGGAGAGTGACGATCCCGAGGAATTGAATTTTTCACAGTCATACGCTTGTGAGGAGCATGGATTTTCAGTAGGTGAGCTTGAGCCGCGTATGTTCTCATTTAATAATCCCACGGGAGCTTGTCCGAAATGCTTTGGACTGGGCTCCTTAAGGAAGCTTTCCGTAGATAAGATAATCCCGGATAAGAGTCTTTCGCTTCACGACGGTGCTATTGCCGTTAACGGTTTTAAATCATTAGAGGAAGAAAGCTGGAACGGACCGCTATTTATTGCGGTGGGCGAACGTTTTGGCTTCGATCTTGACACACCTCTTGAAAAATTCAGCGATGAGGCTATGGATATTCTTTTGAATGGAAGCGGCAATGAAACATATGACGTTATCAGATATTTTGGTGGAGAAGCACATAAGCAGAAAGCTAAATTTGACGGATTGCTTAATATCATTCAGCAGAGAATGAATATGCAAAACAACAACGACTACTATGATGAATTCGTTGAGGACGCGCCCTGTCCCGCATGTAACGGTAGAAGACTTGCGCCCGCGCCACTATCCGTAACTGTTGGAGATCTCTCAATAGATAAATTCTGCGACATGCAGATAAAATATGAGCTTGATGCGATAAATAATCTCGAGCTTACATCCACTGAAGAAGCTATCGCAAAGGAAATACTAAAGGAAATACGTTCAAGACTTGGATTTTTATCAAGTGTAGGTCTTGATTATCTGACTCTTTCAAGAAAAGCAGGCTCATTATCCGGCGGAGAAGCGCAGAGAATAAGGCTCGCAACTCAGATTGGATCTTCGCTCGTTGGCGTTTTATATATTCTTGACGAGCCAAGCATCGGTCTCCATCAGCGAGATAATTCTAAGCTTATAGCAACCCTTAAAAAGCTCCGTGATATGGGCAACACCGTTATCGTTGTTGAACACGATGAGGAAACCATGCTTGAATCCGATTATATTATAGATATAGGTCCGGGCGCAGGCATTCACGGTGGAGAAGTAGTTGCCGCAGGAACACCGCAGGAAATTATGGAATCACCAAAATCCATAACCGGTGCTTATCTTGCCAGAAGAAAGGAAATACCAATCCCCCAGACAAGACGCTCAGGAAACGGAAATCATCTTGAAATAATCGGTGCACAGGAGCATAATCTTAAAAACATCGACGTTAAAATACCCCTTGGCACCTTTACCGTGGTTAGCGGTGTATCGGGTTCGGGTAAATCCTCTTTGGTTAACGGTATCTTGTATCCTAAATTAGCTACAAAGCTCAATAAGGCATTTTATCAAGTACCCGGAAAGCATAGGGAAATTAGGGGATATGATGCTCTTGATAAGGTTATTTGCATAGATCAGAGCCCGATAGGAAGAACACCGCGCTCAAATCCGGCAACGTACACGGGATTGTTTACGGATATACGCAATCTTTTTGCGCAAACCACTGATGCAAAGGCTCGAGGCTATAGCTCAGGTAGATTTTCCTTTAACGTAAAGGGCGGTAGATGCGAAGCTTGTGAAGGTGACGGTGTTAAATGTATTGAGATGCATTTTTTACCGGACGTTTACGTAACTTGTGACGTATGCAAGGGTAAGAGGTACAATAGAGATACTCTTGACGTAAAGTTCAAAGGGAAAAATATTTCAGATGTTCTTGATATGACAATTGAGGAAGGACTTAAATTTTTTGATGGGCTTCCTCGAATTCGCAATAAGCTCCAAACACTTTATGATGTTGGTCTTGGATATATTAAGATCGGGCAATCATCAACAACGCTCTCCGGCGGTGAAGCACAGAGAGTTAAGCTTGCTACCGAGCTTGCTAAGAGAAGCACGGGTAAGACAATATATATACTTGATGAGCCTACAACGGGTCTTCATACCGAGGACGTATCAAAGCTTCTTGCAATACTACAGCGTTTGGTAGATAGCGGAAACACCGTACTCGTCATCGAGCATAATCTCGACGTTATTAAGAGTGCGGATCATATCATTGACCTTGGTCCCGAGGGCGGTGACGGCGGTGGAACGATAGTTGCACAGGGCACTCCCGAGCAAGTTGCTGCCAATCCAAATAGCTATACAGGACAATATCTTAAAAGGATGTTCGGTTTATAAATAAAAAGCACGTCAATATCAAATGATATTGACGTGCTAATTTATATTTATTTCTTTAAATTATTCTCAATTGCTGTGTAGAATGCTTCCGTATCGGATTCGTTAAGGAAAGAATATACTACGTAATTTCCATATACCTTTACAGTTGCAAAGTCAATTTTTTCAACTTCTTCGGGGAAATACTGCATGCTACGATACTGACCTTGAAGATTTGAAACATAGCTTTCAACGATCTCTTTCATATCGCTCGCTTTCCCGTCTTCCACTCTGAAAATGCCGATCTCATTGATATTTTTAGCATTATTGGCTTTGATAACAGTATAATCACGAAGGTAGGAGGGGACATCATTCTCAACAAATTCAAGAATCACGTCATCGTCAAGAACTCTCGTTCCGCCCTCAGTGGTTACATATGCAATCGCGGCTGTGGCAAGCTCCGAAGAACTCACTGTGTCAATATAGTCACCACCGCACGATACAAGTGTGAGCAGTAAAACTGTTATCAATAATATACTTAACTTTTTCATATAATTACTCCTTTTCAAGAACTGCATGTGTTCTTATATACTGCAATATAGCTTCATATGCTTTATTATTCATATGAATTCCATCGCCGTTATTATATTCTTCAATTTGTGCTCCGTTTTGATCCTTTAATACGGATTGCGTGTCAAGGTAGTGCAGCTCCTCATCAAAAGCAATCTCCTTGCACCATTCGTTTAGTCTATCAATTCCCGCGTTCGTAATACCAATATCTTCGTCATTTTTCCACTTGGTAATAGGGAATACGGACTGAATAATAATAACCGTATCGGGTGACTCTGCTTTAATGTCACTTATAAGCTTTTTATAATAAGTTTTATATTTTAATTCTGTAAATCTGTCAGCCCCATTAACTCCTAACGTGATTATTACAAACTCAGCATCAAGCGCCTTCAGTGACTTTGAAATGGTCAAGCCGGTGTTTTTCATAATCTCATTATTTATATTGGATGTAAGCTGAAGAGTATCGGAATCCGGAACCAAGATATGTGATCTGTCAATCCCACCCTTCCAAAAGTGAAGAGTGGTTGAGTCTCCAACGAAATAAAGCTTGTTGATATACTCTTCTCCGGCATCTTCTGTCAAAGGAAGAATAACATCTTCAACCGAAGGTGTATTTACAGGAATGTCAGGCTTATCTGTAACAGTTGGGATAGGCGGTAAAAAAGCCAATGCCACTAATCCACTCAGGCAAACAATAAGCAAAAGTATTACAATTAAGATCAAAGCTCTTATCGTTTTCATGATAATCCTTTCAAAATACGACAAATATTATGCCTTATAATTCTACCATAAAGTTATGTTTTTTTCAATAGATAAAATAAATTTCAACAAATATATTTTTTACAGATCATTCGTATTTTTTGCATTCCATTAATATATTATTTGTTGAGGTGAGAATTTTGATTTCTATTATTGACACTATCGGTAATACTCCGATAATAGAATTAAAAAATATTGAAAAGGGATCAGGAAACACTATATATGCAAAGCTTGAACAGTTTAATCCCTTTGGATCAATTAAAGACAGAGCAGCAAAGCAAATAATCGAGGATGCGGAAAACAGCGGGGAATTATATCACGAAAAAAGTATTGTTGAAGCCACATCGGGAAATATGGGAATTGCGCTTTCCGCCCTCTCTTTGATCAAGGGATATAAGTGCACTGTAGTGATGCCCGAAAACACTTCTTTATATCGAAGGAAGATTATCAAATTATACGGAGCAAACCTGATACTCACACCGGCAGGCGAGGGGATGCGCGGTAGCATTGCAGAAGCTGAACGCATTTCAAAATTCGGTAATTTCTTCTATACCAATCAATTTTCAAATCAATCGTGTATAAATGCTCATAAAAATACAACCGCCCCCGAATTATATTCACAGTTAAACGGAAATATCGATTACATAATTGCCGGAATAGGTTCAGGAGGAACAATCAGCGGAATAGGAGAATATTTAAAAACGATTAAGCCAAGCATCCGAATAATAGGTGTACTTCCAGATACTGTTCCGCACGGTATAACGGGCTTAGGAGCCGGATTTACACCACCAATACTGAACCAATCGGTCATCGATGAAATACTTTATGTAGAAACATCAAAAGCTTCAAGTGCGTGCCTTGATCTCTTGAGAAAAGAGGGTCTTTTTGCAGGCATCTCTTCGGGAGCTGCTTTATCAGCAGCAATTGAGATATCCCGATTGGAGAAAAACAAGAATATTGTTATGATATTCCCGGACGGCGGCGAAAGATATATATAAAAAAGCCGACTAATTGAAGTGAACCCCGAATAGTTCACAAATAAAAAAAGCACAACAAAAGCAGGAAGGGATTATCTCTTCCTGTTTTTGAGTCTTGAAGTATTGTAAAAAGTTAACCAATCTTCAACAAGTAGTAGAAATTCATCAAAAGAT
>JAFULR010000019.1 GCA_017483195.1 Clostridia bacterium
AGAAGTTGGAAGAATACATACATTACTACAACAACGAAAGAATTTCTCTAAAACTAAAAGGAATGAGCCCAGTTCAGTACCGAGCTCATTCACAAGCAATTTAATATTTAATTTTTGTCTAAACTTTTGGGTTCACTTCACTCGTCGGTGGGAGTTTTAATTTTTATTATTATTTTGCTGCAAGCTCGCGCTCGAGCCACACGAGACCGAGAGAGAAGGCATCGTAAAGTCCGCTCTTGTCGCCCTGCTTGATGATCTTGTTGGGATCGTTTGAGTCGATGATCTGAATAAGTATCTTATCGGGCAGGTCCTCTCCGCTTGCCTCGTCCTTCTTATAGGACATTATCTCAAGCAGCAAAAAGCACTTTTCCGCCTTATCGCCGTAGCAAATCGTGTTTCCCTCGCGAACCAAGGGTCTGTCTTTATATTCCAAATATTTTCCTTGTACAAGTTCCATATTAATCTCCTTTGTTTAGTATATCTTAGTTAGTATAGCACAAAAATCGCTTTCTGTCAAGCCTCGGTATAATCTATCATTTTAAATTCCGCCTCTCGTATCTGTTTGATCACCTTGCTTGGCGTTTTGGACTTGAAAATTGCCGAGCCTGCTACGATAACGTTTGCACCTGCCGAGATAGCAAGCGGAGCGTTTTCCGCGTTAATTCCGCCGTCAACCTCTATATCGACGGACAAGCCGTTATCATTTATGTATTTTTTAAGCTCCCTTACCTTTTCTATGCATTCGGGTATCATCTCCTGACCGCCAAAGCCCGGCTCAACCGTCATCACAAGCACCATATCGACCGAGCTAAGATAGGGAAGAACGGCGCTTACGGGTGTTGCGGGAGAGAGCGCGATGCCGCATTTCATATCGTAATCCTTGATCTTTTGAATTGCATCTGCAACGCGTGAGGTGCTTTCAACGTGGATGGTGATGCTGTCAGCTCCTGCGCGCACGAAATTTTCTATATATCTCTGCGGATTTTTTATCATAAGGTGGACGTCGAAAAAGAGCTTGGTCTTTTTTCTGATCGACTCGATAACGGGCGGTCCAAAGCTGATATTGGGCACGAACGCGCCGTCCATAACGTCGAGGTGAAGATAGTTAGCACCTGCGCGGCGCACCCTTTCTATCTCCTCGTTCAAATTTCCGAAATCTGCCGCAAGAAGCGACGGTGCTATATAGATCATATTAATCTCCTTTCAAAAAAGGTTTGTAATTTTATGTCGATTTTTATTTCAAGGCATAAAATATATAGTGAATATTCAGTAACAAATTACGGCTGGGAACGATAAAAATCGGGATGTGCGATGATTTTTGCCGTGATTTTTTACTTTTTATATACAAGGCATACCGCGTGGGCGGCTATGCCTTTTTTCTCGCCGGTAAATCCGAGTCCCTCCTCGGTGGTCGCCTTGACGCTGATATTGTCAAGCTCGGTTTCAAGCGCACGGGCGATATTCAAGCGCATCTGCGGAATGTAGGGAGCAAGCTTCGGCTCCTGCGCAAGTATGGTTGCGTCAACGTTTCCGATCTCATAGCCCCTTTCCTTGATAAGCTCGTAAACACAGGCTAAAAGCTCAAGACTGTCAGCACCCTTGTATTGCTCGTCGGTGTCGGGAAAATGCTTTCCGATATCACCCAGAGAAAGAGAGCCGAGAAGCGCGTCGCTTATCGCGTGGAGAAGAACGTCCGCATCCGAATGACCGAGGAGTCCGAGATGGTGGGGGATATTAACTCCGCCTATTATAAGCTCGCGTCCTTCGGTGAGCTTATGCACGTCATATCCGTGACCTATTCTTATATTCATAGGGTCTCCTCCCTTGATCTTAAAATAGCGAGTGCTAAAGGGATGTCATCGGGTGTGGTGATTTTTATATTGCTTCTTCCGCATTCAACAAGCTTGATCGGTACTCCGAGATTTTCCACAAGAGAGTTGTCGTCCGTTACTTCAAGGTGATCCGCATCGGCTTTTTTGAGCGCAAGCTCGTATATCTCCGTTTTAAATACCTGCGGAGTCTGAGCCATCCAAACGTGATTTCTGTTAGCACTCGATTCAATGTACAAATTTTTACCGCTTGAAACCTTGATAGAATCAACGGCTCTTGTTGCCGCCGTGGCGCAGTCGTGCTTGTAAGCCTCACGGCAGACCGCCTCTATCTGAGAGGGAGTTATAAGGCATCTTGCACCGTCGTGGATAGCCACAAAGCGCGTGCCCTTGCTTATTGCCGAGAAGCCGTTTCTCACGGATTCCTGACGGGTTTTTCCTCCGCTTACGAGACGGACGAGCTTTTTGAATTTATAAAGCTTCTGGAATTCCTGATACAGATAAAATTCCTCCTGTTTTGCAACAACGATTATCTCGCTTATGAATTCACACTCGTCAAATGCCATTATAGCACGCGCCACAACGGGAATACTGTCGAGAAGAAGCAGCTGCTTGGAAACTCCCGCGCCCATTCTCGTGGAATTGCCCGACGCAACGATTATAGCGGTCGTGGGCTCTGTTCTGTCCCTTTTACCGCCGATAGCTCTTGCGGTGTCGCTTATTTTTCCTAAAATGCCCACAGTGGACTCCTTTCCAAACGGAAAGATCAAAGCTCTTTCCCGTTTTCTATATCTTCAATAAGGGATAATCTTTTTATATGTCTATCGCCCTCAAATTCCGCATTGATAAATGCTTCAACAAGATCGATGGCAAGTCCCGCTCCCACGACGCGCGCGCCCATGCAGAGAACGTTTGCATTGTTGTGGAGCCTTGTAAGACGGGCAGAGAAGGTGTCGGAGCAGCAAGCGGCGCGAATTCCGCGGTGCTTGTTTGCCGCCATGCTCATTCCTATTCCCGTACCGCAAACGAGAATTCCAAGCTCAGAGTCGCCACTCTGGATTTTTTTACAAAGCCTGCTTGCAAAGATAGGATAGTCACAGCTCTGCGCATCGTTGGTTCCAACGTCGATTACATCAAATCCCTTGCTCTCAAGATGGGACTTGATAATGTTTTTTAATTCGTATCCGCCGTGATCCGCGCCGAGAATAATCTTTTTCATATCATTTTACCTCGCTCTTTTCCTTTTCAAGTCTTTCAAGTCGTTCGCGCTCAGCTTGGGATGCGCGAAGATATACGGGGGACAATTCAATATCCGTGGTGAGAAGCTCCTGCTTTGCCGCTTCAAGCGCGCAAAGAGCAACGCTGTATGCGCTCTGGTACTGATGGAGCAGGGGAGTGCTTTGCGTGTTCACCTTTGTAAACGAGCCCTTTGCGATATCGTATCCGTCGCCGCAGAGATATATTTTTTTATCCGCGTATTTGCTGAAAAGCTCATCCTCAAGATCGTAAACCGAGAGAAGTCTGTCCTCGCAAAGACGGGTAAGCTTTCCGTTTTCGCAAAGGAAGAGCGCATTGTAGAGCTGACCGCGGCGCGCATTCATCACGGGACATACTATTCCGTCCGCATAAAGAAGATTGTGCGCGAGCGCGTCAAGGCTCGATACGGGGGCACAGGGCTTGTTCTTATTAAATGCAAGTCCCTTTACAGTCGAAGCGCCAATGCGAACGCCGGTGAACGAGCCGGGTCCTGCAGAGCAGGCGAAAAGATCGATGTCGTCAACGGTTAATTTTAAAACCTTGAGCGACGCTTCTATCATAGGGAGCAGCGTTTCGCTGTGCGTGTTGCCGTTGTTTATCGTGAATTGCGCGAGCAGTCTTTCGTTTTCGCAAATAGCGACCGTCGAGACAATCGCAGTTGAGTCAAGAGATAAAATTTTCATAAAACCTCCGTAGCTTTTATGTTTGACAATATATAGTATTTTTTGTTGGGGAGTTGCTTTTTGCTTTAACCCCCTCTCCGTCCTTGCGGACACCTCTCCCATGAGGAGAGGCTTTTATTGATAAGCATTGTTTGGTAAAGGCTCGCCCTTAGGGAGAGCTGTCAGCTGTGCTGACTGAGAGGGTACTGATATAAACTTACTATTTGACAAGACGAGGTCTAATAAACACTAATGCTGATTTTTCTCTCATCAGGCTTATCAAGATCGGTCTTTTCAATATCGACTCTGATATGACTGTCGGGTATCGCGTAGGGGATATTCTCGCTCCACTCCACAAGACAGATCGAGCCGTCGTCGAGATAGTCGTAATAGCCGATTGAGTAAAGATCGTCCTCGTCCGTGATGCGGTACATATCGAAGTGGAATATTCTTCGACCGCCCCTTGTGGGATATTCGTTAACGAGGGCGAAGGTGGGGGAGCGAACGAGCGCGGCGGGTGAAAATACCCTTGTAAATCCGCGAACGAAAGCCGTTTTTCCCACGCCGAGGTCTCCGTAGAGAGCTATGAATGAGGGCAGGGTGGTATCGTTTTCAAGAAGTCTTGCAAGCTCAAAGCCGACCTGCTCCGTTTCCTCGGGGGAATTTGTGATTATTTCCTTTAAAAGTGCCATATTATTTCTTTTTTGCGATCTCGGTAAATTTCTTTTTCGTTCCGTCTGGGTACTGGACCACGGTGGATTCAAGCTGAGCGCCGAAGGATGCGCGTATCTCTGCAACGTACTCCATTCTGAGTGCGTGCTGCTCCGCCTTTTCCTCTTCTGTAAGCTCGCGAACCTTCTGCTCGTGAGCGTAATATTTTATTTTATCAATCTTTTCCTTTTCCATTTTAACTCCAATATTAATCAGTAAATGAATACATTTTGTAAAGGTCTGCGTAAAGACCGTTCTTTTCTATAAGCTCCTTGTGGGTGCCGCTCTCCTCAATGCCGTTTTCGGTGAGAACTAAAATTCTGTCCGCATTTTTGATGGTAGTCAAGCGGTGAGCGACCGTAAACGTGGTCCTGCCCTTTGCGAGCTTTTCAAGGGACTGCTGAATGAGGTATTCGCTCTCATTGTCAAGCGCACTCGTAGCCTCGTCGAGAATGAGGATGGGGGGATTTTTAAGGAATACACGCGCGATCGAAATCCTCTGCTTCTGACCGCCGGAAAGCTTAACTCCGCGCTCGCCCACGTATGTATCGTAACCGTCGGGGAGAGTGAGAATAAACTCGTGCGCTCCCGCAAGCTTAGCAGCCTCAATAATTTCTTCCTCGGTGCAATCGGGCTTTCCGTAAGCGATGTTTTCACGAACGCTTCCGGAGAAAAGGTAAACGTCCTGCTGTACTATACCGATATGCTCACGAAGTGATTTTTGCGTAATATTTTTGATATTTTTGCCGTCAACTAAAATTCTGCCGTCGTTTGCCTCGTAAAAGCGGGGAATAAGCGCGCAAAGCGTTGTTTTTCCGCCGCCCGAGGGACCAACCAAAGCCACGCTTTCTCCTGCCTTAACGTGAAGATTAAGACTGCAGAGAACGTTTTTCTCCGTACCGCTGTAACGGAAGGTAAGGTTTTCAAAGGTGATCTCACCCTTAACGTTTTCAATGTTTTCCGCGTCCTCGGAATCCTCAATATCGGGATCTATGTCCATAATTTCGCAAAATCTTTCAATACCCGTCATACCGCGCTGGAACTGCTCTGTGAATTCAACGAGACGTCGAATTGAGGTGAGGAGCATGCTTGCGAAAAGCATGAACGCGATAAAGTCCGCGCTGCTTATCTTGTTGTCCGCAAGGAAGAAAGCTCCTGCAACAACAACGATTATGTAGAGCGCGCCGTCAAAGAAGCGAGTTGACGATTGGAATGCGCCCATATATTTGTAAACCTTCTTTTTTACTTTTAAGAAGGATTTGTTGCTTTGTTCAAATTTTTCGATCTCGGTGTCCTCGTTAGCAAAGGATTTTACCTCGTGAATACCGAGAAGGCTGTCCTCAACCTGTGAGTTAAGCTCACCTACGATGCGGCGGCTCTCCTTAAAGCCCTCTTTCATCTTCGTCCTAAAGCGAGTCATACAAACGATCATTACGGGAACGATCGCGAATATGAGAAGAGTAAGGGGAATATTTATCGTGCAAAGAATGATGAACGAAGCGATTATCTTAATGCCCGCGATAAAGAATTCCTCGGGGCAATGGTGTGCAAATTCCGTAACGTCAAAAAGGTCGCTCGTGATCCTTGACATAAGAGTACCGATCTTCGTGTTGTCATAGTAGGAGAACGAGAGCTTCTGAAGGTGGGTGAAGAAATCGCGGCGCATGTCCGTTTCAATTTTTGTACCCATAATGTGACCGGTGGATGCCATATAGTAATATGCCGCGGTATCGATAAGGCGAAGCACCAAATATATAGCTCCGCAGGTGAGAATAAAGGTGGGAGTAAGACTTGCCACGTCCGTTTCGGCTCTGCCCGTGATCTCACGCGCGATGAGGGGAAGGACTATCTCAACGACCGTAGTAAGCGCGGCGCAGAGAAGGTCGAGAATAAGTATTCCTTTGTATTTGCCGTAATAGGGCAAAAATCTGAAAAGCAGATCGCCCTTTTTCTTCTTGTTTTCTGTCATTTTTCGAGTTTTCCTTGTGTTTTTGTATCTTTAATATATTAGTATAACATATATTTTTATAAATTTAAAGTATTTTTTATAAAAATATTCAAATTTTGATTTGTAGGGAGATTAATTTATCCAAACACAAACTAACTTTTGTAGGGACCGGCGTCCTCAACGGTCCACAACGATGGAAAAATGTCAAATTTCACGGCTGTGCACAAACAAAATTCAACATTTTTGAATAAAAGTTACTTTACTTTTGGATTGGACCGTCGGTGACGCCGGTCCCTACAAGGTTACTTTAATTAAAATGAGTTTGTGCAAACTCCCCGATAAATTCCGATTTATCATTGACAATACACCACAAATTGTGTATAATAAGTCAAAATAGAAGGGCGGTGAACCTATGAACGCAGATTTTAAGGCTGATGGCAAAATCATCGAAACCGAGAGACTGATACTTCGTCCGTTTGCGGAGAGCGACCTATCGGATTTTTACGAATACGCATCCGTAGAGGGCGTTGGAGAGCGCGCGGGCTGGCAGCACCACGAAAGCATTGAGAAAAGCAAGGAAATTCTCGATATTTTCATCAGCGAGGATAAAACGTTTGCCATTTGCTGCAAAGAAAGCGGCAAGGTCATCGGCTCGCTCGGCGTGGAAAGGTACGGCTTGGAGGATAAGCTGACCGAATTTGACGGCTATCGCGGAAGGGAGATAGGCTTCGTTCTTGCAAAGGATTATTGGGGCAGAGGACTTATGCCCGAGGCGGTGAAAGCCGTGATGGATTATCTCTTTTCCGAGCTTGACTATGATTTTTTGCTCTGCGGCTATTATAATTTTAACAGTCAATCCAAAAGAGTCCAGGAAAAATGCGGCTTTAAACCCTATCGCGCGCTCACGATGGAAACGAGAATGGGCACAAAGGAAAACGGCACGCTCAACCTTTGTATAAATCCCAAAAAGAATATAAAATTCAATTTTTCTCACCCTGAAACGTTGATTTATGAGGAATAAAACAAAAACGAAGGCGCATTGAAGTGAACCCCGAATAGTTCACAAATAAAAAAAGCACAACAAAAGCAGGAAGGGATTATCTCTTCCTGTTTTTGAGTCTTGAAGTATTGTAAAAAGTTAACCAATCTTCAACAAGTAGTAGAAATTCATCAAAAGAT
>JAFULR010000020.1 GCA_017483195.1 Clostridia bacterium
CCGACCGGAGGCACCACAAAATGCGGATTTAGCTCATTTGGTAGAGCGTCGCCTTGCCAAGGCGAAGGTGGCGGGTTCGAGCCCCGTAATCCGCTCCATAAAGAAACAGCACCCAAAAGGGTGCTGTTTCTTTATGGAGAGCGCCTTACAGGCGCAAGGTCTCGAACGAGCGAAGCGAGTTAGCGGGCAAGTTTTCGCCTTTGCTTGCAAAGTGATGTCGTGAGACATCAAGGAATATCGTTCGTTTGCCGCTTGCGGCAAACAATTCGAGCAAACCGTAATCCGTCCCGCTACGCCCCGCCCCCGAGGGGAATGAGTGAGTGCGGATTTTGAAGTTGGTGGGTAGCCGTAGAGCCTGGTAGGGGCGCACTCCGTGCACCCGCCGCTACCCTTAACGTAGGGCGACTGTCTTACTCCCACCGATTTGTAGGGGAAAGTAACTTTGCCTATGGAAAGTCATAAAGACTCCTTTGTAGATCCCTGCGCGAGGCACAGGTTTTGCATCGGCTCGCTTCGGCTGATTGTTATGATGCGTTCAAAAGTGCAGGGCTCCCTCAGCAAAACTTCGCTACGCTCAGGATGACTTGTTTTGGTGGTGTTTGCTGTGCCCGTCCGATGGAGCGGTGGCAAGATCAAAAAATCACAGCACCTTTTTGGGTGAAAGAAAAAACGGCAGTCCGGAAGGTTCCCTGTGGGAACTAAATTCGCCGAGGAGTTCCCGTGCAAGCACGGAACGTCCTATCGTCGAATTTGCGAACCGGATCCCGTGCAACGAGTTGCACGGTGCCGTCCGATGGAGTGGTGGCAACATCAAAAAATCACAGCACCCTTTTGGGTGCTGTGATTTTTTGGAGGCGCCACCCGGAATCGGACCGGGGATAGAGGTGTTGCAGACCTTTGCCTTACCGCTTGGCCATGGCGCCATATTTACTTAACGAATGGATTATATCACAAAGTAACAAAAATGTCAATACCTTCTTGAAAATTATTTCTCTATATGATATAATGTTTTTATAATTAATTTATTCATTGGAGGTCGTAATAATGAAAAAAGTTTCTTTATTGCTTGTTTTTTTGATGATCTTTTTAATTTTGATGCCGTTAGCTTCCTGCACTCACT
This sequence comes from Clostridia bacterium, assembly GCA_017483195.1. Taxonomy (GTDB): domain Bacteria; phylum Bacillota; class Clostridia; order Oscillospirales; family CAG-272; genus RGIG4608. The sequence goes on from JAFULR010000020.1 coordinate 1,121, forward strand.
ATATGGCGGCTCCTACGATCAACGGCGTCAGTCTTGAAAAATACGTTATTATTTGTGACGAAGATTCTCTCGACTACAACAGAAGGGCGGCGGAGTATATTCAGAGCGTTGCGAAGCAGAGATACGGTATTGATCTTCCAATTCTTGACGACGGTTCAGCCAAGGGCTCTTGTGAGATAGTGGTTGGCGAGACTTCGAGAGCCATTTCAAGCGATCTTGATGCGCAAACAGAGGGACTTGAATTTTCAATTCTTGCGCAGGGCACGAGCATTGCACTTGAGGGCGATCTTTTCATTATCGCTGCTGCGGCTTATTACTTTATGGAAACTTATGCTTCCTTGGACGGGCAGATATCCGTTGTCCCTGAGGAGATTGCCGTTCACGCGCCCATTGTTAAGGAGGCGAAGAATTATATTCTTCTTATCGGCGACGGAATGGGTGTTTATCAGACCAAATTATTTGAATACATGGAAAACAACGTTGAGGGCGGCGACGGTGAGGATGTTTTCTACGGATATATGCTCCCGTATATGGGATATTCGAGAACGGATTCTCTCTCGGGAACTACCGACAGTGCGGCGGGCGGAACGGCTCTTTCCTGCGGAATTAAGACGATAAACGGATACATCGGACGCGACGAAAATCTCAATGACGTAAAATCCCTTACAGAGCTTGCGCACGAGCTTGGAAAGAGTGCGGCTGTCATGTCGACCGAGGTGCGCACCGGTGCTACTCCTTCGGCGTTTTCCGCACACGCCGACAGCAGAAACAGTACGGCGGAGATTCTTGAATCTATTTTTTCTCTTAAAGGAAAATACGGTACTGTTGTTGAATGCGGATACAACTATCACGGTGTGAATGCCATGGAGCTTATTGAAGGCAAGATTACCAACGCGCTTGACCAGGTTTCCGCGAACGAAAACGGCTTCTTCCTTATGTATGAGGAGGCTTATATTGACAAACACTGCCATGACAACGATATTGAAAAGACATTTATGGCGCTTGTGAGATTTAATCAGGCGATCGCGAGATTTATGGAGTTTGCCTTCTACAATCCCGACACGTTCGTTCTTATCACGGCGGATCACGAGACAGGAAAGCTTTATCCCGACGAGGACGGCACGCTTGCGTATCATCACGACGATCACTCCTCGGCTAACGTTCTGATTTTCGCATACGGTATCGGCGCGGAGCTTTTTGACGGCGCAGAGGTTGAGAATATCCAGATAGCGCACACAATTGCGGCTCTTATGGGTGAGGACAATTTTGGTGATCAGTCCGTTTATCAGAGCTTGACTAAATAATTTCAATAAAAAACCACCGAGGCTGTTGCCTCGGTGGTTTTTTTATTATTGATTACCAAATTACTATTCTCTTATCGGGGGCGATGTACATTTTATCGTTTTCGGTTACGCCGAATGCGCTATACCACTCGGGGAAGTTTCTGGGTGGCATATTTGCACGAAGGATGCAAGGACCGTGAACGTCAACCGCAAGGAGCATCTGACTGTATTCGGGTCTTGCCTTCTGACACCAAACGCGTGCCCAGTTGGAGAAATACTCCTCGTAGGATGCGCCCTCGGTTCTTGACATAATATGGAGCGTTACAGCCATACCGCCGTTATCTGCCATATTTTCGCTTACGATGAACGCGCCGTTTACCTTACCCCAAGGAAGCTCGATGCCGTCGAACTGCTCGATCATCTGATTTACCTTGGCTTCAAATCTCTTGAAGTCGTCCTCGGTCCACCAGTCGTTGATATTACCGTTCTCATCACATTTCGCGCCGTTTGAGTCGAACGCGTGGGAGATCTCGTGGCCGATTACCGCACCGATACCGCCGAGGTTCTCGCTTCTTGTCTGCTTAAGTGAGTAGAAGGGGGGCTGAAGGATAGCCGCGGGGAAGGTGATATCGTTTACGAAGGGATCGTAGCACGCGTTTACCATATGGCCGGGCATTGCCCAATTCTCGGGCTCTGTGGGCTTATCAAGCTTTGAGTAAGAATCAAGCTCTCTTATTGCGCCGAGTGCGTGAACTATATCGAAAAGGGAAGCGGAGGGGTCGAAAACGAGCTTATCGTAGAGGGCTCTCGATTTATCGGGATAGCCCATCTTTACGCCCATTGTGGAGAGCTTAAGTATTGCCTTTGCTCTTGTCTCCTCACCGAGGATCTCGTTTGTCTTGATGCGCTCCTTATATGTGTCGATGATCTGATAAACGATCTCTGTGATATCCTTCTTTGCTTCCTCGCCGAAGTATTTATCGCCGTAGTAGATGCCCACGGGCTCGGAATACATACCGGACGCGAGATTGTAAGCGAATTTATCGATGGGGGACATTACCGCAACGCCCGTGATGGCGCGCATATACATACCACCCATATCGCGAAGCTCCTCGGAAAGGTAGGGGCAGGACGAAAGGAGTCCCGTTACGTAAGCCCAATGCTTATAGAGCTCAAGCGTATCAGCGTTGAGGATCTTAGCGAAATCACCGAAGTATCTGGGCTCTGTTACAACTACTGTTTCGGGCACTCTGCCGAAAAGGTCGTTAAGGATGGCTTCAAAATCAACGCTTGAAAGCATTGCGGAGACGTCGGAGGTGGGCATGGGATTATACATCTCAACGTATCTTGACCACTCCTCGCGGGTCTTTGCAAGTGATGCGATGATCTCGTCGAACGCAAGAGCATCTGCAACGTATTTTTCCTGATCCTCTGCGCTAAGGTCGGTCTTTGTCATAACTGTCTTTGCCACGTTTGTCCAGATACCGAGAATCTGCTCCTTCTGAGCAGCCATTTCGGGCTTATAGTAGCTTGCGTCGGGAAGGATAACGGAAGCACCCTGCATATATACGAGGCGCTGCTTTGTGTTCTTCATATCGGTATCAGCGCCGATATTGAGGGGTGTGGGAATGCCGCAAAGTGAAAGTGTCTTATAAAGGCGGCTGAAGTCCTCAAGTGTTGTGATCTCACCGAGAACGGAGAGATTTTTGAGCGCGGGGGCGATACCGTCCGCAGCCTTTTTATCCGCATTTCTTGCGATCGCGTAAAGCTCGCAAGCACGTTTAAGATGCTCGTTGGGGTAGGATTTACTCTCGGTCATAGCCTCGAATTCGCCCATCATTGTTTTTTCTACAGAGTCGGCAAGCTTTGCAAAGCCGCCCGCGGTGGGCTTATCGTCGGGTATAACAAGCTCATCGAGTGTTTTTTGGTTGACATATGTATAGAGGTCATCCTGAATTCTGATATTTTCCATAGTTTTCTCCTTTTATCAGTATTAATTTTTCTTGATTATATCACAAAAAGCTTGATATTGCAATACATTTTGGATTACAAATCCCAAAAAATCGGCAATTATCGGTTGCTTTTATTCCTTTAAGGTGAGCAAAAGCTCTGTTAATTCTTCAAGTGTTGCGGCGGTGTTTATTCGGTTTCTCAGCTCTGCCGCGCCGCGAAGTCCCTTCATGTACCAGCCGAGGTGCTTGCGGCTCTCCGCAACTCCCGCGCGTTCGCCCTTATCCTCGATCATAAGTCCGAGGTGTGAGAGTGCTGTGTCGATGACCTCATTTTGCGAAATTTCGCGAGTTGGTCTGCCCTCAAGGACGTTTATGGTGTTTTCAAATATCCACGGATTTCCGAGCGCGCCCCTGCCTATCATAATGCCGTCGCATTCGGTTTCATTTATCATTTTAAGAGCATCGTCCGGTGTGAAAATATCGCCGTTACCTATGACGGGGATGTTTACCGCTTTTTTTACCGCGGCGATCTGAGTCCAGTCGGCATATGGGGCATATTGCTGCTCCCTCGTTCTTCCGTGAACACAGACAAGCGCTGCTCCTGCCGCTTCAAGTCTTTTTGCCATCTCCACGGCGTTTATGCTGTTTTTGTCCCAGCCGATGCGTATCTTCACCGTTACGGGAATATCTACTGCTTTTACTACTGCTTCTACAATCTCAGAGGCAAGATCGGGATTTTTAAGAAGTGCAGAGCCCTCGCCGTTTGAAACGACCTTGGGGACGGGACAGCCCATGTTTATATCTATTGCGGTGGGGGTGAAAAGTGACGTTGTGCCGCGGTAGGAGTTTTCCGCTATCATTCTTGCCGCCTCCGCCATAAAGGATGGTTCGCTGCCGAATATCTGTACCGCCATAGGCAGCTCTCCTTCGCGTATCGCCGCCAAGGGGGCGGTTTTCGAGGGGGATGCCGTTATGCTCTTTTTGATCTTTTGCTCATAGCATAGTGCTTTTGCGCAGACCATTTCGCTAACAAGATATTCCGCTCCGAAGCTCTTACACACCGTGCGGAACGCGTGGTCGGTCGCTCCCGCCATCGGGGCGAGCATTATTCCGTGCTTCAGCTCTATATTACCTATTTTAAGCATTGGCTTATCCCTCCTTTGATCCGATTATTATATTGATTTTATCATATTTTCCATTCTTAGTCAACTTATATTTTGCAAATGGGTAGCATATATTTTACAAAAAGGCTTGAATTTGGGGGCGTAGTGTGGACATAAAAAATTACAGAGGATTAAACACGGAGCAGGTGGCAGAATCGCGAAAAAAATACGGCTCCAACAAGATGACAAGAAAAAAGAGAAGGGGATTTTTTGCGGAATACCTTTCAAATCTCGGAGATCCCGTGGTGCGCGTTTTACTTATATCGCTTGCGGTGAATATTATTTTTACCCTTCGTGACGTGGATTGGTTTGAGGTTGGCGGAATAGTTATCGCTATAGTTCTGTCCACCACGATATCAACTCTCTCAGAGCGATCCTCACACGCGGCGTTCGAGCGCTTGAACGGAGCCTCGAAGCGCTTATGCAGAGTGGTGCGCGACGGAAGAGTTGCGCAGATAAGCGCTGACGAAGCGGTTGTGGGTGATCTTATGCTTATTTGCGCCGGTGAAAGGATTATGGCGGACGGCTTGCTGATAAGGGGAAGCGTTTCCCTTGACCAATCCGCTATGACTGGTGAGAGCCGCGAGGTTGAAAAGGGCGCGTTTTCGGGGTCTTTTTCCTCGTTTGAGGTCACAAATGAAAATTTGCTCTCCCCCGAATCGCCTTGCTCCTGCCTTGCGGGCTGTCTTGTGTCCTCGGGCGAAGGAGAGATGCTTGTGTGCAGAGTGGGGGACAGAACCTTTCTTGGGGATATTGTGGAGCAGCTTCAGGAGGATAAGCGCGAAAGTCCGCTTAAGCTCAGATTGAATAAGCTTGCAAAGCAGATCAGCGCTCTCGGATACGGCGCGGCGGCATTGATCGCCTTCATCAGCCTTTTTTCGGCGATATTTATTGAAAGCGATTTTTCGCGTGAGGTGATCTTAACAAAGATATGTGATCCTTATTTTTTAACATCTCAAATCTTACATTCCGTAACTCTCGGGCTTACGGTGGTCATAATGGCTGTTCCCGAGGGCTTGCCCATGATGATAGCGGTGGTGCTTTCCTCAAACGTTAAAAGGATGCTTAAGGATAACGTTCTTGTTCGAAAGCAGACGGGAATTGAGGCGGCTGGAAGCATGAACGTGCTTTTTACTGACAAAACGGGCACCTTGACGCGTGGGAAAATGAGCGTTTCGGGATTTGTTCTTGCGGGCGGACGCACGGTCAACTCCATAGAGGAATTCAAAAAGGAAGAGCCCGGGCTTTTTCTGTCGTTTTGCGAGAACGTATTATACAACACGTCTGTAAGCGCAAGCGGGCGCGATCTTGTTGGGGGAAACGCAACCGAACGCGCCCTTTTTGAGGCGGCGAGGGGCAAGCTTTCGGTTGACCGTGAGCGCGTTATCTCTAAAGTGCCGTTTGCAAGCGAGAATAAATATTCAAGCGCGACCACGCGGGAAAAGATCTATTACAAGGGAGCGCCGGAAATATTACTTTCGCGCTGTAAGGGTATTGATGCTCTCGCGATCGAATATTCGATTGAATATCATCAGAAAAGGGGAGAGCGCGTTATCGCGATCTGTGAATCAGGTAATGGCGCGGATATGAGATTTATCTGCGCGGCGGTGCTTTCCGATCCGCCAAGGCGCGAGGCAAAGTCATCGGTCGCGGCTCTGCGCGGCGCGGGGATAGACGTTATCATGGTAACGGGTGACGGATTGCTCACCGCCAAGAGCATTGCGGAAGGCGTTGGTATAATCAACAAAAAGCGGGATCTTTGTCTTACCCATGCGGAGCTTGAAGCAATGAGCGATCCGGAGCTTCTTAAAATACTCCCATCCCTTGCTGTGGTGGCGAGGGCAATGCCTAAGGATAAGAGCCGCCTTGTAAGGCTTGCTTCACATGATGATGCGGTGGTTGGTATGACGGGTGACGGAATTAATGATGCGCCCGCACTAAGGCTTGCGGACGTCGGCTTTGCCATGGGATATGGCAGCGACGTTGCCAAGGAGGCGGGGGACGTGGTTATACTTGACGGAAATCTTGCGTCCATCGTTAAAGCGGTGCTTTACGGACGCAACATTTTTAAAAGCATAAGAAAATTTCTTGTTTTTCAGCTGACGGTGAATTTTTCCTCAGCCCTTGTATGTATGATAGCGCCGCTTTTGGGATTTGAAACGCCCATAACGGTTTCTCAGATGCTTTGGGTGAACATGATAATGGACACCTTGGGTGGGCTTGCTTTTGCCGGTGAGGCTCCGCAGAAAAGAATTATGCGCGAGTGTCCGAAGAGGCGCGATGAGCCGATAATTAACGGTTATATGGCGCATCAGATACTTATTTCGGGCGGATTTTCAGCACTTGTTTCAATGCTTTGCTTAAAGGCTCCGTTCTTTGTTTCTCATTTCAGGGAGAGTGGGGGCGATATCGTTTTGCTCTCGGCATTTTTTGCGCTGTTTATATTCCTTGGAGTAATGCAATGTATAAATTCACGAACCGACAGGCTGAATATTTTTAACGGAATAACTCAAAATCCCGCATTTGTGACGATCATGATCTTGATATTGGTTATACAGATATCATTCATATATTTCGGCGGCGCGCTATTAAGAACCGTTCCGCTTCTTCCGGGTGAGCTTTTATTTGCGTTCCTTCTTGCGTTCTCTGCCGTTCCTTTTGAGCTTATCAGAAAGATCATTTGGCGATTTTCGGGACACGTCGAAGGATTTTAGCAGATGAAAGCAGTAATGCTCATTTTTTAAAATTCACTTGAAAAGTGCTTCTCGGTGTGCTATAATATTTTTAAAGTATTTTCGAGGGCGGTGGCTGTATGGATATCATTTCGAGTGCGGAATTTAATAAAAAAATAAAGGAAGCGCCCGAGGGAGCTTATCTTTTCTACGGGGAAGAGGATTATCTCAAGGCTCATGCCGTAAAATCCTTAAAGGATGCTATGCAGATAGACGAGGCTCTTGAATTTTTTAATTACGTTGCTATCGACGTTCTTGACTATACTCCCGACAAGCTTATAGACGCGCTCTCAATGCCACCGATGATGGCGGAGCAGAAGCTTGTTGTGCTTACGGGTCTTAACGTTAAAAAAATGAGCAATAACAGTGATCTTACAAATCTTTTGGATGCGCTCTCGCATCTTGATGAATTTGATTACAATACCTTTGTTTTGGTGATCCCTGCGGGAAATATTACTGAGGAGATCCCTAAAAAAGCTCCCACGGGTGCGCTAAAGACTCTTTCAGAGAGGCTTCAGCCCGTGAAATTTGAAGCTCCCACGCAGCAAAAGCTCGCCCTTTGGGCGGTGCGCCATTTTGAGCATCACGGTATCAAGGCGTCGCAATCGGATTGCGCTTATCTTGTTGAGTATTGCGGAAGGAATATGTTCACCTTAAGCTCCGAAATAGAAAAGCTCTCCCTTTACACTCGCTCGAAGAGTAGGGATGTGCTTGACAGGGCTGATATTCCGCTTGTCTGCTCGGAGGAGATGGAATACGGTGCGTTTGAATTTTCAAATGCCATACTTGAGGGAAGAAGGGGAGATGCGCTCTCCATCCTTTCGGTTATGAAATTCAAGCAGGTAGAGCCACTTATGGTCATGGGTGAGCTTTCCGGCATCTTTTCCGACCTCTTGAGGATAAAAATAATGTCGCTTGCCGGCAAGAACGCTTCGCAAATAGCCGCGGAGACCGGAATTAATCCCCACAAGGCGGGGCTTTATCTTAACAGCGCGAGAAAAATGGAGCTTTCGCGCCTTCAGCGAGCGGTTGCGATGGTAAGCGAGACGGATCTTGCTATGAAATTCCGATACGATTCGGGGTATCTCGGACTTGAAAAATTAATTTGTTCTCTTTAATATAGATACAAAAAAGAACACCTTGCGGTGTTCTTTTTTATTAGTCAACGTAAACGTAAATATCGAGAAATTCGTTTATTATTGAGATCGGAATGGCGCAGCCGTATGTAAGGTTCTCAGAGCCAGCGAAATTGAGTCCCACAAGTCTGCCGTGCGGATCCACGAGAGGGCCTCCGCTTGAGCCGTGATTGATGATCGCGCTATGGACTATCGCTTCGAAATCCATTGTATCGTTTTTCTCGGTATTGATCTTCTGATACATAATTATTTCACCGCAGGTGAGGAAATTTTTCATTCCATCCGGAGTTCCGAGAGATATGATACTGTCGCCGTTCTTCGGATCTTCACCAAGCTCTATTTCGCAAAGAGAATGCTTAAGCTTTGCGGTATCGTATTGGAAGCAGATGAGCGCGAGATCGTAGCTTTCGTTTGCCGCTTCCTCTGTGAGATTGCGATGCTTATATATGCGCGCGTCAAATTTATTGCCCCAGGGGTCTTCGACGCTTATCGCTTGATTTGCGAAGCCCTCCTCCTTGGCGATAACGTGATAATTGGTGAGGACGTAGCACCATCCTCCCGAAATATCAATAACCACTCCCGAGCCCTGAGAGGTCTGGGATTCTGTTTCAATAAAGCCGCCCATTGAGGAGTTATACGATTTATTAAGCACGGTCACGGTGCTTTTTGCCGCAGTTTCGCTTATACGCTCGGTAGCCGCCTCGGCGTCAAGAGTAAAATGCGCGTAAAGATTAAGATTTGCAATTATTGGAGTTGCAAAATTAAATCTGAGATCTCCGGAATACCAGCCCGTAAATACGTGATATGCCTTATCCGGGCAGGGAGGCTCTATTACCGCATCACCGTAATCAACGGAGGCTTTTGTATATAGCTTGCCGTCAACGTAGAAATTGACCGTTTGCTGCTCGGTAAAATTCAAAAACATACATCCGGTAAATGTGAGTGCTATAAGTATAAAGGCGAGTGACGCCGATAATATTTTTTTCATAATGATCATCTCCTTTTCTATATATTACCACATTTTATTCGAATTGTAAATAAGCTTTTGATCAACAAAATGTAAAAAATATTTGACAATATTAAAAGTTTGTGCTATAATCCTTTTTTGCAGACTACCGAAGGGAGTTTAAACTTATAAAATGATTTTAACTATCGATATTGGAAATACAAGTATTGCGCTTGGCGGATTCCTTGCGGACGAGCTTAAATTTGTGGTTCGTCTTTCTACCGATATTACAAAAACAGAGGATGAGTATGCCAGCAAGCTGCTTAACATTCTTGAAATACACGGTGTTAACAAGAAAGAGGTTGACGGTGCTATAATTTCGAGTGTGGTTCCTCCTCTCAATACGGTTATGAAGGAAGCTATAAAGCTCGCTTACGGAGTGGATGCTCTTATCGTTTGTCCCGGCATTAAGACGGGCATCGGTATTCTTTGCGATGCTCCCACGTCAGTTGGAGCGGACCTTATCTGCTCTTGCGTTGCCGCAAATGAGTTTTACGGCTCGCCCACTCTTATCGTGGATATGGGCACCGCTACAAAGATGATCGTTACAAATAAAAACGGCGCGTTTACGGGCGTTTCGATAATTCCCGGTGTTATGATGGGACTTAATGCTCTTGCAAGCGGAACGGCTCAGCTTCCTCAGATAAGTCTTGAGGCTCCCCCCACGGTCATTGGTAAAAACACCGTTGACTGTATGAAGAGCGGTGTTGTTTTCGGAAACGCGAGCTTGCTTGACGGCATGATCGACCGCATAAACCGTGAGGTTGGTGAGGAGCTTCCCATTATTATGACGGGCGGATACTCAGCTGCTATCGCGCCGCATTGTGAGCATAAGATGACGATCGACAAGGACCTTGTTCTTAAGGGACTTAATATCATTTATCACAAAAACAAATAAAACTAAATAATTAATATTCGTTTAATGCTCTTATCTAAGAGTAAATTTATAAATTTCAGCGTTGTATCGCGAGAGCGAACGACAGCAAGGAGTAATTTATGATCAGAAAACAAAACAAACGAATGTCAACCGAGACTATGGTGCTTGCTTCACTTATGACCGCTCTTGTAGTGGTTTTCCAGTGCTTGGCAACGTACACCGCGTTCTTCGGACCCTTTTCGACCGCGATCGGTCTTATACCGATAGTGATAGGCGCGGCGATGTGCGGACCCTTGGTGGGCGCGTGGCTTGGATTCGTATTCGCGCTCGTGGTTATTTTCACGGGCGGAGCAAACCTCTTTTTTATGTTCAGCGTTCCCGGAACGATCATCACCGTTTTGGGCAAGGGAATTGCGTGCGGAGCGGCTTCCGGACTTGTTTACAAGCTGTTAAAGAGCTTTAACAAAACCGTTGCGGCAATAGCCTCTGCGATCGTTTGCCCGATAGTAAACACGGGAATCTTCCTTCTTGGATCTGCGATCTTCTTTATGCCCTTTGCGGATAATATAGGCGAGTTGCTCGGTATGGAACAAGCGGGATTTGCGCTGTTTATCGCAATGGCATTCGGTAATTTCCTTTTTGAGATCGGAATGAACGCCGTTTTATCCCCCGTTATCGTGAGAATTCTCGATATGAGGAAAAAGAAATAATTTGGTGAGGGGTTAGTTTGACTTTGGATCGGACGCGCACAGCGCGCCCCTACGGGTTTGAGGAGAAAGCTGATTGTTTGTACAGACTTTGCTCTCCTCATCCACCGCGAGCGGTCCCCCTTCCCCTCAGGGGAAGGCTTTATTAGTAGCAAATTGCAGTTTTTCGAACGTGTGAGAAAAACGTTATGTGTCAATTCATTGACACAATTTGCGCGGATTTAGTGGATTTAGCACAAACTAAACGGCTATTGTGCGTAGCTTTTTAAAGCTTTTTTGGTACTTTTTTCTCGAAAAAAGTACAATCTAAAATCTTACTAACTTATCAATCAATAAAAAACCGCGAGGAAAAATCCTCGCGGTTTTATTTTTTGTTTGATTATTTAACTGTTACGCTTGTGATGTGAGTGTTGATGTTCTCGGGATAAACAGCATCTTTTCTGTTTTCACTGTCGTACCAGTAAGCAAAGCCTTCAACGTCAACCACGTCGCCTGCCTTAAGACCTTCAACTGCTTTATAAAGGTCGGAATCAGCGTTTGTAAGGTAGCTTTCTACACAGAACTCGTAGCTCTGACCGTTCAAGCTGAACGTAACGTAGATATCCTTGCCGCGCTCACCACCCTGATAGGAAAGGCTTACAAATGTGAGTCCCTTGAAGGAGAGCTTCATATTCTGAAGCTTAACTATATCGTTTGTGCCAAGCTTATCGGTTGCATCAAGTGCTTCTGCAACGTAATTGCCCTCAAGGATCTCGAAGGTTGCGTCAACGATCTCAACCTCGCCTCCCCACATATCCTTATAGCCTGTGAGGCGAACCTTTGTGCCAACTGCGAGCTGGTTGTATTCTTCCTCTGTACAAAGAAGCTCATATGCAAGGTAGCCGCCAACGTTGTCCTGAAGGTAGAATGTGCCTCTGCCAACGCCGTCCTTAGCCCACCAAGCCTGCTTGCCCTGAATGAAGGCTTCAACAACAACCTCTGCGCCAAGCTCTGCTGCGTTGTATTCCTCCCAAGTCATAACACCCTCGCTCTTTGCAAAGATATCCTGAGGAACAGGACATGCAACGAGTGCGAGCATCATAACGAGAACCAATGCTGAACAAATAATCTTTTTCATTTTAAATTCTCCTTTTGAAAATGAATTTTACGAATATATTATACACCTTTTTATAAAAAAGTCAATAATTTATTGCTTTTTCTTTTTATTAATTGTGTGGACAGTGTAATATATCGCAAGCGCGATCCATACCGTGCAGAGCGATGCGAGAAGAACAGCACTCTCTTTCGGAAGCTCGTCTGAAATCTCACCGATCATGCCGTTGCTCGAATACTGATCAAGTTTATAAAGTGAGTTCATTTTGTTGAACGTTTTTTCAAAAAAGGCATCGTCGATCTTTTGATTTCTCTCGGTCGCCTTTCTTGTTTCCTCGATAAGCTCTCCCGCAACGTTTCGAAGCGCGCTTGAACCGTTGAAAACGGGAGCTGTGAAGCTGTTTTGCGCGTTTTCGAGAAGTATTTTTGCGGCTTTTATTTTAACGTCGTAATAAAGATCGTTGTCCTCGCCCGCGCGGCTCAGATAATCCTGATATTCCGATGAATTCTGCGCCTTGCTCGTTACGGGTATATAGCCCTCGGTCTGCGAGTAGGATATCTGCACATCGTTTGTAAGAAGGAACTGCGCAAAGAGCCAGGATGCGAGCACCTCGCCGCTATCCTCTTTATTGAAAATACAAAGGGAAGGACCCTGAGATATCATTTTTGGACTTTCGGTATTGTATTGCGGGATGGGCATTACCTCGATATTATAAGGGGTTGAGGTTCCGTGCACCTCATTGAGGGGCGAATCGTATCCCATCCACGTAGCGCCCGCTGTTGAGTCTATAGCAAATATGCAACGTCCCATATTGAGATAGTTTGCAGGGTATCCCGCCTTTGAAAACGTGGAGAATGCTCCCGTTCCAACGTGGGAGCTGATCTCTTCCAAAATCTCCTTTGTGGTATCGTTGAATATCTGAATATCCCCGTCCTCGCCGGAATAGGGTGCTCCGAGCTGCTTGAGCATTGATATCATCATATTATCCGTGGATTTGTAAATAAAGGGGATAAGAACGTTCTGACCGTTTGCTATATAATTGCCGTTTTCGTCCTTGCCAAGGCTCATCGCGTATTCGCACACCTCAAAAACGAAATCCCAAGTGAGGACATCGGGAAGTGTAAAGTCGAGCGACTCAACAAGATCTCGGTTGATATAGCATGCCTCGGTTGAGCGCATATATGGCAGCGCATACTGAACGCCGTTTATTTTTCCTTCATTCAAAAATTCGGGAATTATCTCGTCGGCTTTTACGGAGTCGAATTTTATCTCCGAGCCGCCAAGACCGTATTTTTCGTCATACATTACGGCATCAAGCGGAAGCACCACGTTTTCACCCTGCATATAAGTCGCTATATGGTCGGGATAGGTGATGCACACATTTGGCGTGGTACGTGTTGAAAGATTTGTAATTGCGTCGTTAAAAATGTCCTTGTAATCGGTATAGACCTTTTTAATTACATTGATATTGGGATAAAGAGCCTCAAAATCCGCTATCGCCTTATCGTAGATGGCGTTTTGCGTTGGGTTGCTCTCATTTTTGGACCAGAAAACTATCTCATACTGCTTTGAGGTGTCGAATTCCTCGGGCATCTCAAAGGTGGGCAGGCTTCTCTGACCGTGGCAGCCCGAAAGGGTGATGAGTGAGAGAGCCACCGAACAAAGAAGAAGCGCAGAAGCTAATTTTTTAATAATCATCCCTTTGTGCCTCCTCTCGAAACGCCCTCCATGATCCTATCCTTGAAAACAAGGAAGAGAATGATGAGGGGAACTGAAATGACCGTGACAGCCGCCATCATGGCGGGGATGTTTTCACGTCCGAAGCCGCTTTCTCTTATCGTCTGTATTCCGTTTGAAACGAGGAAATAAGCTTCGTCGTCGGTAATAAGCCTTGGCCAGACGTAAGAATTCCAGCATTCGATTATTTTAAGAATAAGAATGGTAACAATGGTGGGGCTTGATATGGGCACCATCACCTTTATAAGATAGTTAAAATCGGTCGAGCCATCCACCTGAGCGGCAAGATAAAGCTCGTCGGGGATCTGCGCGAAGTTTTCCTTTAATAAATAAAGGTAGAAAATTGAGGTCACGGAGGGGAGGATGAGGCCTAAGAAGGTATTTCTAAGCTCAAGCTCGGTGATCGTTGCAAAATTTGTGATGATGACAAGCTCGTTTGGTATCATCATAAGCGCGAGTAAAAGTGTAAAGGCGAAATTTTTGCCCTTGAAATCAAGTCTTGCGAAGGCAAATGCCGCAAGTGTGATGACAGCGAGCATAATGACGGTGGTGGCTAACGTGAAAATAAGCGTATTAAGCAGATAGCCGCCAAGGGGAACTGCCGTAAAGGCGGTTATATAGTTTTCAATGGTAAACAGGGCGGGTAAAAATTTCGGAATGCTCTCGGAATTGTACTCTCCAAAGCTTTTGAAGGAGTTTTGTATCATCCAATAAAACGGGAAAAGCACGGCAAGTGCCCACAGAGTGAGCCCAAAATACGTGAGCGCGCTTTTGATCGCTTTTGCGATGCCGGTTTTCTTTTTGATCTCTTTATATTCGTTCATACGCGCCTCACTTTCCGTACGTTACGTGCTTTTTGCTCACGATGAGGTTGATGCACGTGATGGTAAGTACTATGCAGAACAAAATGATCGCCGCGGCGGACGCAAAGGACGGATATCCGCCGCCGTCGCTGTACAGCATATCATAGATATAGCCGACGATGGTGTTCATCTCCGCTGTGTTTAAGTTTTCTCCAAAGAGCGCCACCGCGTCGCTATATGCCTTAAACGCACCGATAAAGCCTGTGATGACGAGATATGAGATCGTGGGGGAAATCATTGGAAGAGTTATTTTCCAAAAAACTCTGTTTTCGGGCGTTCCGTCAACCGATGCCGCCTGATAGAGAGTTTCGTCAACGCTTGCGAGCGCGCTTGTGAGTATCAGAATTTTAAAGGGCAGAACTACCCATACCGTGTAGATGCAAAGCACGAGCATCTTTGCCCAATACGCTCCGTCTATAAAATCTATTGCCGTTCCGCCAAGGCTCGTGATAAAGAAATTTACAAGTCCATCACTGTAGGGCGTTTTTTTGAAGAGTATCATAAAAACAAGACCTACTGCGAGGGTGTTCGTAACGTAGGGAAGGAAGAATATCGTTTGATATGCTTTTTTTAGCCACTTTATCGAGGAAAGCCCAACGCTGATCACGAGTGCGAGCACTGTTGAAGCGGGAACTGTTATGGCAACGAGCAAAAAGGTGTTTTTGAGCGCCTGGATAAAATAGGGATCGCGCAAAACGTATTGGTAATTGTAAATACCTATTCCGGTAAACTCGCCCGAGGCAAAGTTATAGCCCTCCTCAAACGAATATATCAGTACGTCGAAAAGTGGGTATATCATAAATACTCCCACGAACGCGAATGCGGGCAGCAGATATAGCCAGCCCTTTAAATCTTTATTGATCTTCATTTTTTCACCGACCTTTCAGTGAACATATTTATTCATTCTAATAATACTATAAAAGCGGTAAAATGTCAATAAAATAGCTATTGAAAAATGTTAAAAATTGTGTTATTATGATTTATATAATTGGTTTTAAACGGAGGTGCTGCATGAAAATATATGAACGCGAACGCTTTGGAGAGGAGAGAGCTCTTTACGGCGCGGACGGGCTTTTGCTTGTTGGATGCTCTTTTGACGGAGAAGAGGACGGCGAGAGCGCGCTTAAGGAAGGAAAAAATATAGTTTGCGACGGGGTGTTTTTTAATTTGCGCTATCCGCTCTGGCACGATACGGACGTCAGGATAGTGAACTCCGAGATGACGGAGCTTTGCCGCGCGGCTCTTTGGTATTCCGATAATATCGATATAAGAGGCTCAAAGCTCCACGGAATAAAGGCTCTGCGCGAGTGCAGGGATATAAGGATCACGGATTGCGACGTAAAGAGCGTTGAGTTCGGATGGTTCTCCCATAATATAGACATTGAAAATTCAAGCTTTGGCGGTGAGTACTTTATGCTGCGCGCGACGGGCTTGAATATGAAAAATTCGAGTCTTGTCGGCAAATATTCATTTCAGTACATAGAAAATTCCGTTTTTGAAAATTGTAATCTTGATACAAAGGATGCGTTCTGGCACGCGAAAAATATCGTTGTCAGAAATTCCGTGGTCAAGGGTGAGTACCTCGCGTGGTACTCTGAAAATATCACGTTTGAAAATTGTACCATCATAGGCACTCAGCCCCTGTGCTATTGCAAGGGACTTAAGCTTATTAACTGCAAAATGATCGATTGCGACCTCTCGTTTGAAAGAAGTGAGGTCGAGGCGGACGTTGTGGGACATATCACGTCCGTTAAAAACGTCTATGGTGGCTACGTGAGAGCCGAAAGCATAGGCGAGATCATTTGCGATGACGAAAGAGCGGTAGGAAGGGTAGAAATACTGAAGGAAATTGAAAAATCTTTGGTTTAAAACTTGACAAGCAAGGATTTTTGGTTTATAATATCTTCCGTTGTTTTATTTGAAAGTAATTTTTTAGGAGGTGTTGTTTGTGATCATCGATTTGAATCCGATGCTTCGCGGCGAGGTGAACGTGATAAATATTGATTTCGTTCTTACGCCCGAGATAATTGAGGACGTTACATTTGAAGTCGGCGCGCGCGTTTTCGGCAAGATCACGAATAACGCGGGCTATATGAGGCTTACTCTCATGGCGGAGCTTCCTTACGTCGGTGAGTGCGCTCGCTGCCTTGATACGGTGCGCGGCGTTTTCTCGCTCGATTTCGAAAGAACCGTTGTTACCGAGGGAATGGTAAGCGAGGAGCGTCTTGAGGAGAGCGTTGACGAATACATCGTTCTTGACGATGGAAAGCTCATCCTTGACGATGCCGTTCGCGAGGAGCTTCTTATCGATTTTCCACGTAAGCTGCTTTGCTCCGAGGATTGCGAGGGACTTTGTCCCAAGTGCGGAAAGCCCAAAAAAGAGGGCGATTGCGGCTGTGTGACAAAAGAAATTGATCCAAGATTAGAAGTTTTAAAAAAATTACTTGACAAATGAAAAATTATGTAGTATAATATCGTAGATAAATTGTGTATCACACTAACAAGGAGGTGTAGGACAATGGCAGTACCGAAGAGAAAAGTGTCTAAGGCTCGCAGAGACAAGAGACGTTCAAACAACTGGAAGCTCGATCTTCCCGGCATCGTAAAGTGCCCCAAGTGCGGAGAATTCGTACTCTCTCACAGAGTTTGCAAGAAGTGCCGTTCTTACAATGGCAAGGAAGTTATCAAAGAGGAAGCTTAATTAAAAGCATCTGTATCGCGTAGGCGATTAAAAATAAGGGACTTATTCTGTTATCGTCACAGGTGAGTTCCTTTTTTTACTTTATTTGAAAGTTTAATCTCAGGAGAAAAATATGAAAAAATCAACTATTATCACGATCATCTGCTTTGCGCTTGGAATTATAGTTCTTGCGGTGGGTTTTATACTTTTGACCGATAACAATATTTCAAACAGTCTGTTTCCCACCACGACCACGACCACAACGGGAGGCGGAAAGCCCGATCCCGAGCTTAAGCCCATGGACTTTTTTAAGACCGATCTTAGCGATTACATAACACTTGGTAAATACGAGGGAATTGAGCTTGAGGTGGAGATGATTGCGGTTGACGATGAGTATTTGGCAAACCAGATCGACAGACTTCTTATCAGCAGCGGAAAATACACAAAGCTTTTTGAGGGAACTGTTACCGAGGGAGCAGTATTTAATTTCAACTACGTTGGATATCTTGACGGTGTACCCTTTGAGGGCGGAAATTCCGCAGGTACAGAGGCTTATATTTCAGACGATATTTTCTATCTTACAAGCGGAAGCACATTTATTGAGGGTTTTGCAGAGGGTATGCTTGGCGCAAAGGTTGGAGAGTGGTTCTCAATCAATGCAACCTTCCCGGCTGAATACGGTGAAGCTACTCTTGCGGGCAAAACCGTTGTTTTTGACGTTAAGGTGAACTATATAGCAAAGGCGGATGCTCTTACCGATGCAATTGCAAAAGAGATCAGCAAGAATGCTTATGAAACTGCGGATGAATTCAAGCAGTATCTTAAGGATAGTGTTAATAGCAGTATCAAAAATACTAATATTGCTGATCTTTGGGGCGAGATTCTTAAAACATCCACCATAACAATTCCCCAGCAGCAGTTTGATTATCTTTACGGCACATATAAGTCACAGATAGAGTATTACGCAAGCATGATGAGCTACACATATGAGAATTTCCTTAAGGACGGCGGAGCACCGTATTTCTTTGGAATTGAGGTTTACAGTGATGCTGAGCTTGTTGAGTACGTTAACGAAAAAATTAAGCTTGAGCTTGTGCTCGCAGCTATAACAAAGGCAGAGGGAATTCAGATAACCGATGCAGAGTATAATGCATTTGTTGAGGAGATTGCCGCAGAGGAGGGTAAAACCGCTGCAGAAATCATTACTAAGTACGGTGATGAAACATTGCGCAACGAGGCTCTTATGAGCAAGACCGAAAAGTTTGTTGAGGAAAACAACAGCTTCGTTCTTAAAACCGAGGACGCTGAATAAAAATATAAAACCGCAGAGCAGAGCTCTGCGGTTTTTTGATTATGAGTTGTGAAAAAATATTTATAAAAAATAAAAAATCACTTGACAAAGCCAAAAAGGTGTGCTATAATATCAAAGTCGAAAAAATATTGGGGTGTCGCCAAGCGGTAAGGCATCAGACTCTGACTCTGACATTACCGGGGTTCGAATCCCTGCACCCCAGCCAAAAAAAGATACACCATCCAATCGGGTGGTGTTTCTTTTTTTGCCGGAGGTAGGTTGTTTTGTGCGCTGCCCCACAACGCGCGCGTTGTGGGATGGGGTGCGCATATTTCGTCCGCAGGTCGAAAAGCTCGCTTTTCAGGCGCAGGACGGAATATCCTTTCCGTAAGGAAAGTGTCCCTGCACATTACATAAAATACAGCACAGTGCGCTGTTTTTGAACGGTGACCGAAGATTTTTGCGAAACATTACATAAAAACGAATCCGAAATGTTGAGCAAAAATCAAGAACGAATCCCTGCACCCCAGCCATAAAGAACGCAGAATAGGATACAATTATTTGTGTGAATTCTGCGTTTTATTTTTTGCTTTTTTTCGTTTTTGCATTGCTTTATCTAAAAAAATGTGTTATAATAAATATGCGACGCAGTTTAATATTCTCATGTCCGGAGTCTATGTTGGTAAAAACGTAGGCTTTGCTTGTCATATCTTCGGACGTGAACTGTGTCGCAACAGAAGCGAAACTGCGTTTTTCAGTGCGTAGTTTCGGCTACGCACTTTTTGTTTTTAGGAGGCATGTTATGAAAAAGATTTTAGCTTTATGCTTGACCGTAGTTTTATTCTTATGCTGCCTTGCATCCTGCGGTAGCGCACACAAAGAAAACAAATGGTTTTCAGAAGAAAAACTTACACAATGCCTTGTAGGTGATTTGCCTACTATTGAAAAAGATTATGTAAATTCGGGCGGCGAAGATATTTACGTTAGCTTCACCGATAGCGAATTTAAGGCTTACGTAAAGTCGGTATATGATTATTTGTGTTCGCAAGAGTATAAATATCTCGGCACACGCGGAGAGCAGAAAAACACTTTGGCAGGTGCTTTCACAACCTATTATTTTGAGCCTGCCACCGAGCTTGAAAGTTTTCGGGTTTTAGAAGGCGATTATGTTTTCGTATTTTCAGACGGCAGCACCGATGAAAACGGTGACGTGGAATTTATCATACTCGTAATTTACGAAGTGAGTACAAATACACTTGAATACGGGAATAAGAAATTCACTTACAACACAATGATTTCGCTACGCCGTGGCTCGGAAGCTCCCCTTAGTGGCTTCTATGTTCTGAAAGAGGAAGAACACGAGCATACTATTACCTATGTTTCCGCTGGCGAATCGGGACATTTTGAAAACTATACGTGCGGATGCCCCCACGACCACGGAGCTGTACCGCATTACGATGAAGATTTTGATCTCATCTGCGATGCTTGCGGATATGATATGAACGAGGATTACCCACCCCTCGTAGACACCACTATTCCTCTGCGTAATCTGACAAGATGCGAGTGGCTTAACGAGCTGACCGCCGAGGATATTGCAGAAATAAAAATAATTAGCGGTGCCGTGGGCGTTGCTCCCGGCAATCTTAAAAACATTTCAAGCTCCACCGATGAAGCCGTAATCGCAAGAATTTTTGAAGAATATTATCAGCTTGATACAAGACCTATTTCAAAAATGGAAGGTCAGATCGACGGCGGTGGCGGTGTTACAGTAAAATTTATTTTGAAGAACGGAACTGCAAAGGAGCTGTATATCAACAACGGAAATTACCTCGATACAAACGGCGATTACTTTGAACTGCTTTCTACACCAAAATTTAAGGATACCGACAACGCAACAAAAGCTTACGGATTTATTACCTATCTCGGCACAGGAACGGTCTATGATAAAGACAATAATCCCGTGTGTGAAATCCCGATTGACGAGCTTGAGTTTGTTGAATCTGATGGCTGTGTTGATGCTATGGTTACCGGTTATTACTATACAGTAGAAACAGAGTTTGGAACTCTGTACTTCGATTACAGCAACGATTTGTTCTATCTGCAATTTGAGGAAGGCGAGGTCGATTACATAGAATATTATCAGCTCGTCTGCAAAAATCTTGACGAATTGATTGCTGAATACAGCACAAATGATTGATTAGGTAAAAATGAGTTAAAGGAGAAAAAACACTATGAAAAAAATCGTATCACTTGTAGCCATCTTGGCAGTATTCGCTATGCTTCTCGTTGGCTGTGCCGGAAAATTCGATATGGATAAGAGTATCGAGCAGCTCAAGGAAAAGGGCTTGACCGAAGGTATGTGCTACATCACAGAGGAAGAATGCGAACGTGCAACCTCGCTTACAAACAGTGAAATTGCGTTTATGGGCGGCGACTTTACAGTTGAAATCGTTAAGCAGTATGATTTGATTGAAAACGGCGACTATTCCAAGTCTTGCACATTTATCACATTCGCTACCGAGGAACAGGCAACCAATTTTGCAGAATTGAACATTGAATATTTTGCAAAGGGTGAGAACTCCAATAATTGGAGAATTGCACGCGACGGTTGTGTGGTAGTACTGACTAACCTTGACATTGCGATGGACATTATCAACCTTGAATTTAAGTAATACAAAAAGCCTGCGACGCACTAAGTACGCACAGACTTAACAAGATCATCGGCAGGCTACAAATCGTAGTCTGCCGTTTTTATCGTCTGCAAACTTTAAATTTGCACCCATCTACTTTAAAATGAATCCATAAGTATTTTGTATCCTATTTATAGGTTGCTTACTAAATTTAAGTCATCCAAAAGGATGGCTTTTGTTTTGCTTGAAGGATATAGTGGGAAACAGTGAACGAAGAATCTTGCGTGGAGTACAAGCTACGGTTTCAAGCACACCAATATATCAATATTTGTCCGCCCGTTTGCGGTTTGATATTTGGACTTGCTTTTTTTGGAAATATATGCTATAATTCTAATTAACTAATAATTAACTTGTTTTTGAGGTGAAAATATGAAACTTAAGAGAATTATTGCTATGTTTATTGATTGGAATTTATCTGCAATACCTGCATTATTGTATAGTTTGTTTCTTTTGTCAATGGCGAAATATTTTCCACAAATATTTATGTTCGGGGCTATTCTGTTTCCGTTTTTTGTGATATCTTTGCCTTTGATTTTTGTTTACAGAGACGTTATTTTTAAAGGGCAAAGCATTGGAAAACGTATTTTTAAGTTAAAAATAGTAGATTTGGAAACCAACAGTATTCCTTTGAAATCTAAGTTGATTAGAAGAAATGTATTTTTCTTTGTTTTACCGGTAGAGATCATTTTGATTATAATAAAAAATCAAACCATTGGCGATATGATTACAAAGACAACTATTGTTAGTTATGGATAATTGGAGCAAATATGAAAAGATCTAAGCTTATTTTGACGCTTTTTCTTAGCTTTTTTAAGATAGGCGCGTTTACGTTTGGCGGCGGCTACGCGATGCTCTCGCTTCTTGAAAACGAGTTCGTTTCAAAGCGCGGCTGGCTCACCAAGGACGAATTTCTCGATATGCTCGCGATAGCGGAGTCCACCCCCGGCCCCATCGCGATAAATTCCGCGACCTTTATAGGCTACAAAACCGCGGGAGCGATCGGTTCTGCGCTCGCAACGCTCGGAGTTGTGCTGCCCTCGTTTATAATAATTTACGTTATATCCCTTTTCCTTGACAAATTTCTCGCGCTCACACTCGTGGCGAACGCATTCCGCGGTATTCAGGCGTGCGTGGTATATCTTATCGGCTCGGTCGGTATCAAGATGCTAAAGCAGCTTGAAAAAAAGCCCTTGCCCCTTATAATTATGGGCGCGGTGCTTGTATGTATGGTAGCTTTCTCGCTTTTCGCGGTGAAATTTTCGTCCATCGTTTATATTTTAGTGTCGGGCGTTATAGGAATTATCGCGTTTTACGTTAGCAAAAAGGGCGCAGAGGAGGGAAGCAAATGATGATACTTCTTGAGCTTTTCCTCACGTTTTTTGAAATAGGCGCGCTGACCTTCGGCGGCGGCTACGCGATGATCCCCTTTGTAAGAGAGCAGGTGCTTGCCCACGGCTGGCTTACCGAGGAGGAGCTTCTCAATATGATAGCCGTTTCGGAGTCAACCCCCGGCCCCATAGCCGTAAACATGGCGACCTTTGTAGGCTCTGATCAGGCGGGAATACTCGGCTCGGCGGCGGCAACGCTCGGCGTTGTATTGCCCTCGTTTATCATTATTTTAGTAATATCCGCGCTTCTCAAAAACTTTCTTAAATACAAGGGCGTGGGTGCGTTTTTATCGGGTGTGCGCCCCTGTGTGGTGAGCCTTATTCTCGGAACTGCCATAACATTATTTTTAAGTGTTCTTTTGGGAATTGGCGCGGGCGATTTTGAATTGAACGTCGATTTTATCGGCATAGTAATATTTGCGCTCGTTGTTGGAATATCCCTTATTTACAAGAAGAAAAAGGGCAAAAAGCCCTCGCCCATACTGATGATCGCGATCTCCGCGTGCCTTGGTATGGTCCTTTATTCACTTCCTATTTGACCTTTTATATTAAAAACGGAGATGAAATCATGAATAAAACAGCACTTATAACCGGAGCATCCGGAGGACTTGGACTTTCGTTCGTTAATATTTTTGCAAAAGACGGATATGACGTTGTTCTTGTTGCGAGAAACGGCGCGCGTCTTGAGGAGATAAAGACGGAGATTGAGAAAAAATACGGTGTTAATGCCACTGTGATCGCAAAGGATCTTTGTTCCGCGGACGGAGCAAAGGAGGTATTTACAGAAACGCAGACCAAGGGCATTACTGTTGACGTTCTTGTTAACAATGCGGGGCTTGGCGATTTTGGAGAATTCTGGAAGAACGATTTTTCAAGGCAGGAGAGGATAGTTGATCTTAACTGCACGGCTCTTATCGAGCTTTGCCATCTTTACTTGCCTCAAATGGTGAAGAACGGAAGCGGAAAGATTTTAAACGTTGCTTCTATCGCGGCTTTTCAGCCGGGGCCCCTTATGAGTGTTTATTATGCATCTAAATCATTTGTGTTAAGCTTTTCGCAGGCTCTCACGCGTGAGCTTAAGGGAACGGGTGTTAAGGTGACCTGCCTTTGCCCAGGGCCTATCAGAACGAATTTCGATGTGGCTGCGAATTTTGGTGAGAGCGGACTTTTTAAAAATCTTAAGGTTTGGGATCCCGACGTGGTTGCGGAATTCGGCTATAAAAATATGAAAAAGGGAAGATCGCTCTGCGTTTGCGGCGGCTTTAACAGGCTCATTGTTTTCGCTAATCGCTTCGCTCCGCGCGCGCTCGTTCGAGAGATGGTTTATCACCTTCAAAAGGTTCAATAATTAAAAAATCCCTCAATACGAGGGATTTTTTGCATTTATTGAGGGAATAAAGGGGTGAATTTTGCACTTTTTGAGCTTTATTTTTTGAAAAAAACATGATATAATGGATTTACAAAATAAAAAATGTTGAAAAATATCAGAAACGTGGTATAATTGAATTGATAAATTGGGATTTATGAGGGAGTTTGTACAAACTCATTTTTAATTAAAGTAACCTTGTAGGGACCGGCGTCCCCGACGGTCCAATCCAAAAGTAAAGTAACTTTTATTCAAAAATGTTGAATTTTGTTTGTGCATAGCCGTGAAATTTGACATTTTTCCATCGTTGTGGACCGTCGAGGACGCCGGTCCCTACAAAAGTTAGTTTGTGTTTGGATAAATTAATCTCCCTA
>JAFULR010000021.1 GCA_017483195.1 Clostridia bacterium
TACAAAAATAAAGTATCTTTTATGTGAAAATATTAGCTTTTGCTTATACGAAGCCGTGACGATATTTAGTTATCCATCATTGCGGACAGTCGAGGACGCCTGTCCCTACAACAATGTATAATCTGTAGCCATATTATTCAACAAAACTAACTCTCTTATAAATCAAAATTTGAAATACAATTTCAAGGAAACACAAAAATGAACGAACAAACAAACACATTTCTTCCGATAAACCGAACAGAGATGAACGAGCGCGGTTGGGACAGACCCGACTTTGTTTACGTCACGGGTGACGCGTATGTCGATCATCCGTCCTTTGGCGTGTCGATAATCTCGCGCGTGCTTGAGGCGGAGGGTTTCAGAGTGGCGATCCTTTCCCAGCCCGACTACAAGAGCGCAGAGCCCTTTAAGGAATTCGGGCTTCCGCGCCTCGGATTTCTTGTTACCGCGGGCAATATCGACTCAATGGTCGCGCACTATTCCGTTGCCAAGAGAAGAAGAAATTACGACTACTACAGCGCAGGCGGTAAAATGGGCAAGCGCCCCGACCGCGCAACGATAGTTTACTGCAACAGAATAAGAGAAGCATACGGAGATATTCCGATCGTCATCGGCGGTCTTGAAGCATCGCTGCGAAGATTTGCTCATTACGATTATTGGGACGATAAGGTGCGCCGCTCGATCCTCGTTGACTCAAGAGCGGATATTCTCACATACGGAATGGGAGAAAACATCCTGCGCCGCATCGCGTTCCTTCTTGATAAGGGAGTGCCCGTAAAGAAGATCCGCGACGTGAGGGGCACGTGCTATCTTGCAAATCCAGAAGATGCGGTGCATTTCCCCGTCGCCGCCGAGTTCGATTATAATGAATTAAAAACAGATAAGAAAAAATACGCCGATGCGTTCGGCGTTCAGTATAAAAATCAGGACAGTATAAACGGCAAGGCGATAATCGAGCATTACGATAACAAGGTGCTGGTTCAGAATCCCCCAATGCCTCCGCTTGAGCGCGAGGAGCTTGACGCAGTTTATGCCCTGCCCTATATGAGAACGTACCATCCGTCCTATGAAAAGGAGGGCGGCGTTCCCGCAATAGAGGAAGTGAGATTTTCAATAACTCATAACCGCGGATGCTTCGGAGCGTGCAATTTCTGCGCGCTCGCTTTCCACCAAGGACGAACGGTGCGCTCAAGAAGTGAGGAGAGCGTCATTAAAGAAGCAAAGCTCATCACCGAGATGCCCGATTTCAAGGGCTACATACACGATGTCGGCGGACCCACGGCGAATTTCCGCTACCCCGCCTGCGATCATCAATTAAAGCACGGAGTCTGCTCAAATAAAAAATGCTTGGCTCCCACGCCCTGCAAAAATCTCAAGGTCGATCACAGCGAATATATGGAAATGCTTTCGAAGATCGAGAAGCTTCCCAAGGTCAAAAAGGTGTTCATCCGTTCGGGAATACGCTTTGACTACCTTATGTACGATAAGGACGACAGCTTTTTTAAAAAGCTCGTTTCCGACCACGTCAGCGGTCAGCTCAAGGTCGCGCCCGAGCATATATCCGACAGGGTTCTTGACTGTATGGGCAAGCCCCATATCGACGTTTATAACGCGTTCAAGAAAAAATATTTCGACCTCTGCCGCGAGATAGGTAAGGAGCAGTATCTTGTTCCCTATCTTATGTCAAGCCACCCGGGTTCAACGGTAAACGAAGCGATTGAGCTTGCCTGCTACTTAAAAGCGGAGCATTACGCACCCGAGCAGGTTCAGGATTACTACCCCACACCGGGCACGGCTTCAACCGTTATGTACTACACGGGAATAAACCCCTTGACGGGCAAGAAGGTCTATGTTCCTACCACTTACGAGGAAAAGAGCGAGCAGCGTGCGCTCCTTCAGTTCAATAAGCCCGACAATGCCGCAAAGGTTCGCTCGGCACTCATCAAGGCGGGACGCGAGGATCTTATCGGATTTGGCGGAAATTGTCTTGTCAAGCCCGAACGCGCTCCTCATTTCGACAAGAAAAAGGAAAATAAATCGTCCAAAAACAGCAAAAATCCGCGCGTGGGCGCAAAAAACACCCAAAGCAAGGGAAAAAACGCCCAAAAGCAAAGTAAAAAGCTTGAAAAACCATCTAACAAAAAGATGGGCAAGAAAAAATAAATATCAGTAATGAAAGGAAATCACTATGGAATACTTACTTAAAGGACTCGTAATTCTCATCGTAGCGATTCTCTGCCTCGCGCTCTTGCTCGTTGGCGGCTTGAACATCGCAAAATTTCCCATCTACTCCGAGTATTATTCAATGGAAGAGACCCTCTGCACAAATCCCGGACTTGACGACGGCTTCGTTTGTCAGGGCATCTGCGTATCCGAGGAAAACGGCGTGATACTTGTTTCCGGCTATATGGCGGATAAATCCCACAGCCGCATCTACGTTACCGATTTTGAAAGCAACTCCTATTTTGTTGAGCTCACCCGTAACGGCGGCGAAAAATATACCGGTCACGCGGGCGGTATAGCTCTCACAGGTGACACCGTTTATATTTCAAACGGCTCTAAGCTCTACGTTTTCTCTCTTACCGACGTGCTTAACGCGAAAAACGGAGAGAAGGTCGATATTGGTGAAGGCGTAAAGGTAAGCAGCGCGGCATCCTTTGTATATGCGGACGAGGAATACGTTTACGTTGGCGAATTCAATAATCCCGCAGAGGAGCAGAAGGAGCATATTTACGGTGAAAATCACTCCATTATTGAAAAATACAGCCACGACGATCTTGAAAACCCCGTAAAGATCTATTCCATCGGTGATTACGCGCAGGGCGTGTGCTTCACTCCCGACGGTAAAGTGATCCTTTCCACGTCATACGGTCTTACAAGCACCGTTTACTACGTTTATAACGAAGCTGATGCAACCGATACAGGTGAAATGCTCGACGGCGCGCCCGTATATATGCTTGGCGAGTGCGTAAGAGAAGTAAACGGCCCCGCCATGGGCGAGGACCTTGACTACTATAACGGCAAGGTAATAACACTTACCGAGAGCGCATCCAATAAATACATCTTCGGCAAGCTCTTCTTCGCAAATGATATCGTAGCTCTTGATTTTGGTAAATAAATAAACCGATCCCCCTGCACAGCAGGGGGATTTTTGCGAACTGTTCGCACAAGCCAACGGGTTGTGTAAACAATGTGTGCGATACAAAAAACGGCAGGTCTTTTGACCTGCCGTCTGTTTTTATTTTACTGCTTGATCTCTTCCATAATATAAGCTTCGAGAACGTCGCCGAGCTTGATATCGTTGAACTTTTCAAGTCCGATACCGCACTCGTATCCGGAAGCAACTTCCTTCGCGTCGTCCTTAAATCTCTTAAGGGAGCTGATCTTATCCTCAAAGATAACGATACCGTCACGAACCACGCGGATCTCGCTCTGTCTTGTAACCTTACCGTCGGTAATGTAGGAGCCTGCGATAGTACCAACACCGGGAACACGAATGGTCTGACGAACCTCTGCGTGTCCAAGTACAACCTCTTTGAACTTGGGAGCAAGCATACCCTTCATAGCCGCCTCGATCTCCTCGATGCACTCGTAAATTACGCGGTATGTTCTGATCTCAACGTTCTGTCTGTCAGCAGAATCCATCGCTCCCTTATCGGGACGAACGTTAAATCCTACGATGATGGCGTTTGAAGCCGCCGCGAGCATTACGTCGCCCTCTGTAATACCACCAACCGCAGAGTGGATGACCTTGACCTTAACTTCCTCATTGGAAAGCTTCTGCAAGGATGCGCGAACCGCCTCGGCAGAGCCGTCAACGTCCGCCTTAACGATGATGTTAAGATCCTTAACACCCTCGGAAATCTGGCTGAAGAGGTCGTTAAGATTTGCTCTCGCGTTAGCCTTGAAGATCTCCTCCTTAGCCTGAGCCTTTCTCTGCTCTGCAAGCTCTCTTGCCATCTTTTCGTCCGCAACCGCGTTGAATTCATCACCCGCAACGGGAACGTCCGCAAGACCGATGATCTCAACGGGAACGGAAGGACCTGCCTCCTTAAGTGTTCTTCTGTTGTGGTCAGTCATAGCGCGTACACGTCCAACCGCCGTACCCGCAATAACGATATCACCGCTGTGAAGTGTACCGTTCTGAACGAGAACAGTTGCAACAGGACCTCTGCCCTTGTCAAGCTTAGCCTCGATTACGATACCCTTTGCATGTCTGTTGGGGTTAGCCTTAAGCTCCTTAACCTCCGCAACAAGAAGCACGGATTCAAGAAGATCGTCAATACCCTTGTGAGTTTTTGCAGAAACGGGAACGCAGATAACGTCGCCACCCCATTCCTCGGGAACGAGATCGTAACGTGTAAGCTCCTGCTTAACCGTATCGGGATCAGCTGTGGGCTTATCCATTTTATTTATAGCTACTACAATATCAATACCTGCCGCCTTAGCGTGGTTGATAGCCTCAATTGTCTGGGGCATAATACCGTCGTCCGCCGCAACAACGAGGATCGCAATATCCGTTGCTTGCGCACCTCTTGCACGCATAGCCGTGAACGCCTCGTGTCCGGGTGTGTCAAGGAAGGTCATATCCTTGCCGTTTACGGAAACTCTGTAAGCACCGATGTGCTGAGTGATACCGCCCGCCTCGCCGGTTGTAACACTTGTATGACGGATAGCATCAAGAAGAGACGTCTTACCGTGGTCAACGTGTCCCATTACACAGATAACGGGAGCGCGGTCCTGAAGCTTTTCTTCAGTATCAACAGTATCGTCAAAGAGCTTTTCTTCAATTGTAACAACAACCTCCTTGGTCGCTATTGCGCCAAGCTCGTCGGCAATAAGGTATGCAGTATCAAAATCGATAACCTGGTTTACGGTCACCATCATTCCCATCATCATAAGGCGCTTAACGACCTCACCGGCAGTAACCTTAAGGCGGGACGCAAGCTCGCCAACGGAGATCTCATCGGGAATAGTGATACTAATGGGCTGCTTTTTAACAACCTGCTGTTGCTTTTTCTGAGCGTTCTTATCGAACTTGTTGCTCTGCTGCTGACCCTTCTTGTTAAATTTCTGGTTTCCGCCGCGAACGTCCTTAACGCTGTCGGGTACGTAATTATCAAGCTTTTCGTCATATTTGGATGCATCGTAGCTTGAAGTACGCATATCAACAACACGTGTTGTTGTGCTTCTCACGCCCTTTTCACCCTTCGCGGTCTGCTCACGAACAATTGCAGTGGGCTTGAAATGCTCCTTGGGAGCATTCTGATTTCCCTCGTCCTTATCACGTCCAAAGCCACCCTGCTGGGGCTTTTTGTTCTGCTGACCAAATGGCTTTTGAGCGGGCGCACCGAAGCCACCCTTGTTATCCTTGTTAAAGCCACCCTGAGGTCTGTCGCCCGTGGGTCTCTGTCCCTGCTGTCCGGCATTTCTGTCAAACGCGGGCTTTGAAGCAAATCTATCACCTGCGGGCTTCTGATTACCCTGGGGAGCAGGTCTTTGCTGATTATTATTCTGTTGAGTCTGAGGTCTTGTATGCGCTCCTGCAGAAGCACCCTGAGAACGGTTATCGGGTCTTGCCTGCTGGGGCTTATTCTCTGTTTTAGGTTGATTTTTGGCATTTTGTTGAGCCGCCTTTGCTTTTGCCTCCGCTTCCGCTTTAGCCTTAGCCTCCGCCTTAGCTCGTGCTTCTGCCTCAGCCTTGGCTTTAGCCTCCGCCTCCGCCTTAGCTCGTGCTTCCGCTTCTGCCTTTGCTTTTGCTTCAGCCTCCGCTTTAGCCTTAGCCTCTGCTTCTGCCTTCTGCGCGGCAAGCTCAGCCTCCTTAGCAGCCTGAAGCTTTGAGGGAATATAGGTATCCCCAAAGATATAGGAATCTATATCCTTGATCTGATTCTTCTTGGTGAGAGCCTCCATAAGAATATCAAACTCCCTGCCCTCAAGAGTGCCCTGCGTAGTTTTGGCAGCAATACCCTTATCTGCAAGAGTGTCAAGAATGTCCTTGCTCTTGATACCAAGATCCTTTGCTAATTGATTTACCTTAAATGCCATTTAAAAACCTCCAGAATTCCGTTTTTTCAGAATTTAAACCGTTCAATAAATACTATTAAAATTCTACTGCTGATTATCAAAATATTTGCTCATCATTTTATAAAATCCCGCGTCCGTGATTGCCACGGCTGCAAGAGACGAGCTTTTGCCAACGGCGGAAGCGAGAGCTCCACCGTCAATATCAAGTCTTATTTTTTCCACCTGATAAAAATTACATTTATCCGTTATTTTTTTATGTGTGTTGTCGGAAGTATCCCCCGCCTCAAGCACGAGATATATCTCTTTTCCCTTTTGCAGGGCTTCTGTTATCATCGGCACACCGAAGATGAGCTTTCCCGCCTTTGAGCAAAGCCCGAGCGAGCTTAATATTCTTTTGTCCATCATTCGCCACGCGCCATTCTTTCCTCAAGCGCCGCATATACCTCGTCGGGTATCTCACATTCAAGATGCGATGCGAGCTTGCCGCTCTTTCTCGCCTTGTTAAAGCATTTTACGCTCGCACAAAGGTAACAGCCTCTTCCGTTCTTTTTTCCGGTAGCATCGAGAACTATCTCTCCCTCGGGAGTTCTTACCACTCTGATAAGCTCGCCCTTTGGCTTTCTCTCGGAGCATCCGACGCACTGACGAAGCGGAATTTTCTTTTTTTGTTCCATAAGTATATTATTCAGTCTTAATATCGATCTTTATGCCCGTAAGTCTTGCGGCAAGACGAACGTTCTGTCCCTCTTTACCGATCGCAAGGCTGAGCTGATCGGGATTTACCACAGCTCTGCAGGTTCTCTCACCTGTCATTTCAACAAGCTCAACGGGAGCGGGAGAAAGAGCCTCGCTTACGTACTGAACGGGATCCTCGCTGTATCTGATGATATCGATCTTCTCGCCGTTAAGCTCGTCAACGATGGCATTGATTCTCATACCGTGGTTACCGATGCATGCGCCGATGGGATCAACGTCCTCATCTCTTGAATAAACTGCGATCTTTGTTCTTGATCCTGCCTCACGGCAAGCACCCTTGATGATAACAACACCGTCTGCGATCTCGGGGATCTCAAGCTCGAATATTCTTCTTACAAGGCCTGCGTGTGTACGGCTGAGAGTAACGATGGGACCCTTGCCCTCTTTATTTACCTGAAGAACGTAAACCTTGATCTTATCGCCAACGTTAAGAACCTCACCGGGGATCTGCTCGCTCTTAAGAAGAGTTGCAAAGCCGTTTTCGGTTTCAAGAAGAACGTTTCCTGTATCTGCGTGAACCTTGCTTACTGTTGCTGTGATGATCTCATCCTTCTGATTTTCGTAAGCCTCCTGGATAGCTCTGCGCTCACCCTCACGGATACCCTGAATGATAACGGACTTAGCGGCACCTGCGGAAAGGCGGCGGAAGTTCTTGGGCTTAACCTCTCTTTCAACAAATGTTCCGAGAGTATATTTCTTAGCGATCTTCTTAGCCTCTTCAAGGGAAATCTGTGTTTCGGGGTTTTCAACCACCTCAACAACCTCCTTCTGCTGATATACCTTTATATCCTCCTTGCGCTCGTCGATAGCAACGCGCACGTTTGTATTGTTTCCGTATTCCTTTTTAAAAGCAGAAACGAGAGCAGCCTCGATCTTTTCGTACATATATGACTTTGAAATGCCCTTTTCCTTTTCAAGCATATCAAGTGCGGCAAATAATTCCTTGTTCATTTTTCTTCTCCTTATTCAAAATCAAAAACTGTATGCATTTTGGAAATTTCTTTTCTTTCAAACGCGATTCTCTCGCCACTGATATCAACAAGCACCTTGCCCTCTTCATCAAGACCCGAAAGAATACCAACAAAGCTCTTTGAGCCGTTCTTGGGAGCGTAAAGCTTTATCTCAACCTTTTCACCAAGGCACATGGATATATGCGCATCGGTCTTTATCTCTCTCTCAATTCCGGGAGACGTGCATTCAAGATAATAAGCATCCTCAATGGGATCTGCCTCATCAAGCAAAGGATCGATGGTTCTGTGGAATTTTTCACAGATATTGATATCAATTCCCTCCTCGGAATCAATTGTGATTCTGAGAATTTTTTTCGCACCCTCCTTAACGTATTCAACGTCCCAGAGGATGATACCCATCTCTTCGGCAACGGGAGCTACAATATCCGTAACCGTGCCAACGATATTTTTCTTAATCATTTTTAAAATCTGCCTTTTCAAGAATTAAGAGTGGGTCGTTTGGGACCCACTCTCAGCTTAGTATGTCTCATTATAACACACCTTTTTCCATTTTGCAATAGTTTTTTGCATTTTTTTGATTTTTTTTGCTTTTTTTATTATTTATATATAAATATTCGAAAATTATGTTTACAAAGATGAATTTTCGTGCTATAATTGTAAGAAGATTATTAAAATGCCTAAGTATGCATTCTTAATAGTCTACAAAAAGATCAAAGGAGAATAAAATCCAATGAGTAAGAAAAACAATAGCCGTGTCTTCACGGAAAACAATATGCTTTTGTGGATATGCCTGCTCAGCAGTGCCGTGTTCTTCGGACTCTATGCGATAGTGGACATCTTTGTGGATAACTATCCCATCTGGCTCGGCCCCGTGCTTTTCGCGGCAGACGCTTTGTTTATAGCGGTTGTCTATATCACCCATAAGAAAAAGAGCGATCTTGACGCAAGCTTTAAGGAAAGCACCCTGCTTATGGAAAAAGCCATGACGGGTATGATGAAGAACGTTGAGATCCCCTGCATTCTCACCCTTCCCTCGGGACTTATTGCCTGGTGCTCACAGGGTGCGCATAAAATGCTCGGCACGTCCGAAAGCCTTCTTCAAAAAAATTTCAACGAGCTTTGCTCTATAAGCATAGACGATCTTGTGGCAACCCTTCCCGAAAGCGGTGCCGCTCAGACAAACGACACCTCAGTGCCCGTTGTTATAGGCGAGCGCAATTACTATGCTAAGATTTACCGCCAGATGCTCGGTAAAAACACCTATTATCTTGTAACGTTTACGGATTATACAGAGTATGAGCAGCTCAGGATCAAGAGCGAAAATGAAGCTCCCGTTGTGGCTCACATCGTGCTTGATAACCTTAACGAGATCGCGGAATACGTAAGAGTAAACTACCGCTCAGCGGCAAACGAGATTGAGGAAATCCTTAAAAAATTTGCCACCGATATGAACGGTATGATAAGAGAATACAATCGCGACAGATACATAATGGTATTCTCAAGAAAAAAATATGAGGAGTGCGCAAACAATAAATTCGACATTCTTGAAACCGTAAGAAGCGTTCGACTTGGCGACAGCTCCGTTCCCGTAACCATCTCCATGGGTATTTCACTTGTGGGAGAGAATTTCGAGGAAAG
The DNA here is from genome assembly GCA_017483195.1 of Clostridia bacterium. Classification (GTDB taxonomy): domain Bacteria; phylum Bacillota; class Clostridia; order Oscillospirales; family CAG-272; genus RGIG4608. The sequence continues at coordinate 9,393 of JAFULR010000021.1, forward strand.
AGAAAAGAACGCGGCAAGCGCGCTTGAATTCGCTCTCCAGCGCGGAGGCGACCAGGTGGCGGTAAAGACCGAGGAGGACGTGCTCTTCTACGGCGGAAGAACCAAGGGTGTTCAGAAAAAGCTCGGTTCGCAGATGAGAGTTTTCGCAACTCAGCTCACCTCACTTATCGCAGGCGCGGGCAATATCCTCATTATGGGACACGCAAGTCCTGATTTTGATGCCATCGGCTCCTGCGTCGGTATCGCAAGACTTTGTATGTTCTGCGGACAAAATCCCAAGATCGTAATGAACACGCAGAACAAGAATTTCCTTGCCTGCACCGAAAAGCTTCTTATGCTTGAGGATTATAAAAACGTGTTTATCTCCGCAGAGGCGGGGCTTGATATGGTCAGATCGGATACACTCCTTATCATTGTTGACGCCAATAACTTCAACATTCTCGAGTCGCCCGACCTCGCAAGCAATATAGCTGACTTCGTAGTCATCGACCACCACAGAAAGGTTGCTGAGTTCGAAACGGAGCCCAAGCTCAATCTGATAGACCCCACCGCATCCTCTGCTTCAGAAATGATCACCGCTATTCTTGAGCAATGCCTCCCCACCGATACCCTTTATAAGGAGGAAGCAAACGTGCTTCTTGCGGGCATTATGGTGGATACAAAGAATTTCACAAGAACCACGGGCACTATGACCTTCTCTGCCGCGATGTACCTTCGCGGAGTGGGTGCGAACAGCGAGATCGCAGGCGCTTTCTTCAGAGAGGAATTCGCAGACTTTATGAGTGAAGCGAAGTTCAACTCAAACGTTACGATGTATATGAATAAGATCGCGATAACGCAGAGCAACGGAAACGATCCGTCATTTGACAGAGTGGCTGCGGCAAAGGCGGCGGACAAGTTACTTACCGTTCGCGGCGTTGAGGCATCCTTCGCTCTCGTTGAGATCGAAGGCGTTATACACATCTCCGCGAGATCAAACGGCAACGTAAACGTTCAGCTCATTCTCGAAAAAATGGGTGGCGGCGGACATTTCGATTCCGCGGCTGCTGCGCTTAAGGGTGAGGATATGCGAAGCACCCTCTACCGCTTAAAGGACGCCATTGACGAATATTTCAAAGAAAATTGATATTCCGTTTCAAGATTTTTTAAGAATTGTATTATATAATCTCACAGTCAGGAGAAATGCTATGAAAGTAATGTTAACACAGGACGTAAAGGGACAGGGCAAAAAGGACCAGATCATCGAGGTATCCGACGGATACGCGAGAAACTTCCTCCTTCCCAAAAAGCTCGCTATAATCGCCGATGCTAAGGCAGTTAACGAGGCAAAAAATAAGGAAGCATCCAATCTTCACAAAATAGAGGTGGCTAAGTCAGAGGCTAAGGCTATCGCGGATAAGCTCTCAAAAATAACCGTTAAAATCAACGAGAGCGCCGGCAACGATAACCGCCTTTACGGTGCGGTTACCGCAAAGGATATCGCCGAAAGACTCCAGAAGGATCACGGCATAACCGTTGATAAGAAAAAGCTCCTACTTCCCGAAGCTATCAAGACCTTTGGAACATACAAGGTGGAGATCAAGCTTTACGGCGCTGAAATTACCGGCACGATCACCGTGCAGGTCGCTCCCAAGCAGTAAGCGAGGAAAAGTATGGAAGAGCTTAACAGAAAATTACCGTTTTCGCTCATCGCGGAGCAGTCGCTCCTCGGCTCGATACTTATCGATCCCGCATCGATAAACGAGGTTGCGGATCTTGTCAGAGCCGACGATTTCTATATCACCGAGCATAAGCAGATATACCTTGCCGCGACAGAGCTTTTTATGACAAACCGCGAAATCGACGTGGTCACTCTTATCGATACCCTTGTTCGCAAGGGCATTTACGATAAGAGCGGCGGTGAGGATTATATAAGAACCCTCTCCGAGGTCGTCCCCACAGCGCTCAACGTAAAGGACTATGCAAAAATAGTTAAGGAAAAGAGCGCGCTCCGTCAGCTTATCGAGGTGTGCGGAGAAATAAATGAGAGCGCATTCTCCGAGCAGGAGAGCGCAAGCGGTATCATCGAGCTTGCCGAGAGCAAGATATTTGCCATCGCGCAAGGAAGGGATACAAAGAATTTCAGACATATCCGCGACGTTCTCGGAGCGGTATATAACAATCTTCACGAGCTTTCAATAAATCCCGACGCGGCTCACGGAACACCCACGGGCTTTTCGGGACTTGACCGCACGCTCGTCGGTATGGGTAACTCCGACCTCATTCTTGTCGGCGCGCGTCCCGGTATGGGTAAAACGTCCTTTGCGCTCAATATCGCAACGAACGTTGCGCAAAGCACCAAGAAAAAGGTATGCGTGTTCTCTCTCGAGATGAGCGCAGAGCAGCTTGTTTCAAGAATTCTTTCAAGTGAAGCACTCGTTGACAGCTATGAGCTTCGCTCCGGAAAGCTTTCAAGCGATTCGTGGGAAAAGATCGCTGACGCAAGCTCACGTCTTGCATCCTGCGATATACTTATCGACGACACTTCAGGACTTTCGGTTACTGAAATGAAGGCTAAGGTTCGCCGAGTTGACAATCTCGGGCTCATCGTTGTTGACTATCTTCAGCTTATGCAGAGCGATAGAAAGATCGATAACAGAGTTCAGGAGGTAGCCGACATTTCGCGCGCGCTCAAGATAATGGCAAAGGAGCTTAACGTTCCCATCATCTGCTGTGCTCAGCTCTCCCGTGGACCCGAGTCCAGAACCGACAAAAAGCCCATGCTTTCAGACCTTCGTGACTCCGGTGCGATCGAGCAGGACGCGGACGTTGTAATGTTCCTTTACAGAAACGAATATTATAAGACCGATGCCGCTCCCGGCGAAAATAACGCCGCCAATATTGCGGAGGTAATCATCGCTAAAAACAGACACGGCTCAATCGGTACCGTTAAAATGGGCTGGATAGGTCAATACACCAAATTCCGCACAATTGCAGATAATATCGAAGAATAAATAAAGAAATGGGGGATAATATGAAGCCCGAAAAGACAATTTCATACGTATCCCCCCAATTCCTTGCAAAGCTTCCAAGCGATACACCGGTGTTGCTCGCCCTTTCGGGTGGCGCGGATTCAAGCGCACTTTTGTCGCTTTTGGTTGAGGATTCCCAAAAAAACGGTTATTCTCTCTCCGTAGCGCATTTTCACCACGGAATAAGGGGGGGTGAAGCCGACCGCGATGCCGAATTTTGCAGGGAGTCTGCCAAAAAATACGACATTCCCTTCCATCTTGAAAAAGCGGATATACCCTCCCTTGCCAAGGAAAACGGAAATAGCATAGAAGCAGAAGCAAGAGAGCGCAGATACGCCTTTTTTGAAAAAATAATGCGGGAAAATGATATCCCGTTGCTTGTCACCGCTCACCATGCCGAGGATCTGACAGAGAGCATACTGCTCCACATCCTTCGAGGAAGCGGAATCCGCGGACTTGTCGGAATGAAGCCCTGCCGCGAGCTTTCAAGCGGACTTTATCTCGCGCGTCCGATTTTAAAAGCGGAAAAACAGGATATACTTGATTATTGTGAGCAAAACGGTATAGAATACGTGACCGACAGCACAAACGCAGACCTCGGATACACAAGAAACGCCATCCGCGCAAAATTGGTTCCCGAAATGAAGGAGCTTCAGAAAAATCTCAGCTCGGTGTTCGCAAGGCTATCCGAAAGCGCCGCGGAAACTGATGATTTTGTAGAAAAATGTGCCGTGGAATATATCGAAAAGGAATGTGAAAGCAGCATTCCCTTAAATTCGTTCAATTCCCTGCACTCCGCTCTGAAATCAAAAGTGATCGCAAACGTTTTCGAGAAAAAATTCGATAAATCTCTCGAATACGTCCACATATGCTCCGTTATCGAGCTGTGTGAAAAATCCGTTCCGCATTCATCGCTTTCCCTGCCCGAAGCGGTAACGGCAAAAATAGAAAACGGATCTCTCGTTTTTGAAGAAAAAAACGAAGCTACGTCAAAATCAGATTTCAATATTCCCTTTTTCGAGGGAAAAATAATAACCGAGCAGGGTATAATAATTAATATTGAAAGAAATCCCGCGGATAAACGCAAAATTTATCCGTTTTCGGTTGATATCGCCGCCGAGCTTGTTATGAGCGGCGCGCATTTCAGACCAAGGCGTGAGGGCGACGTTATATTCTGCGGCAAAATGAATAAAAAAATCAAAAAGCTGATGAGCGAAAAAAAGCTTCCACTCAGCTTAAGAAACAGCCTGCCTCTTCTCGTTTCGGATGAGGAAATTCTTTGGGTGCCGTCGGTCGCTCTTTGCGACAGAGCTAAAAAGACGCCCGCAAGGAATGGCTTTTACAGAATAAGCATTGAAACAGAAAACTAATATACATCCCGGAGGTAATTGATGAAAAACAACGTAAAGGTGATCCTTTTCTATGTTTTGCTTATCGCTGCTATATTCGTAGCCGTTTTGGCAATGATGGGCAATCCCTCTTCAAACGAAGAGCCGATATTCAGTGACATAATGCAGTATTTTGAAGAGGATAGAGTTAAGGAATTTGAGGTAAGCAGTGAAAACGTGCTGACCTTGATCGTTTATAAAACGGACAAGGCAGGATTGCTCATGCCCGAGGACGTCGCTAATGCTAAAACCGAAAAGATAAACTATAAGCTTCGCGATATTGAGCTTTTCCGCGCAGAATTCGAAAAATATCAGAACAACAAAAACCTTGAAAAATACGATTATAAGCCCCTCGCTTCATACGTTTGGATGTCCCTTATTCCCACTATACTAACAATAGTTGCGGGATTCTTCCTCGTTATGTATATGATGAAGCAGATGAACAAGCGCGAGGGTGGAATGATGAGCTTTGGCAAGGCTAAGGCGCATATGCCCGATAACGATAAAAATAAGGTCACATTTGCGGACGTTGCAGGCGCAGAGGAGGAAAAGGAGGAGCTTGTAGAGATCGTAGAATTTCTCAAGGATCCTCAGAAATTCGCCCGTCTTGGCGCAAAGATTCCCCACGGTGTTCTTCTCGTGGGCCCTCCCGGAACGGGTAAGACACTCCTTGCAAAGGCGGTTGCCGGTGAAGCGGGAGTTCCCTTCTTCTCGATGAGCGGCTCCGACTTCGTTGAAATGTACGTCGGCGTTGGCGCAAGCCGTGTAAGAGACCTTTTTGATACAGCAAGAAAAGCCCCCGCGGCAATTATATTCATAGACGAGATCGATGCGGTGGGACGTCACAGAGGCGCGGGCCTTGGCGGCGGACACGATGAAAGAGAGCAGACCCTCAACCAGCTCCTCGTTGAAATGGACGGCTTCGGCACACACGAGGGCATAATCATTATGGCGGCTACCAACCGCGCGGATATCCTTGACCCCGCCCTTCTCCGTCCGGGTCGCTTTGACCGTCAGGTAAGAGTTGGCTATCCCGATATCAAGGGACGTGAGGAGATCCTAAAGGTACACGCAAGAAAGAAGCCGATGGAAAGCACCGTTGACTTCCACAAGATAGCGCAAAGCACCATAGGCTTTACAGGCGCGGATCTCGCTAACCTCCTCAATGAGGCGGCGCTCCACGCGGCAAAGCACAACAAGAGCCTTATCGGTATGGAGGATATCGAAAAATCCTATATGAAGCTCCTCTTGGGAGTTCAGAAAAAGACCAAGGTGAGAACCGAGGCGGATAATAAGCTCACGGCTTATCACGAGGCAGGACACGCGGTGGCTTCCTACTATTGCGAGCATACCGACCCCGTAAAATTCATCTCAACGGTTCCCTCCGGTAATTTCGGCGGCGTGACCGTAAGTATTCCCGAGCAGGATACCTTCACATCCACAAAGAAGCAGATGTTCGAGTCCATAATTCTTGCAATGGGCGGAAGAGTTGCTGAGGAGCTCATCCTTGACGATATCTCAACGGGCGCGTCGGGCGATATTCAGCAGGCTACAAAGACCGCACGCAATATGGTAACAAGATACGGTATGAGCGAAAAGCTCGGCACCGTCCTCTACGGATCGGAACACTCCGATACTGAGGTGTTCCTCGGCAGAGATTTCAATAACACAAAGAACTATTCCGAAAAGATCGCCGCAGAGATCGACGACGAGGTTCGCGCGATTATCGAAAGCGCATACGCGGAATGTAAGAAAATACTCACAGAGCATATCGACAAGCTCCACCTCGTTGCAGGATATCTCCTTAAGACCGAGTTTATGGACGGCGATCAGTTCAAGGCGGCTATGGAGAATGACCTCACCTTTGATGAGATCGACGAGATAGCGCGCGAAAAGGAAAGAAAGAGCCGCGAGGAAAACGAGGCTAAAAAGCGCGAGGAGGAAGAGGAGCAGCGCAAGGTAGAAGAAGAGCTTCGCCGCGAAAAAGAGGAGCGCGAAAGAATGATGAACGCGCCCCAAGGCGAAACCTTCGACGATTCCGCAGTTGACAACTCCGAATCCGTTGATAAAGAATAACCTATTTAAATGCCGACCGCATAGGCGGTCGGCATTGTTTCGCACAAACCCACTTGTTGTTTCGTCCACCTTTTCAAAGGTGGCGCCCTGCGCGTAGTGGCGCCCGCCGAGCAGGCGAATCCGCCATTTCTTTTTTGCAAAGCTTTTTTCTTTGTGGCTATACTGCCAAAGAAAAAAGCGTTATAGGAATTTTGATATCTATAGATAGCGCCCTCAACTTTAGCAGTTGCTTACCGTTTATCCACTTTTTCTTTGTGACAAAAGCCGCAAAGAAAAAGTTCACAAAAAGAAACGGCGAGTGCGCTCGAGCCGCGCGGCTCTGCTACGCGCAGAGCGACCGCTTTTGAAAAAGCGGTGCAAAACAACCAATGGGTTTGTGTTAACATATCGTTAAAAACCAACTTTAATAAAAAGGAAAATCATTATGAACTTAATTTTAGCCTCAAAATCGCCGAGGAGAAAAGAGATAATTGAAAATCTCGGTGTAGAATTCAAAATAATCACCTGCGAAACGGACGAGCACACAAACGAGCGCGACGGCAGAAAATACGTTGAGGAGATCGCATTCCGCAAGGGCAACGCGGTGCGCGAGCTTCTTGAGTGCGAAGGCAAATTTGACGAAAGCCAAATAATCCTCTCCTGCGACACCGTGGTAGTGAGCGCGGACGGAGAGATAATGGGCAAGCCACACGACCGTGCCGACGCAAAAAGAATGATCCTCGCCTTTTCGGGCAAGCCCCATTTCGTCATCAGCGGCATCGCGCTCATCACAAAGGAAAAGACCGTTATAACGAGCGAAAGCACAACCGTATTCTTCGATACCGTTGACGAATCTGACGTTGAAAGATATCTCGACACCGACGAAGCTTACGACAAAGCGGGCGCATACGCTATACAGGGCTACGCATCGCTCTGGATAAACGGAATAGAGGGCGATTACTTCAACGTTGTTGGACTCCCCGTCAAAAAGCTATCCGATACGCTCAAAAAGGAATTTAATATCAAATTAGCCTGAAATAAAAAGCAGTTTTATGTTGTAAAACTGCTTTTTTTGTGTTATAATCGAAATATCAAGAAAAAACGGAGATTAAATTATGAAAATCGCAGTCATAAACGGCAGCCCCAAGGGGCAGTACAGCATAACGCTTCAAACCATTCTCTATCTTCAAAAGAAAAATCCCAAGCTTGAGATTGAAATCCTTCACGCTTCTCAAATGATAAAGTCACTTGAAAATGATTTTACAAGAGCAAAGGAGCTTTTGGATTCAAGCGACGCGGTAATATTCTCATACCCCGTATATACCTTTATCGCTCCCTCCCAGCTTCACAGATTCATCGAGCTTATGAAGGAGCATAATATCGATATGACGGACAAATATGTAACGCAGCTTACCACATCCAAGCATTTTTATGACGTTACGGCACACAAATATATCGAGGAAAATATGCTCGATATGGGTGTTCGCTACATAAAGGGACTTTCTGCCGATATGGACGATCTTCTTACCGATAAGGGCAAGGAGGAGGCGGAAAAATTCCTTCAGAGATTCCTTTGGTCCATCGAGTATAAGGTGTTTACGCAGGGTGTAAAAACATTACCAACAGCAAACAGAGTTCCCGTTGAAAAAAGGATCACAAATCATAAGCATCTTGAGGGCAAGGACGTTGTTATCGTTACCGATTGCGATGATGATACCTCCAACCTCTATTATATGATAAAGCGCTTCCGCGACAATTTCAAATATAACACCCGCCTTGTTAACATCAATGAGCTTAAGCTCAACGCAGGCTGCCTCGGATGCTTCCGTTGCGCGGTTTCCGGAAACTGTGTTCACAAGGATGGCTTTGATAACTATCTTCGCGTACATATCCAGACCACCGATGCCATCGTTTACGCCTTTGAAATAAGGGATCACTCAATGGGCTCGCGCTTCAAAATGTACGACGACAGAAATTTCTGTAACGGTCACCGCACCGTAACCGAGGGCATGCCCGTTGGCTACATTATCTCGGGAGATTACTCAAAGGAGAGCAATCTTCAGATGATAATCGAGGGCAGAGCCGAGGTGGGCGGCAATTTCCTTTGCGGAATAGCAACCGACGAATTCGATGCCACCGCAGACGTTGAAAAGCTTTCAAGAGCGCTCACCTTTGCGCTTGACACAAAGCAAAAGGCGCCCCGCAACTTCCTCGGCATCGGCGGAAACAAGATCTTCCGCGACCTCATATGGCAGATGCGCGGAATGATGAGAGCGGACCACAAATTCTATAAAGAGCATAAGCACTACGATTTCCCACAGAAAAAATGGTACAAGGCGCTCATAATGTATCCCATCGGCTGGCTTCTTTCAAGTGAAAAGATATTAGCCAAAATGGGTAATAAGATGAACGAGGGCATGATCGCTCCCTATAAGAGACTCTTCAAGCAAATGGACAGGGACGAGGAGCAGCGAAAGATCCACGGCAGATAAAAAAACAAAAGGCACTTCAAAAGCTGAAGTGCCTTTAATTGTTATTTGGTTCCGAAAAGAACACCGCGAATGATTTCGCCCGTCTTTTCCTCGCCGAATTCCTGCTTGAAAACGTCGGTAGCAGGTCCGCCCTGAGTGATAAGACCCGTCGCGTAGATCTCCGTGCGCGCGATCTTCAAATCCTTGTCACATGCATCGGCATCAAGCGCAAGATATGCGGAAACATAGTCAAGAGTGTAGGCATCAAAATCAGCCGTATTTCCCTTTTTACCCTTTTTAGAGGTCGTTTGCGGCAAACGAATTCCATCATACCAATGCGCAGGCTCCTCACCCTCGGCAAATCTCTCGGGCAGGTGCGCGTACTTTGCCTTAAGCGCATCCATTGACGTAAGCTCGGGCTTGTTCTCTCCCATAGTATCGTAAAGCTCGATAATAAGGGTGTCGTTGCCCATAGCATAAATTCTGTCATAGGAAAGCAGTGGCAGGTCCTTCTGCGTGGGCGCGATAACGAGTGTATCCATCTTCATAAGACCGAAAAAGCCCTTTGCCCTCATAACGGAAACGTGTCCAAGCCCCTCTGCATAAAACGCTTCACACACAAAGGTCATTCCCTTCGCGCGGAATGTTTTAAAGTCTCCCACGCTCTTGGGCACAAGAGCGTATTTTTTGTCTATAAGCTCTAAAATTTTGTCCGTCATATCAATTATTTGTCAAGCTCAAGAGACTCAAGTCCCGCTTTGTGGAGCATCCACGTGCCGAGCAAGAAAAGTCCCTGACCGCAGAAGTTTACACCCTCAGCTATCCAGTTCATAGAAGCCTTGTCAAAATCCTTGCTTGAAAGGTAGCCCATTCCAAGACAGCAAACAAAGGAAACAATGAATACAGCAATAGCCGCAGGCTTCTTAAGCTTCTTTGAAATAATGCAAAGTCCCGCGTCAAGCATAGCAAGACCGCCAACCATACCGATTATGCAGATAAGTGTGAGCGGCTCCATAGCGCGATGCGTCTTCTTGCTCTTTACGAGCATCCAAACGATCGCTATTTCCGCGAAAAGAAAACCGAGTGTCTGAACGGGGAAAAACATCGCGTCAAGCTTGTCAAAGCCACCGATACCGCAAGCCACAAGGAGCTTCCAGGTGGCCTTGAGAGTGCCTGCCGTAAATACGTTAACAACGCCTGCGGCAAAGAGCGCGTAAGGGCCCTTGCTCATAACGTTATAAAGATCTTTAAGAAGGATAATAGCTGCAATTCCGAAAAAGATACACGGAATGTAATCAAACAGAGCCATTCCAACAGAAAATTCAGGCATAATATTCCCTCCTATGTATTATTTCTTCTTGTTAAGGTGATAAATGGGAAGAAGAGGAATGATGATGGGTGTCTTGTCAGCATAATCATTGTATTCCTTGCTTTCACCGTAGCGAGCCATCTGACGCTTTTCAAGTCTCTGCGCGCCGTTGAACATAATGAATACGATGCAGATATAAGCAAGAATTACTGTGAACCACTGCCAGAAGCCAACGAGACAATCGAGAGCGGAAACGGTAACACCCGTCCAGAAAAGGATCTCACCAAAATAGTTGGGGCAACGAACGATCTTGTAAAGCTGCTTTGTAGCAACCATATCGGGACGCTCTGCCTTCTGAGCGGACTTCTGCTTGTCTGCAACTGCCTCAAGAATGATACCGAATGCAGAAATAACGATACCTACCCACTGGCAAACGGAGCTTTCAGCGTCGTTGATGAGACGGAATGCAACGCCGCTCGTCTGAGCAACGTAAAGCACGCCCATAAATACCCACATAAAGAACTTAACAAAGATCGGAACCTCAGCGCCCGTAGCCTCTGCAAGAGTCTTGCGGTATGCCGCGTTCTTGATCTCACGAATGAGAAGGAATCCGGAAAGACGGAAGCCGTAAATTACGAAAAGTGCAAACTGAATGAAGTTTGCAATGCTGAAGGTGTAAACACCCATAAGCGTCATAACTGCCATAGCTACACCGATGATAGCAACGGAAAAGCCGTAGCCAATGGACATAAAGTAAACGTATTTCTTAAAGCCGCAAAGACATACAAGAAGACTAAGCGCAAAGAAAATACCAAGATGAAGCCAATTCCACATAGTTTTTTACTCCTATTTTATAGTATTTAAAATTTTAATTTACAGATAGATAGTCTGAATTAATAGGACGCTTTTCGAGAAAAGCTTGGCAAAAGCTTAAAAGCGCTACGCACAGTAGCCGTTCAGTCTGTGCTGAGTCCACAGACTCCGCGCAAATTGTACCAATAAATTGGTACTGAAAATTTTTCTCGTTACCTCGAAAAATTGTAATTTGCTACACGACACGAAGCCGATTTATATGAGCTGATGGCTACACCTTACACAAGCAAATTACAGATTTTCGAGCCGCCTGTTAAAATGGCGAGAAAATCGTTATGTGTTGCTCCGCAACACAATTTGCGCGGATCAAGTGGATTTAGCACAAACAAAATGTCTATTGGGCGAAGCTACATTAAGCTTTTTTGCCTACTTTTTTCTCGAAAAAAGTAGGTTCTTCTCGAAAAAGAACAATCCAAGGTCAAACTAACTACTTATTGCCGAAATAGTTATAGATATACTCTTTAAAGCTCTTGTCGCCGGTCTCGGTGTCGCCAACGAGGTCATGAGAGAGAGTCCACTTTGAGAAGAGGATGATATCGTGCTTACCAGCCTTTTTGATCTTAGGAAGGTTAGCAAGGATACCGAAGAGCCACTTGGGAGCCCATTTGATCTTGAGGGGCTTGCCTGCCGCATCAAAGCACATAGCAGCCATCTGCTCGTAGTTGTATGTTTCCTTACCGCCAACGTTGTATGTAACATTTGTATCGTTCATATGATCAACGATGAAGCGAGCGAAATCGGGGCAGTCAACAACGTTAGCCTTAACGTGTCCGTAGCCCTTGAGGAGCTGCATCTCACCCTTGTCAACGTAGGGCTTGAATACCTTTGCGATATCGTAGAAATAGCCTGTGGGACGGTAGATAACGTATTCCATGGGCTGCTTTTTGATCTCTTCCTCAACAAGGTACTTCGCGTGAAGCATGGGAACCTCTTCAGCGCCGGGCTGATCGCAGGAAATAACGGAAATATAGTTAAATTTCTTAACGCCTGCTCTCTTGCACTCCTCGTAAAGATTCATATTACCCTTGTAGTCGATGTCGTAGGATGTAAAGCGAGTGGATGCACCCGTAAGACCCATAGTTGTGATTACAATATCCGCACCCTCGCAAAGACCCTTGAGAGTTTCGGGATTTGTTGCGTCAATAGCAACGAATGTGTATTTGCCGTCACAGCCCTCAACCTTTGTTTCCTTGAGGTCTGCGGCAACGATCTCGTGACCGTCGGCAACGAGACATTTAAGAATTTCAGCGCCAAGATTACCAAAAGCGCCTGCAAGTACAACCTTCATATTTTTTCTCCTTAAATATTAGTTAGTTTAACTTAGATGTTCTTTTTCGAGAAAAAGAACCAAAACCTACTTTTTTGAGGAAAAAGTAGGCAAAAACCTTTTTATAAGGCTTCGCCAAATATAAATTCAACTTCGACTATGCAACACTGTATTGCTATCACAAAGGCAACGCTCGGCGGTAGCAAATTACTGTTTTTCGAGGCAACGAGAAAAGCTTTATGTGTCAACTTGTTGACACAATTTGCGCGGCTTTAGTAGGCTTAGCACATACTTTGCGGCTTCTGTGCGTAGCTATTTAAAGCTTTTGCGGAGCTTTTCTCGAAAAGCGACTCTTTCTTTTCTAACTTTCTTTTATTTCTTCTTATTCTTCTCTTTCGCGCGCTTGTCGTTGATAATTTGCATTTCCTTAGCGGTAATAAGAGTAACGTTATTCTCCTTAGCCCAGTCAACGCAGCCCTTAAGAACGACTGAAAGGAACACACGCGGAACGCCGAGGATGGTTTCAAGAGCATCGTCTGTGAATTTAACAACGTCGTCTGCGCGGTCTGCGGCATAGCGAACGGACTCAAGAGAAGCCTTACGAACCTGAAGAAGCTCAGCTCTCATTCTTGTCTTCTTGTGGAACCAGAAGTTTTTGGAATCACGGTAGCCGTAGTCAACGGGAAGACCCGGGAAATCACTCGCCTTAACGCCGCGGATGATAGCATCGCTGTACTTCTTCTTCATAAGGATCTTGTCGATCTTAAGGATGAAGTGCGCGCCGAACTTACTTGTGATACCGTTGAAGTCGTGGTAAGGTCCTTCGTAGCCGTTAAGCTCACCGGGAAGATCCTTGTCAGCTCCGTCAAGCTCACGAACCCAGGTGCATTCGATAGCCTGAATAGCATCGGTAAGAACCATGGGTCTCTTGTCATCGGGATTCTGCTCCTCGATCATACTCTTCTCAAGCTTGAACTTGCACTTGGGCATCTTATCGGACGGCTTATCACCGGGCCAGGAGAGCTTAACCGCTTCCTTAAAGGTCTTGGGGTTGTCGTCGATAAAGTTGAGCGTGCATTTTCCGTTTCTGAGAATGTTCTGCGCCGTGTTGGATGAGTTACGGCAAGAAAGAAGCATTGCGTAATAATCCTTGCCTGCAACGTAATAGGGCTGAACAAGAGAGTAAGGACCAAGGTTTGTAGAACCATCCTCACAGAGTGTGGAAATAATAACTGTGGGCATAGGGAAAAACAGAGATGTCTGATAGAAGTTATCCACTATGCGAAGATTTTCAAAACTGCTCATTTTGTTTTCTCCTTTTAAAAAATATATAAATTATTTTGTTAACAGCTTGTTAAATATGGGTGCAAGATCGATGTATGTTTTGCCCGCAACCGTCCAGGTAAGAGTTGACTCCGCAATAAAGAGCGAAAGGAACTCCGCGTTTTCATAACCGTTCAGCACACACACCTTGCGTATGGGAGCTGCAAGCTGCGAAACAAGCCTCTTGTGATAGGAGGCAACGGTGTTGTTGAACGATTTTTTTGCCTCGGGCGCATTAAAAATATTTTTATTTGAATCAATGAACTGAGCTATCTCATCACAAATACATTTTATAACCTCGTGAGGATCAGCTTCGTTCTCGGTCGAAAGCGTAACTCTTGTCATTCTCTCGTTCCAATCCTCAAGCAAAAACGTAGCGATAAGCATATCCTTGGACTTGAAGTAATTGTAAAAGGTTCCAAGCCCCAACGAGCATCCCCTTACTATGCTTCTGATAGTAACGTTTTCATATCCGCTTTCTTTTATTTGACGCTTAGCCTCGTCAATGATTTTTTCTCTCGCGTTTTCAATAATTTTTGGCATTTTTACCTCCTTTAAAAGCTTTATGAACTTGTTCACAATGATTATACACGCTTTTTCTTTAATTGTCAATAATTTGTCAAACTTTTTTCGACGTTTTTTTATATTTTTTCATCTTTTTATTTGTGCATTTTAACCAAAGAAAAATATGGAATTTTTTGGTTATTTGAGCTTAAAGGGAAATATTTTTTATATTTTTGTTAAAAAAATAACCGATTTCACTTTTTTTCTCAGAAAATACATTTTAAAAGCACAAAAATCTTTGTACATATTGACAATACCGTTTATTTGTACTATAATGTATTAAACTGAAATTTGTATATAATATTCCATTCATATATATTTTAAACAACAAGGAGGTACAAAATGGATTTTAAACAATGGCAAGGCTTCCAGGGAGATACCTGGAGACAAGAGATCAACGTTCGCAACTTTATAAAGAAGAATTACTCCCCCTATCTCGACGGCCCCGAATTTCTTTGCGGCCCAACAGAAAGAACACAGAAATCAATGGAAAAGCTCAACGCTCTTCTTAAAAAAGAGATGGAAAATGGCGGAGTGCTCGATATAGACGTATCAAAAACAACAACACTTACAAGCCACGCACCCGGCTACCTCGATAAGGAAACCGATGTAATCGTGGGACTTCAGACAGACGAGCCCTTAAAGCGCGCCGTTAACCCCTTTGGCGGTATGAGAATGGCAAGAAGCGCGTGCAAGGCATACGGCTACGAGGTATCCGACACGATCGAAGAGGAATTCAGATACACAAAAACACACAACGACGGTGTTTTCAGCATCTACACTGACGAGATCAAGGCTTTGCGCCACTGCGCACTTCTCACAGGTCTGCCCGATGCATACGGCAGAGGAAGAATAATCGGCGACTACCGCCGCATCGCGCTTTACGGTGTTGACTACCTTATCGCTAACAAGATGGGTGACAAGGCATACTACGGCAAAAAGCCGATGACTTTTGAAAATATGAGAAATCTTGAGGAGCTTCACGATCAGATCAAGGCTCTCGAGGATCTCAAAAAAATGGCAGCATCCTACGGATATGACATTTCAATGCCCGCATCGAACGCGCGCGAGGCAATTCAGTGGACTTACTTCGGCTACCTTGGCGCAAACAAGGAGCAGAACGGCGCGGCAATGAGCTTTGGCAGATGCAGTACGTTCTTCGATATCTATATTGAAAAAGACATTAAAGAGGGTAAATTGACAGAGGAAGAGGCTCAGGAGCTTATCGACGATCTTGTAATCAAGCTCAGAATGGCACGTCACCTCAGAACTCCCGAATATAACGAGCTTTTCGGCGGCGATCCCATGTGGATCACAGAGTGCGTTGGCGGTATGGGTGAAACTCACAAGACACTTGTAACAAAAACATCCTACAGAATGCTCAACACACTTTATAACCTCGGTCCCGCGCCCGAGCCCAATCTCACAGTTCTTTGGAGTGAAGCCCTTCCCACAGCATTCAAAAAATTCTGCGCAAAGGTATCAATTGATACCGCATCCATTCAGTACGAAAACGATGACCTTATGCGCCCGATATTCGGTGACGACTATGCTATCGCGTGCTGCGTTTCCGCAATGAAGGTGGGCAAGCAGACACAGCTCTTCGGCGCGAGAACAAACCTTGCAAAGCTCTTGCTTCTTGCCATCAACGGCGGTGTTGATAATATGTTCGGCACTTGCGTGGGTCCCAAGATGCCCGTTATGGACGATATGTACCTCGATTATGAAAAGGTTTACGATCGCTTTAAGGTATATCTTGCTTGGCTCTGCGAGGCTTACGTAAAAACGATGAATATCATCCACTACAGCCACGACAGATATTCCTACGAGAAGCTTCAGCTCGCGCTTCACGATACAGAGGTTGAAAGACTTATGGCGTTCGGCATCGCGGGATTTTCCGTAATAGTTGACTCCCTTTCCGCAATAAAGTACGCAAAGGTCAAGCCCATCAAGAACGGCGCAGGACTCATCGTTGACTTTGAGATCGAGGGAGATTTCCCCAAATACGGTAATGACGATGACCGTGTTGACGAGATCGGTCAGAAGATCATCAAGAGAATGATGATGGAACTTCGCAAAACTCCCGCGTACAGAGATGCTATCCACACTCTTTCCGTTCTTACTATCACGTCAAACGTTGTTTACGGTAAAAAGACGGGCGCAACTCCCGACGGAAGAAAAGCGGGAGAAGCATTTGCTCCCGGTGCGAACCCCATGCATAACAGAGAGCATAACGGTGCGCTCGCATCCCTTAACTCCGTTTCAAAAATGCCCTATAGCGATGCTATGGACGGCATCTCAAATACCTTTTCCATCGTTCCCGATGCGCTCGGCAAGGATAAAGGCACAAGGATCAATAACCTTACGGATATTTTGGACGGTTATTTCCGCAGAAACGCTCATCACCTCAACGTAAACGTTCTCAATCGCGAAACCCTTATGGATGCATATGAAAATCCCGAAAAATATCCCAACCTCACCATCCGTGTTTCCGGATACGCGGTAAACTTCACCCGCCTTTCCAAGGAGCAGCAGAGAGAGGTTATCTCAAGAACGTTCCATGAATCAATGTAATAATATAAAGGGTAGGATCCACTCGTTCCAGAGCCTTGGAACGGTGGACGGCCCCGGTATCCGCTCCGTAATATTTATGCAGGGCTGTCCTCTTCGATGCGTCTGCTGTCATAATCCCGACACGTGGGATTTTTCCGGCGGTGAGGAGAGGAGCGCGGACGAGCTTTGCGAAAAGGTGCTGCGATATAAGGGATATTTCGGCTTGGAGGGCGGTGTTACCGTCTCGGGCGGCGAGCCTCTTATGCAGTCAAGGTTTTTGACGGAGCTTTTCAAAAAATTAAAGCGCTACGGTGTTCATACCGCACTCGATACGAGCGGCTGCATTCTCGACGATAGCGTTAAAGAGCTTCTCGAATATACCGACCTCGTGCTTCTCGACTTCAAATATACAAACGAAGCAGATTATCTTCAATACACGAAAATGGAGATGGGCAGCGCAAAAGAATTTCTCGAATATCTTGAGAAAATAAAAAAGCCCACGTGGATAAGATACGTGGTGATCCCCTCGCTCAACGACAGCGGTGAGTCGCTTAGCAAAATATTTGATCTTGAAGCGCAGTACTCCTGCATCAAAAAAACAGAGCTTCTTCCCTTCCGCAAGCTCTGCCTTGAAAAATATGAGGAAATGGGGATCGATTTTCCCCTTAAGAACACTCCCGAGGCAAAGCAGAGCTTCATCGACGAAGCCTATAAAAAATACGAAAAGTCCCTCTCTTAATGGCAGGTTCTCATAAGGAAGTTTGCCTTCAGATGTGAATTTAACTCGCGGAAAACAAATAATTAACCCCGACAGATTTTTTGAAAATCTATCGGGGTTCGTTTTTTATTTAGTGTGTAAAATTTCGATATTTCCATCTACAAATCCAACGCCAACACCATCTTTTGATTTCAGCAAATCTGCATATTTGCCA
>JAFULR010000022.1 GCA_017483195.1 Clostridia bacterium
AAGGAGAAAGCCGATTGTTTGTACAGACTTTGGCCTCCTCATCCACCCTGAAAACGCCGAAGGCTTTTTCCGTCCCCCCTTGTCTCGCCTGCGGGCTCGGTCCACTCGCGTTCTAACAGTCCACCGGACTGTTATTCATTGCGCTCGTGCCGCTTCGCTACCCTCAGGGGAAGGCTTGCGTTGTGCGCGGCTTTAGTACCGCGCCGAATGCTTGCATTAGTGGAACCCGCGCGTCATCCTCGAGGGAGCAACGCGACCGAAGGATCTTGCGCGGCGCACAATCTTCGTAGGGGGGCACTCCGTGCACCCGCGTTCGTGGGAAAGTAACTTTGCTTTTGAAACTCTCCCACCACCACTTCGTGGTCCCCCTCCCTCGACAGAGGGAGGCGAGGTTGTACTGTTTTCCTCAACGTAGGGCGGGGGCTTGCTCCCGCCGGTTTGCAGGTAAAGTAACTTTGCCTTTGAAACAATCCCTCCGGCTCGCAGGCTCGCCACCTCCCTTTACACAAGGGAGGCTTTGTTGCGGTTCACACAAACTCGTAGGGGACGTCGACCCCTACACGGGTAAGAGCGTAGCCATTTTGCGTTATATATGGCTACTCACACAGCAGCAAATTATAGATTTTGCTTGCAAAATCGTTATGAAGGATGCCAAGATCCTTCGCTACGCTCGAGGATGAGGGCACAAGTGCCGCGAATGCAAGCATTCGTCGCGGAGTCGGCATCCTTCAATTTGCGCGGAGCAAGTGGATTTAGCACTCACTAAACGGCTACGTGGCGATAGCATGATTAAAGTTTTTGCGGAGCTTTTTTCAAAAAGCGACCATTTTTATCAAACTAACTATCACCCTTCAATAATCTCATCCACCGCGTCGGAAATTCTTTTTGCGACTGTTTCGACATCGCCTGCGGCGGAGATGATGTAAATATGCTCGCCTTCCCTGTCCTTCAGCTCGTCGAAAACGGAGAGAAACTTGTTTCTAACGGAGGTGAGCTTTTCCTTTGTCTCATAAATTTCGGTGGTAGCCCTTCCCTTCGAGATGCGCTCGAGCGACTCGTCGGGAGTAAGATCGAGAAAGATGCACGCGTCGGGAGTGCGGATCTCGGGGCAGCCTAGATTCATTCCCTTGACCCATTCGTAATCCGTTTCGCTTCCCTGATATGCAAGCGACGAATAATAATATCTGTCGCAGAGGACGTCGTAGCCCTCGTCGAGCATCTTTTCAATGCCCCATTTATTGTTTACGTTGTGGAAGATGCGGTCAAGCACGAACATCGCCGCCATCTCGCACGAGGTTCTCTTGCTAACGCCCGAGAGCGCGTCGCGAAGCATACCGCCCGTAAGAGAGATCGTTGGCTCGCTCGTTACATAAGCCTTTCTTCCCTTGCCTTCAAGGTATTCGCAGAGCTTTCCGATCTGAGTGGTCTTGCCGCTGCCGTCAATGCCCTCGAATACTATAAATTTTCCTTTATTTTCGTTCATGTTTTTATAAATCGATTATTCTAAATTATAAGTTAATATTCCAAATCCGTTCGGGTCCTGAAGAACCACGCAGGATATCTGAATCTCGGCTTCGCCCATAGTAAAGCTGTAGCTTACTCCATATTCAACTCGCAAGATCTCCACGGCGGAGTTTTCGCTGTTGAGGGTTACGCTTGGTGTGGTGGTGAAATCAAATGATCCAAGCACCGGCTCTGCAGAAAAATCAATTCCATCTTTTCCCTCGATCAAGGCTACCATGCCTTCAAGATCCTCTTGGGTCATGTCAGAGTCGGGGTGAAGATAGGTCAATGCGTTATCGTAGTTGCCCCAGAGAAATTCGGTGGTGAATTCTTCCGTCATGGTTATGGATTCCATTCCGTGGGTGTACAAATTGTCGTACACGGACGTGAATACATCGACTATTCCACAGGATGAAAGACAGATAAGACATAAAACCGATATAAGTACAAGAGCTGTAATTTTTTTCATAGTTTCGTCTCCTTTTTCGTTTATGTTGATTTGGAATAACGATTGGTTTGCGTGGGAAGGCTAAAGGTTAGTTCCTTTGTAGTGCGGACGCACACAGTGCGCCCCTACGAGGTTGAGATATTTATTTTGTCAAATTGTAGCCGGATAGCAAACAAGATGGGTACTTTGCTATCAGCAAATTGCAGATTTTGCGAATGTGTGAGCAAAATCGTTATGTGTTGTAACGCGAGGTGCGGTACAACACAATTTGCGCGGAATTGTTTATAAAATGCTTTAAAAAGGTTTGGGGCGTGGGGGATTTCCTTAAAATCCCCCACAACTTCCCTTTTCTAACTATCTTACTTCTTAATAATATCAGTACCAACGTACTTTCTGAGTACCTCGGGTACTACAACGCTTCCGTCGGCGAGCTGGTTCTGCTCAACAAGTGCGGGAAGAACGCGGCTCGTTGCAAGTCCGGAGCCGTTGAGGGTGTGCATAAATTCAACGCGACCGTCAGCTCTGCGAACACGCATCATACCGCGGCGAGCCTGGTAATCGCGCGCGTTGGAAACGGAAGAAACCTCTTTATATCCGTTCATAGAGGGGATATTGATCTCGATATCGTATGTTCTTGCCATGGATGCGGAGCAATCCTCTGCCGCAAGCTTAACTGTTCTGAAGTGGAATCCGAGTCCCGCAACGAGAGCCTCTGCCTTTCCAACAAGCTCGTCGAATGCTTCATCACTCTTTTCGGGGAGTGTGAACTGGAACATCTCGACCTTATTGAACTGATGTCCTCTTACCATACCTCTTTCGTCGGAACGGTACGAGCCCGCTTCCCTTCTGAAGCAAGGGGTATAAGAGAAGAGCTTCTTGGGAAGATCCGCCTCGGTGAGGATCTCGTTTCTGTAAAGAGAAGCGAGAGCAGCCTCTGCTGTGGGAAGCATATATCTTGAACGGTTGTCAACGGGGTTTTCAATTTTGAATACCTCATCCGCAAACTTGGGGAACTGGCCCGCAGTTACGCCGCACTCGTATTCAAGCATATGGGGAGGAAGGATGAGCTCATATCCGTCCGCCCAGTGAGTGTCGATAAAGTAGTTGAGGAGCGCCCACTCAAGACGCGCACCCATTCCACGATAGATCCAGAAGCCGCTTCCGGAGAGCTTTGTGCCTCTCTCGTAGTCGATAAGACCGAGATCGGTGCAAAGATCAACGTGATTCTTGGGCTCGAAATCGAATTTGTGGGGCTCACCGAAATAACGGATGGGCTCGTTGTTCTCTTTTCCGCCGGGCTTGAGGTCGCGGTCGGGAAGGTTGGGAAGACCGAGCATAACGCCCTGGAGCTGAACGTCAACATCTTTAAGCTCAACGTCGATCTCCTTGGAACGAGCTCCAAGCTTCTTCATCTCCGCAAAGATCGCAGAAACGTCCTTGCCCTCCTTTTTGTACTGAGGAATGAGCTTGTTAACTCTGTTCTGCTCTGCCTTAAGGCCTTCTGTTTCTGTAATGAGCGCTCTTCTCTTTGCGTCAAGCGCGAGAATCTGTTCTATGTCCTCTTTTGCATCCTTTCCCTTCATCGCAAGACGGGCGATGACTTCATCGGGACATTCTTTGATATATTTAATGTCAAGCATTTTAATTTCTCCTTTGTTTTGTATTTATAAAGCGAACAAATGTTCTTATTGCTTAGATGTTCTCAAAAATATCTGCTCCGCAAACGCCCGTAAGAAGCGCTTCAAGGTCTTCGTCGGAGTCGAAGGTGATCTCAACCACTCTCTTTTTGGGTGTGTTGACGATGCGCACCTTTCTTCCGAGACTCTCGCGGCTTCTCTTTTCAAGCTCGCGAAGATGGATTCTCGTCATAACTGTCGCGTTTACCTCGTCCGCATCCTCGATCTCTTCCTTTTCGGGAAGGCTGTTGAGCTTCTTGACTGCGTTCTCTACCTCGCGAACGCTAAGCTCTCTCTCGACGATTTTCTGCGCGAGAGCCTCGATGTGAGCTTCATCCTCAAGTCCGAGGAGCGCACGCGCGTGACCTGCGCTGATCTCGCCGTTTTTGAGCATTTCGAGTACGTTTTCGGGAAGATCAAGCAGGCGAAGAAGGTTCGCGATCGCGCTGCGGCTCTTACCTACCTGCTTTGAAACCTGATCCTGAGTCAGACCGAAGCGATCGATAAGTCCTTGATACGCAAGGGCTTCTTCAACTGCGTTGAGGTCCTCTCTCTGTATATTTTCTATAATTGATACCTGAGCTATTTTGAGATCGTCACCGTCAAGGATTACTGCGGGGATCTCATCAAGTCCTGCGAGCTTTGCGGCTCTCCAACGGCGCTCACCTGCGATTATCTCGTAGGTATCTTCGATTATCTGGTTCGGTCTTACAATAATCGGTTGAAGCACACCGTATTTCTGAATGCTCTCCGCAAGCGCCTCAAGACTTTCTCTCTCAAAGGTCTTTCTGGGCTGATCGCGGCGGGGCTCAACTGATGATATCTTGAGCATTTCACCCGCACCCTTTTTGCTCTCAATGAGATTGTCGTCAAAGGTGTCGAAGATGCTCTTTCCAAGTCCTCTTGCTTTTGCCATTTTGTGTTCCTTTCGTGCCGTAAAGGCTAAAAATTATGTATTTTTGTAAAATTACCGTGTTTTTACGACTTATATACGGGAAATAAGCTCGTGAGCAATATCGAGATATTCGTTAGCGCCCTTGGAGTGCTTGTCGTGATAATAAACGGGCTTGCCGAAGCCGGGAGCCTCGCTGAGCTTAACGTTTCTTGAAATACAGGTGCTGAAAAGCTTGTCCGGATAATATTTCTGAAGCTCGTCCATAACCTGCATTGAAAGAAGCAAGCGCTTGTTGTACATTGTTATAAGGATGCCCGTGATGTTGAGATCCTCGTTATAGAGCTTTTTAACTCGTTTTGTTGTGGAAATGAGCTGTGAAAGACCCTCAACTGCGTAAAATTCTGCCTGCATAGGTACAACGATTCCGTCTGATGCAACAAAAGCATTGATCGTTAGCATTCCAAGTGAAGGGGGACAGTCAATGATTACGTAATCATAATCGTCCTTAATTTTGTCAAGCGCGTCCTTGAGATTGTATTCGCTTCCCTCATCATTGTAAAGGTCAAATTCCGCTCCTGAAAGACTCACGTTGGTGGGGATTATGTCGAGATTTTTAAAGTTTGTGCTCAGAATTACGTTTTTTATATCGTTTTCGCCGCAAAGCACCTCTTTTACCGTGCCTTTGAGTGATCTCTTGGGAATTCCAACACCACTTGTGGCATTACCCTGAGGGTCAAGGTCGATAATAAGTGTTTTCTTTCCGATAATTCCAAGAGAGGCGGCAACGTTTACTGCGGATGTTGTTTTTCCAACACCGCCTTTTTGGTTGGCGAATGCTAAAATTTTTGCCATTTTATACCTCCATTATACCAATTTCGCCTCAAAATCGCACGATTTTGGGCTGAATTTTTTACAGTTAACATTATACCACAAGAATCCGGTAAATGCAATAGAAAATATAGTTTTTATTATAAAAAATGAAGAAAATCTCTTATAAGCGCACGCTTTGTTTCACGTGAAACATTTTATCACATTTTGTCGATTGTTTCACGTGAAACATTTTTGGCAACGGTAATTGTTTCACGTGAAACAAAGAAAAAGAGCAACCAAAATTGTAAAGCGCGGGGTAAAATGCTATGCAATTCGGTTGCTCAGAAGAAAAAATTATGTTATAACGGAGATTTCTTGATTTGTGCGAATTTTCGTGGGAATTGTTTGGGAGTTGGTGATAATTTAGGTACAATTATTACTGTGCGATTTTCTTCCACAAGTGCTTCATTTATTCTACCGACGAGGTTTTTCTCTATCATTTGTGCGGCATCAAGGGATTTTGACCCTGCAAGCTGCCTGATCGCACTTCTTGAGGCTTCAAACTCCTCGTGCGCGCCCTTAGCTTTCATAGCGACGAGCGAACCGCCAACCTTAATGAAAGGTATTGTTAATTCTGCGAGCATTGGCATTGAAGCCACAGCTCGAGCGGTTGCGTGGTTGAATTTTTCGCGGTTTTCGGGGAGTTTTGCAAAATCCTCTGCTCTTGCCGTAACCGCTTTAACGTTAGTAAGACCGAGCATGTCCGCTGTTTCTTGTACGTATCTGATCCTCTTTTCGGTTGAATCGAGTGCTGTTATCACGATATCGGGGCGAATTATCGCGAGCGGTAGGGTGGGGAACCCTGCGCCGCAACCGATGTCTATTAGTTTTGAATTTGGGGTTATATACTCAGAAATCAGCATAGAATCAACAAAATGACGCAAAATTATGCCGTCTTCGTCCGTTATAGCGGTCAAATTCATAACAGTATTGACCTCTACCAGGCGTTCAGCAAGCGAGAACAAACGTTCGTTCTGCTCCTCGCTTAACGTGATACTGAGATTTTTTGTAACCGCTTCGTTTAATTTATTTATAAAACTTGATTTTTCCATAATTATTCCTCGACTTTTTAGTTGAGTTCCGGTCTTTTTAGGTATTCTTTGGCAAGTGTAGCCTTATATGTTTTTGGTGCAAATGCAATTATGTTTTCAAATGCGGCGCGCGCTTCGTCAAATCTCTCAAGCTTGTATAATGCTATCGCTCTATAATATGATACGTTTAAAATCGTAAGCTTGTGGTTTTGTTGCTTTTTGCTGTCGTTTTTGAGATCGTATTCACAGATTTCTACGATATATTCATAATCCTCGTCGATCAGAGCGTCATATTTTTCAAAAACGCTGTAATTTTCAAAAATTCCTGCGAATTTTGGGTGCTGAGCCTTAAGCTTTTTGAATTCGTTAACTGTTTTGGTAAGTGAATCGTAATCCTCGCGCTCGAAATAAACAAATCCGCGCTTGTAAAGATTGTTGCAAAGCTCAACGGGATTGACCTGTTTTTTCAAATTTTCCTCTGTGA
The DNA here is from genome assembly GCA_017483195.1 of Clostridia bacterium. Taxonomy (GTDB): domain Bacteria; phylum Bacillota; class Clostridia; order Oscillospirales; family CAG-272; genus RGIG4608. The sequence goes on from JAFULR010000022.1 coordinate 6,908, forward strand.
TAGAAAGGACTGTCTCGTGATCACCCGAATACATAGCGGCGAGCATTTTGTGATGCTTTGATTTACCGAATGCGCCGAGCTTTACGATCTCGGAGAATTTTTCCGCATCCAGATCCTCATATATAACGCGCTCAATGGTTTTTTCGCGAATCATATCAAAGGTAGATTTTGCGCTCATCACAAGAGCGACAATTATGCAGATTCCGAGAAGAGCGTGGGTATTAAGAAGCAGAGCACCGATCACTATACCGAAAGCATACGCGATCAACGCGCCCGTCTTTATGAGCTTATAGTTTTTTGTTATTTGTTTTGCTGATTTGTTGTTCATATTTTCTCCTTTCTATTCTGCAAATCCGTTAAGCCAGACCTTCATTTCATCAATAAAATCAAGGCTTAGGGAGTAATATACGTTTTTGCCTTCTCGCCGAGCGCTCACCATTTCTGCGTCGCGCAGAAGGGAAAGATGACGTGATATCGCCGGCGCGGAAACGTCGAAGCGTTCCGAGATTTCGCCCGCGCTTTTTTCGCCGCGTTTTAGGAGCTTTAATATCTCTCTGCGCGTTGGATCGCTTAGCGCGTCAAGTGTTTTTTGTATCATTTTGTCCCTCCTTTTTGCGAGAATGGAAAATAATGGAAATAATAAGGATGCATTGGCGTTTCCGCGTTCGACAAAGAGTGCTTTTGTTTTGAAAAGGGGGAAACTACACCCGTCACCAGAACTAACGAGCAAGCTCGTAAGTTCAATGCCACCCTCTTCTGCGGAAGAGGACTGCTGTAAGGCAATCTTTTTGTACGTAGCTGCTTTGATTGATTTATGGCTACTGCACCGCTATAAAACACCGCCAACTCTCGTAGGGGTGCGCTGTGCGCGTCCGCGTTCGTGGGAAAAGTAACTTTACCTTTGAAACAATCCCTCCGGCTCGCAGGCTCGCCACCTCCCTTTACACAAGGGAGGCTTGGTTTGTGCGCACTCATTAGTAGAGCGCACTAACCCAAGCCTTCCCCAGCGGGGAAGGGGGACCGCTCGCGGTGGATGAGGAGAGCAAAGTCTGTACAAACAATCGGCTTTCTCCTTAAACCCGTAGGGGCGCGCTGTGCGCGTCCGTATCCGTGGGAAAGTAACTTTGCTTTGTAACACCTCATCCGTCAGGAATTCGCCTGCCACCTTCTCCCACTGGAGAAGGCTTGGTTTGTGCGCGGCTTTGGTACCGCGCGTCATCCTCGAGGGAGCAACGCGACCGAAGGATCTTGCGCGGCGTACAAACTTGTAGGAGGCGACGGTCTCGCCTGCGGGCTCGGTCCACTCGCGTTCTAACAGTCCACCGGACTGTTATTCATTGCGCTCGTGCCGCTTTGCTACCTCGACGCCCCGTTGCATAATTAAAGTAACTTCGCCTATGGAAGTCACAAAGACTTCTTCGTAGATCCCAGCGCGCTGAAGCGCTTGGTTTTGTCCGTTCCGCTTTGCTGCACTACCAAAACTTCGTCTCGCTCGCGCTCGCTCAGGATGACGTCTCTATTTGATAT
>JAFULR010000002.1 GCA_017483195.1 Clostridia bacterium
TACAAAAATAAAGTATCTTTTATGTGAAAATATTAGCTTTTGCTTATACGAAGCCGTGACGATATTTAGTTATCCATCATTGCGGACAGTCGAGGACGCCTGTCCCTACAACAATGTATAATCTGTAGCCATATTATTCAATAAAACTCCCTATAAACCAAAATTTGAATTGGAGAAAAAATATGAACATTAATATAAAAACCGACCTGTGGAATTATCTTGCGGCGAGTGACCGTCCGATAGTAATGTACGGCATGGGCAACGGCGCGGATAAGATAATCGCAGTTTGCGAAAAATACGGCGTGACCATCTCGGATTTCTTTGCGAGCGATGGGTTTGTGCGCGGGCATTCCTTCCACGGAAAGACAGTTATTTCTTATTCTGCTATGAAAGAAAAATACGAGGGTCAAGCCCCCATCGTGCTGCTCTCCTTTGCTTCCTCTCTTCCCGAGGTTATGGAGCTTTTCAAGAGAGTGGGAGATGAATGTGAGCTTTATGCTCCCGACGTTCCCGTTTTCGGAGATACCCTTTTTACTATCGAATTTTTTGAAGCTAACCGAGAGAGATTTGAAGCCGTTTACAAAATGCTTGCGGATGAAGAGTCAAGGCGAATTTATAAAAACGTGATCTGCTATAAGCTCACGGGTGATATCAAATATCTTTGGGAAAGCGAGAGCAACAAGCGAGATGTATATGAAAATCTGCTTGATTGCAAAAATATCCATAGCTATCTCGATCTTGGCGCATACAACGGTGATACCGTCAGAGAAATGCTTTTTTACAATCCCGCACTTAAAAAAGCCATAGCACTTGAGCCCGACGCGAGAAATTTCAAAAAGCTGACGGAATATGCAAGCGGTGCGAAAATCGAGCTGAAATGTATCAATGCGGGAGCATGGTGTGATAACACCACCCTACTATTTGACGCGAGCGGAAACAGAAACGCGGGTATCGTTTCGCGCGGAAATATCGTTTCAAAAATAAAAGAAGTTCCCGTGCTAACCGTGGACTCCGTGCTTGAGGGCGGGAGCGTGGATTATATAAAATACGACGTTGAGGGCTCTGAGCGCGAGGCTCTGCTCGGCTCTGCAAAAACGATAAATAAGTATGCCCCAAAGCTCCTTGTATCCCTATATCACAGAAGCGAGGATATGTTCGTCCTGCCCGAGTTGATCAAAGAATTGTGTCCCAACTATTCCCTATATCTCCGCCGTTTTCCGTATATTCCCGCATGGGATCTTAATTTGTATGCAATTTAAAAATAAAACTTTTTCCCCTATAGGATTGCTCCTATAGGGGAAAAAGTTTTGAGAAACGGGGGTTAGCTCTTATTTATTAGCAGAATAACGGACAACAGAACCTTCTTCTGTCCACTGGAGTACATCATATTCAAAAGTACCACCCGTGATGTTCAATGTGGGAACATCTCCTTTATAACCTGAACCTATGGAAACAGTACCGCCAAGGAAGTAACCACCCTTGATATTAATTGTTGTATTTGCATGGCTATTGCCAAAGGAATATGTATATATAACATCATTGTTCTCACTTGATTCCTTGGTCGATTCAAGCGTACCACCATTAATATTTACTGTAATTGTAGGTGCAACTGAAGCATCACTGCCTGGTAGCTGAATCCAAGCAGGTGTAGGAGCAGTAATCGTACCTGCATTCATAGTAAACTCAACATTATCATAATTATACTTTGCAACACGAAGAGCACAACGAGCGCCTATCAATGTACCGCCATTCATTGTGAACTTATTATGATTGTCAACAGCATATGTAGCACCGCCGGTACCGGTACATTCAATTGTACCACCATTAATAATCAACTCACCATAGTTAGCAATTGTATGATTGCCATATGTGGGGATTTCCTGCATATCAGGATTTGTTACGTCAGAAGTAATAAGACCCTTGCCGGTAGAATCATTTATAACAAGAGTTCCCTTATTAACTATCAATGCAGTTCCTTTGCTTTCGGTCATAACTGAACTAATCGTACATCCGTTCAAGTTAAGCTTGAGGGTTTTACCTGTTGCAATTTCCACGTATTCCGCAAAATACTCATCATTGTAGAGGTCGATCGTTACAGAATCAACGTTAGCAAATTCTGCTGCAAGAGCTGCTGCGAGTGATTCGTACTGTGTATCACCTACAAATACACCTATTGCAAGCTTCTTAAGATTGTAAACGCTCGCATCGTTAGCCTGCTGAGCTGCTGTGAATGCCGTGACCATAGCAGAATCATCTACAGGATGATGAACGCTACCGTCGGATTCCTTAGCAAGAACGATCTGATTATACTTATCATTGTGGAACCAATAAATTGCATAACCGGATGCGGATGCCGTGATACCGTCCTTAGTGTTGAGGTTAGAAGCCTTAAGAAGATCTGCAAGCTCTTTGATAGTTTCGGGCGCACCGGCTACCTTGGATGCGTCAAGAACTGTGTTCATTTGCTCTACCTCCTGTTGATCAACAGAAAGCTTTGCCTGCTCGATACAGCCGGTCAATCCAATTACGGTAACCGTACTGAGAATTGCAAGCATAGCTATAACTACGAGCAATTCAACAAGGGTAAAGCCCTTATTTGTGTTTTTCATTTTTCTTTTTTCCTTTCGTTGTTTTTTACATATTTGATTGCACCTAAAGTTCATACAATATGGTAATATATGAAAAAAACAGCGAAATTTTTTTCAAAAAAAAGAAAAATTTACTTAAATTTATGCTATTTTACTATAAAAAGGATTGACAAACCGCAAAAAAAGTAGTAGAATACACTCGAGGAGTTCATATATTACCATAATATATGAACTTTTTTTCTTTTATAAAAAAGTCCTCTCGCTCTGAGAGGACTTTTTAATTTGTAATCGCGTCTGTAAGCCGGGTTCTGTCTTAAACGGTCATCTATCTTCGCTTGCTGTCACCAACAAGCTTCGGAGTTACCCCCGTGCCACCCTGCAGATATGTGTCGGGCAAACATCTGCGCCCGGTGTTGCTTCGAGTAGGGTTTACAGCGGATCTATGTTACCATAGAAACGGGTGAGCTCTTACCTCGCCTTTCCATCCTTACCCCCGATTACTCAGAGGCGGTCTATTTCTGTTGCACTTTCCCGGCAGTCGCCTGCGGCTGACGTTATCAGCTACTCTGCCCTGTGAAGCCCGGACTTTCCTCGCGATAACACCTTTCGGCAACATATCGCGCGACCGTTCGGCGCGGTTACAGTTTAGTATTATAATATATATTTCTGAAAAAGTCAAGTGAAAGATTAAATTTCATCCCTCATTTTGATCTGCGGTATTCTCACTACAAAGCAAGCAAAAATTGCTGTAATGATAATTTCGGGTATCATATATGTACCGTTATAAATAACGGAATAAACTATCGCAAGCGCGTCGCCCGAGAAGGTATCGAGTATCACCTGACCCCACGCAGGAAATCCGTCCTGCGTAAAGAACCATTCTGCCCAAGTGCCAAAGAAAATAGCACCGGATACGATATGCGCGATATAACGAAGCGCTATAGCGAATACGGATCCTAAGCAAAGTGCCTTGCCGGTGCTGAATTTTTTGCGGAAGATACCGCCAAAGCCAAGCACGGTATATGCTACAACGTAATCAATAAGGCAAACGATGATCGCACGCCACCACACCATTTGACTGTCACCGGGCAAGAAAAATGCGCTCACGGTATTAAATCCGAGAAGCATCTGCATAATCGAGTACACGAATGCTGTAAGAAGTCCCCATTTTGTACCGTACATATAGGCAACAATGATGATGGGCAGCATGCTCGCGATAGTAAATCCGCCGCCGAATGGCAAATTAATAAACGGCACAGCTGCGCAAATCGCGGAAATTGCGATTGCAAAAGCGATCATTATCGCGCTTACAGTTATGGCTTCTGTTCTTGTTTTGTTTTCCTTCATAATATAGAAAACCTCCTTAAAATAAATTCAACCACACGAAAAAGTCCGTGTGGTTGTTATTTTCAGAGAGTTTTCTCCAAGTTCTACCTACGCCGGCATTATCCGTATCAGGTTTAAGGGTTCAGCACTTTTTAATGCGCCATCTCAGCAATAAGCACCCCTGACTTCTTATGTGGTTGTAAATACAGTTTAGCACAATTGTTTTTATTTGTCAAGACCTTGATGCAATCTCCACGTATTTTTCAAGCACTCGATTAAGAGATTTGAGCGCATCAGCGTTTTTATTGGGACGAACGCTGATATAGGGCTTTGATGAAAGAATTATCTTCATCTTTCCGTCAAAGCTCTCCTCGACCTCGCTCCAAATATCGATATCAATGTGCGACGGCGTAATGCGGAATTCACTTCCCTCCTGACTGATAGCCGTAATCTTGCATTTCAGCGCATTAGCGCGGATGAGTGCTATCATAAGGAGATTTTCGGCAGGCTTCGGCATATCACCGTAGCGGTCGATCATCTCGTCCATAATATCAAGTCGGTCGTATTCGTTGTCGATAAGCGCGATCCTCTTATAAAGCCCCATTCTCTGTGAAGAAAAGGTAACGTACTTTTCGGGAATAAAGGCATTATAGTTGAGATTTACAAGGCATTCCGGCTTTTCCTCAACCTTTTCTCCCTTTTCCTCAAGCACCGCTTCATTAAGAAGCTTAATATAGAGATCGTAGCCCACCGCGTCAAGATGTCCGTGCTGCTCGGCTCCGAGCATATTTCCCGCGCCGCGAAGCTCAAGGTCGCGCATAGCGATCTTGAAGCCCGCACCGAATTCAGCATACTCTCTTACCGCCTCAAGTCGCTTCTGCGCTATCTCGGTAAGCGCCATATCCTTGGGATAGGTAAAATATGCGTATGCCCTCCTGCTTGAACGTCCAACTCTTCCTCTTATCTGATGAAGCTGTGAAAGTCCAAGCCTGTGCGCATTGTCAACTATAAGCGTATTGGCATTGGGAATATCGATTCCCGTTTCTATAATTGTCGTGCTGACAAGGATGTCGATCTCGCCCTTCAGCATCTCCCCCCAGATTTCCTCAAGCTCTTCCTTGTCCATCTTTCCGTGGGCAACGGTGATGCGCGCATCGGGAAAGGCTTTTCCAAGGCGGGATGCTACCGCGTAGATGCTATCCACAAAATTGTGCATATAGAACACCTGACCGCCTCGTCTTAGCTCACGTCTTATCGCCTCATTCACTATAAGATCGTCCTGCTCTAAAACGTAGGTCTGTATGGGAATTCTGTCGATCGGCGCTTCGTCAAGCACAGAGATGTCACGAAGCCCACCCATAGCCATATTGAGTGTTCTCGGAATTGGCGTTGCGGAAAGGCTGAGAACGTCTATATTGCCTGAGATCTTCTTTAATTTCTCCTTTTGGGCAACTCCAAATCTCTGCTCCTCGTCAACGATGAGAAGTCCGAGATTATTAAATTCTATATCGTTTGAGATAATGCGGTGAGTTCCGATAAGTATATCGATCTCGCCGCGCTTAAGCTTTCTTTTGGTAACTCCCTGCTGCTTCGCGGTTTTAAAGCGCGATATCATATCAACGTTTACACCAAAAGCGCGGAATCGACTGAGTGCAGTCTGATAATGTTGAAGTGCAAGAATTGTGGTTGGAACAAGAATTGCCACCTGCTTACCGCCAAGCACCGCCTTGTATGCCGCGCGGAATGCCACCTCGGTCTTGCCAAAGCCAACGTCACCGCAAAGCAGTCTGTCCATAGGCATTGATTGCATCATATCGCTCTTTATATCGTTAATGGCTTCAAGCTGTGCATCGGTCTCATCGTATTCAAACGCGGCTTCAAAATCGCGCTGAAAATCATCGTCACGCGGAAATGCAAAGCCGGGAGTTCTCGTTCTTCGCGCATAAAGCTCAATAAGCTCCTTCGCCATTTCTTTAACAGCAGCCTTTGCCTTTGCCTTGGTCCTTCCCCACTCCGCTCCGCCGAAGCGAGAAAGCTTGATAAGTCCGTCATCGGAGTGCGCGCCAATGTATTTTGATACCATATCGAGCTTTTCAACGGGCAAAAAGAGCTTATCGCTGCCCGCATACTGAATGGTGATATAATCGTGTCCGACCCCGTTCTGCACAAGATTTTCAATACCTGCATATCGACCGATACCGTATGCCTCGTGAACAACGTAATCACCGACCTCAAGATCGTTATATGAGAAAATAGCCTGAGTATTGCTCTTTTTCTTTTTGCGGCGCATCGATTTCGAAACGGAATTTATGCCGCCGTTTCTTCCTTCTCTGTCCGTAGAAAGAATAGCAACTCTCGCTCCCGCAAGCTCGTAACCGCGGAACTGATTTTTCCAGAAAACGCTGACACTCTTGGGTGAAACGGAATCCGCCTCAACATTTACCTCAATCCCCTTTTCGGAGAGAAGACCGGCAATATTTTTTGCAAATACCTCGTTTTCGCAAAGAACACCTACCGCAAATCCACTCGCGATATATTGCTCAACGTCCTCAATAAGAAGATCCGTCTTTTCATCATAGGATACGGTTTGCTTGCTTCTGAAATGGAAAATTCCGCTCGTGCTCTTGCCCGAAAGTCCCTGAGTGATTGAGTCGGTATGAAGAGTAACGTTTCTATCACAAAACAGGTCATACTGAGCCGCGGGCTTAGAATAATCCGTATATTTTGCGGCAATAGTACCACCCTCAAGCAGTTCCTCAATAACTTGATTCTGATGCCACTCCGCACCCCTTATTCTCTCGTTTATAGCGTTCGTACCCTTTACAAGAACGCAGGTGCGCTCTGAAAAATAATCCAAAAGAGAGGATCGCTCGGGATATACGAGAGTGATATATTTATCAATAAATTTAAGAGAGCCCCCCTCTCCCGAAAGGCCGTCTATAGCGGTGAGCTCGCCACTCATTTCCACAAAAGCATCGGGATTTTTGCAAGAGCGCAGATGCTCACTAACGGCTTCACGTATTTTCGCGACACATTCCGAATCCGCAAGGATCTCCCTTGCAGGAGTAAGCTCTGCACATTCAACGCTTTCGATCATTCTCTGCGTTTCGATGGAGAAAAGTCCCATTCGATCGATTTCATCACCAAAAAATTCAATTCTTACGGGGAGATCCGCACGGATGCGCTCTCCATCGGAATTGATATAAAATCCGCCCGGAGCAAAAACATCAACAATGCCGCCGCGGTGAGCAAACTGCCCCGCACCGTCAACCATATCAACGCAGGTATATCCTGAAAGTGTTAATCTCCTGCAAAGCTCTCTCGGCTCGCAAACGGTGCTGCCGTCGATCCTTATAAGGCTATCTTTAAGTCTTGATGGCGGCATAGTATAGGAAAGCGCCGCATCGGGAGTTGTAATAATCGCATCAAGCTCGCGATTTATTATTCCAAACAAGACCTTAAGCCTCTCATGCTCATACTCATGGGAGGCTGTAATATTATAAAAATTCAGATCTCGGTTAAGGTAGAATCCCACTTGCAATCCAAAGCCTGAAAGCATTTTCTGCAATCTGAGACACTCCTTTTCCTCGGGGCAAACGATAAATATGGGCATTCCGCTCCTTAGTGACCTTGTATCCTCAATAAGAGAAACAAACATAGCGTCGTTTGCTCCGTCACAAAGACCGCTTATCGCGATCGGATACGGCTTGTGCGTACGCAGCTCCTTATGCACTGCATCAAGAAGCTGCCTGTACTCACTGTCAAGCCTAATTGCATCAGTAATAAAACTCATAAATTATTTTTTCTTGTTACAAATCTGCATGGCGTCATCAATACTTGACGTCAGAATCTTTTCAAGGCCTTCGCAAACCGTTGGGAACGTAGCCTCAAGATTTTTAAGATCCTCGGCGGAAAACTCGGAAAGCACCCACGAAGCAAGATCGTAATCGGGATGGGGCTTTTCGCCAACGCCTATCTTGATTCTCGGAAACGTTTTCGTGCCGAGATGCTCCAATATGCTTTTTATTCCGTTATGACCGCCCGCGCTACCGTCACGGCGAACGCGAAGACGTCCCACGGGAAGGCTTATATCGTCGTAGATGATAATCAGATTGTCGGGGCTTATCTTATAAAAATCAAGCACCGCGCGAACGCACTCACCCGAAAGATTCATAAAGGTCTGCGGCTTTACAAGTATTACTCTCTTTCCCGCTATCACAGCCTCGCCAACAAGTCCCTTATGAGCGCTTTTGTTCACCGTAGCGCCGTATTTCTTGCAAATACAGTCTATGGCAAGAAAGCCCGCGTTATGCCTTGTGTGAAGATACTGAGCGCCGGGATTTCCAAGACCCACTACAACGTGTGAGATCGGCTCGCGCGATGCAGTATTCTCACTTGATATTTTCTTAAACAGTTCAAAAATGTCTGCCATTTTTTACTCCTTTAATAAATTTAAAAGAACGAGATCTGATCCGTATCGGAAAGTCCGTCGAGAACTCCGTTTTTACGAAGGATCTCTATAACAGATCCGGAGAGCTTTGCACGGATCTGCAGATCCTCTACCGAGAAGAAGTCCTCCTCGTTACGCGCTTCAATTATATTCAGAGCCGCGTTTTCTCCAAGTCCCGAAAGTGACGAGAAAGGCAATCTTATCGCGTTATTCTCGGGTAAAAATGCCTTTTGATCGCTCTTTTTAAGATTGATCGGAAGGAATTTTATGCCTCTTGCATAAGCTTCACGAACGAGCTGAAGTCCCGCAACGGATGCCTGCTCCTTTTGTGAAGCCTCCTTACCGAGCTTCTCAATTCGCTCGATCTCTGCGGAAACTCCGCGCTGACCCCTCATAACGATCTCTGCGTCAAGTCCAACGCTTGAAACGGTGAACATAGCGCAATAGAAGGCAACGGGCATATGCACCTTATACCACGCAACGCGTATAGCTGACATAACGTAAGCCGCCGCGTGCGCCTTCGGGAACATATATTTTATCTTCTTACAGGAATCTATATACCAGTCGTCAACTCCCGCTTCGATCATAGCCTTTTCCCAATCGGGCTTAAGTCCCTTTCCCTTTCGCACGCTCTCCATTATCTGGAACGAAAGCGCGCTATCAACTCCGTAAGCGATAAGGTCGTTCATAATATTGTCACGGCATCCTATAACGTGTGAAATGTCACAGATACCGTTGTTGATAAGATCCTGCGCGTTACCCGTCCACACGTCAGTACCGTGTGAAAGACCGGATATCTGCAAAAGGTCTGCAAAGGACGAGGGCTTAGCCTCCTCAACCATCTTCATAACGAAGCGAGTGCCGAATTCGGGCAATCCGTATGTACCGAGAGCCGCTCCGCCGATATCCTCGGGAGATATTCCGAGGGATTTCGTTGAAAGGAAAAGCTCATAAACCGCCTTGTCGTTCATAGGAACGTCCATAACGCTCGTGTTGGAAAATCTTTCTATCCACTTGTATTTGGTTGGAATATCGTGTCCAAGCTCGTCAAGCTTAAGAAGCGTATCGTGAAGATACTCGAATGTAAAATGTGTTGTAACTATATTTGAGGATGCATCCTCCGCGGGATGCTGAACGGGACAGAAATCGTAGATCTCCATCTCCTTGGGGACAACAACGATTCCACCCGGGTGCTGACCCGTGGTTCGCTTAACTCCCACGCACTTGGAAACAAGACGGTTCATCTCGGCTCTGGGCAAACTGATCCCCTTTTCCTCAAGGTATTTGAGGACGAATCCAAACGCGGTTTTTTCCGCTACGCCGCCGATGGTTCCCGCGCGGAACACATTCTCCGCACCGAAAAGATCCTCTGTATATTTATGCACCTTTCCCTGCACCTCGCCCGAGAAGTTAAGGTCGATATCGGGCGACTTTTCACCGTAGAAGCCAAGGAAGGTCTCAAACGGTATATCGTGTCCGTCTGCGCAGTATTTCGTACCGCACTTGGGACAGTTCTTGTCGGGCAAATCAAATCCCGAGCCGACCTCACCGTTCATAAAGAACTCGTTGTGCTGACAATTCGGGCAGTAATAGTGGGGCTTAAGGGGGTTAACCTCGGATATTCCGGCGCACGATGCTACAAAGGAAGATCCTACCGAGCCTCGCGAGCCGACGAGATAACCGTTGTCCTCACTATATTTTACAAGCTTTTGCGCAATGATATAAAGCACCGCAAAGCCGTTCTTGATAATTGACGTAAGCTCCTTGTCAAGACGGTTCTTAACGTATTCGGGTAATGGCTTGCCGTATTTTCTCTCCGCGTTCTCATAGCACATACGCTGAAGATCTTCTTCCGCACCCTCGATTTTGGGTGTAAACGTACCCTTCGGGAACGGACGGATCCCATCCTCAACCATATCCGCTATGAGATTTGGATTTTTGACTACAACCTCATAAGCCTTCTCTTCTCCAAGATACGAGAACTCCTCAAGCATCTCCTCAGTAGTCCTGAAATAGAGAGGACAATCCCTGTCTGCGTCCTTAAATCTCATACCGGTAAGAAGAACCTTTCGTCCTATCTCGTCGTCGGGATTAAGATAATGCACATCGCAGGTCGCCACAACGGGCTTCTTATATTTTTCACCAAGCTCAACTATCTGTCTGTTAAGCTCACGAAGGTCATCATCATTTGCAACAGTACCGTCATCAATGAGGAAACGGTTGTTTGAAATAGGCTGGATTTCAAGATAATCGTAAAAATTGACGATATCTCTTATATCATCCTCGGGCTTTTTCTCAAGGATCGCCCTGAAAAGCTCGCCCGCCTCACACGCAGAGCCGAGTATCAAGCCCTCACGGTGCTTTTCAAGCTCACTCTTCGGAATACGGGGCATCCTTCTGTAATACTTAAGATATGAATAAGAAACGAGCTTGTAAAGATTCTTAAGTCCCGTGGGATTCTTGACAAGTATTACCTGGTGGTAAGGCTTTATTGTAAGAGGATTTGCGTTTTCGCTCATATCGCGCTGAAGATCTGCAAAGCTCTTGATATCAAGCCTATCCATCTTCTCAACCATAGAGAAAAAGATATTCGCAAGCATCTCCGCATCGTCACACGCTCTGTGGTGGTTGAAATCACCAAGATCGTAATACTTTGCTACCACGTCGAGCTTATGGCTCTTCAAGTCGGGATTCAAAAATCTTGAAAGCGTTACGGTGTCGAGATACGGATTACCGAAGGGATATCCGCACTCACGAGCTGCCTTTCTTATAAATGAAACGTCGAAATTCGCATTGTGAGCAATAAGTAAACGGTTTCCGATAAAATCGAGAAATTCCTTGAGCACAACGCCGATCCTTTCCGCGTCCGCTACCATGGAATCGTCAATTCCCGTAAGCTCTGTGATAAGTTCGGGGATGGGTGTGCCCGGATTAACGAATTTGTTAAATCTCTCAATCACCTGACCGCTCTTTATCTTTACCGCGCCTATCTCTATTATTTGTGAGGTAAGAACGGAAAGACCGGTTGTTTCAATATCAAAGACAATAAATTCTTCGGTAAAATCTCCCTTGTAATCACCCGTAACCGCACTCGTTTTGTCGTTTACGAAATATGCTTCCATTCCGTAAAGCACCTTCATACCAAGCTTTTCGGATGCAAGCATAGCCATCTGATAAGCCTGCACGTTTCCGTGGTCGGTAATAGCCACCGCGCGATGTCCCCATTCATGCGCCTTTTTTACCGCAACGTCGGGAGGTAAAAGCGCATCCATAGCGGACATCTGAGTATGTAAATGAAGCTCAACGCGCTTTTCGGGCGCATTGTCAAATCTCTTTATTTCCTTGATCTTTGCAACGTGGTTAAAGCTGAATATCAGATCCTTGCCGTTTCCGTCCTTCTTTTTTTCGATCTCGCTCTTTCCGTAAAACGCATATGATCCGCCGTTCTTGATAGTTTCCGCTATCTCAAGGCTCTCACTTTCGCTCTTGTAAGCGCGCACCTCAATGGATGTATTTCCGTCGTAAACGCAGAATGTGGTGGAAACGTTATTTCCACGTCTTGCAGGCTCCTGTGTAAAGCCAAACACTTCACCCACTATCACCACACCCTTTGAGTAGCCCGTAAGCTGAGAAATGGGTGTTGGCTTTATATCAAATTCCTCCCCGAGATATTCACACTCCGAAAGGTCAAATTTTTTATATCCGATAGTGCAGATATTATTCTCGCTGACACTTATATCGCCACCCTCGAAAAGAGTGCTTACGCGAGGAAGAGCCGACGCACCGTCATCCTTTTCCTTCTTTTGCGGCGCACCGCCGTCGTTAGATGACATTGAATCGTATCTCTTGGATTGCTCCGCGATCTCGCGATCATATTTCAGCTCCTCGCTTTTTCTCTTCTCGTAAGCGGATGTCGATACCCCACCGCCACTGATAATCTTTACAGTAAATTTTCTTCCGAACTCCGAAAAGATTATATTTTCAATTATTTTAGGTGTATTCGCATTTTCAAGAAGCCTTACTCCACCCTCTTGAAAAGGAATAGTAACCGTGATCGCCTCGCCGGATATCTCCCAATCGCATCCCGAGAAAAATCCCTTGGCAACAATTCCAACTCTCTCCGCCTCAAGTAATATCTGCTCAAAATACTGACTGCCAAAAAGTGATTCGTGATACTTGGGAAGTATCTTCATAAAATTAAGCGAATAAGCCGCTTTTATCTCATTTTCAATGCGATATAGCAAGCTTTTATCCACTATATCGTCAAAATGCACGTCACATTCGATAAGTCTTTGCTCCTTGCTCAGACGTACCGTATAATTATAAACGCGCGAAAGGACACGGGTTATCTCCGTGTCGGTCGGCTCGTATTTATTAAATTTTTCCAAAAAGCTCTTCTCTGCCATAAAAAGTCCTCATAAACCGCTGTATTAAAGCGCAAATAATAATTTCGTTGTTTTAAAACCAATAATGAAAATTTAAAGCTCTTTTATTCTTTGTATTAGTGTATCTATTATTTTATCTTCAGGAATTTTCTCTATTATCTCACCGTGAGCAAATAAAAGTCCCTCTCCTATTCCGCCCGCAATACCGATATCTGCCTCGCGCGCTTCACCGGGACCGTTTACGGCGCATCCCATAATAGCCACCTTGATCGGCTTGTCCTCAAGTCCTTCTCTCTTGACGGCATCCTCAAATCTATGAACAAGATCAATAAGATCGATCTTTGTTCTTCCGCATGTGGGACAGCTCACAATCTTCATACCGCTCTGCCCTTCAATCTCAACTGCGGAAAGTATCTTCTTTGCCGCCGCTATCTCAAGCACGGGATCTGCGGTAAGAGAAACTCGCACAGTATCTCCTATTCCCTCGCAAAGCAAGGATCCAATGCCTACAGCACTTTTCAAAGTGCCAAGCTCCTCACTTCCCGCCTCGGTTACACCAAGATGGATATTATAATCGCAACGCTCTGCAAGCAGCTTGTTTACCTTAATCATCGAAGGCACGTTGGATGCCTTGATTGAAACAACTATATCGTGAAAATCGCACTTTTCAAGCAATTCAATGTGTCGGAACGCACTCTCGCAAAGCGCCTCAGGAGTGGGAGAACCGTATTTTTGAAGAATGTCCTTTTGAAGCGAACCGGAATTAATGCCTATTCGAATAGGGATATTCCTTTTTTTGCAGGCATCCGCTACGGCTTTTACTTTATCGTCGCTTCCGATGTTGCCGGGATTGATCCTGATCTTATCCACCAAAAGCTCTGCACATTTTAGCGCAATTTTATAATCGAAATGTATATCCGCCACAATTGGGATATAAACACCGTTCTCCTTAAGATACGGTATCGTTTCCGCCGCCTCAAGCGTTGGAACGGTAATACGCACAATATCGCATCCCGCCGCTTGCAGCTCAAGTATCTGAGCAAGAGTGGCTTCCTTATCACAAGTATCGGTGTTTGTCATCGACTGTATCGCTATGGGAGAATCTCCGCCGATATATATATTTCCGATCTTAAGTTTTTTTGTTTTACGTCTGATTTCGTTGTAAATCATTTTATTTCCTTAAAAAAGATTAATAACATCCTTTATGGATATCAAAAGCATAAAGCCAAGCAAGAGTATCATTGTAATGGCTGTTATATTATCTTCAATCTCCTTTTTGATAACCTTTCTTCCCGCAATTCCGTCGATAAGGTGGAATACTATTCTGCCTCCGTCAAGAGCAGGAATGGGCAAAAGGTTGAATATGCCGAGGTTCATGCTGATCATAACTATAAGATTAACAAGGGATCCAATGCTCACCTTAGCAACCTGGCCAACCGTTTCAACAATACCGATGGGACCGGACATAGCATCCATACCGAATCTGCCGGTAATCATTCCCCAAAGGGAGTCATAAACCATCTTTACCATATTGATAGAACGGTAGAACGCCTGATAGAGATAGTCAAAGAACGTTACGTCATCAAGTACGCTCAGAGCAAAAAGTCTGAAATCAACAACAGCAAGCACAGCCCCCTGTTCCTCCACCGTATTGAAAACTACGTCCTCAATCACAAGTCTTTCACCGTTTCGGATAACAACTATGTCTATCGCCTCATAGCCCTGCATCATTATCTCATAAACAAGCTCTTCGCCCGTATGGACCTTAACGTCGCCCACCTGCACGATCTCATCCCATTCCATAAGCTTCTGATTACTGATGGCATCATCCTCAAACACACCGATCGTAGTAGATCCTAAATTGGGGGAGCAAATAACGAGCGCAAACATAACTATTATCGCAAAAACAATATTCACGATAGGGCCTGCGGCGGTAACAACTATCTTTTTCCAAGGATTAAGGTTGTTATAAGCCATGGGATTTTCACTCGTTCCCTCTTCGCCCTCCATCTGAACGAAGCCGCCTATGGGAAATGCGCGAAGAGCATATTTTGTGCCCTGCTTACCCGTCCAAGAGTAAATCTTGGGACCCATTCCTATTGCGAATTCAAGCACAGGAACCTTAAAAAGTCTTGCAAAGAAAAAATGTCCGAATTCGTGTATAAAAGTTAAAAATCCTATCACAAGAACTGTGATAAGAAGATAAAAAATAGTTTCCAATGTATAAATTCTCCTTAAATATTCAAATAAGCCTTAGAAAGCTCCCTTGCTTTTCTGTCGGCTTCAAAAATGCCGTCAAGAGTGTGTATATCCGCGGCATCGGGCATAGCATGGACCGTGTGGCAAACACAATCCGAAATTTGTCCAAAGGGTATTTTTTCGGCAAGATATGCAGCAACAGCCACCTCATTTGCCGCATTCAATACTGCACAGGTAGCACCGCCTCGATCAAGAGCATACAGCGCAAGGTCCAAAAGCGGGAATGCCTTCCTATCGGGACGCGCAAAGGTGAGCCTTGATATTTTTGCAAGATCGAGCGGCTCAATTACACCATTTCCTCTTGCTCCGCGATCGAGTGCATACTGCACACAGTGGCGCATATCCGGGATCGAGAGCTGAGCGATAACACTGTTATCAATGTATTCGACCATAGAGTGAATTATACTCTCCCTATGCACCAAAACGTCTATCTTATCCGCTCCGATACCGAAAAGATGCGCTGCCTCGATGATCTCAAATCCCTTATTCATAAGAGTCGCGCTGTCTATGGTTATTTTTGCTCCCATTTTCCAAGTTGGGTGCGCAAGCGCGCGTGAGAGCGGAACGTTATATATCTCATCGCAACTAAGTCCAAAGAAAGGTCCGCCCGAAGCAGTCAAAATTATTTTTTTGATCTCTTCCTTTTTGCCGGATCTGAGGCATTGGTGAATAGCACAATGCTCGCTGTCAACGGGAAGTATCTCTATCCCTTTTTCGCGCGCCTTAGCCATTACTATCTCACCCGCAACAACAAGGCTCTCCTTGTTGGCAAGGGCAAGCCTTATACCCGCATCAAGAACGGCAAGCGTCGGCAAAAGTCCCGCCTGCCCTATTATTGAATTGACAGCAAATGTGGCTCCGCTTTCCGCTATCATCTCGCAAATACCGTCAACGCCCGCAAAGACGCGAACGTCCGTATCGGATAGCGCGATCGCAAGCTCTGCGGCGGCATCCGTATCGCACATAGCCGCAAAGCGCACGTTATATTCTCTTGCCTGAGCCTCAACTCTTTTCCAGTTGGTTCCCGCGCAGATTCCGACCACCTGCGTAGAGGTGGCCTTAGCCACGTCAAGAGCCTGCTCGCCTATCGAACCCGTAGAGCCAAGCACAAGCATTTTTTCTCTATACTTGTTCATTGTATTAAAAAATTATCTGTGCGCCAAAAAAATTGCCATTACGATAGCAACTGCCAAAATAGAATCAAATCTGTCAAGCACTCCACCGTGACCGGGGAATATTTTTCCGTAGTCCTTAATTCCATAAGTTCTCTTGATAACGGACATAGAAAGATCTCCTATCATAGAAACCAAAGCGGAAAGAAGACCTGCTATAGCCAAAAGAATAAGACTTATATCGTACTGTGAAAAATAATTTACCAATGCTCCGTAGCCCACAAAAAATGCCACGCAGAAAACAGCTCCGCCTATAGCACCTTCAACAGTCTTTTTGGGACTTACAGCAGGAATAAGCTTATGCTTACCAAAAAGCATACCTGTAAAATACGCAAATATGTCAGTTACCCAAGCACCTATAAACACAAAATACCAATAGAATTCACCGCCGTTCACATCACGGATAAATACAATGGCAGAGACGGAACCGATTATGTAGAGACTTACTAAAACACTCGCAAGGATTTTGTTCATATCCACGTTCTGATTTTTCTCATAGGAGAAAACCCACACAGCAAGAAGATATAGCGAGTACAAAAACAATGAGAACACAATTACGGCTGAATACTCCTGCAATTCATTTCTGAAGTATCTTACCGCAAAAGGAGCGACAATCGCCAAAATGTAAAGAGGAAAAGAAATAAATCTATTATTCTTTGTTCCCATACATCCAAGAAGCTCATAAACTCCCACTGCACCAAGTATTGCCCACACTATTGGAAATACCACAGTGCCGGAAAAAGCACAAACAGGTATCGCCACTATGCCAAGAACTATTGCGGTTATTATTCTCTGTTTCATCATCTATCTCCTTCTCAAAGACCACCGTATCTGCGGCGTCTTGAATAAAAATCATTTATAGCATTTTTGAGGTCATCATCCGAAAAATCCGGCCATAGCACGTCGGTAAAATACAGTTCCGCATATGAAGCCTGCCACAACAAGAAGTTGGAAAGTCTTTTTTCACCCGCGGTTCTTATAACAAGATCGGGATCAATGCAATCTTCGGTATAAAGAGCCCTTGAAAAGCTCTCCGAATTAATTTCCTCGCCGCTTTGCGCAAGAAGTCTGCAGGCGTGGATGATCTCATCCCTTCCTCCATAGTTTATGGCTACGTTCAAGGTTTTATTAAAATGCTTACTTCTCTGCTCTATACTGTCTATACGCTTGCGCAGACCCGCATCAAGCGCACTCTTGTCACCGAGCATACGGAATCTCACACCTCTTTTGATAAGGTCATCGCCGCATTTATCGATATAGAACGAGAGCAGACTCATAATGGTCTTTACCTCTGCAGGAGGACGCTTCCAATTTTCAGTTGAAAAGGCATAGAAAGTAACGGCTTCAACCCCCCAGTCAAAACAGGTATTCGCCACTCTTTCAAACACCTTGACTCCTACCTTGTGTCCCTCAGGGCGGTCAAGTCCGCGCTGCTTTGCCCAACGGCCATTACCGTCCATTATAAACGCGATGTGCCTTAAATTCTCATCGACCTTAAAATCAGTTATCTTTTCCAATTTTTCTACCTCAAATTCCAAAAAGGCGGGAATTTTAAAAGCCCCGCCTTAATAGTCAATAATAAATCAGATCGCCATTACTTCCTTCTCTTTTTTAGCGGAGCAAGCGTCAACCTCTTTGATATACTTATCCGTAATATCCTGAACCTTCTTTTCGTTGATCTTAACGTCATCCTCAGTAAGCTCTCCGTCCTTCTTAGCCTTCTTGATATCATCGTTGGCATCGCGGCGGATGTTACGGATAATCACCTTGGTTTCCTCGCCCATCTTCTGGATCTGCTTCTTGAGCTCCTTACGTCTCTCCTCGGTTACCTGGGGGAACACAAGACGGATCATCTTACCGTCATTGGAGGGGTTAATGCCGATATCACTTACAAGGATCGCCTTTTCGATAGCCTTAAGAGTAGAAGCGTCATAAGGAGTGATTGTAAGAGTTCTGGAGTCTGCCATTCTGATATCAGCCATTGTGTTAACGGGAGTGGGAGAACCGTAGTACTCAAACGTTACTCTGTTAAGTACACCTGCATTTGCCTGTCCTGCGCGGATGGTAGCAAGGTTGTATTCGTAAGACGCAATAGTCTTTGTCATCTTTTCTTCGTAGTTTTTAATGTTGAATGCCATAATTTTAACCTCTCTTTATATTCTTTCCATTTTTTATCTGTGTAATTCAGTTCCCATCTTTTCACCCATGATTACTTTATAGATATTCATAGGGTCCTTAAGCTCAAACGCGTAACATCTGATGTCATTTTCCATGCAGAACGCACTTGCGGGAATATCAAGAGCCTTAAGCTCCTTATCAAGTATCTCGCGATACGTGATCTCATCGTATCTCTTAGCGGTAGGATCAATGTGAGGATCGGCTGTGTAGATACCGTCAATGTTCTTTGCCATAAGTATTACGTCGGCGCCGATCTCAGCCGCATGAATTGCCGCTGCTGTGTCGGTTGAGAAGAACGGCATACCCGTGCCGCCACCGATAATTACCGCCTCTCCCTCGTCAAGATGACGTCTTGCGTCTCTGATGCGGTAAGGATCGGCAAAGGAATTGACCTCCATAACCATCATAGCTCTTGACTTCAGTCCAACGCTGTTAAAGGTTTCTTCAAGAGCGAGCGAGTTTATCGCGGTTGCAAGCATACCCATCTGGTCTGCTCTTGCTCTGTCCATTTTTCCGCTCTGTCGTCCGCGCCAGATATTACCCGCGCCTACCACGATAGCGATCTGAACACCCTCGGCAATGCATTTTTTAAGAACCGAGGCAATCTGCTCTATGTATTCAAAATTAAGAATACCGTTACAATCCTTTGCAAGTGCCTCGCCCGAGAGCTTTAACAATACCCTTTTATACTTAGGCTGTAAATTTTCCATTGTTTTTTCCTCCGAACAAGAAGTTCATAGTTTGTCACTCTATATAATACTATTTTTTTCGCTATTTGTAAATAGCTTTTTGCAAATTTTATTTAAATATAATAATAAACAGACAAAAAATACGCCTCAACCAACGGTCAAAGCGCATTTTCAACTATTTATGGTATTTTCCGCCGTGGGAAATAGAAAGGCATCTATAGATTATCTCAACGAGCCACACGCGCATCATTTGATGTGTGAGGGTCATTTTAGAAACGCTCATTCGCATATCGCAAGCCCTTTTGAGCGCATCGGAAAGCCCAAACGAGCTGCCTATAATAAGCGCGACCTCACCGTTTGAGGTAGCGATTTCATCAAGCTTCACGGCAAACTCCTCGCTGGAGAGCTGCTTGCCCTCCACACACATCGCGATCTTATAAGCCCTTGGCGAAATGTCAGCAAGTATTTTTTCCCCTTCCGCCAAAAGTGCCTGCTCTATCTGCTTTTCGGATGGATTTTCGGGAAGCTTATACTCCTTATATTCAATTATCTCAAATTTGCAGTATGCAGAAAGACGCTTTTTGTATTCCGCTATCGCATCCTTATAATATTGCTCCTTGAGCGTACCCGTAACATAAATTTTAACGTTTAACATAATTACCTCAAATCAGTTTTGTGGGCTCGTATTGAGATGCAACTCTAAGATTCGCAGAATCATCTCCAATTGCACTCCATACCTCGTCAAAGGCAAGAGAGGGATCATTGTTTTCCTCGCTCAGATGAGCAAGCAATATATTTTTAGTTCCATTCAAGAAAAGCTCCGAGGAAAGCTCAGCGCACGCAGAATTTGAAAGATGTCCCCTGTTCGATCTTATTCTAAGCTTCAGATCATAAGGATACGGTCCGTTCATAAGCATTTCAAGATCGTGATTGCACTCAAGCACCACACTTTCGCACCCCAAAAGATTTTCTCTTATCTCCGGAGTTATGTACCCAATGTCGGTCGCATATCCTATGCAGGCATCATCAAGCTCGATCCTGTATCCAACGGAATATTCACTGTCGTGAGGGGTGGAAAAGCTTGATATCCGCATATCACCGATCTGCTCTTCGAATATCGGCGGATGGGAACATATCAAATCCCCCTTTGAAAATAGTCCTTTTTCAATCAGCTTTCTCGCTGAAATACCGACAATATGCACGGGTATTCTGTGCTTTTTCAAGAGAACCTCAAGCGCACTAACGTGATCCGCATGCTCGTGAGTTATAAAAATCGCATCGATATCGTCTATATTTTTACCGATTGCATTCAGCGCAGAGCACAATGCCCTTGAGCTCTTGCCGGCATCTATAAGTATTCTTGCTTTTTCGGTTTCGATAAAAACGGAATTTCCCTTTGATCCGGAATAAAGCGATGTTATAGAGTAATTCGCCATTAATTCACCTTTACAGCGCCGTAAGGACGAACTCTCAAAACAAGGCATGCCCCCTCACCGAAAACGGAATCCATAAGGGTGCGGTATTCTTCAACGTCCTGCTCCTTGAGGTATGCCTGAATAGTTCCCGCAAAGCCGCCTCCGTGAACACGGAAAGCTCCGTCTTTTCCGTTCATAAATCCGTCCGTAAGGCAAATAGCAAGACTAAGTCCCTGCTCCGAAACGTTCTTTGTGGTATAAACGTTCTGAAGATAGCAGAATGAAGATCTTCCTGACTCAAGAACACCGTCAAAATAGGCACCAAGGTCATTGTTTGTAAGAGCGGCCTTCATAGAATCAACTCTCTCGTTTTCGCGAATGAAATGAAGTGCCCTCATAAGTGCTCTGTCACCAAGCTCCTCGCGTATCTGCTTTGCGTTTGCGACAATATCGTTACCATCACAGAATCTGAGATGAGTCTTTCCGAAATAAGCCGCAACCGACTTCATTTCAGTTGGAACCGATGCATAATCATCGGTAAGATCCGCGTGATTTCCACCCGTATCCACGATACAAAGATTGTATCCCGCTTTTGTCAGATCAAAATCAATCTTTTCGATTATGGGATTCTTATTATCCTTGAAATCAATTGCCACTATGCCTCCATATGCGCACGCAACCTGATCCATAAGACCGCAGGGCTTGCCGAAAAATACGTTTTCGGAATATTGAGCAAGCTGTGCTATTTCAACGTTGGAAACATCACCGCCATTGAATTCGTGATTAAGTATATTTCCTATCATATCCTCAAATGCCGCGCTCGATGAAAGACCCGAGCCGCGAAGCACGCTTGAGGTGCAGTAAGCATCAAATCCGCCTATCCTGTGACCGTTGTCAACAAATCCGCGGCACATACCTGCTATAATGCTTGCGCTTGTGCCAAAATGATTTTCGCAAGGCTCACAGTATTGATTATAATTTACGGATATGCGGTCAAAGCCCTCGCTCTTAAGATTTACAGTATCACTTCCGTTTTGCGATACCACAGCTATGATATCAAGATTTATCGAAGCAGCGATAACCTTTCCGCAATTGTGATCGGTATGGTTTCCCGCAAGCTCGCTTCTTCCCGAAACGGAATAGAGATTTACGTCCCTGTCATATCCGAATATCTGCACAAACTGATCAATGGCGCCAAGATATCTCTCGCGTTGAACAAGAATTGCATTCTCATCATACAAAACGGCAAATTTTTCATCAAGCTCACCGTTGATTATTGAATTTTTAAGTTGTTCGATTCTCATAAATTATCTCCTTATCAGAAGCCTTTACACAAAGCATCACTTTATTATATCATTATTTTTCGATAATGGCAATAGTATTTTTACAATTTTCTCACAAGCATGCCCATCACCGAAGGCAAATGATCTTGATCTCATTTTTGAAAGCTCTTCTTCGGATTTCGAAACACGCAAAAAATCCTCAAAAATCCTCTTTCTGTCCGTTCCCACAAGGCGTATATTTCCGCTTTCCATCCCCTCTTCACGTTCAGTCGTGTCTCTCAGCAGAAATACCGGTACCCCAAGAAAGCTCGCTTCCTCCTGGATACCGCCGCTATCGGTAAATACAGCAAAAGCTCTCGCAAGAATGTTATGAAAATCATATAATGTCAAAGGCTCGCAAATCTTAATATTTTTGATGCCTTCGAAAACCGAAATTGCCTCAGTTCTTACCGCAGGATTGGGATGAACCGGAAAGACTGCAAAAAAATCATTTCTATATTCCAGAATATCGCGCACGGCTAAAAGCGACGAACGCATTTTCGAACCGATATTCTCACGTCTGTGCGTTGTTACAAGTAAAATTTTTTTGTTGGCTTCCTTATTTGAAACGGGCAAAACGTAATTATTATCAAGAGTATATGAAAGCGCGTCAATCCCGGTATTTCCAACAACAAATACAGATTCTCTTCCCTCTTTTTCAAGCCTTGAGCGGGAAAGCTGTGTGGGGGCAAAATGCAGATCCGCTAAAGCGTCGATAGTAACCCTGTTAAGCTCTTCGGGAAAGGGCGATCTTTTATCATAGGTTCGTAATCCGGCTTCGACGTGAGCTATTTTTATGCCCTTGTAAAAAGCGGAAAGCGAAGCGCAAAATGCAGTAGTCGTATCCCCATGTGCAAGCAAGAGATCGGGAGATATCTTATCAAGCAACGCATCAAAATAATCAAGCAATCTCGTTGTTAACCTACTTAAGCTTTGCCCTTTTTTCATAGCACAAAAGCTAAAATCCGGCTCAATATTGAAATAATCAAAAACGCATTTAAGAATATCTCCGTGTTGTCCCGAGCTGCATATCAACACTTCAAAATCTCTGTATTTTTTAAGTTCAATAATTAAAGGAAGCATTTTTATAGCTTCCGGACGAGTACCAATAACCGCAAGAATTTTCATAAATCAACACCTCACTTTGAATATTTAATAATATTTATTCCCTACTTTTCTTAAAGATTTACGATTTTCCTATACAATTTATACAAATTATTCCGCGATCGATTATCTAAATATAATAATTTCTCCGAATTTGTTATTTTTTTAACAATTCGCTTGTTTTTCTATTGACTTTTTCTTATTGATGTGTTAAACTTTTAACAATGTGATAACTTGAAGCGTTTTCACTAATTTATTTTGAAAACTTTTTCATCAAAAGGAGATATATTAATGAAAGAAAAGATTTACCCCATCGTTGATAGTGTTGAAAGCCTGAATTTGGCTCTTGCGAACACACGAAAGGCTCAAGAGACCTTTGCAACATATTCTCAGGAGCAGGTGGATAAGATCTTCCTTGCCGCCGCTTCTGCAGCCGACAAGGCAAGGATATCACTTGCCAAGCTCGCGGTAGCAGAGACCGGTATGGGCATCGTTGAGGATAAGGTCATTAAAAACCATTACGCGGCAGAATACATTTACAATGCCTACAAGGATACCAAGACCTGCGGAGTTATTGAAGAGGACGAAGCATACGGCATCCAGAAAATTGCCGAGCCCATCGGTGTTATCGCCGCGGTCATTCCCACGACAAACCCCACCTCCACAGCTATTTTCAAATGCCTTCTCGCGCTTAAAACAAGAAACGCAATTATCATAAGCCCCCATCCGAAGGCAAAGAATTCCACTATTGCCGCCGCAAAGCTCGTTCTTGAAGCCGCAGTTGAGGCTGGTGCACCGGATGGAATAATAGATTGGATCGATGTTCCCTCCCTCGAGCTTACCAACACAGTTATGAAGGAAGCGGATATCATTCTTGCAACGGGTGGTCCCGGAATGGTTAAAGCCGCTTATTCAAGCGGAAAGCCCGCCCTTGGCGTTGGCGCAGGAAACACACCTGCTATTATTGATGAAAGCGCAGATATTCTTCTCGCAGTAAACTCAATAATCCACTCAAAGACCTTTGACAACGGTATGATCTGCGCATCCGAGCAGTCCGTTATCGTGCTTGATTCGATATACGACTCAGTAAAGAAGGAATTTGTCGCTCGTGGCTGCTATTTTCTCAACGAGGAAGAAACCGAAAAGGTTCGCAAAACGATAATCATCAACGGCGCACTTAACGCGAAAATCGTCGGACAGAGCGCACACACAATTGCTTCTCTTGCGGGAGTTGAAGTTCCCGTTGGCACAAAGATCCTCATCGGTGAGGTTGAAAGCGTTGAGCTTTCCGAGGAATTTGCTCACGAAAAGCTCTCCCCCGTTCTCGCTATGTACCGCGCAGCCACCTTTGAAGATGCTGTAAAAAAAGCTGAGCATCTCGTTGCGGACGGAGGCTACGGACACACCTCATCCGTTTACCTCAACGAGACCACGGAAGGTGATAAGCTCTCCCTCTTTGCTTCAAGAATGAAGACCTGCCGCATACTTCTCAACACACCCTCCTCGCACGGCGGAATAGGCGACCTTTACAACTTTAAGCTTGCCCCTTCCCTCACGCTCGGATGCGGCTCTTGGGGCGGCAACAGCGTTTCCGAAAACGTTGGCGTAAAGCATCTTCTCAATATAAAGACCGTTGCAAAAAGGAGAGAAAATATGCTCTGGTTCAGAACACCCGAAAAAATATATATCAAAAAGGGCTGCCTTCCCGTTGCACTTGACGAGCTTAAGAGCGTCAGAAAAGCAAAAAAGGCATTCATCGTAACCGATACATTCCTTTATCAGAACGGCTATACAAAGCCCATCACCGACAAGCTTGAGCAAATGGGAATTCAGTATGCAACGTTCTTTAACGTTCAGCCCGATCCTACTCTTGCAAACGCTACCGAGGGCGCATCTCAGATGAGAGCCTTCCAGCCCGATACAATCATCGCGCTCGGCGGTGGCTCTGCTATGGACGCCGCAAAGATCATGTGGGTGCTTTACGAGCATCCCGAGGCAGACTTTATGGATATGGCTATGCGCTTCATCGATATCCGCAAGAGAGTTTACACCTTCCCCAAAATGGGTGAAAAGGCATACTTTATAGCTATTCCCACATCCGCAGGTACGGGAAGCGAGGTAACTCCCTTCGCAGTAATCACGGACGAAAAAACAGGCGTTAAATATCCCCTTGCGGATTATGAGCTTCTTCCCAATATGGCTATAATCGACACCGATTTCCATATGTCCGCACCCCGCGGTCTCACAGCTGCATCAGGTATAGACGCAGTTACCCACGCGCTTGAAGCTTATGCCGCTATGCTCGCTACGGACTACACCGATTCCCTTGCCCTCCGCTCTCTTAAAATGGTATTTGAATATCTCCCCAGAGCTTATGAAAACGGTCAGACGGACGTTTTGGCACGCGAAAAGATGGCGAATGCCGCAACAATGGCAGGTATGGCATTTGCAAACGCATTCCTTGGAGTTTGCCACTCAATGGCTCACAAGCTCGGCGCATTCCATCACCTTCCTCACGGAGTTGCAAACGCACTTATGATCGAGGAGGTACTCAGATTCAACGCATCCGAGTCCCCTGCAAAGATGGGTACGTTCTCTCAGTACGATCATCCCCATACACTCGCAAGATATGCTGAAGTAGCAGATTATCTTGGACTTGGTGGAAGCACTGATGAAGAAAAGCTTGAAAATCTTATTTCCGCTATCAACGAGCTTAAAGCCAAGGTCGGAATCAAGGAGACAATTAAGGATTACGGCATCGACGAGGAAGATTTCCTCAATCGCCTTGACGATATGGTCGAGCAGGCGTTCGACGATCAATGCACCGGTGCAAATCCCCGCTATCCCCTTATGAGCGAGATAAAGCAGATGTACCTTAACGCATACTACGGAAAGCATTTCACGGAAAAAGAAATGCCTGCCAAAATATAAAGGAGGACTGAAAAATGACAGTACTTGCACAGAGAAAGCATAAAACGATCTACCGCGACGGTGATAAGACTGTTAAGGTTTTTGATAAGGAATATTCAAAGGCAGACGTTCTTAACGAGGCGCTCGGTCAGGCAAGGATCGAGGAAACGGGGCTCAATATCCCCAAGCTTCTCGGAGTAAACGTTATCGACGGAAAATGGGCAATTGTCAACGAATATATCGAGGGTAAGACACTCGCAGAGCTTATGGCGGAAAATCCCGAGAAAAAGGAAGAATATATCGAGCTTTTGGTTGATATTCAAATGGAGGTACACTCCAAAAAGAGTCCTCTTCTCACCAAGCTCAAGGACAAGATGAACAGAAAGATATCCCTCTCAAGCCTTGATGCTACGACACGTTACGAGCTTCACACCCGCCTTGAGGGTATGCCCAAGCATAACAAGGTATGCCACGGAGATTTCAATCCCTCAAATATCATTATCACAGAGGACGGCACACCCTATATCCTTGACTGGTCGCACGTCACTCAGGGAAATGCATCCGCGGACGTAGCGCGTACCTACCTTATCTTCTGCCTCAACGGTGACACGGAGGGCGCGGAAAAGTATCTCAATATCTTCTGCAAAAAGAGCGATACCGCAAAGCAGTACGTTCAGAAGTGGATGCCCATCGTTGCGGCTTCACAGAGCGTAAAGGGCAACGAGGAGGAGCGCGAGTTCCTTCTCAAATGGACGGACGTTGTGGATTACGAATAGAAAATAACAAAAAGCAAACGGTTTTTCGCCGTTTGCTTTTAATTTTTCAGATTTTTTTATAAATATATTGAAAAATATTAAAAAATATAGTAAAATAGAAATGTTGTGAACATTTAGATTTTATTAAACGAGGAAATAAAAAATGGCAGATCTTACAAAAGAAATTAAGCGCAGAAGAACGTTTGCGATTATCTCCCACCCCGACGCAGGTAAAACCACGCTCACCGAGAAATTTCTTCTCTACGGCGGCGCGATACAGTCAGCGGGTACGGTAAAGGGCAAGGCAAGTGACCGCCACGCGACGAGCGACTGGATGGACCTTGAAAAGCAAAGAGGTATTTCGATCACATCGTCAGTTATGCAGTTTGAATACGACGATTATTGCATCAATATTCTTGATACACCCGGACACCAGGACTTCTCCGAGGACACCTACAGAACACTTATGGCGGCTGACAGTGCGGTAATGGTAATAGACGCGGCAAAGGGTATCGAGCCGCAGACAAGAAAGCTCTTCAAGGTCTGCGCTATGCGTGATATCCCGATATTTACCTTTATCAATAAGCTCGACCGTGAGGCGCGTGATCCCTTTGATCTTCTTGACGAGCTTGAGAGAGAGTTCGGCATCGGTACCTATCCTATGAACTGGCCC
Source organism: Clostridia bacterium (assembly GCA_017483195.1). Lineage (GTDB taxonomy): Bacteria > Bacillota > Clostridia > Oscillospirales > CAG-272 > RGIG4608. Next base: position 27,227 of record JAFULR010000002.1, read on the forward strand.
ATCGGCTGCGGAGTTAATTTCAAGGGCGTTTTCGACCGTGAAAGACGCTCCATCCTTGCCTTTGACGAGTTCCACAGCGGACGAAACAGAATAGAGGGCATTGCCTGCGATATCACGGATATCGAAAAAATGGATTCCCTTATCGGTGAATACGACCGCAAGGCTCTTGTTGATCAGATCGAGCTTCTTGACGTTGCAAGCTATGAATTCGACCTTGAAAAGGTGCGCCACGGAAAGCTCTCACCCGTATTTTTCGGCTCTGCTCTCAACAACTTCGGCGTTGAGCCCTTCTTAAAGACCTTCCTTGAAATGACCACCTCTCCCCTTCCTCGTCGTGCGGGTGATGATACAATAGACCCCTTCGACGAAAAATTCTCTGCCTTCGTATTCAAGATCCAGGCGAATATGAATAAAGCGCACCGCGACAGAATTGCGTTTATGCGCATCTGTTCAGGCAAGTTCGAAAGAAATAAAGAATATCTCCACGTTCAGAATAATAAGGTCGCAAAGCTCTCACAGCCCCAGCAGATGATGGCTCAGGAGAGAGAGATCGTTGACTGTGCGTATGCCGGCGACATCATCGGTGTTTTTGATCCGGGCATTTTCTCGATTGGTGACACCGTTTGCGATCCGTCCTTAAAATTCACGTTTGAAAAGATCCCCACCTTCGCGCCCGAGCATTTCGCACTCGTTGAGCAAAAGGACTCTATGAAGCGTAAGCAGTTCGCAAAGGGCATGAATCAGATAGCGCAGGAGGGTGCTATCCAGATGTTCTTCGAGCCTAACTCAGGTATGGAACGAGTAATCGTCGGCGTTGTCGGTGTACTTCAGTTCGAGGTGCTTGAATACCGCTTAAAGCACGAATACGGCGTTGATATCATCCGCCGTCCGATGCCTCAGCAGTACATCCGTTGGATCGAAAATAAAAACATCGTCCCCACCTCACTCACACTTGATACCGATACCAAATGGGTTCAGGACTACCGCGGAAACAATCTCCTCATCTTCCCGAGAGAATGGAGCATCCGCTGGGCACTTGAAAAGAATAAAGACCTCGTCCTTAAGGAATTTCACGAGGGATAAACAAAAAAGAGGCTTTGCCTCTTTTTGTTTTGTTGCTCAAATTGTTCGCACAAACCAATCGATTGTTTTGCACCGCTTTTTCAAAAGCGGTCGTCCGCGCGGCGTTAGCGCATGAAACGGCAATTTCTTTTTGCAAAGCTTTTTCTTTTGGGCCTTTTTTCTCAAAAGAAAAAGCGGCTAAATGGTTTTGCTATCTACAAACAGCGCCACCAACTTTAGCGATCTATTATCCATAATCCACTTTTTCTTTGTGACAAGAGCCGCAAAGAAAAAGTTCTCAAAAAGAAACGGCGAGTGCGCTCAAGCCGCGCGGCTCTGCTACGCGCAGAGCGCCACCTTTGAAAAGGTGGACGAAACAACAAGTGAGTTTGTGCTAACATATCAATAAATCTCCATTGTCGCATACAAAAACGACAGAGATCATTCCCTGCCGTTTCTTTATTAAATTATTTCGCCATTGCTTCAACTATCTCGTGAGCCTTTGCAAGAGCATCTGCGATCTTGGATGCATCAGCGCCGCCCGCCATAGCAGAGTCGGGACGTCCGCCGCCCTTACCGCCTGTAACAGCCGCTACTGCTCCAACGAGCTTACCTGCGTGAACACCGTTTGCAACCGCATCCTTGCCCGCAACCGCGATGAAGTTAAGCTTTCCGTGTGCATTTACGGCAAGAACCGCAACAGTATCGCTGTGTTCCGCCTTTATTTTGTCACCAAGAGTTCTTGCACTGTCAACGTCCATACCCTCAGCGTTAAAGGCAATAAGCTTAACACCCTTGATCTGCTTTGCGGAATTAAGAACGCCGTCAAGCTTGGAAGCCGCAATCTTATTATTAAGAGCCTCTATCTCCTTCTTAAGAGAAGTGATCTCGCCCATAACAGCACTCGCTCTCTTAGTAAGATCATTTGCATTGGGAACCTTAAGCTCAGCCGCAGTTTGATTAATGAGAGATTCCTGCTTAGCGATAAGATGAAGCACGCCAAGACCTGTTACAGCCTCGATTCTGCGAACACCTGCCGCAACGGAGGATTCGCTGATTATCTTGAAAAGACCGATCTTGCCGGTATTATCGCAGTGAGTACCGCCGCAAAGCTCTGTTGAGAAGCTTCCCATCTTAACCATACGAACAGTCTTGCCGTACTTTTCACCAAAGAGTGCCATAGCGCCCTCTTTACGAGCGGTTTCAATATCGGTTTCCTTTGTAACTATCTCGTTAGCCGCAAGCACGTGCGCATTAACGAGAGCCTCTACCTGCTTAAGCTCGCTATCCGTAAGAGCTACAAAGTGAGTAAAGTCAAAGCGGCAAACGTTTTCATCAACGTAAGAGCCTGCCTGCTCAACGTGTGTTCCGAGAACCTGACGAAGAGCCGCCTGAAGCAAGTGCGCCGCGGAGTGATTTCTCTTTATCGCGTCACGGCGAGCATCAAGAATGTCGGCAGTTACCGTATCGCCAACGTTAAGTGTGCCATTTGCTACTGTACAAAGGTGAATATAAACACCGTCTGTTTTCTTTGTATCGTAAACGGTAAGAAGTGAGTTTTCACCGTAGATCGTACCGGTATCACCTACCTGACCGCCGCCCTCTCCGTAGAAGGGTGTCTTATCAAGAACAACTGTGCAATCGCCTTCATTAACACTTTCAACACTCTCATCGTTAACGAGAATAGCAACCACTCTTGCCACAGTTCTGTAATCGGTATAACCCGTAAACTCCGTCTTGGGAAGATCGGCAAGGATATTCTTTGAATTGTCAGACCAACCGCTGATATTCGCTCTTGCTTCTCTTGCGCGGTTTCTCTGATCGAGCATGAGAGCCTTGAAGGTATCCTCGTCTATCTTAAGATTGTTTTCCTCTGCGATCTCTCTTGTAAGATCTATCGGGAATCCAAACGTATCGTAAAGCTTGAATACCTCTTCACCGGAGATAGTATCGCTATTTTCTTTAATTGCGCCGCGAACGAGGTCGGAAAGAATGGAAAGACCTGCGTCGATAGTTGCATCAAAGCGCTCCTCCTCCATAGAGAGAACTCTGCGGATGTAATCGCCCTTTTCCTTAAGCTCGGGGTATGCTTCGCAGCTCTCTGCGATAGCAGCGTTAACCATATCAACAAGGAATGCGTGATTGATTCCGAGAAGCTTTCCGTGACGGCACGCGCGTCTGATGATACGGCGAAGAACGTATCCGCGTCCCTCGTTCGAGGGGATAACACCGTCTGCGATCATAAACATCGCGCTTCTTGTATGGTCAGTAATAACACGAATGGAAATATCGTTGTTTGCGTCGTTTCCATAGGTCTTACCGCAAATTTCACAAACCTTGTCAATAATTCTGCGAATTGAATCAACCTCAAACATATTGTCAACACCCTGCATTACGCAAGCCAGACGCTCAAGTCCCATACCTGTATCGATATTCTTCTGTGCAAGCTCCTCGTAAGTGCCGTCGCCCATATTGTTAAACTGGGAGAATACGTTGTTCCAGATTTCCATATATCTGTCGCACTCGCATCCGGGGCGGCAGTTAGGATCACCGCAGCCGTATTTTTCGCCGCGGTCAAAATAGATTTCGGAGCAGGGTCCGCAAGGACCTGTTCCGTGCTCCCAGAAGTTATCAGCCTTGCCCATACGAACAACGTGATCGGGATTTACTCCAATGCGATTTACCCAGATATCATAGGACTCATCGTCCTGCTCGTAAATCGAGGGCCAAAGAAGATTTTCAGGGATCTCAAGTTCCTTTGTAAGGAACTCCCAGCACCACTCGATAGCCTCTGCCTTAAAGTAGTCGCCAAACGAGAAGTTACCGAGCATCTCAAAGAACGTACCGTGACGCGCGGTGTGTCCAACGCGCTCAAGGTCGGGAGTTCTGATGCACTTCTGGCAAGTGCAAACTCTGTTTCTCGGGGGCTCTTCCTCACCTGTAAAGTACTTTTTCATAGGAGCCATACCGGAGTTGATAAGAAGAAGTGATTTGTCGTTAATAGGAACGAGCGGAAATGATTTAAGACGGAGATGTCCCTTTCTTTCAAAGAAAGCAAGATACTTTTCGCGCAGCTCGTTAAGTGAAGTCCATTTCATTTTTGTGTTTCCTTTCATAAATAAAAAATACGCCTTCATCCAATGCATAGCATAAGGACGAGGACGCTCCCGTGATACCACCTTATTTCGTCATTTTCTCGCAAAAATGACCTCTGCGGCTGATTTCAGCCTGCGCTTTAACGGGCGCACCCGACTTTCCTTTCGGAAGCAACTCAGGGATAGCTTCATATTCCCCGCTCCACCGTCTCGCACCGACCGACAGCTCTCTGAACGAGCATTGAAATACTACTTATTCCCATCAATGTTTTTTTCATACACGGATATATTATCACTTTTTGTGCAATTTGTCAATAGAAACAATAAAAAAAACGGCGAGCAAATTCTCGCCGTTCAGATTATTCAGTATATTCATCCCCATAAAGCCATAGAGCAAGATCATTCAACCAAGGACGCGAATCTATAACCGCGCCTCCGTCAAATATTTCTATATCGGCAATGATGGTTTTCTTTTTCTCCACTCCCCAGTTCCAGGCAACAATGTGAAGCTTTAACTCCGCATAAAGCTGCCTTCTGTCCACCTTGCCGCCGTTGAATATTCTTTGAGCTATCTCCGACTGATCAAGCTCATCCGAGAGAATATTCGTATATTCAATCAAAAACTCATCCGACGTAGGCATAGCCGGAACCTCTATGCATACCGTTATGTGATCCGAATGCTCATGAACACTGTGTTTAATATAATTTGCGGGAGAATCCGCTATCAGATGCCATTTATGCTTTACACCGAGCATCATTTGTATAAATGATATGCTGTCGGAAACACCGTAGCATAAAACTACTCTTTCACCCGAAAAAGGATCGGTAAATTCCACCTCGTCCATTCTAACGCCATCGAAATAGTAGCATCTCTCATCACCGTATTTCTTGCAAACAAATGAAACGTGCTGGGTCTCACCGTTAATATGGCAAATACCCATCAGATTTTCCTTATAATCAGTATCGGATATAGCAAACACAGCACAATTCAATCCAATACCGTTGATATCCAGCATAAAGCATTCATCGCTTACACTAACCGTATAAACGAGCAATTTTCCATCTTCAACCAATAAGTCATCCTTGCTTTCGGAATACGTGCAAATTACGAAATATTTATCCTCATACTCAAAATATGTAACAAGATCTCTTGGATAAAACCCTAAGTTAAGGCTTCCCTCGATAGAGCTCTTTTGAACGTAATCCGTGTGAAGCTTCTCAATGCTATCGTATTCCTTTAAAACAATCACATCATCAGCAAGCCCCGATACGTCACATCCGCAAAAAAGCGCACATATCAGTAAAAGAAATGACATTAAAGCCAAAAAGCGAAATCTCATATATAAAAGTACCTGTTCCTTACAACATTTATACCCATTATATACTCATTTTCTGCATTTGTCAAGCAAAAAAGAAGGCGCCCGATAACTCGTTCGCCCTCAAAAAACCTATTCAATTACATAATTTTAAAAAATCACAAAACTAAATACGTTTTTTACCTTGGAGTAAATTATTTTGTGGGATGTGCGCCAAGATTGTTCTCGTAGGACTCTACCATCTTCTTGACCATCTGACCACCGATGCTACCTGCCTGACGGGACGTAAGATCACCATTGTAACCGTTATTATTTAAAGTTACACCAACCTCGTTCGCAGCCTGCATCTTAAACTGTTCAAGAGCCTTTTTAGCTGACTTGTTTGCCATAGTTTTCTCCGTTCTGCCGCTACATGCGGCTATTTTTAGCCCGAAAAAATCGGGATATCTATATTATCGAGAGGCGTTGCAAACAACCTCAGCAACGCACTCTCGCATCACTAAAACCGTTCACTTCGCTTCTCTGCTATTATTGTGACCAATATCAAAAATTATATAAATGGAAATTTTTGTTTTGTTTTTTCACCAATAAAAACTACCATATACCTCTCTATTTGACTATGATACGCCTCGTCTCATATAGTTAATAGAAATTGTAACATTTGTGCCTTTCCTTTCAAGAAAGTTTATCAACTGTAGAAATTATGGCATACAATATCGTTTTTTTAATAGATATACTCAAAAATTAAAAATCGGGCATCTTCAAAATGTAGTAGAAGATTTTGTATGTAAAAATCAAAGCCAAAATAAAATCCACCCGCCTGTGATATGCACCCCAAAAGTTAGACACTTTGGGAGGTGCATATCATGAGCGGGTGGATTTTTTATTGATCGCAGTATATGCATTTGCCGTTATCGGTAAATAAGCTCTTTATTCCTCTCTCGCTATTGGAGATGCAGTGAGGATTTGTACAGGTCTTACCTTCCATCTCCATACCAAAGCCTCTTTTGTCATCAACGCCGTGAGTTTTGAGCAGCATCAAAATCAGAGCCATTCTAATGTATCTTCCGTACTTCGCCTGATCGAAATAATGCGCTCTGCTGTCCTCATCAACGTCAACGTCGATCTCGTTTACACGGGGCAGCGGATGCATAATTGAAAGATCGCTTTTCGCAAAATCAAGCTTTGCATGATTGAGTATGTAGGAATCCTTCAACCTCTCATATTCCTGTGCGGATTCAAATCTTTCCGCCTGAATACGTGTCATATAAAGAACGTCAAGCTCCGGAATAGCCTTTTCAAGATCAGTAACCTCAATGTATTCGCTGTTGATGAGATACTCCTCTTTAACGTAATCGGGGATCTGAAGCTCTTTCGGTGAGATAAGTACAAATTTCACATTTTCATATCTCGACATAGCTGAAATGAGCGAATGAACGGTTCTGCCATATTTAAGATCACCGCAGATACCGATTGTCAGATTATCAAATCTTCCCTTTTTCTTATGAATAGTCAAAAGATCCGTGAGCGTCTGCGTTGGATGATAATGTCCGCCGTCGCCTGCATTGATAAGTGGAACGCTTGCCACTCTCGAGGCGACGATGGGCGCGCCCTCCTTGGGATGGCGCATAACTATAATATCGGAATATGCGCTTACCATTCTCACAGTATCTGCAACTGTCTCTCCCTTAGCTACGGATGAGCTTGCCGCCTGATCAAAGCCAAGCACCTGACCGCCAAGGCTCATCATAGCGGATGTGAAGGACAATCGTGTTCTCGTGGAAGGCTCAAAAAAGAGCGCTCCCATAATTTTACCGCGGCATTTATCCGCATATTTCTCGGGATTATCCATTATATCGGACGCCACAGCGATAAGCTCGTCCAATTCGCTGATGCTGAAATCAAGAATATTAATAAGATTTCTCATTTTTATTCCTTAGCACCCCATACCTCAAGGTAATTCTTAATGCGCGCAACATCCTCAGCATGCGCCTCGTTCTCGGAAAGATATTCGATAATATCGTAAACGTCAACCACAGAATATACGGGGAATCCGAATTCCTCGCCAACCTCTGCCATAGCGCTCTTTGTACCCTTTCCCTTTTCCTTGCGGTCAACCATTACAAAGCAAGCGACCACCTTGGATTCAAGGGATGAAAGGATCTCCATGCTCTCGCGGATAGCAGTGCCCGCTGTGATAACGTCCTCAACGATAACAATGCTTTCGTCCTTTTGCGGCTTGTATCCTACAAATACACCGCCCTCACCGTGATCCTTTGCCTCTTTTCTGTTAAAGAAGAATGGCACGTCAAGTCCTGCCTTAGAAAGACCTATTGACGTTGCGACCGCGATGGAAATGCCTTTATATGCGGGGCCGTAAAGAACCGCTCTCTCATTTCCTACCTTCTCAAGATAGCTCTTTGCATAGAATTCACCGAGCTTCGCGATCTGATCTCCCGTTTTTATCTCTCCTGCATTAATAAAATAGGGTATCTTTCTTCCGCTCTTTGCAGTAAAATCGCCGAATTTGAGAACGCCTGCGCTCTCCAAAAACTGTATAAATTCTCTCTTGTAGCCTTCCATATCATTCACCTCTTAACCGATAAATTCTCTGCAGCATCTCTCGTAAGCCGCAACGGGATCCTCAGCAGCAGTTATAGGTCTGCCCACAACGATGTAGTCGGATCCTATTCTCTTTGCCTCAGCTGGAGTCATAACTCTCTTCTGGTCTCCAACGTCACCGTCCGCAAAGCGAACACCGGGAGTTACGGTCACAAAGCCCGCGCCGCATCTTTCGTGTACCTTACCCGCCTCAAGAGGTGAGCAAACAACACCGTCAAGTCCCGCATCCTTTGCGCAGGACGCATAGTGCATAACCACCTTGTCGATGGGCTCATTGATAAGAAGATCGTTTTCCATGCTCTCCTGATCGGTTGACGTGAGCTGAGTTACCGCGATAAGCATCGGACGGCTTCCGTCCTCGCGAGTGAGCCCCTCAATAGCTGCCTTCATCATATTCTTCGTGCCTGCGGCATGAAGGTTTGTCATATCCACGTCAAGACGGGAAAGCACCGCCATACCCTTTTTAACGGTATTGGGAATATCGTGAAGCTTGAGATCAAGAAAGATTTTATGTCCCCTTCTCTTTATCTCCCTGACGATCTGCGGTCCCTCTGCGTAATAAAGCTCCATACCGATCTTCACAAAGGGCTTTTTGCCCTCAAATTTGTCAAGAAATGCAAATGTTTTCTCCGCACTGTCAAAGTCACAGGCGATAATTACGTCCTTACCCATTATAAAACTCCTCCTATTATATCATTCAGATTTTTAATTCCATATTTTTTCATAACGCGCGGCAGATCCTCAATGATCCTTTTGCAAGCATAGGGATCAATAAGGTTTTGCGCTCCTACCTCAACCGCAACAGCTCCCGCGAGCATCATTTCGATAACGTCCTCAGCACACGAAACGCCGCCCATTCCTATAACGGGAATTTTAACTGCGTGAGCCACCTGATAGACCATTCTGAGCGCTACCGGGAATATTGCTTTTCCGGAAAAACCGCCCATTTTGTTTGCTATCACGGGCTTTCTCGTGCGAAGGTCTATCCTCATTCCGAGCATCGTGTTTATAAGGCTTATGCCGTCAGCTCCCGCATCCTCGCACGCCTTGGCAATAGCCACGATATCGGTAACGTTTGGGGAGAGCTTAACTATCACGGGCTTTGTTGTAACCGCCTTTACGGCTCTTACCACCTCGGATGCAGCCTCGGGGCTTGTGCCGAAGCTCATTCCGCCTCCGTGAACGTTGGGACAGCTGATATTCACCTCAAGCCAACCCACCTGCTCGCATTTATCAAGAAGCGAGCATGTATGCACGTACTCCTCGACCGAAAAGCCCGAAACGTTAGCCATGACCTTTTTATTAAAGCATTTTTTGAGCTTTGGAAGCTCCTCGCTGATAACCTTGTCAACACCGGGATTCTGAAGTCCCACGGCATTGATCATTCCGCTCTCACACTCGGCAATTCTCGGTGTGGGATTTCCGAAGCGCGGCTCCTTGGTAGTGCCCTTAAAGGAAAACGTACCGAGAATGTTTATATCGTAAAGCTCTGCAAATTCATATCCAAAGCCAAACGTTCCGCTTGCGGGTATAATGGGATTATCCAATTCAATTCCGCAAAGATTAACATTTGTTGTTACCATAATATTTCCTCCTTGCAAAGAACAGGACCCTCTTTGCATATGCGCTTGTAGCCTGTTACTGTCTTGCAGGAGCATCCCATACAAGCACCAAAGCCGCAGCCCATTCTCTCTTCAAACGAGAACTGTCCGCTCGTATTCGTTGCGCGGTACACCGCCTTTAGCATTGGCTCGGGACCGCAGGTGTAGAAATAAGAATAATCGATTCCCTTCATAGCATCGGTTACAAATCCCTTTACACCGTATGATCCGTCAACCGTACTCACGATCACTCTTGCGCCAAGAGCCTTGAATTCATTTTCATAAAATATCTCGTCAGCCCTGTTGAATCCGAGAATTACAGTTGGATTTTTGCCCTCGGCGATAAGCTTTTTGCAAAGCATATACATTGGCGGAACTCCGACACCGCCGCCTATGAGAAGCGGAGCATCTCCGGAAACGGTAGTATCATATCCGTTTCCAAGACCCACAAGAACGTCAAGAATTTCGCCCGCGTTCATTCTGCTCATCTGCTCCGTGCCCCTGCCGACCACCTTATAAACAAGAGTGAGCTGACCGTCCTCGCAATCGCATACGGAGATGGGACGGCGCAAGAACAATCCGTCAAGCTTAATGTTTACAAACTGACCGCAATTCGTCACACCCGAGGTATCCCCCGAAAGCACCATTTTGTAAACGCTGTCCGTTAATGCTATATTTTCTTTAATGGTTAAAAATACTTGTTTCATTTTTTTATCCTTTAGGCATCTATTGTAGAAATTGTAAGCGTTGTTTCCTCAAGCACGTCAAGAAGCACGCTAACGGTATCAAGAGATGTGAATATCGTTACGTTATTCTCAGTAGCGCATTTTCTGATCTCGTGTCCGTCCTTTGCAACACCGGAGGATGACGCATCGCTCGTATTGATAACGTAGGCTATATGTCCCTGTCTTATAGATTCAATGATCTCATCACTTCCATCGGAGAGCTTGTTAAGAACGTGAGTTCTTATTCCGTTTTCCTTGAGGAAACGAGCAGTACCACGTGTTGCCTCAATGTTAAAGCCGAGATTATAGAATCTGCGTATAAGAGGAAGTGCTTCATCCTTGTCGCAGTCTGCAATAGTTACAAATACTGTTCCGTAATTCTGCAAATGCATTCCGCTCGCCTGAAGAGCTTTATAAAGCGCACGGTAGAATTTATCGTCATATCCTATGGCTTCACCGGTGGATTTCATCTCGGGTGAGAGATAAGCGTCAAGTCCGCGAAGCTTGTTAAATGAGAATACCGGCACCTTAACATACCATCTCTTCTTTTCCTCAGGATAAAGTCCGAATATTCCCTGCTCCTTAAGAGTTTTGCCGAGAATACACTCCGTTGCAATATCCGCAAGGCTGTAGCCGGTTGCCTTTGAAAGGAACGGAACGGTTCTTGAAGAACGGGGATTAACCTCAATAATAAACACCTCATCATTTTTATCAACGATGAACTGAATATTGTAAAGTCCAACTATGCCAATGCCGAGTCCAAGCTTTTTCGCATATTGCAGGATCTTTCCTTTAACCTTGTCGGAAATTGAGAAAGCCGGATAAACACTTATGGAGTCACCGGAGTGAATACCGGTTCTCTCAACAAGCTCCATAATACCGGGAACGAAAACGTCGTGTCCGTCACATATAGCATCGACCTCGACTTCTTTGCCGCTTATGTATTTATCAACAAGAACGGGCTTGTCCTCGTCTATTTCAACCGCGGTTTTAAGATAGTGGCGAAGCTGCTCCTCATTTGCCACTATCTGCATAGCGCGTCCGCCAAGCACAAAGCTCGGACGAACAAGCACGGGATAGCCGATCTTTGCCGCTGCGGCAATGCCGTCCTCAATTTTTGTTACTGCGCGTCCTTCCGGCTGAGGAATGCCAAGCTCCTTCAAAAGCTTTTCAAAAGCATCGCGGTTTTCAGCCTTGTCAATAGCTTCACAGTCTGTTCCAATAATCTTAACTCCGAGATTTGAAAGAGGCTGTGCGAGGTTTATCGCGGTCTGTCCACCAAGCGATGCAATAACTCCCTCCGGCTTTTCAAACTGGATTATATTCATCACGTCCTCTGTAACAAGGGGCTCAAAATAAAGCTTATCCGCAGTTGTATAGTCGGTTGAAACGGTTTCAGGATTGTTGTTTATGATAATTGCCTCGTAGCCCGAGTTCTTTATTGTCTGAACGGCGTGAACGGTGGAATAGTCAAATTCAACACCCTGACCTATTCTTATAGGTCCTGCACCAAGCACAACTATCTTCTTTTTGTCCGTGATAACAGAATCGTTATTTCCGTTATAGCTCGAATAGAAATAAGGAATGTATGCTCCCGTGTGGCAGGTGTCAACCATTCTGAACGAGGGGAACATTTTATTCTCACAGCGAAGCTCAAATACCTTATTCTCTCCGCATCCCCAAAGCTTTGCAATATATCTGTCCGAAAATCCCATTTTCTTCGCGCTCTTGAGGACTTCAATATCAAAAGCATTCTCCTTAAGGGAATTCTCCATATCTATAATTCTCTTAATCGCCTCAATAAAATAGGATGTTATCTTTGTGATATCGTGTATTTTTTCAATAGTTTCGCCTCTGCGCAAAAGCTCGGCTATGGCATAGATATTGTCATCGCGGAACTCATTGATATATTCAAAAAGCTCCTCCGAAGTATATGTATCAAATTTCTGATGATAAATGTGATAAACACCCGTTTCAAGAGAACGGATGCCCTTGAGAAGTGACTCCTCAAGCGTTGAGCCTATACCCATTATCTCGCCGGTTGCCTTCATCTGCGTTCCAAGAGAATTGGATGCCGCGCTGAATTTATCAAACGGGAATCTTGGAAGCTTAGCAATAATATAATCAAGCTGGGGTTCAAAGGCAGCATTGGTATTGGCGATCTTAATTTCTTCAAGAGTCATTCCAACCGCGATCTTTGCCGTTACTCTCGCTATAGGATAACCTGAAGCCTTAGATGCAAGCGCGGAGCTTCTTGAAACTCTGGGGTTAACCTCAATAAGATAATACTCTGAATTTTCAGGGTTCAGAGCGAACTGCACGTTGCATCCACCCTCAATTTTCAATTCCTTGATAATTTTTATTGCGGAATCATTGAGCATCTTTCTGTCATGCTCTGAAAGTGTCATAATGGGCGCAACAACGATACTGTCACCGGTGTGAACACCAACAGGATCTATATTTTCCATTCCGCATATGGTTATAGCATGATCGGTTCCGTCTCGCATAACCTCAAATTCGATCTCCTTGTATCCCTTAACGCTCTTTTCAATAAGAACCTGATGCACGGGAGAGAGCTTGAATGCATTGATACCGATCTCCTCAAGCTCAGCTTCATTGTATGCAAAGCCGCCGCCCGTTCCTCCAAGCGTGAATGCGGGACGAAGAACAACGGGATATCCTATTCTCTTTGCGGATTCCTTAGCCTCTTCAAGATTGTATGCAATTTCAGAGGGGATGGTTGGCTCGCCAATGGACTTGCAAAGCTCCTTGAAAAGCTCTCTGTCCTCAGCACGCTCAATGCTTTCGCTGCTCGTACCGAGAAGCTCTGTGCGGCATTCTTTAAGTATTCCCTTCTTTTCAAGCTGCATAGCAAGGTTAAGACCCGTCTGACCGCCGATTCCGGGCAAAATTGCGTCGGGGCGCTCGTATCTGATTATCTTTGCAATATATTCAAGTGTAAGAGGCTCCATATATACCTTGTCGGCAATAGAGGTATCCGTCATTATCGTTGCGGGATTGGAGTTTACAAGCACAACCTTGTATCCCTCCTCCTTAAGCGCAAGACATGCCTGTGTTCCCGCATAGTCAAATTCAGCTGCCTGACCGATAACTATCGGTCCGGATCCAATTATCATTATCTTCTTCAAATCAGTTCTTTTAGCCATTTTCCTTTTCCTCCTCAAACTTCTCTATATCACAGTAAACAATTTTTCCTTCATACACGGTCAAAAGACATTTACCAAACACCCTTACGCCTTCAAATGGAGTGCTTTTTCCTTTTGACAAAAACTCAGACGTATCAATGCTGTATTCCTCATTCAGATCAAAAACAGTAAATCCCGCGTCACTATTTATTCCAAATCTCTTTCTCGGCGTAACCGACATCAGCTCTACGAGGCGCTCCAATGTAAGCTTTCCTGTTTTCACAAGACCCGTGTAAAGCAACGGAAATGCGGTTTCTATTCCCACAACTCCCATAGCGCTCTTTTGGAGTCCCTTGCCCTTTTCCTCAGCGGAATGTGGCGCGTGATCGGTAGCAATCATATCAATTGTTCCGTCAAGGATACCCTCAAGTATAGCCTCTCTGTCCGCAGGTGAGCGCAGGGGCGGATTCATTTTGAATCTTCCGTTCTCCTCAAGGCAGGAATCATCAAGTAATATGTAGTGGGGACCCGTTTCAGTAGTAACGTCAACGCCCAAAGCCTTTGCCTTGCGTATAACGTCAACACTCTCCTTGGTGGAGATATGGCATACGTGGTATGCCACCCCCGTTTTTTCGGCAAGCTTAAGATCGCGATCAATCTGTCCCCATTCGCTTTCGGAGCAGATACCTTTGTGACCGTGAGCGCGTGCATATTCTCCGTCGTGTATGTATCCGCCGCGCAGAAGCGAGTTATCCTCACAGTGTGCCACGATCATTTTATTAAGGCTTTTGGCTTTTTTCATTGCGGATATCATCATTTCTTCATTCTGCACACCCTTACCGTCATCGGAAAAGGCTATAACGTCATCCGCCATTCCTTCCATATCGGAAAGCTCCTCACCCTTTTCAGCTACAGTAATCGAGCCATAGGGATAAACAGGAATACACGCATCACGTCTGATAATTTCAAGCTGAGCCTCAAGATGCTCCTTGGAGTCGGGCACGGGAGAAAGATTTGGCATTGAGCATACCGCGGTATATCCGCCGCGAGCCGAAGCAAGCGTACCGCTCTTTATGGTTTCCTTATAAGAAAAACCCGGCTCTCTAAGATGTACGTGTACATCGCAAAAACCGGGCAAAATAGCCATATTATCAATAACAACAGTGCTTTCATCAAAATGGGAAAGATCCTCCACTATAGGAGAAAGAGCCACACCGTCAAAAGAAATATTACGGGTAATCATCTTACCGTCTTCATACATTTTAGCATTTTTGAACACAAGCATCATACCATAATCTCCTTTTTTCATATTCGAGGTATTATATCACATAACGCTTGCAAAGTCAATATGGTTTTCGCAATTTAATATATTTTATATTTATGAAAAAGAATAAACACGGAATTTGTTTTTCATAATATCTTTGTACAGTAAAGTGTAAAACAGGAGCTGATTATGATAAGAATTCTTCATTTCATAACCGATACGAATATCGGTGGAGCGGGGCGTTTGCTTTGCAGTCAAATAAAGCATATGGAAAGCAAAGATTTTGAGATCTACGTTGCCCTTCCGAAAGGCAGTATGCTCTGCTCAAAAATCAGGGATCTGCCCTGCTCCGCGCTGGAACTTTCACACGGTGCGGATAGATCCCTTGATAGCCTTTCAATACTTGAAGCGTTAAAGGTTATCAGATCAATCCGCCCGGATATAGTACATTCCCACGGCTCTCTTTCCTCACGGATAGCGGCAACTCTGCTTGGAATTCCCTGCCGCGTTTTTACAAGGCATTGCGTTTTTCCTCTCCCATCTTCTTTGACAAATCCTATTTCAAAAATAATTCTCGGAAGCACAAATAATGTTCTTTCAACCTCCGTCATAGCGGTGGCAGAAAGCGCTCGCCAAAATCTTGTTGATATGGGATGCGATAATAAAAAAATCCGAACTATCATCAACGGTGTTGATCCCTTGCGTGAGCTGAGTGAGGATGAAAAGGATATATGCAGAAAAGCTTACGGTATTACAAGGCGTAATTTCGTTATCAGTATATTTGCTCGACTCGAGGAATACAAAGGACACAGAACGTTACTTGAAGCGGCTGACATATGCAAAAGATACTATCCGAATTTCAAATTTTTAATAGTCGGAGACGGTTCTCAAAAGGAAGAGCTGATTGCTCTTGCAAAAAAGCTTCAATTGGACAGCACGGTAATATTCACGGGATTTTGCGATGATGTAGCCCCGATTTTCAACATTACCCACCTTAACGTAAACTGCTCATACGGAACAGAGACCTCAAGCCTTGCCCTATCTGAGGGGATGAGCCTTGGAATTCCTGCGGTGGCAAGTGATTACGGAGGTAATACTCATATGGTGAAAAATGCAGTTAACGGACTGCTTTTTCCCGCAAAAAATGCAGATGCCCTTGCTATGGCAATCATCAGAATGTATCGTGATACCGATCTTTATTCAAAATGCTCCGCAGGTGCTTTGCGACGCTACGAAGCGGAATTCACCGCGCAAGCGATGTCCAAAAGGATGGAGGAATTTTATAAAACGGAATACGCTATACGAAAAAAATGACGGGCAAGCCCGTCATTTCAGACTGTCGAAAAAGCTGCTCTGCCGCAAGTGGTTAATAGCAATCTGATGAGTCTTTAGAAAAATTTAAAACCAAACAAATGCAAAAAGCACAAGGTGATCATCGAGAATACCTTGTGCTTATTTGCTTTTTAGAAGTCTGAGCTTTTTTATTATTTCAAAACCACATTTTTCTCGCCTAAAAGCTCGGAAAGCTGACCAATCGTATAGTCGGTAGCATCAAAGGAAAGCCCAGAAGCATGATATTGCTTGGTTCGGTTATCGTAAAAGATAACGCTCACATCACCTTCGAATATCTCAACAAGATTCTTCGCCTTCATAAAGCTCTCACACTCAAGGCTCTCAACCCTGAGGTATATCTTGGTTGCTCGCTTTTGGGAAGCCCAGAAGCTCCGCTCATTTGATTGAGGAGAATCGGATTTCTTTCCCGAAGCATCGGATCTGTATTCTCCGTTCTTTTTTAAGGCTTCAATGCTGTTAACGATGAATTTGATGTCCTCGTCCTCGCGTGACTGAACGTATCCCCCAACAGCTAAAGCAGCTTCTTGCTCAATAGTATGGGAATACCGTGAATAGGTCTTTGAAAAGACTATACACTCAATTTCGCCATAGCGGTCACTCAAAGTAAAGAATGCCATTTTTTCACCGCTTCTGGTGGTTTTCACAGTAATATTACTTACAACACCGACGATATTGATCATTTTACGGTCCTCTGCATCGCCCGACTCAAGGGATACTATCTCCCTGTGCTCAATGGCATCGGAATGATCGCGGTATGAATCAAGAGGGTGACCGGAAAAATAGAGTCCCGTTGCTTCCTTTTCCTGAGCGAGCTTCAATGAAAGCGAAATTTCCGGAAGATCGGGATACTGAAATTCAAATCCCGCGGACATTCCCTGCGCCATGGAGAAGAAATCAAGCTGACCCGCTATATTGCTTCCCTTTTTACTCGTCGCTCCGTCGATTATCGTCTCATAGCTTGCAAGCAGCTGTGAGCGTCTTTTTCCAAGCCTGTCCATAGCTCCGCTCTTTATAAGTGACTCGACTTGACGCTTGTTTATCTCATAATCGCTCATTCGGTCAACAAAATCGTCAAAAGAGGAAAATTCCCTTCTCCTTCGCTCCTTAATCGCGTTTGCAACAAAGCTCTGTCCCACGTTCTTTATAGCCAGAAGTCCAAATCGGATATTGCTCTCGCTCACGTGGAAATACATCTCACTCTTATTTATATCGGGCGGAAGCACACCAATGCCGAGCCTTGCGCAATCGGAAATATATTCTGCAATTTTCGACATATTTCCAAGCACGGACGTAAGCAACGCCGCGAAATACTCCCTCGGATAATGCGCCTTAAGATAAGCGGTTCTGTATGAAATGATCGAATAAGCGGCGGCGTGGCTCTTGTTAAAGGCATAATTTGCAAAGCTTATCATATCGTCAAAAAGCTTTTCTGCCTTTCTTTTGTCAATGCCCCTTTCGCTCGCTCCCTCAATAAACGAGGCACGCTCGGCTTCAAGAACGTCGTGCTTCTTTTTGGACATAGCACGGCGCACGATATCGGCGTGGCCGAAGCTGTATCCCGCGACCGTGCGGAATATACTCATTACCTGCTCCTGATATACCACTACTCCCGAGGTGCTTTTCAAAATATCCTCAAGCATCGGCAAGGGATATTCTATCCTTGAAGGGTCCTCACGGCATTCAAGATAATGCGGAATAGAGTCCATAGGACCCGGACGGTAAAGAGATATCGCAATTATGATATCCTCAAGAGTTTTTGGCTTCATCTGTGCAAGGAATTGTCTCATTCCCGCGCTTTCAAGCTGGAAAACTCCCTCCGTCATTCCCGATGAAATCAGCTCATAGGTAGCGGCATCGTCAAGCGGTATCCGCTCTATATCAAAATCGGATTCTCTCTCCTTTATCTGCTCCTGCGCATCGTTGATTATAGTCAAATAGCGAAGCGCAAGAAAGTCAAATTTTAAAAGTCCGAGCTCAGCAACGGCATCCATATCGTACTGCGTTATCACCGCTCCGTTGCTGAGAGCAAGAGGAACGTACTCGCACAGAGGCTCGTCCGTAATCACTATGCCCGCGGCGTGTATGCTCACGTTCCTCGGCATTCCCTCAAGAGCCATCGCAGTATCAATAAGAGTGCGGTTTTCCTCACTCTCATCGTATTTTGCCTTGAAATCGGGATCAAGAAGCGCATCCTCAAGCGTAACTCCGAGAACACGCGGGATCTTGGTGGCGATAGCATCCACGTCACCGTAGCTCATACCCATGGCGCGTCCCGTGTCTCTTATTGCCGCCTTAGCCGCAAGCGTACCAAAGGTAGCGATCTGCGAAACGTGATCCGAGCCGTATTTTTCCTTAACGTATTCAATTATCTCATCCCTTCTGTTGTAGCAGAAATCCATATCGATATCCGGCATCGAAACGCGCTCTGGGTTTAGAAATCTTTCAAAAAGAAGATCAAACTCAATAGGATCAATATCGGTTATCCTCAGAAGATACGCCACAAGGCTTCCCGCACCGGAGCCCCTTCCGGGACCCACAGGAATTCCCTTGGAGCGCGCGAAAGCGACGTAATCCCAAACTATCAGGAAGTAATCGCAATATCCCATATTTTGGATCACGGAAAGCTCGTAATCAATTCTATCAAGATACTCTTTCTTGCTGTGATCCTTATAAGCTATCGCGCCACTTCTTTCGCGTCCTTCAAGTCCCGAAAGCACGAGCGAGCGCAAATAGTCACAAGCCTCCATTCCGTTGGGAGTTGGGTACTTTGGCAGGATCACTCCCCTATCCTCAATTTCAAAATTGCACCTTTCCGCAATTTTTACCGTATTTTCAATAGCTCCCTCGTATTTTCCGAAAAGGAGCCTCATCTCATTCGTATCCTTATAGTAAAATTCGTCGGTCTCAAATCCCATGGGGCGACCATCGGTAATACATTTGTTCATCTGGATGCACATAAGTATCGCCTGAGTGTCCGCATCTCTGCGGCGCAGATAATGGCAGTCGTTGGTCGCTACGAGAGGAATATCGCATTCCTCCGACAAGCGCACAAGCTCGGGGAGTATCTGCCTTTGCTCCTCTATGCCGTGGTTTTGTATCTCGATATAAAAATTGTCCTTTCCGAATATATCGGAATATTCAAGAGCCGCCCTCTTTGCCGCATCGTAATCGCCCGAGGTAAGACTTCTTGAAACTCGCCCCGCAAGGCAGGCGGAAAGCGCGATAAGTCCCTCACTGTAGCGGCGCAAAAGCTCACTGTCAACTCTCGGCTTCGAGTAAAAGCCCTCAGTATATGCGGCGCTCACCATCTTCAAAAGATTTTTATATCCCGTTTCGTTCTTGCAAAGCAAAACGAGGTGATAGGGCTGACCGTTGCCGCTGTTTTTCTCAAATCTTGAACGCGGCGCAACATAAACCTCGCAACCGACAATTGGCTTTATCCCCTCTTTTTTGCACGCGGAAACAAACGCGGGCACACCGAAAAGAACGCCGTGGTCGGTAAGAGCCACCGCATCGTGACCGCATTCCTTGGCACGCTTCGGTATATCGCGCACACGGCACGCGCCATCAAGCAGACTGTATTCACTGTGTAAATGCAAATGCACAAATTCGCCCATAGCGTTCTCCTTTCAAAATTTCATAATCTATGTTCGTACTTTCTTTGCGATTTCTCAGTCAAAGAAAAGCGGCTAATAAGATTGGGTATCAAAAGATTGATGATCCAGACTCTGCAAATATAGAATCAAACCCTTGTATTATAGCTCCAATTCTCTATTTCTTGCTTGCAATATTCTCCGCCATCTTCATTATCTTTGCAAAGCGATTATTTAACGTAGATTTCGTTATAGGCGGCTCGTGCATTGCCGCAAGCTCCGAGAGGGATGACGAGTGATGCTCAAGCCTGAGCCTTGCACTCTCGGTCAACTCGTGACCTATCTTGTCAAGCAAGCCCGCATTTTCAATGATCTCAATCGCGCGCAGCTGCTTTTGAGCGGTCGCAACACTCTTCATAATGTTAACGGACTCGCAGTTTACCGCGCGGTTCTCCTGCATAATTATATCGCGCTCGATACGGCGATTCATCACCTCAAAAAACGCGTTGTTTGCCTGCAAAAGATTTAAAATATCCTCAATTCTGTCCGCCTTTTTGTAGTAAAGCCCCACGGCTCCCTTGCGGTTGATTATTTTGGGCGCAATTCCGCACGCAGTTAAGAATTCCGCGTAAAGCTTAGCTCGTGACGGATGCTGTATTCTGTATTCAAGATGATTGTTGCCCGCAGAAAACGTCAAAGTTCCGCGCGAAAGAAATATACCTCGCAGAAAGCTCATTCTGCAGAAATTACACTTGAATTCAATATAATCCTTCATAGCCGCGTCAACCTTATCGAGCGCGGAAATCCTTTTGGCAACAGAGCCGAATATAAACTCCACTCTGTAATGCTCCCTGCCCGCCTTTTTAACGGAAGAAACCGTCACGGCCTTTGAAAACTGACGTTCAAACACGGATTTGTAAAATTCTGCATAATCCGCATCCGCCAAATCAATAAACACCCTGTCTCCCTCGGCATTTGCATCAAAAAGCATACCGTAAGCCAAAGCTCGCCTGCAGCAGGTCTTTCCCGGTATCTGCTCTATAAATTCTCTCTTTATATTTTCAGAAAAAGTCATGTTTACTCCACAAATTCGATCTCACATTCAAGTGAAACGTTGAATTTTTCTTTTACTGTCTTTTGTATGTAATCAACCAATTGTTTGATATCGCTTGCGGTCGCACCGCCGCGATTTATAACAAATCCCGCGTGCTTATCGCTTACCTGCGCACCTCCGACGGTATAGCCCTTAAGCCCTGCATCATCGATAAGCTTTGCTGCAAAATAGCCCTCCGGGCGCTTAAATGTGCTTCCCGCACTTGGATATTCAAGAGGTTGCTTCTCAAGTCTTTGAGCGCGCAACACATCCATCCTATCCCTTACCTCGCGCAAATCCGAAACCGTCAGACCAAAGGTCGCTCTTAGAACGATCAAATTCTTTCTTTCCTGCAAAATACTGTGTCTGTATGCAAAACCCATATCAAAATTATTAAGATGAACTACTTCATCCGTATCAGTGTCATAGCACTCGCAAGAGGAAAGCACCTGACATATTTCTCCGCCGTAAGCTCCGGCATTCATATAGATTCCACCGCCAACACTTCCGGGAATTCCATGCGCAAACTCAAGCCCCGAAAGGCCAAAGGACTGAGCCACGCTCGCAGCATTCGAGAGCGATGCTCCGGCACCAATGCTTAATTTATCATAGTCAACGCTCCAGCTTTTGATCTCGGATAAAAGTATTACCGCTCCGTCAAAGCCCATGTCGGATATCACAACATTCGAGCCCTTACCAAGCAAAATATACCTTATTTCACAATTTTTCAAAAAACCGAATAAAGCTTTTATTTCCGCGGTATCAGCGGGTTTTATAACAAGAGCCGCCCTCCCTCCGACGCGAAATGAGCAAAGCCTCTTTCCGTCAACGTTTTCTTCAAATGATATTTTATTTTCCTTTAAAAAATCGATCAATTTTTTCAAAATAAAACCTCAATTATCAAGTATATTTAAAATCTCATCAAAGCATCTTACCGTGTAAGTGATATTCCACCCCTGCGGAGCTTCTTTGCTGTCGGGATTGTACCATATGCAATCTATTCCCGCGTTTATAGCACCCTTTATATCGCTTGAAAGAGAGTCGCCTATAACAATTGCCTTCTGCTTTTCAAATTCTTCAATGCCATTCATAACCGCATCAAAAAATTCAAGGCTCGGCTTCTCAGCACCTACCACCTCGGAAATAAATATCTTCTCAAAATATTTCGTGATTGGGGATATACCGAATCTTCCGTCCTGCGTGCTTTTAACACCGTTTGTTATAATAAACAATCTGTGCTTTAGCGAAAGCTTTTCTATCAATTCAAGCGCTCCGTCAAAAAGCTGAGCCTGACGGGAAAGATTGCTCATATAAAGGTCGGATAGAGGCTGTGCCTTGGCTTCAAATCCAAATTCACGCGCAAATTCAACAAAGCGCGCAAGCATAAGACTCTTTTTGTCGATCTCGCCACGCTCAAGCATCTTCCAGTATTTCATATTTATATCGCTGTATCGCTCAATGTGATGATCCGTGCTTGGAAGAGACAACTCCTCAAGGGCTTCCTTCAGAGCAAAATATTCTCCCGTTTTAAAATCAAAAAGCGTGTGATCTGCATCAAAAAGCAAAAATTCGTATTTCATATATACTTCCCCTATTTTACTTACTAGGTCTATAATAACACAAAGATGAGCATTTTTCAATCGGATTTATTAAAAATATTATATATTATTATAAAAATATAATCAAAATTACTTGCATATTTCTTTTTTTTGAGGTATAATATATGATGACTTTTTATAGTCCAAAACAAAAATACGGAGGTAATCAATGAAGGTTATCGGACTTACAGGGCCAAGCGGCGCAGGAAAAAGCACGCTTTGCTCAAAATTCGAAGATCTTGGAATTCCTTGTATAGACACCGACGTTATTTATCATAAATTGGTCAGCACACCCTCTCCCTGCCTTGATGAGCTCAGAGAGAAATTCGGAGATTCCATTATAAATGAAAACGGTTCCTTGAACCGACCGGCTCTTGCCACACTCGTATTCACCGGAGAAAATGCCAAGGAAAATCTGGCAAATCTGAACTCCACCACACATAAGTACGTTTGGGATGAGGTCAATACCCTTCTCACCAAATACATAAACCAAGGAAAAATCGCAGCGGTTATCGATGCCCCCGCGCTTTTCTCCTCAAAGATATTCATAAGCGCTTGCGATATAATTCTGTCCGTTCTTAGCGATGAAAAATCAAGGCTTTCAAGAATTATGGAGCGCGACGGAATCGATCGCGAAAAAGCGCTGGCAAGAATAAGTGCACAACCGAGTGATGAGTTTTTCATTGAAAATTCCGATTACTTTATAATCAATTCCGGGACGCGCGAAGAAATGTATGAAGATCTGATGTCGATTCTTGAGCAGGAAGGTATATGCCATTGATAACGATAAGAAAAATATACGATTCAAAATCCGTTCTATCCATTCTGTTAGTCGCAATCGTGATCGGACTGCTTTTAAATTCGATATTCATAGGTATCGAGCGCTTGATCTACCCTGATGACTATTACGACACGGTAATAAAATATTCCGAGAGGTATAATGTTCCCCACCATCTCGTTTTTGCGGTGATAAAGGTGGAGAGCGATTTTGACAGTCGCGCAAAAAGCTCCGCAGGTGCTATGGGACTTATGCAGGTACTGCCGTCAACTTACGAATGGCTTGCAAAGATCAACGGGGAGATACCTTTCACATCTGCGCTTTACGATCCGGATACGAATATAAAATACGGAACTTATTATTTACAATACCTTTACTCAAAATTCGGAACCTGGGAAAAAGCGCTCGTCGCGTATAATTGGGGCGAAGGACGTCTTGCGGATTTTATAGAGGAAAACGGATACGAGGAGGGCGATTATACCCTTATTCCATCAAAGGAAACAAGAAATTACGTTAAAAAGGTGCTTCACCATTTTGAAAAATACAAGGAAATATACGACTGAAAATAATTGAAAGGAACATAAAACTATGGAAACAAAAGAACTTAAAGAACAGCTTTTTTACAAAAAACAGAGCGTTTACGAAAGAGCCGATGAAAAGGCTATTGATGCCGCATATGATTTTGCGGTTGATTATATGAAATATCTCGACGACGCTAAAACAGAGCGCGAGGCAGTTGACGCCGCTATCATTATTGCAGAAGCGGCAGGCTTCAAGCCCTACACACTCGGTCAGTCCCTCAGCGTTGGCGATAAGCTTTACTACAATAACAGAGACAAAAATCTCTTCCTTTTCACAATTGGAAGCGAAAATCTTGAAAACGGTATCCGTATAAGCGCAGCTCATATCGATTCACCCAGAATCGACATCAAGCCCGTTCCGCTTTATGAGGACGAGGGCATGAGCTTCCTTAAAACTCACTATTACGGCGGAATCCGCAAATATCAGTGGCTCGCGATCCCCTTAGCTCTCCACGGTGTGGTTATCAAGGCGGACGGTACAAGCGTTAATGTTGTTATCGGTGAGGACGACAACGATCCCGTTCTCTACATCAACGATCTTCTTCCCCACCTTGCGGCAAATTACAATACAAAGCCCTTGGGCTCCGCAATTGAAGGCGAAAAGCTCAACATTCTCGTTGGCTCAAGACCTCTCGGTGACGAAGATAACGCAATTAAGCTCAACACAATGAAGATACTTAACGAAAAGTACGGAATCGTTGAGGAGGATTTCCTCACAGCCGAGCTTTCCATCGTTCCCGCTCAGAAGGCAAGGGACGTTGGACTTGACCGCTCTCTCATCGGCGCTTACGGTCATGATGACAGAGTTTGCGCATACCCCGCTCTTAAGGCGATCATTGACTCCGCAGACAGCGAGCATACACTTATGTGCATCCTTGCAGATAAGGAAGAAACAGGCTCCGACGGTAATACAGGTATGCAGTCAGACTTTATGATGGATCTTATCGACGAGATCGCACTCGCAAGAGGAGCTAATCCCAGAGTTGTAAGAGCAAATTCCAAGTGCCTCTCCGCGGACGTAAGCGCGGCATACGACCCCAATTTTGCAGAGGTATTTGAAAAGAAGAACTCCGCCCTTCTCTCCTGCGGCGTGGTTCTCACAAAATATACAGGCTCCCGCGGTAAGGGTGGCACGAACGACGCACATGCGGAATTCATCGGCTTCGTTCGCAGAGCAATGGCGAAATACGGCGTTATCTGGCAGGCAGGTGAGCTTGGCAGAGTTGACGTCGGCGGCGGCGGAACTGTTGCAAAGTATATCTCAATGCACAATATCGACGTTGTTGACCTCGGCGTACCGGTTATCGCTATGCACGCTCCCTTTGAGGTAATTTCAAAGGTTGACCTTTACGAAGCTTACAGAGCATTCTGCGCCTTCTGCAAATTTTAGCATATAAGTCCAAACTTAAAAGCTGAAATTTACAGAAAGGACTTTGACACAAATGCTTAATAAACTTAAATAT
This sequence comes from Clostridia bacterium, assembly GCA_017483195.1. Classification (GTDB taxonomy): domain Bacteria; phylum Bacillota; class Clostridia; order Oscillospirales; family CAG-272; genus RGIG4608. Next base: position 52,517 of record JAFULR010000002.1, read on the forward strand.
GCCGAGGATAGGTACGTTCAGCTCGAGGGTGAGATGAACGATCCCGAGATTGCGGCAAATCCTACGGAATTTACAAAAAGAATAAAGGAATTCAACTCTCTGACTCCCGTTATTACAAAGTTCAGAGAATACAAAAAGAACGAGCAGGAGCTTTCCGAGGCTTTCGAAATGCTCGAGGACGTCGATCCCGATATGAAGGAAATGATCCAGGAAGAGATCGCCATCTGCAAGGAAAAGAGCGTCACTCTTTTCGAGGAATTGAAGATCCTTCTCCTTCCCAAAGATCCAAACGACTCCAAGAACGTTATCATTGAGATCCGCGCAGGCGCGGGCGGTGAGGAAGCGGCACTTTTTGCGGGTGTTCTCTACCGTATGTATTCAATGTACGCGGATAAAATGCACTTTAAAACGAGCCTTGTATCCTGCAACGAGACCGAGCTTGGCGGCTATAAGGAGATATGCTTTATGGTCGAAGGCGAGGGCGCATACTCACGCTTTAAATTCGAAAGCGGTGTTCACAGAGTTCAAAGAGTCCCCGAAACGGAATCCCAGGGCAGAATACAGACCTCAACCGTCACCGTTGCGGTGCTTCCCGAAGCGGAGGACGTTGACGTTGAGATAAACCCCGCCGATATCGTTGTAGAAACCTGTAAATCCTCGGGCGCGGGCGGTCAGCACATCAATAAGACCGAGTCAGCAATCCGTATCTATCACAAGCCCTCGGGCATTGTGGTATGGTGTCAGGAGGAGCGCAGCCAGCTCAAAAACAAGGACAAGGCTATGAAGATGCTCCGTACAAAGCTTCTTGACATCAAGCAGCAGGAACAGGACGAAAAGATCTCCTCCGACCGTAAGCTTCAGGTAGGCACGGGCGCGAGAAGTGAAAAAATAAGGACCTATAACTATCCGCAGAGCCGAGTCACAGACCACAGAATAGGTTATACTATTCACTCACTTGAAAGCTTTGTTAACGGAGATATCGACGGTATGATCGATGCTCTGATTACAGCAGACACTGCAGAAAAGCTTAAGAATTCAACACAGAGCTAATACAAATGGAAACTAAGATACTGAGAATTAACAACGAAACTGAATATTGCACGCAGCTCTCCGAGGCTTCCGAGATAATTCTCGCAGGGGGAACGGTTGTGTTCCCCACCGAAACGGTTTACGGCCTTGGCGGAAACGCACTTTTGGCAGATGCAGCAAAAAAGATCTATACCGCCAAGGGAAGACCGAGCGATAATCCCTTGATAATACACGTTGCAGACCCAAAGGATGCGGAAAAATATGCCTATGTAAGCGATATTTATTACCGACTTGCCGAGGCGTTTATGCCCGGCCCTCTCACCGTGATCATGCCAAAGCGCGACTGCATTCCTCTCTCTGTCACGGGTGGACTCGATACGGTCGCCGTAAGGTGTCCATCTCACCCGGTAGCACGCGCACTCATAAAAAAATGCGGTGTGCCGATAGCCGCTCCAAGCGCCAACATTTCAGGTCGCCCCTCGCCCACAAGTGCGAAATACGTCGAAGAAGATATGCTTGGCAGAGTTGATATGATAATCGACGGCGGCGAGTGTGAGATAGGACTTGAATCAACAATAGTCAAGGTCGATGGCGAACGCCTTACGCTCCTTCGCCCGGGCGCAATCACCTACGATGCTCTCTGCTGCGTTTGCGAAAACGTTGAGATCGCTCCCGCAGTAACGGATAAGCTCGCCGAAAACGAGCGCCCACTATCCCCGGGAATGAAATACAGGCATTACGCACCGCAGGCGGATTTTATATTGCTTGACGGAGACGAAAGCGATATTCTCTCCTTTATGATGGAGGAGCAAAAAAACGGATGCGCCGTTCTCTGCTATGATGAGGAGCTTCCGTTCCTTAATGCTTCCCTGTCTGTTCCCATAGGAAAAAGGAACGATCTTCCGGCTCAGGCAAAAAGACTCTTTACGTCTCTTCGTGAAGCGGACAAGCTCGGTGCAAGAAAAATTTACGCGCATCTTCCCCCTCTCGACGGACTTGGACTTGCGCTTTATAACAGAATGATACGCGCCGCGGCGCACACTGTAAAAAAGATTTGAAAAGGACATTGAAAAATGGCTAAAAAATCAAAAAAAGAACTTGAAAAAAAAGAAATAATCCATAAACCCGCAATATCTCAGCCCATAACGGAAACTATAGAAAAGAACTATATGCCATACGTTATGAGCGTTATCGTTTCTCGTGCGATCCCCGAGATCGACGGTCTTAAGCCCGCTCACAGAAAGCTTCTCTATACGATGTATAAGATGGGACTTCTCACGGGCAACAGGACCAAGAGCGCAAACATCGTCGGTCAGACGATGAAGCTCAATCCCCACGGTGATGCCGCAATATACGAGACAATGGTACGTCTTACGCGCGGTAATGAGGCTCTGCTCCATCCCCTTGTTGACTCCAAGGGAAGCTTTGGTAAGCAGTATTCATCGGAGATGAAATATGCGGCAAGCCGTTATACCGAAGCAAAGCTCGATCCGTTTTGTGCGGAGCTTTTCCGCGGAATAGACAAGGACGCGGTGGATTTTATAGATAACTACGACGGCACTATGCAAGAGCCCGTTCTCCTTCCCACCTCGTTCCCGAATGTTTTGGTAACTCCAAACAAGGGTATCGCGGTAGGTATGGCGAGTGAGATATGCTCATTCAATCTTGCCGAGGTGTGCGACGCCACAGTAGCCATGCTTAAAAATCCCAAAACCAACGTTGACAAGATCATGGAAATAATGAAAGCTCCCGATTTTCCGGGCGGCGGAACAATTATCTATAACCGTGATATGATGCGCCAGATATACGAAACGGGCTCGGGATCTGTAAAGATCCGCGCGCGCTACGTGTACGAAAAAGCTCAGAACTGCATCGATATCATACAGATACCCTACTCCACGTCTATTGAGCTTATTATGAAAAAGCTCACAGAGCTTATAAAGGATGGCAAGGTCAAGGAGATAGTAGATTTCCGAGACGAGATAGACCTTTCGGGCTTCAAGCTCACGCTCGACCTTCGACGCGGAACGGACCCCGATAAGCTTATGACCCGTCTTTATAAAATGACTCCCCTCGAGGATAGCTTCAAGTGTAATTTCAACGTATTGATAAACGGTTCACCAAGACAGATGGGCGTTGTGGAAATACTTACGGAATGGATAAAATTCCGTATGCAATGCTGCCGTAGAGAGCTTAACTTCGACCTCAAGAAGAAAAAGGACAAGCTCCATCTTCTTTTGGGTCTTGGAAAGATACTTCTCGACATCGACAAGGCTATCGCCATTATCCGCGGAACCGAAAAGGACAGCGACGTTATCCCCAACCTTATGAAGGGCTTTAATATCGACGAGGTTCAGGCGGATTACATCGCGGACATCAAGCTCCGTAACCTTAACCGCGAATTTATTATCAATCGAATAAGCGAGATCGAGGGACTTCAACAGGAGATAGCTCAGATCGAGGCAATTCTTGTGGACGAGCTTAAGCTCAAGGGCTATATCGCCAAGCAGCTTGGCGAGGTCAAGAAGAAATACGGCAAGCCCCGTGTTTCTATGATCCAGGATGATTCCGAGATCGAAGAATACGTACACGAGGAGCATCTTGAAAAGAGCGACGTTCACATCTACATGACGCGCGAGGGCTACTTCAAGCGCATCACCCCTCAATCCCTGCGCGGAAACGACGAACAGAAGGTCAAGGAGGGCGACAAGGTCGTGTTCTCCGCCTTCACCGACACCCTTGCAGAGCTTATTATATTCACCGATCAATGCAAATGTTTCAAGACTAAGGTGGGCGAATTTGACAACTGCAAGGCAAGTGATATGGGTGAATTCATTCCCGCAAAGCTTGGTATGGATCCCGGCGAAAAGCCGATATTCATAAAGATACTGAACGATTATCCCGAAAAGCATAATATGGTGTTCTTGTTTGAAAACGGTAAGGGTGTAAGAGTTCCCATAACCGCTTATCAGACAAAGGCAGCAAGAAAGAAGCTCATCGGTGCATACAGTGATGCTTCTCCCATTGTAGCGGCATTCTACGAGGATGAAAAGAAGCCATATGACATTTTGATAGTAAACAATCAGAAAAAAGCCATCGTAGTCAAAACGTCACTCATTCCTCTGAAAACAAACCGCTCAAGTGCAGGCACTACTGTTTTCACCTGCAAGAAGGGTCAAAAGCTTACACGCGCAACAGACACCTTCTCAGAGCATCTTGATAATACGGGATATAAGAGGATCAAGCTCCCCGCAACCGGAAGCGCGATCACCGATAAAGACGTTAAAAAAATTTTTGATTAAAAATTATAATTAAACATAGGAGATACTGTTATGAACAAACAAAATAAGGTAGTAAGAGTAATTTGCCTCATTCTCGCAGGACTTATGGTTCTTGGAGCTGCAACCATTATCTTTACCCTTCTTGCAAGCACCGGTCACGCAGGACACGTTCACTGATATGATCAAAGAAAAGCACCCAAATGGGTATCTGCTATAAAGCAGTATACTCGAACTGATAGGAAAAGGACAGAGAGTGTTTTACATTCTCTGTCCTTTTTTCTTGACAAGCACTGCATTTGTGGGCACAAATGCCATATCAAATTTGAAGTGATATGCTGACTGTGTCAGCGTGATATTGTTGCAAGCAACAGTGATATTGCTCCCGATGGTCGCAGTGGTATTATATTCGCCTCCCAAACTTGCGTAGCAAATACCACTCGGCGTAAGCCGAATATCACTGCATAGCAATATCACTCGCCATAGGCGAATATAACTGTGGCACCTGCTCTACGGCAGGTGCCACAATGGGTGCTTTTCTTTTTTATAATTCATCGAGCGTAGCAAATCTATATCCCTGATCCTTAAGCTCGGTAATAAGCCTTTTCATAATTTTGGCATTAGTCGCGCTCGTGGGGTGTAGGAGCATTATCTCACCGTTGTGAACGTTATCAAGTATCTTTTTAAATGCTGCCTCCTCGCTCATCTGCGCTCCGTTGTCCCAATCTGCGTAAGCAAAGCTCCAGAATACCGTTTTGTATCCAAGCTTATTTGCTATTTTAAGCAAATTTTCACTAAAAGTTCCCTCGGGAGGACGGAAAAATTTGCTCATTTTCTTCCCCGTCAGCTCTTCATATTTCCTTTCAAGCCCGCACACCTCGTCCTTGAACTTTTTCTCCGAGGCTGAGGTCAGATTTTTATGATGGAGAGTATGATTGCAAACCAGATGTCCTTCATCCGCCATTCTTTTTACAAGCTCCGGATTTCTGTCAATAATATTGCCCAAAATAAAGAATGACCCTCTGACATCCTCATCCTTCAAGGTATCCAATATTTTTTTCACGTTTCCGTTCTCATAACCTGCGTCAAAGGTAAGATATATCACCTTCTCCGCATCGCCATCACCGTGATTTTTGTCAACGTAAACTCCACCGTAATTTTCGATATATGCTAAATTCGGGTCGCACTTAGGCTGCTTATGCTCTGCATTTCGCTTCACATACCAATAATCTTCCGCAGCTCCCGATACGCTAAGCCCCAACACAGAGCTTAATGCAATAAAAGCCGCAAGAACACCCAATAGTATTCTTTTCATTTTTTCTCTCCTTTCCTTTCTTTTTTATAGTATATCAACTTTTATTGAAATATATTTAACATACAGTTAACATTTTTGTTGTATTATTAATCCGTATTATGAAGTATTATACATAAAATTTAAGGAGAAAAAACAATGGCAAAAAAGAAAAATACCTACTCGCTTATACTTGTGCTTATTGTAATTTCATTTATGGGATTTTGCGTTGAAAATATTTTCACAGCCCTCACACACGGTTTCATTAATAATAAGAATATGATCCTTCCCTTTCTCTGGGGCTACGGTCTCGCTCTCCTTGCACTGTATAAGCTCTTTGGCACACCGAGCAATCCTCTGTGCTTTGGTTCTCAGATAAGCTTTTCAAGCAAAGCAAAAGGAAATCTTTATTATTTCTGCGTCGCGTTTATCGGTGTGTGCATCGGTGAAATACTGCTCGGATATGCGGTGGAAATAATATGTAATGTGATCTGGTGGGATTATTCAATGATACCGCTACATATAACCAAATACACATCCATCCCAACAAGCCTCGGCTTTGCTCTCATAATTTTTTTGTTTATGAGATATGCATTCGAGCAGCTCTTGAACAGGTTTTCTGCTTTGAATATAAAAGTCCTTAAGACCGTTTCAATAACACTTGCCGTTCTTTTAAGCATCGATATGCTCAACAGCGGACTATATATGCTTATAAATCAGAACTTTCTCTCTATTTGGAGAGTCGATTTCCCCAAATCCCTGCTTCATATAATAATGGAGCTTATATCGTAAAAAAACACTTGTACATTTATGAAAAATATGTTATAATAAGGAGAAAAATTATGAAAAATCTTCCCAACATACTAACTGTAATTCGAACGGTGCTGGCATTGATATTACTATTTTTCTTTAAAGAAATGACGGTTTTATATATAGTAATCTTTTCCGTTGCTATGTTTACCGATTTAATCGACGGAACTATTGCACGAAAATTAGGTTGCGAATCCTATTTTGGCGCCGTCTTTGATTCTATCGCGGATCTTTTGCTTGATTTAAATATAATCAAGCTTGTCATAACCCATAGGGTTTTAACAAAAAAGCTTGCTCTGTGGATGACAGTTGCCCTTGGTATTGGCATCATCTCACCCATTATCAATTTAATCAAGCATAAAAAATTTTTCTTTATTCATTCAATTCCCTGCAAAATCGTTGCCGGTATAGTATCCGTAATCCCGTTTGCCATATATTTCGGTTTTATTGATACCTACCTTATCTTTGCGCTCGCACTGCTCACTGTAGCAATGATCGAGATCGTTATTATGAGTATTATGCTTAAAAATCCCGATCCGGATGCAAAATCCATTTATCACCTGATCAAAGAAAACAAAGCACTTGAAACCTAATATCACACTCTTAAAAAGGAGAAAGACATGTTTAAAATTCTTATCGCAGAGGACGATAGAGAGCTTCGTCAGCTCTTTTCTCACATTTTAACCAAAAACGGCTACTTTACATACGGAGTTTCAAACGGAAAAGAAGCCCTTGATGCTCTTGATAAGGAGTACTATGACCTCATAATTTCCGATATTATGATGCCCGTAATGGACGGATATGAGCTTGTAAAGTCACTCAGATCCTCGGGAAGTAATACCCCCATAATGATGATAACCGCCAAGGACGCATTCGACGATATGCGCCAGGGCTTTGCTTACGGTACTGACGATTATATGGTAAAGCCGATCAATATCAACGAGATGGTTCTTCGTGTAGAGGCTCTTCTCAGACGCTCCAAAATGATAAATGACAGAAGATTAATTTTCGGAAAGACCATACTCGAGCTTGATTCACTCACCGTATATTCCGAAAAAGAAAACCTCGTGCTTCCGCAGAAGGAGTTCATGCTTCTTTATAAAATGGCATCCTTCCCCGGCAAGATCTTTACCCGCCATCAGCTTATGGACGAGATCTGGGGATACGATAATGACAGCGATACGCATACGATAGACGTACATATCGCCCGCCTTCGCGACAGATTTAAAAACAATACCGATTTCAAGATAGTTACTATGCGCGGAGTCGGATATAAGGTGGTCAAGATATGAAGCTCTTTAAAAGAACGAGTAAAATATCCTCAATCTTAAAGGAACCGTTGCAAGAGCGCGATATATTCATCAAAATACGAAACTTGGGAAGGCAGTTCACGCTTACCTTCCGATTGATCCTCATAGTTGGCATCGGACTTCTCTTAAGCCTCATTATAGCATTAGGCTTGGATGAGTTCTTTACGTTGCTTTTGGGTGAGCTGATTGACGTGCCCGATATAATCGAGCTGGGACTGATTGGCATACTTGTGGCTATTTTCAGTACTTACTTCATTTCACGTTGGTTGATAGATCCCCTGCAGAAGGTAGGTCCTGCCATGGATAAGATATCGAACGGTGATTATTCCGTCCGACTTGAAACCAAAAACAACACAAAAGAGATACAGGAAATCTATACAGGATTCAATATGATGGCAAAGGAGCTTGAATCCACGGAGATAATTCAAACGGATTTTATTTCTAATGTTTCCCACGAATTCAAAACTCCCATTGCCGCTATCGAGGGTTATTCTATGCTGCTTCAGGACGATGACAATCTGACTGAGGAGCAAAAGGAATATATTGAGAAGATCATACTCAACGCTAAACGTCTCTCATCCCTTACCGGAAGTGTTCTGCTTCTTTCAAAGATTGAAAATCAGTCAATAGTTCCAAACAAAACGCATTTTGATCTTGATGAGCAGATCAGACAGTCCATTCTTCTTTTCGAGAGCGAATGGGAGCGCAAGAATATCGACTTCAATATTGAGCTGGATGACACAGATTATCTTGGAAACGAAACGCTTTTGCACCACATTTGGGATAATCTCATCAGCAACGCTATAAAATTCTCCCCCCACGGCGGAATAATTCATATCACACTTTCAAATTTCAGTCAAAAAATAGTCTTTTCCATCTCCGACCAAGGCCCCGGAATCAGCGACGAGGTAAAGAATCACATATTTGATAAATTCTATCAGGCGGATTCCTCGCATAAGCAGTACGGAAACGGATTGGGACTCGCCCTCGCAAAAAAGATCGTCGATATTGAGGGTGGCGAAATATTCGTAATGAATAATGAAGATGCCGGTTGCAGATTTACAGTAATACTTAATAAATAAACAAAAAAATCATCATTCCAACGGAATGATGATTTTTTTGTTATATACTTCTTCTTCCTTCAATCGCGCGATATAAGGTAACCTCATCAGCGTATTCAAGGTCACTTCCCACGGGTATTCCGTAGGCAAGCCTTGTTATTTTGATATCGAATGGCTTTAATAGCTTTGAAAGATACATAGCAGTCGCCTCTCCCTCAACGGTGGGGTTTGTGGCAATTATGATCTCTTTAACTTCATCGGATGCGATACGTGAAAGAAGCTCACGTATTTTGAGCTTATCGGGAGTAACTCCGTTCATAGGTGATATAACACCGTGAAGCACGTGATAAAGTCCGCGGTATTCTCTTACCTTTTCAAGCGAAGAAACTGCCTTGGTATCCTCAAGCACCATAATAGTGCTTCTATCTCTTGAAATATCGTTGCATACAGAGCAAACGTCCTTGTCGGTAAGGCTTTGACAAACGGGACACAAATGCACCTTTTCCTTTGCTTCGATTATAGTGTTTGCAAAATTTTCAGCTTCCTCATCCGAAAGCTCCAAAATCGAAAAAGCAAGACGCATAGCGCTCTTTTTACCTATTCCGGGAAGTCGCGCAAACTGCTCTGCAAGCCTTTGCAATGCTTCAATATGCTCTGCCATTAAAACATACCGGGCATGCTCATCTGTCCTGTGATGGCCTGCATTTCTCTTTCGTTCGTATCGTTCACTCTCTTAATAGCTTCATTGATAGCAGCCACAAGAATGTCTGAAAGTGTTTCAATATCATCGGGATCAACGATCTCGGGCTTGATATCTATAGAGAGAATCTCTCTTTTGCCGTTGATCTTAACACCAACAACTCCGCCGCCCGCGCTGATATCGTATTCACGCTCGTCAAGCTCCGCCTGCTTCTGAGCCATATCCTCCTGCATCTTCTGAGCCTGCTTGATCATAGCGTTCAAATTAGAGGGGCCGCCGCCCATACCGTTTGGAATTCTTGCCTTCATTTTTATATTTCCTTTCAATTATTCATAAAGTCTTCAAAGGCATCGAGGTCGCTGTAGTCGTCCTCGAGCTTTATTTTGCCCATATCCTGCTCGTAAATAATATCCGAGGGAGCGATATTTTCTTCAAGATACTTGGAAAGAGCCGCAGCAAGGGCGGATTTTATATTCGGTCTGTCAATCGCAAACAAACCAAAGCCGTCGTTAAGGACGTGTATTTTCTTGTCCTCACCTATATAAGCTCTCGTTTTCTTCAAAAAGCTGTATGCGCCGGGATCCATGCTTTGAACGGTCTGCACCGCCTCACTCCACGCCTTAAGCGGTCTTGTGGATTTTACGTCAGCGGATATTACTGATTTTTTAACCTCTCGCTTGGGCTCGGATTCAAAAACCAATTCCGGCTTTTTGGGAGGTTCAACATTTCCTGCGTCCTCTTTCTTTTGAATGGGAATGCTTTCCCTCTCCGCCTTTACCTGAATATCACCCGATGCAATTTTTGCTTCAAGCTTGGAAAGCCTTAAAAGCAACGCCTCGTTTGAGGTGCTTAACGTGTCGTCACACATTTTAACAAAGCAAAGCTCTGCGATAATTCTCTTAAGAGCACCGCTCACTTGCATGGAAGCAAGAGCTTCTTCAAGCATCTTGCAGTGGTATATAAGAAGCTCGCGTGAAAATTTTTCAGCAAGAGCCGAAAGACTTTTAGCCTCAAAATCGGTAAGGTCAAGATATTTCTCACTTTCCTTAACGGTCTTAACGACCAAAAGATCACGATAAAGCGAAATAAGATCCTGCCAGAACACCGTAATGTCCTTTGAAGAGGTAACGACCGCATCTATCTCACCGAATAAAAATTGAAAATTCTTTTCGGATATTGCACGCGCAACATCCATCATTCGCTCTCGTCCTGCGCTGCCAATGGTTTCATTAACGGTTGAAACGTCAATTTTCAATCCACTTGAAGCACAAAGCTCAAGAAGACTGATGCTGTCTCGCATACCGCCCTGCGAATATCTCGCAATAAGGCGTGCGGCATCGTCATCAATATCAATTCCCTCTTGATCCGCAATATATTTGATGCGTGCGGTAAGAACGTCTGTGGATATTCTTCTGAATTCAAATCGCTGACATCTTGAAATTATCGTTGCGGGAAGCTTGTGAAGCTCAGTCGTCGCGAGAATGAATATCGCGTGAGAGGGCGGCTCTTCAAGAGTTTTAAGCAACGCGTTGAACGCACTGTTTGAGAGCATATGAACCTCGTCAACGATGTAAACGCGGTACTTAAGGAACGAAGGCGAATAAACCACCTCATCGCGAATATCACGGATATTGTCAACACCGTTGTTGGAGGCAGCGTCCATTTCAAGAACGTCCGTGGTTGAACCGTTTTCAATAGCAAGACACGATGGACACTTGCCGCAGGGATTGCCGTCTGTAACGTTTTCGCAGTTTACAACCTTGGAGAGTATCTTTGCGCATGTGGTCTTACCCGTACCGCGGGAGCCGCAGAAAAGGTACGCGTGATTAAATCTTCCCTCAGTCGCTTCCTGCTTCAAAATGGAGGTAATATGCTCCTGACCGCAAACCTCTGAAAAGGTTTTTGGTCGCCATTTTCTATAAAGTGCCTGATGCATAAACTCCTCCTTAAAATAATATAAAAGCTATGAAATAAGACCATACACCTTAAGATCGAACGTCACCCCTATGCGACGAACGTAACTCCTGCTCAGAGCAGGCACCCTCGCGGCACACCGGATTGACTGCTTAGTGCTGCTTGGTTCCCCACCTGACACGATTCACAATTTCCGATTGCGCAAGACCCACTCGTCAACACAGCAGAATACGACACAGACCATAAAAGATCAGCCCTCAAAAAAGGAATGAACCCCTGCTGTAGCGGATTTCAGGTACAGGGCTCCGCTAATTCCCCGGCTGGTATGGCCTTATTTCATAGCTTTTCACGCATTTTCAATATACTATCTAATTATAGCAGAAAATAAGCTGTTTTGCAAGAGATTTTTTGATTTTTCTCTTAACTTTAATAATTAATTTTCATATACTGTAAAACGAACTAATTTATATAAAGGAGCTTTTTTATGAACGAACCAAACGCAAAGGGATATATCATAGTAAAGGTATCCACAGCAAGCGGTGCTATTCCAATAGAGGGCGCCACGGTCATAGTGCAAGGCAAGGATAATGAAAACAATGATATTCTTATCTCACTTCTGACCGATCGCTCCGGACTCACCGAAAAAATCGAGCTTCCCACAGTTCCCCGTTCTCTGTCCGAAGCCCCCTCTCCCACGAACAGACCTTATTCCATCTATAATTTAGATGTTTTTAAGGAAGGCTATTATCCTCAGCATTACACGGGGGTCCCTGTGTTTGAGGGCATTGTTGCCGTTCAGAACGCAAATATTGTCCCAATATCGTCATTCGATGCAAGAGACCCTTATTACAGCGAGGGTCAAGTGTTTGACGAATACGAAAATTCGGATCTTTAAGGAGAAAAATATGCCCTCATTACCAATAATACCCGAATACATAACCGTTCACCTCGGCGCGCCCGATGAAAACGCGCCAAACGTCACCCTTCCCTTTGAGGAATACGTCAGTAACGTCGCTTCAAGCGAGATCTATCCCACCTGGCCGGAAAGTGCGATAAGAGCGAACATCTATGCGCAGATTTCATTTGCCTTAAATCGTATATATACTGAATATTACCGCTCCCGCGGATACGATTTCGATATAACCAATTCTACAGCATACGATCAGAGCTTTGTGCGAGGAAGAAACATTTTTGAAAATATTTCCGAGATTTCTGCAGATATTTTCAATTCCTATGTCAGAAGAAGAGGAAGCTACGAGCCGCTTTTCACTGCATACTGTGACGGAGTTGAAGTAAACTGCAACGGACTTTCCCAATGGGGCTCCGTCACTCTTGCAAATCAAGGATATACGCCTTACGATATACTAAGATACTATTACGGTAACGATATTGACATTATATCGGATGCAGATGTTGGCGGATCGTCAGTATCCGCTCCCACCGTTCCCCTTTCCACAGGCTCGCAAAATGATAAAGTAAGAATTCTTCAAATCAGGCTCAACCGTATCTCAGACAATTATCCCGCAATTCCCAAGATCGCAGCTACCGACGGCATATTTTCAAACGATACGGAAGCGGCTGTAAAGAGCTTCCAAGAAATCTTCGGACTTACTGCCGACGGCATCGTCGGAAATGCCACTTGGTATGCCGTTCAAAGGATTTACAACGCAGTAAAGCGACTTAACGAGCTTGATAGCGAGGGAATACGCCTCGAGGAGGTCACAAAGCAATATCCCGGTGTGCTGTCTTTTGGAAATACGGGACTTGGAGTGCAAACGCTCCAATATTTTCTAAGCTATATCTCAAGGTTTTATTCCACCATTCCCCCTGTAACCATAGACGGAAGCTTTGGAAACGAAACAAGGCAATCCGTAATATCCGCGCAAAAAACGTTCGGACTGCCCGAGGATGGGGTCGTAGGAGAGCTGACTTGGGATGCCATCTATGATGCTTACCGCGGCATAGTTGACACAATACCCCTGCAATATGTAGAGGGCAACGTCCTGCCTTTTCCGGGAACTACACTCCGCGTAGGCTCCGACAATGATGCGGTTCTGTTGCTTCAGCAGTATATAAACGTAATAGCAAGCGTTTTTCCCGAGGTAAATGCCGTAGAGCTTACAGGATATTTCGGAGATCAGACCGACAGTGCAGTAAGAGCCATACAATCGCTCTCCGATTTGGAGGTAAACGGCATTGTCGGAGCAATAACCTGGAATGCAATCACGTCGCTCTATAGCGATATAATTGGTGGCTCCCGACTGTCAGAGGGTCAATTTCCGGGCTTTAATATCGGAGGATGATATGTCACGTCAATTCACAGAAAAGGATGCAATAACTAATCTTCAAACCTACCTTCGCGCCCAAAAAACAGTGGATCCGTCATTTCCAAGTGTAGCAATAGACGGTATTTTCGATACGCAAACTAAATTTGCTCTCACAGAATTTCAGCGCAGAAACCAACTTCCCGTAACAGGAACAGCGGATCGTGAAACGTGGGAGCTATTATACAGACAATATCTTGAAATAGAGGAGCTTAATTCCCTCCCGGGACCCATTATTCCGTTTCCTTCATATCCCAATGATTACGCAATAAAGCCCGGCGAAAGAAGCTTTCTCGTATCGATCCTGCAATATATGATAAATGAAATATCGATAGTTTATAATACTCTGCAACCTCTAGATATAAACGGAGAATACGATAATGCGACCGAAAACGCAGTAGCAGCTTTGCAAGAAATAACACGCCTCCCATCAAGTGGAGTAACGGACAGAAAAACGTGGAATTCAATAGCAAGGATATTTAACCTTTCTTTGCACTATATAGAGCAGAATTAAATAAAAGTGCAAAAAAACGTCAATTATAGAGATGTATCGTATCAAAGGGGGCATGCCGTATTGGAAAACAAATTCACTCAAAAAGCAAAAAAAATATTGCTTTGCGCTGCCGAGCAAGCGCAAAGCATCGGTAATACCTATATCGGAAGCGAGCATCTTTTACTCGGAATATTGGAAACTGACGATTGTATCGCCGCGCGAGCACTCTCAAAAAGAGGGATCTCATATACAAAGATCAAAAATCTATTGATCCGTGACGTTGAAAAAAGAAAAAAGACCGTCCTAAGCTCCAGCGACATATCACCAAGATTAAGAAGAATAATCGAAAATGCTTCCCTTCTCAGCGAAAAATATAAGCAAGAGCTTGTAGGGAGTGAGCATCTTCTTTTTTCACTGCTCGGCGAGGATAACTGCAAAGCCTCGCAGGTTATCGAGGAATGCGGAGTTTACATTCACGAAATACAAAACGACCTTTTGGAGATCATCCAATCATCCCAGCCGCTTTATAAAAATCAAAGCAAGAGCAAGGACGACCGATCATTCAAGATTGAGAGCTTCTCGAGGGATCTTAACGCTCTTGCGCTGGATGGAAGGATGGATCCCACTCTTTGCAGAGATAAGGAAACCGACCGAGTAATCGGGATCCTTTCTCGCAGAACCAAAAACAACCCCTGCCTTATCGGGGAGCCGGGTGTTGGAAAGACTGCCGTTGTGGAGGGGCTCGCTCAGCGTATAACAGAGGGCAGAGTCCCGCCCACACTCAAAAGTAAAAAAATCCTCGCGCTCGATATTCCCTCTCTTATCGCAGGAGCGAAATACAGGGGCGAGTTTGAAGACAGAATGAAGGGGGTAATGCGCGAGTGCATAAAAAACCCCGACATTATTCTGTTTATAGACGAGATACACACAATAGTTGGAGCAGGTAGTGCCGAGGGCGCAATAGATGCCGCAAACATTTTAAAGCCAGCCCTTTCAAGGGGAGAGATTCAAATAATAGGTGCCACCACTCTTTCCGAGTATCGAAAGCATATAGAAAAGGACTCCGCACTTGAGCGCAGATTTCAACCGATAATAGTCAACGAGCCCTCTGAAGAAGAAACCGAGCGCATACTCATAGGACTAAGATCCCGATATGAGAAGCACCACGGAGTCATAATTTCCAATGAAGCTATACTGTCGGCGATAGAGCTTTCAAAAAGGTATATAAACGATCGCTTTCTACCCGATAAAGCTATTGACCTTATAGACGAAGCGGCTTCGCGCATAAGGCTCAAAAGCTCACTTAGCTCGGATATGCAGGAAAATACAGCCTCACACCTATCGGAGATACTTGATAAAAAAGAAGAAGCCGTCTTAGCAGGAGATTTTTCACTTGCCAAGGAGCTAGGAAAGAAAGAACTCGCATTGATGAAAAGCATGAGCGATAAAGCCCCCTCTTCTTCACGTCAGGCAATCGTTGGATACGAGGATATAGCAGAGGTAGTAACGGACTGGACCGGAATCCCTATAAATAGACTTTTACAAAGCGAAAGCGATCGCCTTCTGTCCTTGGAAGAGGAATTAAAGCATCATATAATCGGTCAGAATGAAGCGGTAAGGCTTGTTTCTGAAGCGATCAAGCGCGGCAGAATAGGACTTAAGCTTGAATCACAGCCAACGGGATCATTTCTTTTCGTTGGTCCCACGGGAGTTGGCAAAACCGAGCTCTGCCTTACACTTTCCGAAATACTTTTTGATTCACGTAACGCGCTCATCCGCCTTGATATGTCAGAATTTATGGAAAAGCACAGCGTATCAAAGCTCATCGGTGCGCCGCCCGGATACGTTGGATTTTCAGATGGTGGCATACTAACGGAAAAGGTCCGCAGAAAGCCTTATTCCATCGTACTTTTTGATGAGATAGAAAAGGCTCATCCCGATATTTTCAATATAATGCTTCAGATACTTGAGGACGGAGCTCTGACGGATTCTCAAGGAAGATATGTGAGCTTTAAAAACACCATTATAATAATGACCTCCAATGTCGGCTCCGAATCCTATAAAAAGTCCGTCTCTCTTGGATTTTCTCAAAGCAGCGACAACAAATCTTTCATAAAGGAACAAAAAATGAGCATCAAAAACGCTCTTGAAAAAACCTTTTCTCCGGAATTTCTCGGCAGAGTTGACGAGATCGTATATTTTTCTCCCCTGTCGCGTGATGATATAGAACAAATATGCGATGTTATGCTATCTTCACTTGCTAAAAGGCTAAAAAAACTAAACATTGATGTAGTCTTCACCAAAAATATAAAAAAGCTCATCGTAGATAGCGCCTATGACGAAGAATCAGGTGCAAGAAGACTAAGAAGAAGTATCAGGCGAATGATCGAAAATCCCATTTCAGATAAAATTCTATTAAATGAAATATCTACAAATGACAAAATAATCATTGATTGCGATGGTTTAAATTTAAAAATTAACAATGAAAAGCTCCCGATATAAACGGGAGCTTTTCATCACTTAAGTCATTTAGCATTACACATTTTCATTTGTATTTGCTTCATCCGAGGATTCCTCTGACGCCACTGGCTTTGTCTGATTACCTGCCTTGATAGCTTTTATCTTATTTACGACATAGCTACCTCCTCCAACAACACAGAACAAAAGTCCAATTCCAAGATCACCAAAATAAGCAGGTCCGATCTCGGGCTCCTGAAGATATAAGCTTGAGACCTGAACAGCCTCAAAATATGTAATTGTATAATCTATTTCGCCATTCTCGTACCAATATTGATGTACATCCCAAATATCATATGCAAGGCAAAGATACCATGCAAGCACTATAATAAGGAGTGCTACAATAACTGATATCACTATACCCTTGATACTTTCTTTTTTGGCAAATACAGAATATCCTTTAACAGCACAAACCGCGCCCACAAGACCACTTATACCTGCAATAAACCCAAAAAGATATAGTACAAACCAAAGCACACCGCCGGCAAGACCGAATATAAATGCGCCAACTATACCTGCAACAACATTTTCTTTCATACTTTCGTTATTCACCGGTTATCTCCTTTCCAAGAAATACAATTTCAATAATCAATCAAGAAATCCTTTAAGATGTCTTGCGCGGCTGGGGTGACGAAGCTTTCTGAGTGCCTTAGCCTCGATCTGACGGATACGCTCACGGGTAATGTCAAATTCCTTACCAACCTCCTCAAGAGTGCGGCTTCTTCCGTCATAAAGACCGAAACGAAGCTTGATAACGTGCTCCTCACGGGGAGTAAGAGTGTGAAGCTCACGTTCGATTACCTCACGTAAAATGGTAGCGGAAGCGATCTCTGAGGGCTGGGGAGCATCGTCATCGGGAATGAAATCACCAAGATGGCTGTCCTCCTCCTCACCAATGGGTGTTTCAAGAGAAACGGGGTCCTGAGCGATCTTCATTATCTCTCTCACCTTCTCTGCGGAAATACCCATCTTTTCGCCTATCTCCTCAGCGGTAGCCTCGCGACCAAGCTCCTGGAGCATCTGACGGCTGTAACGTGAAACCTTGTGTATTGTTTCAACCATATGAACGGGGATACGAATGGTTCTCGCCTGATCGGCAATAGCCCTTGTGATAGCCTGACGGATCCACCATGTTGCGTAAGTAGAAAATTTAAATCCCTTTTCGTAGTCGAACTTATCAACTGCCTTCATAAGGCCGATATTTCCCTCTTGGATAAGATCAAGGAAGAACATACCCTTACCAACGTAACGCTTTGCAATACTTACAACAAGACGAAGGTTGGCTTCAACAAGCTTGTTTTTAGCCTCCTCATCACCTGCAACCATTCTCTCAGCAAGATCCTTTTCCTCCTCAGCGGAAAGAAGCGGAACACGGCCGATCTCCTTAAGATACATACGAACGGGGTCGTCGATCTGAATACCGCCCTGCTCAAGGATCTTCTCCATGCTATCACTTGTGGAAAGCTTTTCAACCTCACTCTCAATTTCAGAAAGCTCTGCGCTTGTGATATCATCATTAAGAGGGATATCGTTTTCTTCAAGACTGTCATAAAGCTTGTCAAGAGTATCAAGATCAAAGTCCATCTCCTCAATTGCTTCATCAAGATCAACCGAGGAAAGGCCCTCCTTCTTGGATTTTTCTATAAGCTCATCAATAGAGTGCTTTTTGTTGTTTTCTTCTGTTTTCTTCATAAGTACCTTCTCTGCCTTTTTATTTTCTTTGATTTTTTAACTTTTCCTGTTTTGCGCGCAGGGTCGCAAATTTATCGCCGCCCTCTGCGGATAACTTTTTTTCCTTTTCCGCTTTTAAAGCTGCAATCGAAGCATCGAGAACATCCCGCCCGTTTTCGGTAAGCGAGAGTCTGCTCTGCCTCATTTTTTCAAGCCTGCCCATCTCGTCGGCAGTAAAATACTGACCGAGCATCGCAGGTAAGAATTCGTCCGAGGAGTTATACACCTCAAACAGTGTTGAAAATACCTTTTTGCCAAACGCGGTTACGAAATCGTCTGCGACAAGCGAAACACTTCCCTTTGTCACCGCGGCACGGTATTCTTCATATATCAACAATAATCCGAGTATGGTTTCCTCAAGCGCGTTTGCGCCCACGAATTTGACCGCATCCGGATTTATCCTGTCTCCGATATTGCGTATGGACATCTGCGCCTGTCGGCTCTCGTCCTTCTTCTGCTCGTTTTTGCGCTTTCTTATAATATGCTCAACGTTGTTCCTAAGCACGTCAATGGGAAGCTTTAATAATTCCGATGCCTTAGTTAAGAATACTTCTCTTTCAACACCGGATGCGCTGTCCGCTATTATCTCGCATATCGCCGCAGACGCTTTTATCTTTTCGTCTGGGATCTGCAGATCAAGATTTGCAAGCGCGCGTGAGACCTTGAAATCAAATCCCGTTCTGCTTTCTCCAAGTAGAGCTCGGAACCTGTCTGCGCCGAATTTCTTTATGTATTCGTCGGGGTCCTTTGCGCCGTTGAGCTTAAGGATGCGAACGTCCATTCCGACCTCAGAGAGTATCTTTATTGCCCTGTCCGTTGCCCTCTGTCCCGCATCGTCGGAGTCATAAAGCAAAACCACCTTTTTGGTGTATTTCGTCATCATTCTCGCCTGCTCCTGCGTAAGAGCCGTACCGAGCGTTGCAACGGCATTTTCAAATCCCGCAGCATGAAGCGCGATAACATCCATATAGCCCTCGCAAAGGATGAGCTGCTCGGAGCAATGATTTTTCGCGTAATTGAGAGCAAAAAGGTTCTTGCTCTTCTTAAATCCCGGTGTGTCGGAGGTGTTCAGATATTTCGGCTTGGAATCGTCCATAACTCGTCCGCCAAAGCCGATTATATTACCCGTCACGTCAATGATCGGGAAGATAACGCGGTTTCTGAAATAATCGTAAAGATGTCCCTTTTTACTTCTTCCGCAAAGGAAACCGTCAATAAGCTCCTGCTCGGTGTAGCCAAGCTTTTTCATATGATTTGTCAGTGCAAAAAAATCATTTGGGGCATATCCAAGTCCAAAGCGCTTAACAGTAGCCATACTAAGCTTTCTCGTACCCACAAAATAATTCAACGCATCAAATCCAACGCTCTTGTCAAAAAGGTTCTCTCGGAAAAATTTAGCCGCCGCAAGGTTCATTTCATAAACTCTTTTGCGGCTCATTCCCATATTCGCAAGCTCGTTTTTGTCCTGCGGAATGGTAATGCCCGCGCGGCTCGCTAAAAATTCGACCGCCGAGGGATAGTCAAGGTTTTCCGCCTTCATCACAAATGTTATCGCGTCACCGCCCGAGCCGCATCCAAAGCAATAAAAGCTGTTACTCTTTGAAAACACGGTAAATGACGGCGTTTTTTCACTGTGGAAGGGGCAAAGACCGTGCATATTCGAGCCCGCGCGCTTCAAAGTCACGTATGAGCCTATAAGATCGGATATATCCGTTCTGTTAACTATTTCTTCAATTATCTCTCTTGGAATAAGCAAAACGCTCCCCCCTTTCCGCATTTTTCTTTTACATATATTAATATACGAAAAAAAACTCAAAAATACTTTTTTATTTTCGAGTTTTTTTCATTTTTTATTTATTTTTTGGTTGTTTTTTCTTATTTCGCGTCAAATCGCTCACAAATGCGCTTTGCAGAGCTTTTTGCCGCACTTATTTCAGTTATTTTTCTTTCGATAATGTCCGCAGATCCCGTCTTTACGGCAAATATCACCCTTACGCAATCCGAGTAATCAGTAAGATCGATTATCGCATCAAGCTTCTCAAGCTCAAACGCGATTTTTTGATGATCCGAGTATGAGCATACCGTTTCAAACACGGTATAGCTTTCAAATCGAGCAACTCCCGCCGCCTCAAGCGCGATCTTTGCGCCCTGCGAATACGCGTGAACGAGTCCGCCCGTGCCGAGCAGAGTGCCGCCGAAATATCTCGTCACAACAACGCAAACGTCATCAATGCCGCTTCGTTGCAAAACGTCAAGAATGGGCTTGCCCGCAGTTCCCTGCGGCTCTCCGTCATCGGAATAGCGGCAAAGTATCCCGCCCTTCATAGTGTAGCCGTAGCAATTATGCGTTGCATCACGGTGCTTTTCCTTTATCCTTTTAACAAAGGCAAGAGCCTCCTCCTCGCTCGTCACATGCTCGCAGTAGCCGATAAAAACGGACTTCTTTTCCTCAAAACGAGCCTCGCCGTAGCCTCGAACAGTTATATATACTTTTTCATTTTCAGCCATAGCTTAACTCCTTTCAGAATAGCCTTCCCATTTAGGGGAAGGCATTTTAAAACTCCTCAACCTCTTCGGGCTTGTTAACGTCATATTTTTTGAGCATACCGCGGACCTTAGCATCAACGGTCGCAACAACAGTAACACCCTCATAGCCGTAATCAACGCTTTCAACGGTCGCGTTTTTATAGAGGATATTGAGCGCGGACTGCTCGGAATTGGGGATCACAAACGTAACACGGCTCTTTCCCTGATGAATGATCGCTTCTATCTTTTCAAGAAGCGTGTCGATCCCCTCCCCGCTCTTTGCAGAGATCGCGCAAACCACACGGTTAGGATCCTCGTTATTAGCAATATAGGAAGGCAGGTCTGCAGAAATACCAAGATCGCACTTGTTATAAACGTAGATCGTGGGCTTTCCTGCCGCACCAAGCTCAGCAAGAAGCGATTCTGTAACGTCAAGCTGTGCCCTCGACTCATCGTCGTGCGCGTCAATAACTATCATAAGAATATCCGCGTAAACCGCCTCGTCAAGCGTGGATTTGAACGCTTTTACAAGATGATGTGGCAGCTTTCTGATAAATCCTACGGTGTCCGTAAGCAAAACGGTCTCACCGCAGGGCAGCTTTAGCTTTCTCGTTGTCGGATCAAGCGTTGCAAAAAGCTTGTTCTCCGCAAGAATTCCCGCATCTGTAAGCGTGTTCAAAAGCGTAGATTTTCCCGCGTTGGTATATCCCACTATCGCTATCTGAGGGATCTGACTCCTGTCACGGCTCGCGCGCATAGTCATTCTGTTCTTTTCAAGCTCGTGAAGCTCCTCTTCAAGAGCTGTAATACGGCGCTTCATATGACGTCTGTCGCTCTCAAGCTTGCTTTCACCGGGTCCTCGCGTACCAATACCGCCGCCAAGACGCGAAAGCTCGGTTCCTTTGCCGATAAGCCTTGGCGCAGTATATTTGAGCTGAGCAAGCTCGACCTGAAGCTTACCCTCTCCCGTGGTCGCGTGAAGAGCAAAAATGTCGAGTATGAGCATTGAGCGGTCGATACAGCGAACTCCGTCGCCTATATCGTCCTCAATATTTCTGATCTGTGAAGGAGAAAGCTCAGCATCAAAGATAACAAGCTTTATCCCATTGTTTTTGCAAAGCTCCGCAAGCTCTGAAATTTTTCCGCTACCGATCACCGTTCTCGGATCGGGAGTCTCCTTGTTCTGCACAAGGCGGGCAAATTCCTCACCGCCCGCGGTATCAAGCAGACGCGCTAACTCGTCAAGCTCCTTTTCCACCTCGTCAGCGGAATTTTCCCTTGTCACTATGCCAACAAGAATAGCCTTGGATATATGTTCTTTTCCTTCTTTAAAATCTAACTGCATAAATATTCACCTCCAAATCTCATAAGAGTGGATCTGTCAGCATTTTCGGTGTTCGGGTAAGCGGAATCAATAAAAACAACTCCACCGTCCGAGCCATTGTTCAAAAGCCCCGCGGATTCAAGCCGTCTTTTTGTCTCTCGCGCAGTTCCTGCGCTTCCGTCAAAAACAAGCACTTCACCGCCAAGGGCCTCAACTATTGCATCCTTCACAAGAGGATAGTGAGTGCAGCCAAGCACCACCGCGTCAAGCTGCTCTCTCTTAAGCGGCGCAAGAAGCCCGTTAAGAAATTCCTGCAGCCCGTCGCCCATGATCTCACCGCGTTCCACAAACTCAACAAGTCCCGGGCAAGCAAACGGTATAACCTCAGCATCATCACCAAATCTGCCCATCAATGTGGCAAATTTCTCCTCTTTTAGTGTCAGAGGAGTGGCAAGCACCGCAACCGTTGGATGTTGCGCGCAAAGAACCGCAGGCTTTAGGGCGGGCTCAACACCTATAATTATATCTCTTGGATACTTTTCCCTGAGCGCCGCCACCGCAACGCTTGTAGCGGTATTGCAGGCAATTACAAATGCCTTAATACCCCTAGTCTTCAGCCTTTCATAAACCGAAAAGGTAAGCTCTCTGACCTGTTCGGCACTTTTAACACCGTAGGGCGCATTTGCGGTATCACCGTAATATATGAAATTTTCATTTGGAAGAAGCCTTAAAAGCTCCTTAAGTACGCTTATCCCGCCAAGACCCGAATCAAAGACCGCTATTGGCATCTTACAATCCACCATAGTTATCAAACCTCATAATTTAAATAGCCAAAAACACAATAAGGGCAAGTATGTGCCAAATGCACACAGCTTGCCCATAGTTGCGAAATGTACTGTTTTGAGATAGGGTGCCGGATTATCTTCCGCTTGCCTGCAATCTCTTCTTGAATTTGTCAACTCTACCGCCGGCATCAACGAACTTCTGCTTACCGGTAAAGAAAGGATGACACTTAGAGCAAATTTCAACGCTTACTTCTCCGCCCTTTGTGGACTTTGTCGTAACTGTTTCACCACAAGCACACTTGATAGTAACCTCTTCATACTTAGGATGGATACCTGTCTTCATTTTATTTACACCTCACTTTTTAGCAAAATAATTCACATTGCATATGATTATAACACAAACCAACACATTTTGCAATAGTTTTTTTGAATTTTTTCAAATTTTATTTTCAATTTGAATCCTAAGATCCGAAATTATCTTTTTTTCAAGCCTTGATATGTAAGATTGGGATATTCCAAGAGCATCTGCCACGTCCTTTTGAGTCATCTCCTTGCGTCCGAAAAGTCCGTACCTCATTTCAATTATCTGTCTTTCGCGCGCATCAAGCCTTTCAACAGCCTCCCTGATAACCCTTCTTTCCTCCGCCTGCTCAAGCTCATAGGCAACTCCGTCCTCCTCGTTTCCAAGCACGTCTGAAAGCAACAGCTCATTTCCGTCCCAATCCACGTTAAGGGGCTCGTCTATGGATATATCCCCGCGCGATTGCGAATTCTTTCTTATGTACATAAGGATCTCATTTTCTATGCAGCGTGAAGCATACGTTGCAAGCTTGATATTTTTATCCGACCTAAAGGTATTTATAGCCTTAATAAGTCCGAGTGTCCCGATGGAAACCAGATCCTCAATGCCCACGCCGGTGTTTTCAAATTTTTTTGCTATATAGACCACAAGCCTGAGATTATGCTCTATCAGCTTATCCCTCGCCTCATCGTCAAAGGGCAGATTTTCTATGCATCTGCTCTCCTCCTCTCTTGAGAGAGGGGGCGGCAACGTCTCGGGGCCATTTACATAATATACTCCGTTTTCAGCACCTTTTGACAGTATTTTAGCTATTGCAAGCCTAATCGCAAGCACGCCTCTTTTAAGGCGCGGAAAAGTGCTTTTTATACCGCTTATTATTTTATTTTTATTCATATTTTCCTCTCCGTATATATTAGTTTATTACATGTTAATTTATATATTTTCTGTGTTTATCGAGATTTATATAATAGCTTCGTGCGATATAATTGCGTCGTATTCTCCAAGCACCTCCTTGGAAACAAATGCGATATATACGTCAAGCTCCTTAAAGCATTTCTCGCCCTTAAAGACAACCCTTTTAAATCTCACAGCAGGCATCACCGCCTCGCCCGTAAGCGTTCTGTGCGCTATCAGCCTAATCCTCGACATGATTGAAAAAGGCAAGCTTCCAAGCTCTCTTCTCTGCATCAATGCGTCAACAAGACTCTTGTCAAGCAAGGATGAGCAGGCATCAAGAGATGCAAAAACGACCGCCCTTTCGCTTAAAGGCTCTCTTACAAGATTTCCACTGTCAACAAGTGCCCTTAGCTTCACAGACCTGTTATTCCCATCCTCAAAGACCGAAAGCTCCCCCTCGCGCCTTGCATGTGACGATCTGAAAAAGCCCCCGCCCTTCAATGTAAATATAGAGCTTATCAGTGTCAGAAATGCAAATATCCATACGTCAATCCCATCGTCGTCGGCAATCTCTCCTGCCGGAATGTCAGATTGATTAATGAAATAAAACAAAGCAGTCATCACTCCGCCGAGCAGCGCAGAAACAAAAAAATATATCAACACACTCTTGGCAATATCACGGGCTCTGCTTTTGCGGGAGGCAAATGCTATAATGCACATAAGAACAGGAACACTTACGTCCAAAGCAAATCTCAAATGCGCACCCGAGTTTATAAAAAGCGAAGCGACCGAATAAGCTCCCCCGAGAGCACTTGCAACACATACACGTAAAACGGGCAATCTTTTGTGTAAAAGCAAGCACAGAAAATAAAAGCACAAAAAGTCCATACTAAAATTGATAAGAAACAGCAGATCACCGTAAACTACCATTTTTTAACTCCCAATATAAGCTTTACTCAATTATAGTATCCAAGCAAAGCAAATATTGTCAAAGCTTGTGTAAAAATCACCGTTTTCTATTTACTTATCCGAATTTTTGTGATACAATAGACGTGATTATTTGACATGGTGAAGCAAAAGCGCATAAAATGTTATTAGCTTCACCAAAAAGCGACGTTATTTTTAAGAAAGGAATCACAATATGCAATTAAAGGTTGTAAAGTTCGGCGGATCTTCTCTCTCGGACACAGAGCATTTTATGCGTGTGGCAAGCATAATCAAAGCGGACCCCACTCGCAGATATGTTGTGGCAAGCGCTCCGGGAAAAAGAACGGATGATGACCAAAAGGTCACAGATATGCTCTACACATGCTATAATATGATAAAAAACCGCGAGGATATTACGGACTACTACCAGAAAATCGTGGAAAGATATACGGGTATAATATCCGGTCTTAACCTGAATTTTGACATCACAGGCGAGCTCGAATACATAAAGAGCGCTATGATGGCTCGCTCAGGACGCGACTTCGCCGCAAGCAGGGGCGAGTATTTAAATTCTCTAATTCTTGCTAAATATTTGGGCTTTGACTTTATCGATGCAGAAAACGTTATCTTCTTTAAGGATAACGGAAGCTTTGACGAAGAAAAGACCAATGAGGCTATGAAAGCGGAGCTTAAAAAACACAAAAATGCCGTAATTCCCGGCTTTTACGGTTCTATGCCAAACGGAACAATAAAGACCTTCACCCGTGGCGGCTCGGATATCACGGGCTCAATAGTGGCTCGCGCTTCAAATGCCGATCTTTATGAAAACTGGACTGACGTTTCGGGATTTCTTATGGCAGACCCAAGAATAGTTAAAGATCCCCTTCCCATTTCCACAGTAACCTACAGAGAGCTTCGCGAGCTTTCGTATATGGGCGCGGGTGTTCTCCACGAGGATTCAATTTTCCCCGTACAGAAGGAAGGCATCACCATTAATATACGAAACACCAACCATCCCGAGGACGAAGGCACGCTCATCGTCCCCAATATGTACACGGACGAAAACGAGCATCTCATCACAGGTGTTGCGGGCAAAAAGGGTTTTTCCGTTATCAATATCGAAAAGAACAGAATGGGCGGAGAATTCGGATTTGCCGCACGAGTATTCAAATGTCTTGACAATTACGCAATCCACACCGAGCACCTCGCATCCGGTATCGATACGATGAGCCATATCGTAAGCACCAAGGAGCTTAATAGCAAAATGGATGAGCTCGTTACAGAGCTTCACAGGGTAACGGACGCAGACAATATAACAGTTGATACAGGTCTCGCTCTTGTTGCCGTGGTTGGCCGCGGAATGAAGGAATCAAAGGGTACTGCGGCGCGCATCTTCTCAGCTATCTCGGGCGCGGGAGTCAACGTAAGAATGATCGACCAGGGTTCAAGTGAGCTTAATATCGTGGTTGCCATTTATGAAAGCGACTATGAAAAAACTATTCAGGCAATCTATAATGAATTCATTAAATAAATCAAGGGGACTTTGATAAAAGTCCCCCAAAAACTTTCATTTTTTTCAAAAAAAGTATTGACAAATCCAAAAAATATGGTATAATACTTGTGTTATCCAAAGACAGCAGGTTCCGGTAAAGGCGCAAGCTCTCCTGCCGAGGAAGATTTTATACTTTAATATTTTTGTTAATGTGAGTCTTTCCTTGGGGTGCTATGCCTTTATGGAAGGATTTTTTTATTACATTCGTTAAATTAACAGGAGGAAAGTACAATGCCAAGTAAAGTAATACTTGAAAAGAAGCAACAGGTTGTTGCTGAACTTTCTGCTCAGATCAAAGAATCTGTTTCCGGTGTTCTTGTAAATTACCAGGGTATCACAGTTGATGCTGATACAGCAATGCGTAAGGAACTCCGTGAGGCAGGCGTTGACTATAAGGTAGTTAAGAACTCCCTTACAGGCAGAGCTTGCGAGGATGCAGGTTACGGCGAAATGAAGCAGTACCTTTCTGGTATGACTGCTATCGCTATTTCCAAGGATGACGCGGTTGCTCCCGCAAAGATCCTTAAGAAGTATGCAGATAAGGTTCAGTCCTTCCAGATTCTTGCAGGTTATGTTGACGGTGTTGTCGTTAACGAAGCTACAGTTAACGAGCTCGCAAACATCCCCTCAAGAGAAACACTTATTGCGAAATTCCTTGGAAGCATCCAGAGCCCTCTTTACGGCTTTGCATATGCTATTCAGGCAATTATCGACAAGGACGGAGAAGCTGCTCCCGCAGAGGAAGCTCCCGCTGCAGAATAATCTGCAAACAATCACCGCGTAAAAAAATCGCATCATAAACACAAAAATTTTTATTGAATTTTGGAGGATTTAAAAATGGCTAACGAAAAGATTACAGCTATTGTTGAAACAATTAAAGGTTTGACTATTCTTGAGTTGAACGAACTCGTAAAGGCAGTTGAAGAGGAATTCGGCGTATCCGCTGCTCCCGTTGCTGCTGTTGGTGTTGCTGCTCCTGCTGCTGCAGTTGAAGAGAAGACAGAATTTGACGTAGTTCTTGCATCCTTCGGTGCTAAGAAGCTCGACGTTATCAAGGTTGTTCGTGAGCTCACAGGTCTTGGTCTTAAGGACGCTAAGGACCTCGTTGAAGCAGCTCCCAAGACACTTAAGGAAGGCGTTTCCAAGGACGAAGCTGAAAAAATCAAAGAGTCTCTCGTTGCTGCTGGCGCAACTGTTGAAATTAAATAATTTAGTTTCAAAGAAACTTTTTACTTGCTGTACAAAACAGGACACGAAATCGTGTCCTGTTTTTGTTTTTATTTATATTTTAATCCGGCAATACCGTATAATCGTATATCAATTCTTCGAGGTTCTTGCCCACAAGGTCATAGTAAACACTTCTGTCGTCATTAATATAGAAATAGCAATCTTTGATGAAATACAGCCTTTCACCGTTAATTTCAATAAAATGAGTGGGAGTTTCAGCCCCAAGATAGATATCGTCTGTAAGTATATTAAATTCAAGTTCAAATACGGGAATTTCGCAAACCGGTGTTCCGTCAATCAGATGGAGTTGGCAATGATCATACCACGTTTCAAGACCAAAACGACTTACAAAATTTGTCCCATCTCGGAATACGGGCAAATACATTAGCTCAAAGTAATTACCCTTCCCGTCGCTATAGAATTCTCCGTTAATAAAGTTCAATCTTTTAACGGTACCGTCATTCAAAATGAATTGAACAACAACGTATCCACCGTCGTCGATCTGAGTTTTTTCTTCAGAAACGGACCTTACTTCAAGCAGCTGATAATCCTTAAAAATACTTGAAATTACCGCCTTATCGGTTGATGACGAAATATATGTGAATGAAACGGGTGGCAACGGACCACCGCCGCCCGATATCATCTTTATCTCCGCAATATTCTCTGCACTAACGTCGTTAAGCCACTCGCAGCCTGCCTGATTGCGCAGGATATCGTTAACGACGCGAAGCTCCATTTCATATCCGCAAATATCACAAAACATATCCGCGTCCCAGTCTTCATGAGGGGACTTTTGGCAGCTTCCGTCACAGGATTCACCAATCATATGCTCACAGTGACCGTAATAGTTGGATACATAGTAAAACTCATGTCCTTGATGCCCAAAATTGTAACCGCAAACGTCGCACCGCAAATCGTGGTTATCGTCAATATGTTTTCCGTAGAAATAAATTTCACCAGTATTGTCCCCTATTTGAGGAGATAGTATCCAATGGTGTGTGTCAGAACACTTCCATTTGCTCTCACCGCAAGCAGCAAGACAACTAAGGCATAAAATAAATACCAAAGCTAAAACCGATAATTTTTTCATAAATTTCACTTCCTTTCACTAATATAGTGTACAAAAATCAAAAAAAGTGTAATAAATTTCAAAAAAAATTAATTTTTTTTGAAAAAAAGTGATTATTTTGCAGTATTTCTCTCAAAATCAAACAAATATTGCTGAGCAACGCCCGCGTATCTGCCAAATGTCGCAGGGTCAAAATCCTTTTCAAAATACTTGTCAAGCACACGCTTCATCCATACGTCAACGGGAAACGGATCAAGTCTTTCAAAGCCGAAAAGCAACGCGCACGAGGCAACCTTAAGTCCAATTCCCTTCACTCTGCAAAGATATGCGAGCGCGTCGTCAAGCTTCTTAATGCCCCTCAGCTCCGCTTCATTTATCTCTCCACTGCACCATTTTGTCGCAGCATCCATTATGTACTTTGCGCGAAATCCCGTTTTGAGCGAGAAAATGAACTCCTCCCCCGCGCCAAGTATCGCCTCAGCAGTCGGAAACGAATAAAACTCCCTGCCCTCCGCACCGTGATCCCGCATTAATGATGCATCGATCTGCCTACCAAGCGCGAACGAGAGCGAATCGATTATCTTTTTTATTCTCGGAATATTGTTGTTCTGGGAAATTATAAACGAACAAACCGCCTCCCAAGGCTCCTGGCGCAATATCCTTATTCCCCTTCCGCACTCCAAAGCCTTCACAAAGGTGGGATTTTGGCAATTTCCAAGCAGCTCCTCATCGATCGCATCGTAATCCTCGTCAAGCGCGAAATAGTGGCACCAGATGTCATAAAAATCCTCAGCGGTGGAATTATAAATGATAAGCTCCTGCTCCGTCTGCTTTATTGAGATAAGCCTACCAAAAGCCACTCCAAGCCACTCATCCCCTACTCTCTCCCATCTGAAAGCCTGACCGCAGTCGAGCGTTTTCGCAAGATCGTAAGCGCCCCTGTACTCTATGCGAACAAAAGGAAGACTTCCCTCGTATTCCGTTTTTACGTCATTAAAAAATTTACTCATTTTTTCATCCAATCTCTTGCTTTATAAAGTAAAATAATATATAATAATTATATCACAAAAAATTTCAACTTGCAATATTTTTATAAGGAGTAAGGCAATAATAATGATTGAGCTTCTTGATCTACATAAAAGATTTATACTTGAGCATCTGCATGCAGGCGATACAGCAGTTGATTTCACTATGGGAAACGGTCACGATACCGAATTTTTATCCAAGACCGTCGGCGAGAACGGTAAGGTATATGCCTTTGATATCCAGGCAAGCGCCGTGGAATCCACTCGCAAAAATCTTGCGGCTGCAGGTTGTCCGAATAACTATACACTCATTCACGACTCCCACCACAATGTTAAAAACTATGTAAATGAGCCAATAAAAGCGGGAATGTTCAATCTCGGCTACCTGCCCGGAGGAGATAAATCCATAACCACTATGCGTGCAACGACACTTCCCGCAATTGAGGCAGCTATAGAGCTTCTCGGAAAGGACGCCATCCTGCTTATCGCAGTATATCCCGGACATCCGGAGGGCGATGCCGAGGGCAAGGAAATTTCGGAGTATCTTTCCACCCTCTCCCGCTTTAAGGTATGCTGCACAAAGGTACAGATCGTAAATTCACCCACCTCACCCTATTTTATGATGGTAGAAACGAAGTAAATGAAACAGGAAAACAAAAAAAACTCTTCATATAATAAAATAAGGAACAATCTCTATGCAAATGTAGAGCGTCACGAGCTGACAGAACGAAAGACCTTCGGTATTGTAGCTCTCTCGGCACTCATGCTTGCTTCAATACTGCTCTTCGTTGCCGCTATGATAGAAACAGGCTCAAAAAAGGAATATATATACGTTTTCGGCGATACGGAGCAGGAGCTTAGCGAAAAGCTCGCCTTCTCCGACGGCGTACAGTATATCGATATGGTCGCTCTTGCTACCTTTTGCAATATGGAGAGTATAGAGAAAGGCTTTGCGATCAACGGTACGTACATCAAGCTTGAAAACGGAAGCAGCTTAGCCACAGTCAACGGCTTTAATGTTTCTTTAAGCGAAAAAGTGATAATAGACGAAAAACACGTTCTGATACCCATTGAGGATGCTAAAAAACTGATTTTCGGCATTGATATTGACATAAGTGGCGAAAAGACCGTGATAACTGCAACTGAAAATATCTATATGATAGCGAAAAATGTTGAATTCGATTACGTGACGGACGTATCCGCATATCTTGAATACATTAATTCAAAGGATCAATATATATCGATCCTGGCAAATAAGCAACACTCAATAGGCGAAGACTTTTCTCCTGCAAAATTAGTTGAGATACCCAAAAAATATCGCAGAACCGATAGAGTACTTAAGCTGGATCTGACCGCAGAAAAAGCGCTTGAGGCAATGATGCAGGATATGTTCGCTCTCGGCATTGACGATGTGTGCGTGCAGAGTGCGTACCGAACCTACGCCGAACAGCAAAATCTTTTTAACAATTACGTAAATTCCGAAATTAATAAAGGTCTTAGCCGTGACGAAGCTATCGCAAACGCGAATAAATACTCTGCAAGACCCGAATACAGTGAGCACAGAACGGGACTCTGCGTTGACTTTTTCGTTCCCTCCTGTATGTTGGAGCTTGAAAATTACGGATATGAGGGAAGCTACCCTAACGACGTCGGCTTCACCGAGACCAATGCGTACCCTTGGCTGCTCAAAAACTGCTGGAAATACGGCTTCATCCTTCGTTACCCCGAGGACAAGGTGGATATCACGGGATATTCATATGAAAGCTGGCATTATCGCTTTGTAGGACTTGAGGTCGCCTCAATAATTCACCAAACCGGACTTTCTTACGAGGAATATCTTGAAATTTTTAAATAAAAGGAGAAAAAATGAAAATTACCGATAACATTATCTACGTTGGCGTAGATGATAAAAAGATCGATCTTTTTGAAGGTCAATATGCCGTTCCAAACGGTATGAGCTATAATTCTTACGTAATTCTTGACGAAAAAATAGCGGTTCTTGATACCGTTGACGCAGGCTTCACACACGAATGGCTTGATAACGTGGCAAGTGTGCTTGACGGCAGATGCCCCGATTATCTTATCGTGCATCATATGGAACCCGATCATTCCGCAAATATTGCCAACTTTTTAAAGGTATATCCAAGCGCCAAAATCGTCGCCACCGCAAAGGCATTTACAATGATGGACAACTTCTTCGGCGGTATCGACAATGACAAAAAAATCACCGTATCAGATGGCTCTGCCCTCTCTCTCGGAAAGCATCAGCTTACGTTCATAGGCGCTCCAATGGTGCATTGGCCCGAGGTTATGTTTACTTACGAAAGCACGGAAAAGATTCTTTTCTCAGCAGACGCGTTCGGCAAATTCGGCGCTCTCGACACGGACGAGGAATGGGATTGCGAAGCAAGACGCTACTATTTTGGAATAGTCGGAAAATACGGTGTTCAGGTTCAGGGAGCCCTCAATAAAGTAATGCCTAACGAGGTCAAAGCAATCTGTCCGCTTCACGGCCCCGTTCTCACAGGTGACCTTGATCACTATATTTCCCAGTATTATATCTGGTCATCATATCTTCCCGAGGACGAGGGAGTTGTGATCGCATACACCTCAATTTACGGAAACACCAAAAAAGCGGTAATGGCTCTTGCCGACAAATTAAGAGCAAAGGGCGCGCCAAAGGTTGTAACCATCGACCTTGCGAGAGAGGATTGGGCTGAATCAGTTGAGGATGCCTTCAGATACTCAAAGCTCGTTTTGGCAACCACCACCTATAATTCGGATATCTTCCCATATATGCGTCAATTCATTGACCACCTCACCGAACGAGGATATAAGGGCAGAACGGTCGGTTTTATTGAAAACGGCAGCTGGGCACCCACCGCGGCTAAGATTATGAGGGGTCTTCTTGAGGACTCAAAGGATATCACCTTCCTCGAGACCACCTGCTCCATCCGATCGGCTATGAACAGTGAAAACGCATCTCAGCTTGACGCAATGGCGGACGAGCTTTGCAAGGATTATACGCCGAGCAACAAAAACGATCTGACCGCTCTCTTCAAAATAGGCTACGGCTTGTACGTTGTTACCTGTAATGACGGCAAGAAGGACAACGGACTTATCGTAAATACCGTTGCTCAGGTAAGCGACTCTCCCAAGAGAATATCCGTCACGATAAACAAGGCAAACTACTCGCATCACGTAATAAAGCAGAGCGGCAAGCTCAACGTCAACTGCCTTACCACCTCCGCTCCCTTCTCCGTTTTTGAAAAATTCGGATTTGCAAGCGGCAGAAGCGTTGATAAATTTGAAGGTGAGACAGTTCTCAGAAGCGAAAACGGACTCGTTTATCTCGACGAATACGTAAACTCCTACATGTCCCTTACTGTCGAGCAATACGTTGATCTCGGCTCTCACGGAATGTTCATCTGCACCATCGACGAGGCTAAGGTATTAAATAACGATGATACAATGACATATAGCTACTACCACGCAAACGTTAAGCCCGAGCCCAAGACCGAGGGCAAAAAGGGTTACGTCTGCAAGATCTGCGGTTACGTTTACGAGGGAGATACACTTCCCGAGGATTTTGTTTGTCCTCTCTGCAAGCATCCCGCAAGCGATTTTGAACCAATTAAATAAAATCAGCAAGCAGAGATTTTTATTCTCTGCTTGCTTTTATAAAATAAGCCCTCCGCCAAAGCGGAGGGCAAT
The DNA here is from genome assembly GCA_017483195.1 of Clostridia bacterium. Classification (GTDB taxonomy): domain Bacteria; phylum Bacillota; class Clostridia; order Oscillospirales; family CAG-272; genus RGIG4608. Next base: position 86,322 of record JAFULR010000002.1, read on the forward strand.
TTGTTTGATTATTTGATTAACCTTTGATCTCACCGTCGGTGCAGTAAACTGTGTATCCGTTAAGACCTCTATCCCAGTTAGCACCCTTATTGATAGCATTCCACTCTTCAACAGTACCGTCGAAGTAGAATTCAGTAAGATTGTCGCAATGCCAGAAAGCAGCTACGTCAAACTTAGTAATGCTATTAGTAAGGTAAACCTTTTCAATGCTGTCACAATCGTAGAATGCCTGATAAGCAATGGTCGTTACCTTAACGCCATCTACTTCAGCAGGAATTACAACGTCCTTAATATCCTTACCTTCGCCGAGAGAAACAACGATATATTCGGTTACGTAAGTACCGGAAACGTAATCCCAATAATCTCTGGTTTCAAGCTTAAGATCAGAACCGAGAGCGGGAACGTAATTGTCGATATAGTAATCACCGCAATCACAAGCATAAATTGTGTAGCCGGACTCAGTGGTTGTGGGCTCAACAACAGTTACGTTATCGTAAACGTGCTGAGAAGGAACGAGCTGTTCCTCAGCCCTGCCGCAACCGGAGCAAACGTGACGCTCAATACCGGGAGCCTGGCAGCTGGGAGAAATAGTTACTTCCCATTCTCCCCAAGTGTGACGTGCGGGAGTGTAAGCATCCGTTGTAACGTCTCCACAAACCTTACATGTATGTACTGTATAACCGGACTCTGTGCAAGTGGGCTCAACAACCTCACTCTCATACTGGTGACCGTATCCGAAATTACCCATTTCTTCAACGTTACATACTACGCAAATACGCTTCTTGGTTCCGGGTGTCATACAATCGCCTTCTGTCACCGTGATCCACTCAGTCCAGAAATGTGCGGATTTGCCAACGTGATTTGTGTTTATTGTATCACCGCAAGCGGAGCACTGCTTAACTGTGTAGCCCTCACTTGTGCAAGTAGGCTCAATAACGTCCAAAACAACGTCGTAGTTATGAGCGGGAAGAATATCCCTATCCTCATAATACATGCAATTTTCACAGAATGCTCTTTCCTTTCCGTAAGAAAGGCAAGTGGGAGCAATAATTACAACATAGTCACCAAGAACGTGACCTGATTTAAGAGTCTTGAACTCCTCGTGGCTTTCATCATGCTCACATACGTATCTCACATAACCATCTTCCGTACAAGTAGGTTCTACGGTTTCAACTTCAATAAAGTTATGCGCTTCTGGATTTACGGGAACGAATGTATCTTCTCTAACGTAACCGCACTCTTCACAAGTGTGTATTGTATATCCCTGTTCGGAGCAAGTGGGTTTTATCACTTCATCTTTAAAGCTATGCACATGCTCGGGCTTATCCCAAGGACAAGCGGTCAACATCATCATGCCGATAAGCACTATTGCAATAAGTAACAAAGAATAAATTCTCTTCATAACATCCTCCTAATCAAGCAGTGCATTACTGTTCTTTGGTTCTCTGAAGAACCTCGCCGCAATGCTCGCACTTGCTTTCCTCAATACCGGGGCAACCCTCAACATCGGTCCAAGTCTCGTACTTATGACCGATAGGATCTGTGTACGTAATAAGATGATTGTCTCCGCACTCCGTGCATTTCTCATATGTTTTACCGTATTCGGTGCATGTAGGCTCTTCAACTATAACCTCGTAATTGTGCTTTTCGATCGTAGCAGCATGGTAAGCATCACAACCCTCGTTAACACAATAGTTGTGCTTAACGCCCTCTTTATCACATGTAGCGGGGGTAATTACCACCCAAACAAGCTCGCCGTTTTCATCTGTTTCATATTTATGACCTGTCGCCTTAAGGCCGTTTGTCTTATTAGCAAACTGAACATATTCACCGGTGCAGCCTTCAACTGTGCAATGGTAGGAGATATAACCGTCCTCGTCACAAGTAGGTGCGGTAACAACGCCTTCATCCCATGTGTGTGTGGGATTAATAGTTCTTTCTTCGTAGCACTCGTCACAGTTGCTGCACTTACGAGCTTCAATTCCCGATTCGGTGCAAGTGGGTGCCTTAACAGTATGCCACATTTCCATTGAGTGTTTTTTAGCCTTACCGTTCTGGGAGGTTACTTCAAGGCCACAAGCTGTACAAGTTTTGATAATGTATCCATCCTCTGTACAGGTGGGCTCAACCTTTAAGGTTTCTACAAGCTCAACGTGATTATCTGGATCCACCTCTGTAAAAGAGTCGCGGTAGCTATTCTCACATTCTTTACAACGATAAATCGTATAACCCCTTTCCGTACAGGTCGGCTCTATTACCTCGATCTCAAATTCACAGGTGTGCTCTCCCGAGGGGAAAAGCTCGCACGATGCAAGGAGCATAGCGCAGACCAAGAGAGAAGCAATAAGCAATGTTGAGAAAAATCTTTTCATTTTTTCTTCCTCCGTAAATAATAAATTAACCTAATAAAACGTGGAGCCTAAAAGCATGGAATGCACGTCTCATAATCAATGATATGCCACATCGGCACCAAAGGTCACGAGTATTTATGAGTACACTCCTCCACTTTGTTTATATTCTTTAACATTATACCACAAAGATTTTATAAAGTAAATAGATTTTTAATATTTTTTGCAGAAAAAAGAAGAAAAATATATAATAACATATAAAAAAAGAACCTCGCGTAAGGTTCTTTTTTGAAATTTATTTATTCTTCATAACCGCAAGCGCGCACCAACCGTTATCGTCGATGCGTTCCACCACCTTAAGAGCGTAATCCTCAAGCTTGGAAATAACGTTCCCTGCTCTCTCCTTGATGATGCCGGAGCAAAGCAAAACGGTGTCATCCTTCATAAATTTGCCTATATCGGGAGTCATTCGAATAATAATATCCGCAACGATATTTGCGCAAATGAGATCGTATTTTCCGCCGTCAAGATCAACGGACTTAAGAAGATCGGAAACCTCGCAAGTAATATTATCCTGACCGCTTGCCGCGATGTTTTCATTAGCCACCTTAACTGCAATAGGATCGATATCATAAGCCTTGCACTCACCTGCGCCAAGCTTTGAGGCAACTATGGCCAAAATTCCACTTCCGCAGCCAACGTCAAGCATTCTTACACCCGGCTTGGTGTACTTTTCAAGAAGCTCGATAACAAGTCGTGTTGTTTCGTGAGAGCCGGTACCAAAAGCCATACCGGGATCCATTTTAATAACGACCTCACCCTCTTTTGCCTCGTATTCCTCCCACATAGGAACGATAACCGTTCTTTTTCCAATGTGCAGGGTGGTATAATACTTCTTCCACGAATTTGCCCAGTCCTCTTCGTTAACGCCAACTATCTCCACCTTGGGCTCAATGCCGTCAGCCTCAAGTCGCTCACGGATAAACGATATCGCCATATTGTAATTCTGATCCGCGGGCAAAAAGAGTGAAACCGACGCCACAGTTTTATCCGCGTTAAGTATGCTCTCGTCGATAAGGTCACCGTAGCAGGTCTTGAGATCTATGTCGGAATAATCCTCCACCATAAGATTGTTGTCAAGCACGCTCATAACCGCAACAGCGGTATCGAGATGCTGAAGCTTCACAGTCACCTTGATTTGTGTCCAGTCTTTAATCTCGGTCGTTTCACCGCAGATGTAATCGGGATCCGTCATAAATATCTCCTATCAATTAAATAAGTTCTTAAAAAAGCTTGTTTTCTTCTTGTAATTACTCTCGCCGCAGGACTCGGCAAAAGCGCGCATATGCTCCTTCTGCTTGCCGGAAAGTCCCTTAGGTATCTCAACCACCGTGGTAAATATCAAGTCGCCGCGCCTGCTTGGATAATTGGGATTTTGAATACCCTTTCCGCGAAGCGTGAACTGAGTTCCCGGTTGAGTTCCTTCGGGAATATCGTATTTTTGCTCACCCTCAAGCGTGGGAATATCTATCTCCGCTCCAAGAGTAGCCTCCGCAACGGTCACAGGAACGTCACAGTAAACGTTATATCCCTCACGTCTGAATATCTTGTGCGGTTTGATTGTGACCTGAATAATAAGATCTCCCGCAGGGCCGCCGTTTCTTCCGTCCGAGCCCTGACCGCGAAGCGCTATTCTCTCACCCTCGTTAATGCCTGCCGGAATATTAACGGAAAGCTTCTTGGTAATGCGCACGTAACCCGTTCCGCGACAGTTCGAGCAGGGGTTCTTGATTATCTTACCCGTTCCGCGGCAGGAGTCACAGGTAACGGTGGTCTGGAACTGCATACCGCCCATTCTCTGCATAACGCGTTTTTGTCCCGTTCCGCGACAAGCCGAGCAGGTCTCCGCCTGAGTTCCCTTTTCAGCTCCTGAGCCGTGACACTCATCGCATTTTTGTATTCTGTTGTACGAGATATCCTTCTTTACTCCAAACACCGCCTCCTCAAAGGTAAGCGTCACGCGTACGCCGATATCCTCGCCGCGTTGAGGTGCGTTTCTTCTGTTAGACGAACCGCCGCCAAAGCCAAAATCGCCAAATCCACCTCCGAAGAAGCTGCCGAATATGTCACCAATATCGCCGAAATCTCCAAAGCCCGCGCCGTATCCTCCGCCCGCGCTCTGATCGAACGCCGCGTGGCCGAACTGATCGTATTTAGCCTTCTTGTCGGGGTCGGAAAGCACGCTGTAAGCCTCGTTGACCTCCTTGAATTTCTGCTCCGCCTCTGCATTGCCGGGATTCATATCGGGATGATATTTTTTGGCTAAGCTCCTGTATGCCTTTTTTATCGATGCCTCGTCCGCTCCCTTATCGAGCCCGAGGACCTCGTAATAATCTCTCTTGTCTGCCATTTTGCTCTCTCTTCAATAAACGGACGTAGGAAAGAGCAAAATTTGCCCTTTCCTGCCCAAAATTAGTTAATTACTGATTTGTCTTATCTTCAAATCCGGCATCGTAGTATGTGCCGTTGTCAGCGCCGCCCTGCGCACCGCCAAAGCCTGCGTTGGGATCGCCCTGCTGAGCTCCGCTCTGCTTGTAAAGCTTTTCGGATACTGCATAGAATGCCTTTTCAAGTGCTTCAGTATCTCTCTTGATAGCCTCGGTATCGTTTGTCTTAACGGTCTCCTTAAGCTTTTCAATTCCTGCCTTAACATCCGCAAGATCGCTCTCAGGAAGCTTGTCGCCGATTTCGGCAAGAGTCTTTTCACTCTGGAAGATGACAGTATCAGCGTGGTTCTTTACGTCAACCGCTTCCTTCTGCTTCTTGTCCTCCTCAGCAAATCTCTCCGCATCGCGAACTGCTCTGTCGATATCCTCCTTACTCATATTTGTAGAGGATGTGATAGTGATATGTGTTTCCTTACCCGTTCCCTTATCGCAAGCAGTTACGTTAACGATACCGTTAGCGTCGATATCGAAGGTAACCTCGATCTGAGGAACGCCTCTGGGAGCTGCGGGGATACCGTCAAGATGGAATCTACCGAGAGTTGTATTGCCGGAAGCCATCTCGCGCTCACCCTGAAGAACGTGGATCTCAACCGAGGTCTGACCGTCAGCCGCGGTGGAGTAGATCTGGCTCTTCTTTACGGGAATAGTTGTATTTCTGTCGATAATTCTGTTGAATACACCGCCAAGTGTCTCGATACCGAGAGAAAGGGGTGTAACGTCGAGAAGGAGAAGATCCTTAACGTCGCCGCCGAGAACGCCTGCCTGGATAGCCGCGCCGACAGCTACGCACTCGTCGGGGTTGATGCCCTTAAAGGGATCCTTGCCGATAAGCTTCTTAACCGCCTCCTGAACCGCGGGGATTCTCGTAGAACCACCAACAAGAAGAACCTTGTCGATCTGGCTTACGGAGAGACCTGCGTCAGCAAGAGCCTTCTTCGTGGGAATGATAGTTCTGTCTATAAGATCGCTTGTAATTCTGTCAAATTCAGCTCTTGTAAGAGTTGCGTCAAAGTGGAGAGGGCCTGCAGCGGTAGCAGTAATGAAAGGAAGATTGATATTTGTGCTTGTCATACCGGAAAGCTCAATCTTTGCCTTTTCAGCCGCTTCCTTAAGTCTCTGCATAACCATCTTGTCGCTTCTGAGGTCAACGCCGTTCTCTGCCTGGAACTTCTTAACCATCCAGTCGATAAGTCTCTGGTCGAAGTCATCACCGCCGAGCATAGTGTCACCGTTTGTAGCAAGAACCTCGAAAACACCGTCGGAGATCTCAAGGATGGATACGTCGAACGTACCGCCGCCAAGGTCGAATACCATAACCTTCTGGTCTTTCTCCTTATCGATACCGTATGCAAGAGCAGCAGCCGTGGGCTCGTTGATGATTCTCTTTACCTCAAGGCCTGCGATCTTACCTGCATCCTTAGTAGCCTGACGCTGTGCGTCGGAGAAGTATGCGGGAACGGTGATGACTGCCTCTGTTACGGGAGCTCCGAGATATGCCTCGGCATCTGCCTTAAGCTTCTGAAGAATCATAGCGGAGATCTCCTGAGGAGTGTATACCTTACCGTCGATATTTACCTTGTAATCGGTGCCCATGTGGCGCTTAATACTCATAACTGTCTTGTCGGGGTTGGTGATAGCCTGACGCTTTGCAACCTGACCGATGATTCTCTCGCCCGTCTTTGTGAATGCAACGACGGAGGGTGTGGTTCTTGCTCCCTCGGGATTGGGGATAACAACGGGCTCGCCGCCCTCAAATACTGCCACACAAGAGTTTGTTGTACCTAAATCAATTCCAATAATTTTTCCCATAATAAAATTCCTCCAATATTAAATAAAATAAGTTTTACAAAATTAATTTGCGACCTTAACCATCGCGTATCTGATTACCTTGTCGCCGCAGGTATAGCCCTTCTGCAATACCTCAACGACCTCGTTCTCACCGTATGCCTCATCCTCGATGTGCATTACCGCGTAGTGAACGTTGGGGTCAAAGGTTTTTCCGAGTGCCTCTATCTCCTTAACGTCCATTTTCGCAAAGCTCTCGTTAAAGCTCTTAAGGATAAGATTCATACCTTCAAGCACCTTATCCGCCTCGGTAAAGGCTGTTGCTCTCTCCATATTGTCAAGAATAGGGAGAATATTTTTGACCGTATCACTCTTTGCGTCGAAATATATGCCTTCCCTTTCCTTCGCGCTTCTGCGACGGAAATTATCGTATTCCGCGTAAAGACGGAGATATTTGTCGTTAAGCTCGGCGATCTCCTTCTCCTTTGCCAAAACTGCTTCCATAAGCTCCGCTATCTCAGCATCGGATTTTTTTGCCTTCTTCTTTTCTTTTTTTATACCGTCCTCGGCTTTTTCTGCCGTTTCTTCCACTGTCTCGGGATTTTTAATCTCTTCCTGCACTTGCTTCTCCTCCGTTTTCCGTTAATAGTCTCTTATCCTCGATAAGATCCGATATATTTTCACTAAGCTCGTTCAGCGTTGCCAACACTCTCGCGTAATCCATTCTGCGAGGACCGACCACACCGATCGCGCCTATTGTTTTGCCGTCCTTCTTTATCTGCTTGAAAACTATCGCCGAATCCTTCATAACGTTAACACTGCTCTCAGAGCCGATAAGCACGTTTATATCGTTATCATAGCCGCCCGATACGAGATCAAGTATCTCATTCTTTTCCTCAAATGTATTGATGATCTCTCCGAATTTATTTACATCCGAATATTCGGGATACTGCAAAAGGTGGTTAAGTCCGCTGTAATGAAGCTCACCGCCATCCGTCTCACCGATAACCTCGTATATCGCCTTCACCGTCGCGTTAACGAGCAAGGAATCATCCCCCATCGCACGTTCAAGACTCATAACCGAGCTGAGCGTTATCTCGTTGGCGCACAGTCCCGTAAGATATGAATTAAGAGCCGCGGAAAGCCTACCAAGTGTCATATCGTCTATGCCAAGCTGAAGCTTTACCTTCTTCGTCTTTATAGCGCCCGTGGAAAGTATCATAACTATCGCGAACTGACGCTCGTCAATTCCGACTATCTCGTATTTAAGCACCTTAACGAGCGACTGACGGGGCTTTATCGCAATTCCCGTATAATTTGTAATATTGGACGCGACCTTTGACGCGACCTTAAGGATCTTGTCAATCTCGCCCATCTTTACCTTTAATAAAGAATTTATCTGATCGATCTCCTTGCTCGTCATAGCGTAGTGCTGAAGAAGCGAATCAACGTAAAATCTGTAACCAAGCTCACTGGGAATTCTTCCCGCGGACGTGTGGGGCTGTTCAAGATAACCCATCTCCTCAAGCTCCGCCATCTCATTTCTGATCGTAGCAGACGAGCAAGACAGCAGATTGCTCTGCACCAAGAATCTTGAACCGACGGGCTCACCCGCGGCAATGTGCGCTTCAACCACCGCTTTGAGTATTTGTTTTTTTCTTGGACTAAGCTCTTTGTCAAATGCGCTCATTTTATTCCCTCCTTGCAGATTTTTTAGCACTCTTTTATGACGAGTGCTAACTTACGATATTAATTTACCACCTTTTCACCAATTTGTCAATAGTTTTTTTAAATATTTTTCTCAATTTCCGTTGATTTTTTAGCACTCCCACCCTCTCAAGCATAATTTTATACAAAAAATCTCATTTTAATCACGTTTTTTTGTAATTTAATAAATAATTTTTTATTTTATTGACAATAACGCTTTTTTGTGATAAAATAATTTCGTATATAAATATGTAAATTTCAAGGAGGTAATTATGCCTGAAATACTTTGGGGACCTATGTTCGGCGCGCTGCATATTGCCACTCTCGTCATAGCGGTCCTTATAAACGTCGCGCTTTATTTCGCGCTTTCCAACGCATCAAGAAAAACGCAGGTTATAACACTTTTCTTTCTTTCCTTTGCAGGTATAGCGGCAATAATTTTCAATCTTGTCACTTGGGGAAGACCCTGGGAGTACTTGCCCCTTCATCTTTGCTCACTCAATGCGATGCTCCTTCCCTTTGCGGTTCTCACAAGAAAAAAATGGGCGTGCAACCTTCTCCTTCTCTGGTCGCTCGGATCATACATAGCCCTTATCCTTCACACCACGGGAGGAATGGATCAGGCCAATCTTTTCAGCTGGTCATTCGCATTCTATTACTTCCCCCACGTGCTTGAAGCGGGCATACCGATCCTTCTTTTCGCCCTCAAGCTCGTTGATAAGGATCATAAAACCATCAAATCCACTCTGATAATCACCTTCGCCTGCTACACAGCAATCCACTTTATTAACGTAGCGATCAATTCCGGCCTTATAGGCCCCGGCGATATTCAGGTCAACTATATGTTCTCCATAACGCCGAACAATCCCCTGCTCCAGCTTTTCTGGATGCTCATTCCGTCATCATATTGGTACATGCTCCTCTGCATCCCCGTAATTATAATCTATCTTGGCTGGTGGTATTTCCCGGATCTTCTTGAAGCCAGAAAGAACAGAAGCATCCGCCGCGCTAAGCTTAAAGCGATAGACGAATATTATGACGAGTATAAGGAAGAATACATCGAAGAAATAATAGAAGATTAATAAAACAAAAAAGCACTTGTGAACAAGTGCTTTTTTGTTTGGTGGAGACAGCAGAACTCGAATCTGCGACCCCTTGCATGTCAAGCAAGTACTCTAACCAACTGAGCTATGCCTCCATACCTTTAAATTAAACTTGTTTAAATCGCGAAACAAGTAAATCAAAACAAAATCAAGGATGTTATAACAGCCACGATCACGCCCACTATAAAGCCAACCACAACTTGAAGCGGAGTATGTCCCACAAATTCCTTCAGCTTTGTATCGTCGATCTCGCCCTTTCCCATTTCAAGAACGTAATCGCGCAGATCGTTTATTATTTTTGCCTGCTTACCGGTCTCCATTCTCACTCCAACCGCATCTCTGCAAACGATTATAGCCATAATTGCACAGACCGCAAACTGAAAGCTTGCGAATCCGTAGCAGATACCGCTCGAGGTAGCAAGAGAAGACACCGTAGCGGCGTGAGCGCTCGGCATACCGCCGTCGCCAAAAAATCTTTTAATATCAAATTCTTTATAAATCCCAAAATGGATCATTCCCTTGCAAAACTGCACCACGATCCATGCGCATACAGTAGTTATCAGAAAAGGATTTTTAAAAAAATCAAGTATCATTCCCATAATAAATCCCCCGTTTTTCAAGTACTCTTAAATTATATATTTTAAAAATCAATTTGTCAAGTATTTTTGTATATAATTGACTTTTTTTGCACTATGTGTTATAATATAAAAAATCATACGGGAGATACTATAAATATGAAGAAAATTATAATGGTATTGTCAGTCGTATTATTGTGCGCGCTTTTATTCTCGTGTTCAATGGACGAATTAGGAGCAAATAATATGAATAACTCAAAAATGACCGCAAAAATAATCGCTATTGGCGATAAGATCGAGGTGGAGGTTATCGAGGGTGACTACGGTGTTTCCGGAGCATTTTGGATAATCACCGGGCCGGACACTCAGTTCCTCGATTCGGAAGGCAACAAAATAACGCACAGCAGTCTTAACGCAAATGATGTTATTGAAATAGAATACAGCGGTCAGGTTATGATGAGCTATCCTCCTCAGGTATATGCAAAAGCAATCACAATCAAATAAAAAAATAAAAGCCACTTCGCACGCGAAGTGGCTTTTTGTTAGATAAAATCTATTCAGGAAAATTCATAGCAGTGTTTATTATCGCATAAATATCTATTGGCAGTGCCACCGCGGCACAGCACCAAGCACCTATAAGCTGAGCCTTATAGGTCGCATTATTCAAAAGCTTGTCGAATAAGAGTAATCCTAAATACGCACCAATGCCATTCAATATAATATCCGATGCATCCGGACCGCCCCAGCACGAAAACAGCTGAAAAGCCTCAACTCCAAAGCTGATGGCAATCGCGGTCCAAAGCGATGCCTTCCTACTCATTTTAAAATATCGGAAGAGCGCCGTCATAGGCATAAAGCATACAACGTTAAATATGGTGGCAAGTATCTCAAGAGGTCTGCCTTCCAATATGTAGCCAATGGTCTTTTGAAACGGAATTGCCTTAAAAGCAAGCCTTTCGGCTATCGTCATTGCGCGATTGCGCTCAATATGTAAGCTTGCATTGTTGTTACATTTAAAAATAATAACCCAGATAAGAGCCACAAAATACAACACGGCAAGCAATATCAATATTTTTTTATTAAGCTCCCTTTTGTCTTGCAGATTACCGTTTTCCAATGCCACTTCCCCCAAATATATAATTTACACCTTAATTATAATGAACGATTATGTTTTTGTCAATAACCAACCCATCGCCTTCGAAACATTTTTTCATAAAATTTACAAAAGGTATTGACTTTTCAAATAAAAAGTAATATAATGATTAAGTCGCGTAAGCGGGCCATTAGCTCAGTTGGTTAGAGCTACCGGCTCATAACCGGTCGGTCTTAGGTTCGAGTCCTAAATGGCCCACCAGAAAAGCACTTGCATCTGCAAGTGCTTTTTTTATTTTCACTCACATATAATTATTAAAAAAACCGAGGTGAGCTATGCCGCGTATAAAAATTTCGCCCCTAACGTTAATATGGTTAATAACTCTCATTTACTTCAAACCGCCCTATGTACCCCAAATGATAATAGCAGTCGCCATACACGAAGCAGGGCACCTTGCTTGCGCAAAAGCACTCGGAATCAGAGTTAAGTCCATGACGCTTTCAATGCTCGGAGCCCGCATCAGGTGCGAAAGCATACCGTCCTATGGCAAGGAATTTTTGCTTGCCGCCGCAGGCCCACTCGCAGGGATCGTGCTTTTTGTCATCTGTCACCTTTTCAACAACTTTCACGTCTCTGAATTTCTGCTCTCCGCAGGGGCCGTTTCCCTCGCCTTGGCAATATTCAACCTGCTTCCCCTTCCCTCGTTTGACGGTGGGAGAATGATATTTTGCGCCGCGTGCAGTATTTTTTCACTCGATAAAGCGCTGAAAATTTCCAATACGCTGGGGTTTATTTCAATCTTTTTGCTTTGGTTACTGTCAGTATATCTTATGCTAAAGATCGCCTCAGGTATGGCTATGTTTGTTTTTTGCTCGTTTTTCTTCCTAAAACGCTTCATTTTTAGTGTCAAAAACCGAGAATTCGAGAGATTTTAAGAGATTATAGAAGAAATAATAAGTTTTTTTTGATTTTTCCAAAGTTACTTGCGGATAATCTAAAATTTTCTTGAATTTTCGCGATTTTTTTCGACTTTTTTTATCAAACCTATTGCAATTTACTTATATATCTGCTACAATTATTGCTATGATGGATAGGAGTGAGCTTTTTTAAGTAATATCACTCCCCATTCCCAAAATATTTTTACACAGGAGTATTATGCGGAATGAAAGAATTAAACGGCAATATTGTAAAATCTAAAGTAACCTATACCGACACTAAGGTTATCGATCTTAAGCATATTCACAAGCAGTACGACGGTGAGCCCGTGCTTAAGGACATTAATTTGTATATAAGAGATAAGGAGTTCGTAACGCTTCTCGGCCCCTCCGGATGCGGTAAAACCACAACCCTTCGTATCATCGGCGGCTTTGAAACTCCCGACGAGGGTCAGGTGTTTTTTGAAGGAAAGGAAATAAACGATCTTCCCCCAAATAAAAGGCATATCAATACCGTTTTCCAGAAATACGCGCTTTTCCCCCACCTTAACGTTTATGAAAATATAGCCTTTCCCTTAAGGCTCAAAAAGAAGCCCGAGGAGGAGATAAGAGAAAAGGTTACGGAGATGCTCAAGATGGTCGCGCTCTCCGGCTTTGAAAACAAGAGCGTAAGCACCCTTTCAGGCGGTCAGCAGCAGCGAGTTGCTATAGCTCGTGCGCTCATCTCTCATCCGAGAGTCCTGCTTTTGGACGAGCCCCTCGGCGCGCTTGACTTAAAGCTCCGCAAGGATATGCAGGTAGAGCTTAAGAAGATACAGCAAAGCGTTGGTATCACATTTATTTACGTAACTCACGATCAGGAGGAGGCTCTTTCTATGAGTGATACTGTCGTAGTTATGGCAGAGGGTGAAATACAGCAGATAGGCACTCCCACCGATATATATAACGAGCCCAAAAACGCTTTCGTTGCCGACTTTATCGGAGAGAGTAATATCATTGACGGAGTAATGCTCTCCGACTACAGCGTGCGCTTCGCAGGTCATACCTTCAGCTGCCTTGATAAGGGCTTTGATAAGAACGAGCAGGTTGACGTGGTTGTTCGCCCCGAGGACGTTGACGTTGTCGAGCCCGAGCGCGGTATGCTCACAGGCCAGGTGTCAGCCGTTACCTTCAAGGGCGTGCATTACGAGATAATCGTAGATATCAAGGGCTTCAAATGGATGATCCAATCCACCGATTACGTTGCTCCCGAGCAGTTCATCGGTCTTTATATCGAGCCCGATGCAATTCATATTATGAAAAAATCCAAATATTCGGGTATGTTCGGCGACTATTCCTCCTTCTCGGACGAGCTTGAGCAATTATCCGACGTTGAAAGCGCCGAGGAATTCTGATCCCGGCATAGCTCAAAAAACTACTGCAATTCCTAAGTAAAGGAAATCTCATTTTGAGATTACGGTCATAAATAATGAAAAATAAAAAGTCATTTATGAGCTCTATTGCGGCAGCGCCCCATATTTTCTGGGCAATACTGTTCATCGTGCTTCCCCTTCTTATCGTTATCGTATATGCATTCACAGATCCCGAGGGAGCGTTCACGCTTGAAAATGTGACCTCCTTAAAGGATTACGTATCGATATTCGGGCTTTCTATAGAGCTTTCTGTAATAGCAACGTTCATCTGTCTGCTCGTTGGCTATCCCCTTGCGTACATTATCGCAAGAAGCAAGCCCCAGCATCAGAAGATCTTTATAATGCTGCTTATGCTCCCAATGTGGACAAACCTTCTTATAAGAACTTATTCCCTTATGGCGCTTCTTGACGACGGCGGTTTTATAAATACCGTTCTCGGAACGTCATTTCATATCGTTGGAACCAAGGGTGCGGTAATATTCGGTATGGTTTACGATTTCCTGCCCTATATGGTGCTCCCCATATACACCTGTGTTTCAAAGATAGACAAGCATATGTGGGAGGTCGCAAGCGACCTTGGCTGCAACACCGTCACCACCCTTACAAAGGTCATACTTCCCCTCTCCCTTTCGGGAATAATTTCGGGAGTAACCATGGTGTTCGTCCCCTCGATCTCAACCTTCTACATTTCGCAGAAGCTTGGCGGCGGCACGTTCGAGCTTATCGGCGACACTATCGAGCGCCAGTTCGTAACGGGCGCGTATAACGTGGGTGCCGCTATATCCCTTGTAATGATGATACTCATCCTTATCTCCCTTGGAATAATGAATTACTTCACCGAGGAAAACGAAGGAGGTATCGTACCGTGAAAAAATACGCATCAAGAATTTATCTTTGCATTATTTTTGCAATACTTTATATCCCGATACTCACACTCATTCTCTTTTCCTTCAATGGAAGCGAAAGCACCGCAAGCTTTACGGGCTTCAGCCTGGAATGGTACAAAAAACTCTTTTCCGACGAGGCGGCTTTCGTAGCTCTCAGAAATACTCTTATCCTTGCTATATGCTCTGCAGCTCTTTCAACCGTTATAGGAACTGCGGCGGCTGAGGGTATTTACAGAATGAAGCGCAAGTGGTTCAAGACACTCGTAACGAGCGTTACGGACGTTCCTATGATGAACCCCGATATCGTAACGGGCGTATCCTTTATGCTCTTCTTTGCGGCTGTTGTCGGCATCTTCAAGATCTCCGATTACGACGATATCGGATTTTTCGCAATGCTCATAGCACACACCACGTTCTGCCTTCCCTACGTTATTCTCAACGTGCTTCCAAGAATAAACGAGCTTGGCAATTCTTTGACCGAAGCCGCGCTCGACCTCGGATGCACACCAGTGCAGGCATTCTTCAAGGTAAAGCTTCCAAACATTATGCCCGGTGTAATTTCCGGTGCGGTTATGGCTTTCACTCTTTCGCTTGACGATTTCGTTATTTCGTATTTCGTCAGCCCCTCTAATTTCCAGACCCTCCCTCTTCTGATATATTCAATGACAAAAAAGACTGTTAAGCCCGATATGTACGCGCTCTCAACACTTATTATCGTAACAGTTTTCACTCTTTTGATCATTTCAAATATCAAAGACTTCAGAAAGACGGATAAAAAAGCAAGAAAAGGAGGTAAAAAAGCGTGAAATTCATAAAATATATACTGATTTTCATTATTTGTACCTTGCTTTTTTGCTCCTGCAATAATTCCGACGGCAGCGACACTCCGGCTTCATCGGGTAAAACCGTCAGCCTTAACGTCTATAACTGGGGAGAATACATCTCGGACGAGGACGACGAGGAGTACGGACTTTTCGACGTAAACGCAGGCTTTGAGGCTTATTATAAGGAAAAATACGGTGTGGAGGTAAAGGTCAATTACTCGACCTACGCCACAAACGAGGATATGTACGCAAAGCTTACAAACAGCGCCGTATCCTACGATATCGTGATCCCTTCCGATTATATGATCCAGAAGATGATCGCCAACGATATGCTCCTTCCCCTTGATTTTTCAAAGCTGACGAACTACTCAAATATCAGCGATAGCTTTAAAAATATGTATTACGATCCTGAGAATTTGTACAGCGTTCCCTATACCTACGGTATGGTTGGAATAATCTACAATTCCGAATTCGTAAAGCCGGATGACGTCAAAGGTGAGAGCTGGGAGCTTCTCTGGAATGAAAAGTATGCAGGAAAGATACTTCAGTTCAACAATCCTCGCGATGCTTTTGCCACCGCAATGTATAAGGAGGGACTGAATATAAACTCCTCGGATCCTTCCGATTGGGACAAGGCTCTTGCAGAGCTTAAGGCACAGAAGCCCATACTTCAGGGCTACGTGAACGACGAGATCTTCAATAAAATGAAGAGCGCATCCGCGTGGATTTCCGCATATTTTGCGGGCGACTATCTTACAATGGCGGCGGACAATACCGACCTTCGCTTCTACTATCCTACGGAGGGCACGAACTATTTCGTTGATGCTATGTGTATCCCAAAAACATCAAAGAATTACGATATAGCCCTTGAATATATCAATTATATGATAGGAGTTGAGGCAGCAACTGCCAACGCGCTCTATATTGGCTACGCTTCTCCCAACCAAGCCGTTCTTGACAGCGACTATTACAAGGAAATGCTTGATTACAACTACAGCATTTACGATGACGAGGACAACTGCCTCGTTGATGCTTGGGATATCCTTTACGGAAAGACAAAGGATGAGGCTAATATAAGCTACCCTTACAATCCCGCTTATGAGGATTACTATAAGGACGAGAGCATTGACATCCAGACTCACGTTACCTCCCTTTGGGAAAGCTTGAAGACCGAAAATTCCACGGAGCTTTGGGTTCATATAACGAGTGCCGCAATCGTGATAAGCGTCCTCGGATTTGCGATACGCTCAACCTATATCAGAAAAAAGCGATCCAAATTCTATCGCGACCGGGACCGCGAGATAAGAAAGCAAAAACAAGCACAGAAATAAAACCTTAACCACCTGCTTTTGCAGGTGGTTTTTGCATATTTTTTTATTTTACGGCAATACTAATCGTATTAATTATGAAAGGTTTTGCTATGAATAAGCTAACAAACGATTACAGAGAAAACGTAGCGGCACTCGACTCCATCCTTTCAGTTAAGGAGAATTTTGATATTCTGAAGAAAACGCTGATAATCGGAGAGGATGAACTGACACTTTATTTTATAGACGGTTTTGTTAAGGATGCCGTGATGCAGAAAATGATGGTGCATTTTCTATCGCTCAAATCCCTCGGAGAGCGCACGGACAGAAGCGCGCAGGACTTTCTTTTTCACAATGTTCCCTACGTTGAAGCGGATGTAACAGACGATATCGATACTATGGTTCAGATGATGCTCTCGGGAGCAACGGTGATCCTCGGCTCTGCGTTCTTAAATCGCGGAATTATCGTGGATGCTCGCACTTATCCTGCGCGTGATACCGCCGAGCCTGAGAACGACCGCGTTATAAAGGGCGCGCGCGACGGTTTTGTGGAAACTCTTATCTTCAATACCGCGCTAATTCGTCGCAGAATACGCGATCCGCATCTCAGAATGTCCTATATGACGGTCGGAACACGGTCCAAAACCGACATTGTTGTATGCTATATCGATGATAAAGCAGATCCCTCTTACGTAGCCTCATTGAAGCAAAAAATATCTTCAATAAAGACGGAGGCATTGACCGTCGGTATGCAGAGCCTTGCGGAGTGCCTTATTCCAAGCAGATGGTATAATCCCTTCCCTAAGGTTCGTACTACCGAGCGCCCCGATGCCGCCGCGGCTCAGCTTATGGAAGGTAATGTTCTTATAATATGCGACAATACGCCCGAGGTTATGGTTCTTCCCGCATCGTTGTTCGACTTTATGCAGGACACAAACGATTTCTATTTTCCGCCGCTCACGGGCAGCTATCTGCGAGTGGTAAGATATATGATCTTCTTTATGACCCTTCTTTTTATGCCGCTTTGGCTCATAGCGATACACAATCCGGAAGCCGTTCCTCCGTGGCTTGATTTTGTGCTTCCTCAAGAGCACGGCAGATTGCCCATAATCGTTCAATTATTCCTCGCGGAATTTATAATCGACGGCTTGCGACTTGCATCAATGAATACACCCGGAATGCTTTCCAATTCACTTTCAGTTATCGGCGGTCTTATTTTAGGGGATTTTTCAATACAGATCGGATGGCTCATACCGGAGGTTGTGGTTTACGGCGCGTTCGTTGCCATCGCCAATTTCTCACAACGCAATTACGAGCTTGGCTATGCCTTCAAATTTCTGCGCTTGATCTTGCTCATTTTGACCTGGTTCTTCAATTTCTGGGGATTTGCCGCAGGGCTCGTTCTCTGTTTTGTGCTTCTCGTCAGCAACAAAACTCTCAACGGAGAGCGCTCATACCTCTATCCCCTCATTCCCCTTGATAAAAAAGCGCTCAAAAGAATGATTTTCAGGGTGAGGAAATAAAACAAAACGATAAATTGGGATTTATCGGGATGTTAGTTTGTACTACACGCAAGATCCTTCGGTCGTTTCACTCCCTCGAGGATGACGCGTGTGTTCTTCGCAAGCGCTGATTACGCGCGTCATTCTTGAGCGTCAGCGAAGAATCTTGCGCGGCAGATGAACTATGGATTTTTGCCATTTGGTTTCAAACTAACTCTCCCATAAATCAAAATTTGAAATACCTATAGTAATCAATAATAAACACCCCACACAAAAAATTGTGTGGGGTGTTTATTTAGTTATATTGCAATATTTTAGTGGTTCTTATTACAAAATATCCCATTTTCAATTTTTCCATTTCAAAGAAATATAGTTGGCAATTTCCTTTGTTGTATCGTTTTCTAATATATACAAAAAATATTTAATATCAATAACCTTTTGGCGAACCAATTCACCATACGGAATAATCACCTCGAGTCTATGCATTTCATCAGTAAAATTGTTTACTTCTTTATTTAACAACTCGCGAGTGATTTTGAGCCATTCCTCATTATCTGCCTTCCAAACAAGATATTCATCCTCATTCTCAAATAATTCTTTAGCATACTCAAGCGTAAATTCAAATTCTTCATACCATTTTTTCAAGTACTCACCATAAACCCAACTTAAAGGATCAACGCCCTCGGATATTTTCAATGCTAACCAACGGTCATATCCATTCCAATTCACAAAATCTTGAAATCTAACATACTCTTTCTCAGGCGAAGAAAGCTCATCAATGCACAAATAATATTTATTTTCACCTATGGATACTTTTTGATTAAGCAAAGCATTGGGGTATTGATTGGATTGCTTTGACGTAAGAATTATCTTCGCACTTTCATCAATTCCTTCCAAATGAATATAATACTCTTTTTCATATTCAACATCTCTCAAATATTCCCCCAAAAATGCTCCTGAATCACCGTATTGATAAATGAATCCAACAATACGCACAATGCCTTCGGAATCAATAATATAAAGGCCCTCATCACCCAAATTGCAATAATCCAATATTTTATATTCGAGATAGATATCGCTCATAAGTTCATTTAGCTTCGCATTATATTCATTTTCGTTTGGTAAAATATTATCAGTAGAAATATTCATCTTAGAATCATTCAAACCATTATTAATTAGCAGTAAAATTGCTATAACAATTACCGTCAAAGCTATGATAATCAAAAATTTATTAGATAAATGTAATTTCATAAATTTACCCTCACAAGCTAAACGTCTTAATCGCCTTAATCGCCGTACCGTTTTCGTACTCTCGGACTTCGCCAAGTGCAAAAAATCCACAATTTGCGCCGTAAAGTCGCACGCGTGTACCGACCTCAAGTTTTGTTCCTATCTTGTTTTGATATATCTCGCAACCGCTTCTGCAGAGCTTTTCATAGAAGGCAGGCAATTTTACCGCCTCAAGATCCTCAAAAAGCGACTCCGTGGGCGCAAGCAAACTGTATCGCGCATCAATATCAAGCGCTTCAAGCTCTTCGAGTGTATGGGAATTTTCAATATCAAATCCACCCGCCTGCACTCTGTGAAGCGCGCTCATAACACCGCCGCACGAAAGACGCGCGCCGATATCCGCGCAAAGTGTACGGATATACGTTCCCGACGAGCATTCAACGTATAGCTCATACTCATTCGTCTTGTCGGTAGGAGTGCAATCGAGCCTGAATATTTCAATATCCCTCGCCGCTCTTTCAACCTCAATTCCCTCTCGCGCAAGGTCATAGAGCTTTTTGCCGTCAACCTTGAGCGCGCTGTACATTGGTGGAATTTGCTTTATCCTGCCCAAAAATTCACCGCAAGCGCTCATAACCACATCCCTTGTGGGAATATCATTACTCTGTGTAAGTATTTTGCCCGTAATATCCTCTGTATCCGTAGTCAAGCCAAGAGTAAGCCTTGCTATATAAGCTTTTCTGTCCGCAACAAGATATTCCGCCGCCTTCGCCGCTCTGCCAAGCAGTATCACAAGCACACCCGTGGCAAGCGGATCAAGCGTACCCGTATGTCCTACCTTGCGCGTGCCGTATAGCTTTCTTATCTTGCCCACAACGTCGTGCGAAGTAATTCCCTCGGGCTTGTTTACTATAAGAACACCATTGGGCTCAAATTTATTTTCACTCATAAAAACCTCTTAAAATCTTACGTGCGCGGAATATATGGGCTGTCCCTTGTCGGAAAAATTCTTCTCGTATTCCGTCATCACGTTACCATCGTTCATATCGGAGTTATGAAGATCGCGCGTAACAAACTCAAGCTTCAAGCCAAATGCTTCAAATTCCTCAAGCGAGAAGTCAAAAAGCCCCTCGTTGTCGGTCTTAAGACGAAGTAATCCGCCCTCTTTAAGAAGCGTTTTGTATATTTCAAGGAAGGTGTGATATGTAAGTCTTCTCTTCGCGTGTCCCGCCTTGGGCCAGGGATCGCTGAAATTGAGATAGATGCAATCAATGCTGTGCGCAGGAAAATACTCAACGAGATTTTTTGCGTCCCCAATAACAAATCTGAGATTGTCGGGTCTTGTGTCCTTTGCCTTTTCCGCCTTTTCAAGCGCAAGACAAGCAACGTCCGCGATCTTCTCCATAGCAATAAAATTCACGTCGTGATGCTGAGCCGCCATTCCGACCGCAAAATTGCCCTTTCCGCAACCTATTTCAAGATGAATAGGTCTTTCCTCGGTAAATGCGGACTGCAAATTCATTTTGATCTCCGCGTTTGGAGTAATAAGCAAATGCGCGCATGCCTCGATTCTCTCAGCGCCGTGCTTTTTCTTTCTCATTCTCATATATGTAATTTCCTTTCTGTTTTTTAGGATAAATTATTGACTTTTTTAATAAAAAATAGTATTATATTGTCATAAAATGATTTATGGAGGTATCAATTTATGAAAATATCAAATTCTGAAATCCGCGCTAAAGCTCGCGAAGCTCTCGGCGGTAATATTTTCGGTAGAACGTGGATAATGTCCCTTGTGGCAGTTGGAGTGATCACGCTCGTAATAAATCTTGCAAGTCAGATAAGCTGCGGTATAGGAACGTTTCTTGTAACAGGTCCCCTTGGTGTTGGACTCCACATCGCGTTCTTAAAGCTCGCAAAGGGAGAAAAGGATATGGAGATCGGCTCCGTGTTCGACGGTTGCCACGATTTCGGCTCAAATATGGTGCTCGGTGTAATGTACACCGTTCACGTAATGCTCTGGAGCTTGCTTTTCATCATTCCCGGTATTGTAAAGTTCTATAGCTACTCTCTTATCTACTACATAAAGGCAGACCACCCCGAATACGGCTGGCGCGAATGCCTTGATGAGAGTGAAAAAATGATGCAGGGCAACAAATGGCGTCTTTTCTGCCTCAATTTCAGCTTTATCGGTTGGATACTCGTCGGCTCCCTTATCTGCGGCATCGGTGCACTTTGGGTAAGCCCCTATATGCAGGCTTCCACCGCGGTTTTCTATGAGGAGCTTAAGCGCGAGCAGGGCTACTATGCAGAACCTGATTTCGCAAGCGAACCCTTCGCTGAATAATGCCTTATAATATCTGCCAACACCGTTGGCAGATATTTTTTTGCAAATTAGTAAATCCCCCTTGACATTTAGACAAAAAAGTATTACAATTAATGTATATATCTATGCTTATTTTTTAGGAGGATTATAATGAATCTTACAAATAAACAAATCCGCACTAAAGCACGTTTTCTTTTGGATGAAAACGTATTCGGAAAGGATTGGCTCAAATCCGTAGTAGCGCATATCGTAATGATGGCAATCGAAGGTGGTATCGGAAGTCTCTTCTCCTCACTTGTCACCACTCTTGCCGCAGGTATCGTATTGCTTATCCTTACATATATTCCCGGATCAATTGCGCTTCCAATCATTGTTTACGTTGTTCTTTTTGCTTTGGTGTTTATCTTCACTGCGGGCTTTGCAGGAGTGCTTAGCGCAGGTTTGACCTCACTCCATACCGACCTTGTAAGAAATAACGACCACATAAGCATCAGAAGAGTATTCGACGGCTTTAAGAACTTCGGCGAAAACTTCGTGCTTGGTCTTATGACCGCATTGAACGTTCTTCTTTGGACATTCGTATTCATTATTCCCGGTATATATGTTTCCTACTCATACGCACTTGTTTTCCACGTAAAGAAGGACCATCCCGATTTCACATGGCGTGAGTGCCTTGACGAGAGCGAAAGACTTATGGAGGGCAACCGTTGGAAGCTCTTCAAGCTCAACCTCAGCTTTATCGGTTGGGCGTTTCTTAGTGGCTTGCTCTTCTTCGGAATCGGTATGTTCTGGATCACTCCTTATATGCAGACATCCTTCGCAATCTTCTATGATGAGGTTAAGAGACTTAAGGATACCAACGTAGTAAGCCTTGACCCCAGCTCCAAGCAGAAGGTCGATCCCGTTGTTATAACTCCTAATAACATCGGCATTTCCCTTCATAAAGAAGGTTAATAATTTAAATTTATTGCCTGTTGGCTTTAAGCCAACAGGCTTTTTATTTGTATCAGTATTATACGTTAAATCTGAAAAGAACGATATCGCCGTCCTTAACGACGTAGTCCTTTCCTTCACTTCGAAGAAGACCCGCATCCTTAACAGCCGCCATTGATCCAAGCTTTGTAAGAACGTCAAAGTCAACTACCTCTGCGCGAATAAATCCGCGCTCAAAGTCGCTGTGTATTTTTCCTGCTGCCTGGGGCGCTCTCATTCCCTTTGTGATGGTCCAAGCGCGAACCTCCTTGGGCCCTGCAGTAAGATAGGAAATAAGTCCGAGAAGTGAGTAGCTTGCCTTTATAAGACGGTCAAGACCGCTTTCGGAAATACCCATATCCTCAAGGAACATCTTTTTCTCCTCAGCGTCAAGCTCGCTTATCTCCGCCTCTATCTGAGCACAAATAGCAATGATCTCGGAATGCTCCGCAGCGGCAAATTCCTTAAGCTCGCAGTAGAGAGGATTTTCGGTGGGCTCGTGATCCGCCTCATCCTCGCTAACGTTCGCAACGTAGATAACGGGCTTCATTGTAAGAAGCTGTGTGTCGCCGAGAAGCTCAAGCTCGTCCGCATCAAGCTCCATGGTGCGCGCACATTTGCCCTCCTCAAGGGTCGCGTGGATGCGTTCAAGAAGCTCAACAGTTGCCGCAAGCGTCTTGTCGCCCTTCATAGCCTTCTTTACCCTGTCAATTCTGCGCTCAAGTATCTCCATATCGGAGAAAATAAGCTCAAGATTGATGGTTTCGAGGTCGCGAATGGGATTTATATTTCCGTCAACGTGAATGATGTTGTCGTCCTCGAAGCAACGAACAACGTGAACGATAGCATCCACCTGACGAATGTTATCAAGAAATTTATTACCGAGACCCTCTCCCTTGGACGCGCCCTTAACAAGGCCCGCGATGTCAACGAATTCAATAATTGCTGGAGTGTATTTTTCGGGATTGTACATCTGCGCAAGCACGTCAAGACGGCTATCGGGCACGGCAACAACACCCACATTGGGCTCGATCGTGCAGAACGGATAGTTAGCTGACTCCGCCCCGGCATTTGTCAATGCATTAAAAAGTGTACTCTTTCCAACGTTAGGAAGACCTACTATACCAAGCTTCATATATCTATCTCCTTTGTATTAGACCATATTTATCCATATTAACTTTAGTATTATATCATAAAAATACAAACTTTGCAAGAGGTTGAGCATACTTATTTTCAGATTGTATAAATAATCGTTCCCTTTGAAAACAAGAAAAGGCTATCCACAGCTTGTGGATAGCCTTTATGTATCAAATTACTTTCTGATGCTTCTCTTTGTTTCTTTTTCGAAGATATGAATGGACTCTTCGTCGATACCAAGAATGATCTCGCTCTTTCTTTCGGGATTCTTCTTGAGCTTTGCAGAAGCCACGATGCTTGTGGGTGTCTTTTCAAGACCCTCTGCTGCATTCTTATCAAGATTTGCGTAAATGATCGTCTCGTTACCGAGAGCCTCTATAACCTCTACTCGAGCGGAAACGCTCATATCGTTTGCTGTGTCAAGAACCTTAAGGTCGCCGGGACGAACGCCCATAATGATGTCAAGACCGTTACCGATCTTCTTTTCATCAAACTGAGAAAGAGCAGCCGCGGAAAGCTTAACCTTCTGATTGTTAGCAAATGTGATAGTACCGTCAGCAGTAATTCTTCCGTCGAAGAAGTTCATCTGGGGTGTACCTATAAAGCCTGCAACGAATGTATTGATGGGATGATCGTAAAGCTCCTGAGGTGCGCCGATCTGCTGTACAAAGCCGTCCTTCATAACAACGATTCTCGTGCCCATCGTCATAGCCTCAACCTGGTCGTGAGTAACGTAAATGAATGTAGCGCCGAGCTGATCGTGAAGCTTGATGATCTCGCTTCTCATGGTTGCACGAAGCTTTGCATCAAGGTTTGAAAGGGGCTCGTCGAGAAGGAATACCTTGGGATTACGAACGATGGTTCTACCGAGCGCAACTCTCTGGCGCTGACCGCCGGAAAGAGCCTTGGGCTTTCTCTTGAGGTACTCTTCAATAGCAAGGATCTTAGCAGCTCCTCTTACCTTAACGTCGATCTCTTCCTTTGTGTACTTACGCATAATGGGAATTTCTTTTCCGTTTTCGTCAAGAACGGGCTTTCCGTCCTTATCTCTCTTAACGTCTGCAACCTTGCGGAGCTTAAGACCGAACGCCATGTTGTCGTAAACGGTCATATGGGGATAGAGCGCGTAGTTCTGGAATACCATCGCGATATCTCTGTCCTTGGGCGCAACGTCGTTAACGAGTGTATCGTCGATCCAGATCTCACCGTCGGAGATCTCCTCAAGACCTGCGATCATACGAAGTGTGGTTGACTTACCGCAACCGGAGGGACCTACGAATACTATGAATTCCTTGTCCTGAATTTCCATGCAGAAATCGGAAACTGCGGGTTTAACCTCACCCTGAGGCTTCTTCTCTGCGTTTTCGTAGATTTTGTACACGTGCTTAAGTGTAACTGTTGACATAGTTTTCTCCTTCTTGCGTTCTTTTGGCCGCCATATTCGGTGGCGAAAAATAAAACTGCCCCGGCGGTTGTCCTCAAACGCGAATTTATTTAATATATACGAATATATATTACAAAATTAATATGTGATCGTTCTTGTGAAAGTAATCTCACAACCCTTGGAAAGGTTGATCACGCCTTCCCTGTCCTTGAATTCCTTAACCTCACCGGCATAGGACGGCAAGCACTGCCACGGCTCAATGCAAAGCATTTTTGAGCCGTGCGGGTGCCATAAAAGCAGATTATCAAAGCCGTCAAATGATATTTCAACGATCTTCTCATCAGTCTTTTTATCCCTGAGAACCGCTCTTCTTGAATTAATGCCGCCAAGTATAACGGTCGCGCTGTTGTCGGTAAAATCCTTTTCAAGCTGAAGAATTTTTCCCTCACCGTATTTTTTAATATCTCCGGTAAGAAATCCGCCGTTATCGTGAACTAAAGCATCAAGCTTTTCGTCCTTTTGAAATTCGAGGTAACAGTCGCAAACCTCCTTGTCAAGCGCAAAGGACTCGTGTCCGCCGCAAGCAAAAGGAATAGTTCTGCTATCTCTGTTTACTATAGTATAGCACACCTCGTATCCGTTGTCAATAATGGCATATTTCACAAAAAACTCAAAATCGTATGGATATACAGCTTTTGTTCTCTCATTTGCTTTAAGAACAAAGGTAATATTATCACCTTCCGCCCTTACAAGCTCAAATTCTTCGTTTCTGCAAAAGCCGTGCTTCTGAACACCGAAATCAACTCCGTCATAGACAAGTCGGTTAAAACCTGCAAATGGGAAAAGCAAAATTGCACACCCTGCCCACTCACCCGTTTCGTTCTGCCAAGCGCGTTGCTTTCCGTTGTGAACTACGCTTCGCACCTCTGCGCCAAGGGAGTTGATTTTAACCTCGGTTTTATCGTTTTTAATAGTGTAGATCATATTATCTGATTTTCGGCAAGCTTGCGGCAGCAACTGACTGTCCAACTCTTCTTGCCTTTTCGTCGGGAATGTTAAGAGTCATCTTCTTGTCAAGCTCGGGGAATTCGGTCGCGATGACCTCTCTTGCTCTTGCAAGAAGGATCTCGCCGCCATCACCGCTTGTTACTCGTCCCATAATGAGAACGTGCTTTATATCGTAAAATTCGGCATAGTAAGCAAGCGAATAGCCAAAATATGCGCCGATCGTTTCATATATCGCCTTCGCTCTCTCGTCGCCATCCTTCATAAGGTTTTGAACTACCTTGAGCTTTTCTGCGGGAGAAAGATTTTCATCAAGCTCAATTCCGGCATAGGGCGCGAGCTTTATTACTCCATCCTGTGAGAAGTACTTAACTCCGCAACCATAGTCACCCGACCACTCGTCAACCATAGCACCCTCGTTATAGTCAACGGGAGCGAATGCGAGTTCGTTAAGCCAACCCGTGATGTTGCCATCCATATCTACGTATCCTGCCGCTTCACTTGTTCCCATAGCTATACCGAGAATTCCGTTATCTTCAAGACTCATAGCACCTGCAAGAGCAGTTACGTCACCGTCGTTTGCAACTTCGATAGGAATATTTTCACCTATCTCCCTTGCAACGTCGATATACATATTCTTTACTCTCTTTTCAAAGTCATCATCATTTACCTTAATAAAGAGTGATGCGACCATAATCTTGTTATCAATATACACACCCGCGCTTGATACACCGATAGCATCAACTCTCGGCATATGTGACGCGGCGGTTTTCATTGCGTTAAGTATTCCCTCATAGTGATAGTTGGGATCGCTGTTAAGCTTCGGAAACCAAACTACCTCCTCGGAGTAAACTGTTTCACCGTTTACAACTGCAGACACCTTTCTGTCTGAGCCGCCTGCGTCAAATCCGATTCTGCATCCGTCAAGGTGCTTACCTACGGGAGAAGCGGAGCTTTTTTCTTTGGGCGCATTTTCAAGGTCGGTTACAACCACCTCAAAAGGTCTTTCATATACTCTCTCCATAAAGCGAGCATCAAAATCCCTTGTTCCACCGTGGCAGAAGGTATTCTTAACGTATTCGCCAACAACCTTACTTCCTGCAACTGTGATCTTATAGCCGCCTGCGACCCACAAAAGAGTTTTTGCAATTCTGTCAATGAATTTGCAGTTTTCCTCGTCGTGTCCTGTATTATCCTTATATATTCTTGTTTTATATACGTATGTATAGCCCTGATTTCTTTCAACTGCAACAATAACGTCCTGTCCGTTGTCCTTTGTATTCTCTCTCATTTCTCTGCAAACGAGAGCCATTGGCATAAAGCCACCGTCAAGCTTTGCATTTACCTTAAGCTTCATATCTGACTACACCTCCGATAATTGTTTTTCTAACGTTGAATTCTTCATCAAGAATAACCAGATCCGCATCCTTCTCGACTTCAATCGAACCCTTTTTATCTGCTACACCAATAGCTGTTGCAGGGTTGAGAGTTGCGCAATTAACACACTCCCAAAGTGGTATTGTGGAATTATTATACACGTTCCATACACCCTTGTTGAGCTTCAGAACACTACCTGCTATAGTTCCATCCTCAAGCTTGCAAAGATTGTCACGATAGATAATCTTCGCACCGCCGAGCGTATATTCACCCTCAGGAAGTCCTCCTGCAGGCAAGCAGTCGGTGATAAAGCAAAGCTTTCTTCCCTTCATTCTGTAAACCATTTCATAAAGAGCCGGGTCAACGTGATAGGTATCAACGATAAGCTCGCAAGTAACGTCAGAGTTAAGTGCCGCACCAACAACACCCGGTGCACGATGAGTCATAGGAGTCATCGCATTAAAGAGATGTGTTGCGTGCTTAACACCGTTCTTTGTGCTTTCCATAGCGGTTTTATAGTCTGCAGAGGTATGTCCCATAGAAACGACAACGTCTGTTTCCTCTGCCATTCTTTTTATCTCCGCAAAGTCCTTGTCCTCTTCGGGAGCAAGTGTGATGATTTTAATTATATCTTCATTTGCTTTCACAAAATCCGCATCGGGTTTAAGTATGTATCTTTCGTCCTGCGCGCCCTTTTTGGATGCGGAAATGAAAGGACCTTCCGCGTGAACGCCAAGGATCGTTGAACCGTAGTATTCACCGCTATTTCTTACCTCACGGCAAGCGTCAAGCGCACCCTTGATAACTTCCATATCAACAGTCATTGTTGTAGGCAAAAAGCCCGTAACACCGTTTTCAACAAGTCCGCCTGCGATCGTTCTTATGCTCTCTGCATTAGCATCGCAAACATCTTTTCCTAAATATCCGTGTATGTGCAGGTCGATAAAGCCGGGGGTAACGTAACCACCGTGCGCGTCGATCACCTCATAGCCTTCGGGAATATTGTCTGTAATTTTTTCTATCTTGTCGGAGAAAAGAAGAACCTTTCCCTCTTCTATTCTGTCTTCAAGTACTATTTTTGCATTTTTTATAGCAAGCATAAAGCACCTCTTATGAAAATAATTGTATTTATCATCACAATTATAACACTTTTATAGGTTTTTTCAAGTACTATTTTCAAAATGATGTAATACTGAATCGTAACCTATGCAAAGGTTTTAAGATTCTGTCCGCGGCGGTAGCCTTCCTCGAGATTGTTTTCATCCCAGTATCTCTGGATACCGTATTCATCAAGAAGCAAGCAGAATTTGTCAAAAAGCTCCTTGCTTTCCCAAATTTCAACGGGTCTTACGCCATTATCTATAGCAAAGGATGCGAGAAGTCCCGACACCTCACCAACGTTCCACTCAACGGGATGCAAGCGATAGCAGCCGTTTGTAAGATGGGTCGTGCCGATATTCTTGCACGCGGGCAAAATATTCTTCATTCTCTCGGGGATCATTGCGCCGAGCGGAATGGTAAATCTATGTGTGGGCTTGTAGAAAAAGCTGTGTGTCTGACTTGTGATATGAAGGTCGATAGGATAGCTTCCAACACCAACACTGTCGGGGAAACTACTCTTCTCCGCGTCACAAACGTCATTTTCGATAACCGTAAATTTTGCTTTGATACGGCGCGACTCTCTGATATAGGGAGCCATTGAAATGCCGTCGTCCGTTCCGAGATATTCGGGAGCCAAGCGGAAATAAGGATATCCCTTGCCGCCGTCGTATCTCGGTGCCTCTGTCTGAAGCCAGTAAACGAAACCGAGAGTATATTGCTTAGCGAGATAACGGTTATGCTCCGCCTCGGGACAGTCAAAAAGATTGCCGTGGAAGAAATCGTTCTGAGGCCAGTTTATAAGAGTTACGTCATAGGGCTGACTTCCGTCCTTAAAATAATCCGCGCAAACTATTCTTCTGTATTTGAACAAGGGGAAAAGCTCAATTCCCTTTTCATTGTATTCACCAAGGAACATTCCGAATTTTTTAGCCTTGCCTGTTGACGAGTTGGGGCCGTACATTGAATAGAGCTTATGCTCGTCATAGGGCATCATAAGATTTTTGAACTCATCGTAAAGCTCGGGCTTTTCAATGGTGTAATCGCCCTCTTTTCTGTTTTCGATACAAGCGGTGAAAATATACGACTGCATATCGTCGGAATTTCCGACCTCGGGCGCATCATCCTCGCCCGTCTCAGCCTTGCTCTCCGCGCCAACACGGTATTCTGTTCCGCTGATGCAGATAAGGTCGCCTATATCCGTTCCGTCAAGGTAATAATCACCCTCAAATCTAACATCCTCACCGTTAATTTCATAAACGACACCGAGGATCTCGTCGCCCTCTACGGAGCAGTCCTTGAGCTTTGCCTCTGTATATACCGTAAGGAGTCCGCTCTCAACGTAAGGAGCGAGCATATCGGTAAGAATAGAGAGCGCAAGCTTCGGGGGGTGAGCAATAAAGCTCACCTCT
Source organism: Clostridia bacterium (assembly GCA_017483195.1). Taxonomy (GTDB): domain Bacteria; phylum Bacillota; class Clostridia; order Oscillospirales; family CAG-272; genus RGIG4608. The sequence continues at coordinate 116,245 of JAFULR010000002.1, forward strand.
GAATCTGCGGGACAAAACGACTTGTCGTTGATCTTATCGTTGTCATAGCCCTCAAGATTTCTGTAATAGCTTCTGACCGTGTTACGGTAATTTCTGTATGAGCGTGTGCATCCCTGCTCTTCAATCCAAAGATGCTCATCGGGAGGAACCGCCTGAGAGGTCAACTGACCTCCGATCCACTTAGTGCCTTCAAGAAGCACTGTTTTCTTTCCTTCTCTAACGGCGCTGTATGCGGCAAGAGTACCGCCAAGGCTTGCGCCACAGATTATCACTTGTGCTTTGATAGTTTTCATAAACCTCACTGCCTCTTATCTATTAAAATTATTATAATGAGCGTAAGCGCCGTACATTCCCGCGCTGTTTCCAAGAGACGCTCTTATAATCTTATATCCAAGATCATTCATAATGGAGTCAAAATGCTCCGCCATCCAATCCGCAACTCCTCCACCGATGATGCATACGTCAAAAGGACTAACCTCCATCACCTTGTCAAGAGTAATCTTCAGATTTTTCTTAAATTCAGCCACAAACTCAACGTGCTTTTCATCGCCCAAAGCATATTTTTCAAATATGTCAGGACCGTCAATACCCATAGCAGCAGCATCCCTGTGTATAGCTCTGCCCGAAAGGTACATTTCGTTGCATCCAAGCTTGCCGCAGGTACATTCTCTGCCGCCCTCTTCAATGCAAACGTGTCCAAAGCGTCCGAAATCGTTCTGTTCATTAGCCACGATCATGCCACTTGCGTAATATCCACCGCCAACACCCGAGCCGAGAGTGAGCATAGCTACTCTCATATCACGGTATTCCTTTCCCGCGCCGTACTCCATTTCACCAAGGAGAGCCGCGTGAGCATCATTTATAGCTCTTGCGGAAAGAGAAAAATTATTTTTACAAAACTCTGCAAAATCAAATCCAATCATACCCGGCAGATTTTCCGTAGCATACGTGATCACCGAGGTGTTAACGTCTATATCACCCGCAGAAGCAATAGCAACTCCGTCAACGTCGGGAGCGCAAATCGAGGATATAGCACTGTGCAGAGCGTCAACAATTCCCTTCTTACCAAGGGAGGCATTGGTGGGAAACTTCTGCACGCTTCCCATCACCAAGCCGTTTTCATTTTGGTTAATGGGTGCAACCTTAATTTCGGTTGCACCCATATCGATACATATGGTCATATTATCCCTTTACTGCACCAACCGTTACACCCTTTGTAAAGTACTTAAGTACCAAGGGGTAAACGAGAAGAATAGGTATTATACTAACAACGATCATAGCCGCCTCAATATTATCCTTCTGAATAACGTCCATCGTTCCCGAAAGGATATCGGGCTGGGTGTTAATGTAGTTAAGGATATAGAGTGAGAGCGGATACCATTTTTCCTCAGTTCCGAGGTAGAGCAATGCGCTGGTGTAGTTGTTCCAGAGTGTCACCGCGGTAAACAAGCTTACGCTCGCTACACAGGGCATGGACATAGGAAGAAGCACCTTAAACATTATCTGAAGATTGTTCGCACCGTCAATGGAAGCGGACTCTTCAAGCTCACCGGGAAGTCCCTCAAGATAGCTCTTGATAAGGATGAGGTTGTAAACCTGAACAACTGAAGGAAGTATCAGCGCCCAGGGTGTCTGTGTAAGACCGAGGGTCTTAACAACAAGGAAGTTCGGCACCATACCACCGCTGAATATCATAACGATGATAAAGAATACCATAAGTCCTTTTCTGCAGGGGAAATCCTTCTTGGAGAGAGCGTACGCAGCGGCAAACATAACGATTACCGACAAAGCAGTACCGCAAACAACTACAAGGAAGGAAACGCCCATAGCTCTCCAGAAGCCCGCATCCTGAAAAACGTACTGGAAGTTATAGAGCGTAAAGCCCTCGGGCTTAAAGTTTATCTGAAAGCCCGCCGTTGATAAAGCAACGGAGAGAACGTTCATAAAAGGAAGAAAACAAACTGCGGAGATAATTACCAACAATATAGTGTTGATGGTATAAAATACAGAGCTTTCTCTGATCTTATTATTTTTGTTGTTATGCATCAAATTCTTATCCATAATTACCACACACCGTTTCCTGTTTTCTTTTTACTTACGTAGTTCGCACCAAGGATAAGGAGCAAGGAGATAATACCGTTGAACAAGCCCACCGCAGTTGATAAGCCGTAATCGGTGCTACCTGCCAGGAAGCCCAATCTGTAAACGTAGGTGCCAATGATTTCACCCGTTTCAAGCGTGTTGGGGTTAAGCATAGCATAAACCTGCTCAAAGCCCGCATCCATAAGATAGCCGATACGAATGATAAGCATTACTATGATAGTAGGCATAATAGACGGAATAGTAATATTCCATATCTGCTTAAGCTTGCTCGCACCGTCTATCTTAGCCGCCTCATAGAGAGCGGGGTCAATGGACATAATAGCGGCAATATAAGCTATGGAGCTGTAGCCTATCTCCTTCCAACCGGAAAGAATAACTACAAGCCAACGGAACCAGGAGGGCTCACCCATAAAGTGAACGGGGTCCATACCGAGAGCGGTTCCAATATTGTTGATAGGTCCGTACATACCGAAGATGTTATTGAAGATACCTACGATAACTACCCATGAGAAGAAGTGAGGCAAAAATACCAAACCCTGAACAAGCTTAGAGAATCTCTTGCTCTTGAGCTCAGTGATCATAACTGCCAGAACTACGGGCAATGGGAAAAGAATAACTATCTTCATAACGGAAATAATCAAGGTGTTCTTGATATATTTCAGAATATCGGGGTCGGAGAAAAGCTTTTCAAAGTTTTCGAGTGTCCAATCGGACTTTGCAAATGCCTCGAACACATCATATCTTAAAAAGTTGGGATGATCCTTAAACGCGATAAGAATACCCGTCATGGGAAGATATGAGAATACAAGAGCGAATAATACCGCGGGAATAACAAAGGGTATTAAAGTTTTGTATTTCTTTGCCTTGTCACCCAAGGTCAATTTGTTTTTTTGCGAGCTCATGATCTTCGCTCCTTAATTGAGATTATTTTGTATATACGTTTTTGTACCAGTTATTGATATCAGCAGTTGCCTTATCACAGCCCTTGTTTCCGTTCAACTGAGAAAGAACGCTATCAAGAATACCTGCTCCATCCTTAAGCATTACGTAGAACTGAGTCTGAGCATACTCTTCAACGGAAGAACGGTATGTATTGTAATCTGCAAGAGGAGGGGTAAAGTCTGCAATGTTGTAAACGCCTACCTCATCAGCATCCTCCATAAGCTCACTCCAAGCTCTGAAAAGCTCGGGCTGCTTACGTACACGTGCAAGCCAGTACTGAGTATATTTGTTCTCGTTTGTACCATTAAGGAAGATGTGAGCATCATCCTTCTCTGCGAAAGCGGGATTTATGGGCATGTATCCGCCATCGGATGTCTTTTCCCAATGCTTACCCTCTTCACCGATAACGATCTGACGGAAGTTGTCCTCTGTAGCTGTATCCTTGATCTTGGAGTTCATCCAGTCAAGAGCATAGCCTGCGTTTTCAGCCATATAGTAAGGAATAGCTGTGATGTATGTATAACCGCTGGAACGGTAAACCTTTTCTTCATCCTCTGCATTCTCCTTGAGAGCGCGGAGGTAACCAAGGTAGTTTGTAAGGTCGCCTGCAGCCTCTTCCTTGGAAATGATGGAGTTGCTCTGAAGAGATGTTACGATGGAGGAAACTGTCCAAAGTGAGCAAGCGTATGCGCCTGCCTTTGCGCCTGTAGCATTAGCCTTGAATCCGTTTACGAAACGGCTAACACAAGCAGCGTCGTCATTTGAGGATACCTCAACGTCGATGTATCCCTTTTCGTACAAGCTGTGCATGTACTCAATGTATTCATCATATCTGGGAGCGTTCATATAGAAAAGAACTTCTCCGTCATATTCCTGCCAGTAAGAGTGGATACCGAAAGCGGAAGAGATAGCGTGAACAAGAGGAGTGTACTTGTTGAATGTTAAAGCGGGCTTGCCAAGATAATTTGTCATAGCAGCAAGAACGTCCTCAAATTCCTCAAGTGTCTCGGGCATATCAAGGTTGAGCTTGAGCAAAAGGTCATAGTTGAAAACGATGGGGTTTTCGATATTGTCACTGGAAGCTCTCTCGGGAATACCGTAGATACGGCCGTCAACAGTAACAACGTCCCAGGATTCCTTCGAAATGTTAGCAAGGATATCGGGAGCAAACTTTTCAAGAGCATCTGTAATGTCAACAAGAAGGTCGTCCTTAACGAGATCGCTGAACTGATCCTTCGTGAGTTTGATAACATTGTAGGGGGTCTGGCTCATAAACTCAGTATTAAGAGTACCGGAAGCATCGCTTGCGGGAAGCTGAGTATATGTTACCTTGTAACCGGTAAGCTGCTCAATAAGAAGAGCGTTTTTGTTGTTGTTTATCTCCTCAATCTTCTTTCCGGAAGATGGGATAAGAACGTTGAGATTGATTTTTTTAGATAAATCGATGTCCATGTTTATGTCACTGTCGGAAGTGCCGGGCTTGGGGCAAGCCGTAAGAGCAACAACACTTGTGCAGAGCATCGCAATCAAAAGAACGATTGATAAAAGCTTTTTCATTTTTGTCTCCTTCATTAATTTAATTTTTTATTTTTAGGAAAATAATTCCGTAAAAAACTTAATTATTGCGTCAATAATTGCCTGGAAGAAGGCTATAATGGGGTTTGTAGACTGGGGCTCATTAACGCTGGGATTATCCACACCGGGATTATCTCCGCCGGGCTCTGTTCCGGGATTATCCACACCGGGATCCTCCTCAGCCTTGGGCTTTTCAACGAGAAGGACTACGTTAGCTACCCTTCTCATAGAGCCGTCAGAGGGCACGTTTCTGAGAGTGAGCTGATCGTCAATACGAACGATCATAGTGGAAGAACCGCCACCGTCAAGCTCAAGAGCGTATTGCGCGCCAAGAACTCCGGCAAGCTGAGCCTCCTGCTCTACCGTAAGACCTACGGAGCCGCCTGCTCCGCGTCCGTCAACCACGCAAACGAAAATAGTTCCGTCCTCCTTCATACCAACAAAGGTACGGGGAGCAGCGGCATTACCGGCGTTGTCGTCGTGGCAGTTTGTTTTCACCACGTAGTTATCAACGATTGCATCGTAACCGCCGATAACCCAATCGCAGCCTGCGAAATCACCCGCGGGAACGTTAACAACGTCCACCTTGGAACCATATTTAACGTTTGCGAAAAGGTCACTGTGAGACTCTGTATATACAACTGCAACCTGACCGCTCTTAAGAGTAAAGGTCTTGCTCTCCTGAACACCCTTTGAAGTCATTGTGGCTTCTGTGCAGTCAAGAGGATACTGCGTAAGATTGGGAACATCAGTTCTGAGGATCATAGCACCTGCATTAGTAACAGTATAGCTACCGGGCTGGTTGTAGATAGCTATCTGACCCTGCTGGGGCTGCTTGTTGAAGAGATCAACCTTTGTGAATGTTCTGTTCCCTTCCTCATCGTATGTAATAACAGAAACGTCAACCTCAGTCATTCTGCCAACGGTAGCAATACCGGTGTTGCTGAAGCCGAAGCTGTTTTTGTTAGCCATATTACCGATCTTAACGACAACACCGTCGTTAACATATGAATCAACAGGCTCACCGCCCGCAAAATAGTCACCGTTAACAGCGAGCATAACCTTTCTGCCCGTGGTCTTTTCATAATCCTTGGCAATGTCTAAAACGTTAGTAAGAACCGTGCCGTTTTCATTTTTTACTGTGTGGAGAACCCACTCATATTCAGCATCCTCAGCGGTGGGATTATATTCGCCGTAGAAGATCTTCTGTGTTTTTCCGTTTTCTGTAGTGGTTTTTTCAACGTACTTGAAGCCGTTTTCCAAAATATAATTGGGAGAATCGAGCACGCTTGATGTAAAAGCGGATGCTGTAACGGTCAATATCATAAGAGCGACCATCACAATTGATATAGAAGTTAATATTTTTTTCATTATAAACTCCTTTTGTAGTGCCCCGCCGCCGTAAGCGGCGGGGCTTTTGTTTGTAAATTTAATTTACTTTGCTAAATTATTCAGCTGTTGCAAATGTAAAGCCCGTGATAGAAACTACCTTACCGATAGAACCTTCCTGGTCTGCCCACTGATTGTGGATCTCGCGGTGCTTGAGAGCCCATCCACGAGTAGGATTGGATCCGCCGTCATTGGGGAAGATGAGAAGAAGCTCACCATCCTGAAGCTCGGACCATGCTACTGTTGCGTAGTTATCCTTTGTGTAATGGGGTGTCTTTGCTGCTGTGTTGTCTGTCCAGTAACCCATATTTGCTGCATCGTAGATCTTTACAAGTCTGCCGTA
>JAFULR010000003.1 GCA_017483195.1 Clostridia bacterium
CATCTTTTGATGAATTTCTACTACTTGTTGAAGATTGGTTAACTTTTTACAATACTTCAAGACTCAAAAACAGGAAGAGATAATCCCTTCCTGCTTTTGTTGTGCTTTTTTTATTTGTGAACTATTCGGGGTTCACTTCAAAATCCCCTGCTCTTTTATTTGGCTTATTTATCTGTTGCAGCAGCAGGTGATAACAAGCAGCGCAATAATAAGAAGCCAGATATAGTCGTTTTCAAAAAGGTTGCAAAGACAGTTGTTCATAAAAGCTCCATTCCGCCGTTCGCACGGCAATCAGTATAATAAAGCAAAGCACTTCCGCCTGCTTTATTAATATTTTATGAACGAAACGAAAATGTGTGATAGAACTCGAATAATTCTCTGCGCCCACCGGCAAGACTAAACCAATCTCATTCCAAATAAAGCTCATCCGCATCCAAAAATGCATGAGCAATAAGTGAATTGTCGGTCGGAATAAATCTCTGTGCCCCGCAATCACGGCATTTCACAAGTACGCCGCCGCTTTTGATCTCATAACCGTACTTTTCTGCATCGATCTCCTCCGAGCGCTCGCAACGGCAAAGGATCTTCCCCTCCGCCTCAAGCTCTGAGAGAACAAAAAGAACACTCTGCGTAAGCTCGGAATCAAGCGCCTCGTCCTCATCCTCCCTGTTAGCCTCCTGAAAAACCGAAAGATCGGAAATTCCGCTCTCTTCCATCAGCTTAATCAGCTCGTACTCACCGCGCGCAAGATTAGCCTTAACGTGATCGGTATCACCGAGGAAGGAGATATCCATATCGGAATAGGGGCATTGAAGGAAAAAGTCCTCCTTGCCGAAAAATACGTTGGGATTTACAAGAAAGCTGTGGGGCTTTGGACAAAAGATGCACGGCACGCTAAGACGGATCTTGCCGTCCTCCTGCTTGATAACGGTCATCTCACTGCCGCCGCAGTCACATTTTAATTTTATCATAGGTGCGGAGAGTGTGAAAATATCAATCATTCCCATCACACCCGCGCCGCATTTGTTGCATCTGTATGCAACGGTAGTCTGCTTCTTATCAAGTACCATAAAATACTCCTTGAATTTACCAAAATGGCACGGCAGAGCCGTGCCATTTGTAATTATTTATTAACCGAAAATAGTTGCAAAGATATCGTTGTTGAATGTAACCTCGTAGTCAAGATCCTCAAACCAATCGCTGAGGTCCTCGCTTGTAGCGCCCTCGTGAGCTGCCTTGTGCCAAGCAGCCTCAGTCTCACCGCCGTACCACATAACGTGCCAGCCGTATTCGGTCTTAACAACGCCAACCTCACCCTTGGTGGTTGCCGCAAAGAGCCAATCCTCGAATTCCTTGACCATATCGCCCTTGTTAACGTCCTCATAGAATACGTTGGAGTCGTGTGTGTCGCCGCCGAAGGACTCAAATACTTCCTTCTCTACCGCGCCGTTAACAGCAGTTCCCTTGATCTGCTCAAGGAGAGCCTTTGCAGCGGTCTCAGCCTCTTCAAAGGTCTTGTAGTACACTTCCTCGTGAGTGTGAGAATCGCTGTGATTCTCCTCAACCTTGAAGAGAATGTGTCCAACGTCACGAAGAACGGTCTCATCTCTGTGAGCAGCCTCAACTACAAAGTAAGCGGAGTAAGAATAGTAGCCTGTCTTTTCAACCTCGGCAAGCTTCTTTTCAGCTTCCTCAAGGTCCTTAGCAAGCTCCTTAAGAGAATCCTCAAGAGTCTTCTTTGCGTCCTCAAGAGCCTTCTTCTTATCAGCATCAGTCTCCTTGTCGATCTCAGCCTGCTTTTCAGCGATGCTTGCCTTTATGATCACTTCAGAGATCTTGATATTTTCGATGTTCATTTCAAGACCGTTTGCCATCCAATGCTCGTCCTTAGCGGCATTTGTGCCGTTCTCGTCCTCGTGATCCTTGTAATCGATGTCAAACTGACCCTTTACACCACCGAAGAGCTTCTGTCCGAGAACGGAGCCGAGTGTGTAAGAGGATGTCTTTGTTGCGTTTGTAATTACAGTGTTAAGCTTTGTGATAACTGCTGCGGGAATGGTCATAACAGCCTTGTCCCAGCCTGTCTTGTCCTTAGCGGCAGTCAACTCTTCCTCAGTGTAAACGTCCTTGTCACCGGCGATAACCGCGTCGATGATCTTCTGCTTCATATCAGCCTTGAATGCTTCAAGAGCAGCCTTGGCAGTTTCCTTCTGATCATCTGTAAAGTTCTTTATAGCTGTATCGTATGCGCTCTTGAAGTTCTCCTCATACTTAGCGTCAAGAAGAATGCGCTTGAATTCCTCAGCTGTTGTAGCAGCAGCGAGCTTTTCGATAAGAGCCTTGTCTGTTTCCATGGACTGCTTGTTAGCAGCAAGGTTTTCCTCAGCTGTCTTAAGAGCCTTCTTGTAAGCTGCGCTCTCTGCGCCGCCCTCGTAATCAGCGGGATCGATCTTAGCAGCCTGGATCTGAGCAGGAGTCTTACCTGCGATAGCTGCCTTGTAAGCCTTGCTCTCTGCGCCGCCAACGTAATCCTCAGCTACGGGATATGTTACAGTCTTAAGGCTGCTGAGAGTGTATGCAAGATACTCTGCACTTACGAATGAAGAAAGGTTCTCTTCAAAGAATGTAACCTTGTCTTCTTCCTTCATAGACTCAAAGAATCTGTCATAAACAACAGTATAATAATCGGAAGCGATCTTTTCGATAACAAGAGCCTTCTTAAGATCGCTCTGGTTTACATACTCGCCAAAGTACTGACGGATGTAGGTATCAACGTCCATCTTGTTTGCCTTTGCGGTTTCCTTAAGAGACTTAAGAGAATCCTTAGCATACTGCTCTGCGTCCTTTTCAAGCTTGGAGTAATCAAAGCCCTCTGTCTTGTCAGCCAAAGCAGCCTCACAATACTTGAGGTAAGTGGAAACTGTTGTCTTGGATGCCTCTATGAAATAATCATAGTAGGTCTGAGTCTTAGAAGCGTCAGTGTACTGCTCATTAAGGGGCTTGTTTGCGTTGAAGTTAATATATCCAAGATAGATATAGTAGTAATTCTGCTGATACCAGTTCTGGTATGTAGCGTTTACGAAATAAGACATCATGGATGCGTTTACGTCGAAGTTTTCAGAGGAAGCTCCGTCCTGTGCGCGAACGAGAATGCCGCTTCCTGCTATGAGTGATACAACAAGACCGAGCAAAATCGCGATTGTAACGATAAGCGCAGCAAGCTTGGGACCACTCATTTTCTTTTTATTTATGGGTTTAACCTGTGCCATTTTTGTTTCTCTCCTTTTTAGGCATTAATAGGGTTATTATAGCTTTATATTGTTATTACATTGTGAATTATTTATGAACAAAGTGTGAATTGTAACATTCTTTTACATTTTTAATCATGCGTTCATAATTATGGGAAGAATCATCGGTCTGCGCTTTGTTTTCGCATAGATATATTTGGAAAGATCGTCCTTCAATTTGGTCTTCAGCGCCACTCTGTCAACCACCCTCACGTGTTCGAGGTAGTTATCTATTGAGCTCTGCGCAACCTCCTTGATATCGTCCATAAGACTCTCCGCCTCGCGAACGTAAACAAAGCCACGGGAAACGATATCGGGCCCGGAAATAAGCAGCTTTGAGTAAATATCAACCGTTGCCACAACAACGATAAGTCCGTCCTGGGAAAGGTGACGGCGGTCGCGAAGAACGATGTTTCCAACCTCTCCTATGCTGTTTCCGTTCACCAATACCTTGCCGGATGCAACGGTCTCTGTAAATCTCGCCCCCTTGGAGCTAAGCTCAAGAACCTTGCCGATGTCGGATATGAATATATCCCTCTCGTCCATGCCCATTTCAAGCGCAAGCTGACGGTTCGCGTTAAGGTGGCGGTATTCGCCGTGAACGGGCATAAAATATCTTGGCTTGAGGAGCGCCTGCATCAGCTTAAGCTCCTCCTGGCACGCGTGTCCCGAAACGTGCACGTTAACAAGAGCATCGTGAAGCACCGTAACGCCGTTCTTTGAAAGCTCGTTTATTATCCTGCCGACGAGCTTTTCGTTGCCCGGAATGGGACTTGACGAAAGAATGACCACGTCATTTCTGCCAAGCGTTACATCACGGTGATCGGAAAACGCCATGCGGTAGAGCGCGCTCATCGGCTCGCCCTGAGAGCCCGTGGTAACGATGGTTATCTGATCGGGTCTGTATCTCTTGATCTCGGAAATATCGATAAGCAATCCTTCGGGAAAATTCATATATCCAAGCTCGGTAGCCGCGCCAACGATATTAAGCATGCTTCGTCCCGTGATAGCGACCTTTCTGCCGTGACGTGCGCTCGTGTCGATTATCTGCTGAACGCGATGGACATTGGATGAAAAGGTGGCAATAACGATTCTCTTATCCTTTTGAGTGGAGAAAATGTATTCAAGTGACTTTCCAACCTTGCGCTCGCTCGGAGTGTATCCGGGACGCTCCGCGTTGGTTGATTCGCAAAGTAAAAGCTCTATTCCCTCCTTGCCAAGCTCACCAAGGCGCGTGATATCCATCACCTCGCCGTCTATGGGCGTAAGGTCGAGCTTGAAATCCCCCGTATGGAAGATCTTGCCTGCAGGCGTGTCGATGCAGAGCGCGCACGCGTCTGCGATCGAGTGATTGACGTGTATAAATTCCACGGCAAAGCTTGAGCCGAGCTTTATAACGTCACCTGCGTTCACAACCTTTAGCTGAGCATCGAAGGGCAATTTGTGTTCAAGGAGCTTGTTCTTGATTATTCCGAGAGTGAGAAGCGTGCCGTAAACGGGCGCGTTTATCTCGCGAAGAAGATAGGGTATTCCGCCAATGTGATCCTCGTGTCCGTGAGTAAGAACTATCGCCCTCACCTTTTCCGCGTTTTCACGAAGGTATGTGAAATCGGGAAGCACGAGATCAACGCCGAGCATCTCCTCGTCGGGGAACGCAAAGCCGCAGTCGATAACTATGATATCGTCGCCGCACTCTATGACGGTGATGTTTTTTCCGATCTCGTTAAGACCGCCAAGAGGAATTACCCTTACCTTGGCATTATCGTCACGCGCAATATTCGAAACCGTGCCAAACCGTGCCAAATTTTCGAACTTTTTTGAATTTTTCGAATCTTTTGCGTATTTTTTATTCTCTTTTTTCTTCTCTTTTTTTGCCTTTTCGGGCTTAACCGCAGTCGCCTTTTCAACTGAAGCAGCTATCTCATCCTGAAGTTTTTTTAGCCTTTCGCGGCTCTTTTCACCCGTTGCCTGCTTCTTTGCCTTGTTTTTTCTCTGATGAACGGGCGCCTTCACCTTTTCGGTGTTCTTTTCCTTTTTTTCTTGTTTCATTTTATATATTCACTTCCTTTCGTAAAGTAAAAGTTTATATTTACCGTTTTCCACGCAAAAAAGCGCGCGCAAAACACCCACGCGACAGGCGTGGTTTTTTAATATGTAAGCGAGCTTTTGCGCCTCCCTCCCACGGACTAAAACGACCCCACCGCGGCGATAAGGATGCACTCGCTTTTTGTTACGAGCAATTTATCTACATCATTATACCGCATAGCGCAAAAAAAGTCAATAGCCCAAAAAGGTCACCTTTTGTCGATCAGACATCTCAAATATGCAAAAAATGGTAAAAAATGCAGTTTTGCGACAAAAAAGTAATTGACAAGATCACGGGTTTTATTGTATAATAAAGGCGCAGAGATAAGCTGCAAATTCTTAAGAAAGTGAGCAAACCCTTATGAAAACTACCGGCATCACAAGACCCGTAGATGCGCTTGGCAGAATCGTTATCCCAATGGAGATACGCGATTCGTTCGGCATCAAGACCAAGGACACCCTCGAGATCTTCGTTCACGGTGACCAGATAATTTTAAAAAAGCCTGTCGATTCGTGCGTATTTTGCGATACCGACGAAGAGCTTGTTGATTTTCAAGACAAAAAAGTATGTAAAACATGCCTTTTGGGACTGCAAAAGCTCCAATAATATCTATAACAGCAAAAACCGGGTGTTAAGCTCGGTTTTTTCTTTTTTTAATACCAAAATTTTATTGATTTTTTCAGCTTTGTATAGTATAATATAGAGTGGTATATAATCGTTTAAAAAAAGGAGTGAGATAATGGCAAGGGTGAACGTAAGTGCAAAAATAATCGCATATAAAAGTGCCATCTACAGCATCCCCCTCTTTTTTCTCGGTATTATGCAGGTAACGTTTTTTTCAAAAATAAACGTTCTCGGCGCAACGCCGGACCTGCTGCTTGGCGCGATCCTTGTTATCGCTATGCTCGATAACGAAAGAGTGAGCGCCGTGTGCGGAATAATCGCAGGGGTTATCTACGTATCCCTCGGAACAGCCTCACTGCCCCTTTATCTTATCTTCTCTTTTTTATGCGCGTATATCTTTCCCGCCATAGCGCGAGTGCTTTTCGGAAAAGGGTATCTGCCCTATCTTGCGCTTTGCCTTCTCGGGTACGGAGTAAAGGCGGCATTCAATCTCGCGCTCATATTTATGGGCGGCGGTCCCGGCTTATTCGCATCCCTTACAAGCACCGTCATTCCCGAATTTATCTCGTCAATGATATTCACGTCAATACCGTATATTATTTTTGCCCCGATTTCAAGGGCTTTAGACAAAAACAAAAATTCCACCCTACGAAAGGAACGCTCTCTTAAATGAACAATAATTTTGACTTTGATTTTGAACCGCAGGAAATAACAATGACCGAAACGGAAATAAAAAAGCACAAGGGTGTTTTTTCACGCCTTTGCCTTGCGTTCGTGGTCTATCTTATCACCGTGGAAATACTCAGCTTTGGGCTTATCTCTTTGCTTCAAAAGGTTGCTCCCGAGATTTTGAGCAACACAAATTACACCTTAATACTCAGCTCCGCTATACAGTATCTTATAGCATTCCCGATCCTGTACCTTGTGATCAAAAAGGTGCCCGCGCACAAGCCCGAGGGATCTGAGTTTCCCTTAAAGCGTTTTTTAAAGCTCGCGATGGTTGGAATGTTCCTTATGTACATCGGGAACTACGTTTCCTCCATGATAATGATATATATGGAGGAGCTTTTGGGCTTTGTACCCGTAAATTCCATTGAAACCATTCTTGAGCAAACGAACCCGATTCTTGCGATCGCGATCGTTGGAATAATTGGCCCCATAGTTGAGGAGCTTATGTTCAGAAAGCTCTTTATTGACCGCCTCACGCCCTATGGCGAAGCGGTGGCTATATTCTTCCCCTCACTCATGTTCGGTCTTATCCACGGAAATCTCTATCAGTTCTTTTACGCATTCCTTCTCGGCGTTGCATTTTCATATATTTACATCAGAAGCGGAAAGATCATTTATTCAACTCTGCTCCACATATTTGTAAATCTTTTCTGCGGAGTGTTCCCCGCTTATATCCTTACAATGTTCAACTATGAGGAGTTTTTACAGCTCATGGCAGAGGGCAAGGTAACGGAAGAATATATAAACGCAAATATGCTTCCCCTCGTCCTTCTGATGGCTTATGAATTTATAATGCTCGCTATGGTGGGCGTGGGAGTATATCATTTCACTAAAAATCTAAGAAACATCCGCATCAACAAGGGAAAGGTGCGTTTCGCCAAGGGAACGGGCGCGGAAATAATGTTCTTCAATATCGGAACAATACTTCTTATCGCATACTGCGTCATAATGATCGCCGTAAACACCTTTACGGTATAAAATGATCCGAAATTTTTCAAGAAAGGAGATAATGTAATAAATTATGAAGCATATCCATACCGTTTTTATCTCCTTTTTTGCGCTCATACTGTTGATCTTCGTTGCAAGGCTTGCCGCTCTTCAGTTTGATCTTGAAAAAACAGAGCAGCTGCGCGCGGAAAGTAATTTTACAAAGGAAACTCAGGTCATTCAGGCTCTTCGCGGTAATATCTGTGACAGAAACGGAAACGTGCTCGTAACCACGTCCTATGCCTATGATATAGTTTTTGACTACAATCATATGCCCGACGATTTCGTTGAGTTCAACAGAAGCATTCTTGCGGTCATAAACGCGCTCTCCGAAACTCATAACAACGAGTACAGGGTTGATGATCTGTTTATTTTCGTTGGAAATTATCCGAATTATTCATATTCCCCCGATGCCACAACTGAGGGAACTCCTACCTACCGAGCGCTTAACAAAATTTTAAAAGAGCTACATATGGAGGGAGTGAGCGCGCAAGAGCTTACGGAATATTTCGTAAAGCGTTGGAAATACAATAAGCTCGACGAAAACGGTGATCCCGTTTATACGGACGAGGAAATAGATAAGCTGATCCGCGTGCGCTACGATATGATAAGAATGCAGTTCAGCTCCGTAACACCGTACGTTATAGCAAGCGGAGTGGATATAGAATTCGTTTCCTATATTAAAGAGCAGTCCATTCCCGGTGTTTCCGACAGAATAAGTGTACATAGAACGTATATGTACCCGGGATACGCGTCACACATTCTTGGCAGAGTGGGTCCCATTACCGCGGAAACGTGGGATTATTATAAGGCGCTCGGCTACGGCATAAACGACACTGTCGGAATAGACGGCTGCGAAGCGCAGTTTGAGGAATATCTTCGCGGCAAGGACGGTGTTCGCACCATTACAAGAAACGCAAACGGAGAAATAATCAAGGAGGAGGTCACCGTTGAGCCGATCGCGGGCAAGGACGTGTGGCTGACCATCGATATCGACACTCAGGTTGCCGCCGAGGATGCTTTAAAGCAATATATGGCGGACTTTAATAAGGACAAGGGCGCAAGTGTTGCGGTCGATCCCAACACGGGTGAGATCCTTGCAATAGCATCATATCCAACCTATGACCTTACAACCTTTTCGGAAAATTATAACGACCTGCTGAACAATGAGAGTCTCCCCCTGCTAAACAGAGCCACGGGCGCGGTATATGCTCCGGGATCCACCTTCAAGGTAGCCGTTGCCCTTGCGGGACTTCAGGAGGGTGCTATAAGCACAAGCTCAACGGCATATTGCGCACACGGCTACGTTAAGCACGGAATGCACATAAAGTGCGAGAACCACAACAATTACTACACAAGCAATCTTAACGTAATAGAAGCGCTCACGTTCTCGTGCAACGCGTTCTTTATAGACACGGGCTACGATCACCTTGATATCGATACTATGAAAAAGTATTGCGAGGGACTCGGACTCGGTCAGGCAACGGGCATTGAGCTTCCCGAAAAGCTCGGTCAGATAGCCTGCCCCGACAATTCAAGCAACTGGACGGCTTATGAGGAGGCATCCTCGTACATTGGGCAGTCGATACATCAATACACTCCCCTTCAGGTAACGTCCTACATATCCACCGTGGCGAACGGCGGAACGAGATACGCAACTCATCTGCTTCACTCGGTTCGCGCCTTTTCGGGCAACATTATCTTCGAGCAGCAGAGCGAGGTGCTTAGCAACGTAAACATTACAAGCTCCGTTCTCGGAACAATCAAGACCGGTATGAAAAATATGGTCGATAATTCGGGCACGGCTACCTATAATATGTATCGAAGATACGGAATAACAGAGACCGTTTGCGGAAAATCCGGTACCGCGCAGGTGGGCGGCTCGCAGAACTGCTGGTTCACCGCCTTCGCACCGATGAATAACCCCAAAATAGTGGTAACGTCAATAATCGAGGACGGCAGCTCCGGTGCATCCGTCTCCGCCATCGACGCGGCGGTTATTGCGGCGTATCTTAATCCAAAGGAATGATTTTTAAGTTAGTTTAACTGCGGATTGCCACTTTTTTGAGGAAAAAGTGGCGCAAAAACCTTTTTATAAGGCTTTGCCCAATAGCCGTTTAGTTTGTGCTGAACCGACTAAATCCGCACTCACTTTACGGCTACCGAGCGTAGCTCTATTAAGCTTTTTTGCTACTTTTTTCTCGAAAAAAGTAGGTCTTTCCTTACTAACTATTAATTCAGGAGAAAATATGAGCTCTCTTAAAACACAGATCGCAGTTATAGGCGCAGGACACGCGGGAATTGAAGCTGCGGTCGCGTCGGCAAGGCTCGGACTTGATACCGTCCTTTTCACAATGAGCCTCGATTCAATAGGAAATATGCCCTGCAATCCGTCCATCGGCGGAACGGCAAAGGGACATCTCGTTTTTGAGATAGACGCGCTCGGCGGAGTAATGGGCGAGATTGCCGACAAGGTGACCTTGCAGAGCCGCACGCTCAATATGGGCAAGGGTGCGGCGGTCCATTCAAAAAGGATACAGGCGGATCGCAAAAAATATCAGTCCTTAATGAAGCAATTAATTGAAAATACGCCCAATCTGCGTCTTGTTCAGGCTGAGATCTGCGATATTGAGGTAAAAGAAGAAAACGGCAAGCGAAAACTCTGCGCCGTTGTCACCGCTCTCGGCGAAAGATGGGAGTGCGAGCGCGCCATCATCTGCTCGGGCACATATCTTGAAAGCCGCATCTTCGTCGGAGATCGCAATTATTCGTCCGGCCCCGACGGACTCCTCGCCGCAAGCGGAGGACTCTCCGCAGCACTTGAGCGCGAGGGCATTCGACTTATGCGCTTTAAAACGGGAACTCCCGCAAGGGTTAAGCGCGATAGTATCGACCTCTCCGTTCTTGAGGAGCAGGCGGGCGAGGATATCATCACCCCTTACAGCGCAAAAACGGACGAGCATTATTTTGACTCCTTGCAGCAGATACCCTGCCATATCGTATATACGAACGAAAACACTCACAATCTTATCAAGGAAAACATCCACCTTTCCGCTATGTACGGCGGTCAGATACACGGCACGGGCCCGAGATATTGCCCCTCAATCGAGGACAAGATAGTCCGCTTTGCCGACAAGGAACGTCATCAGCTCTTCGTTGAGCCGATGGGCGAGGACACCGAGGAGATGTATATCCAGGGCTTTTCCACATCGCTCCCCGCATCCGTTCAGCACAAGATGCTCCGCACTCTTCCGGGCTTTGAAAACGCGCAGATAATGAGATACGCCTACGCGATAGAATACGATTGCTCCGATCCCACTCAGCTATACGCGACACTTGAATATAAGGATATATCGGGACTTTACGGTGCGGGACAGTTCAACGGAACGTCCGGCTACGAGGAGGCAGCCGCGCAGGGACTTATCGCGGGCATCAACGCGTCCCTTTCCCTGCTTGGCAAGGAGCAGATAATATTGAAGCGAAGCGACGGATATATCGGAACTCTTATCGACGATCTCGTTACCAAGGGCACGAACGAGCCTTACAGAATGATGACCTCGCGCTCAGAGTACCGCCTCCTTCTCCGTCAGGATAACGCGGACCGCAGACTTACGGAGATCGGCTACCGCGCAGGACTTATAAGCGAAGAAAGATATCAGAAATTTTTAAATAAAAAGGCTCTCACCGACGGCGAGATCGCGCGCCTTGAGAACACTTATATCTCACCCCACATCGCAAATCCATTCCTTGAAAAAATGGGGCTTTCGACCGTTGCGACGGGAATTTCCCTTGCAGAGCTTTTGCGCCGCCCCACGCTCGATTACGATTCCCTTTCGGAGATCGACGCGAACCGCCCCGCGCTCCCAAGAGGTGTGAGAATGACCGCAGAGGTGTCCATAAAATATGAGGGATATATCAAGAGACAAATCGCGGAGGTCGAAAGACGCGCGCGCCTCGAAGGAAAAAGGATCCCCGAGGGCATCGATTACCACGCCATCAAGGGACTCAGAATAGAGGCGGTCCAGAAGCTTTCAACCGTTCGCCCCCTCACTATCGGTCAAGCATCCCGCATCAGCGGTGTCTCCCCCGCTGATATCTCCGTGCTGATGATCTTTCTTGGAATGGTTTAAATTAGTTAGACCTTAGACCGTACTTTTTTCGAGAAAAACCTACTTTTTTAAGGAAAACCTACTTTTTTCGAGAAAAAAGTAGGCAAAAAAGCTTAATGGAGCTTTGCCCAATAGACATTTTGTTTGTGCTAAATCCACTTGATCCGCGCAAATTGTACCAACGAGTTGGTACTGAAAATTTTACTCGTAACCTCGAAAAATTGTAATTTGCTACACGGCACGAAGCCGTTTTATATGTGCTTTAGGCTACACATTACACAAGCAAATTACAGATTTTGCTTGCAAAATCGTTATGTGTCAATTTATTGACACAATTTGCGCGGAATCTTGCCGCGATAGCCTGATAAAAGTTTTTTGGTTCTTTTTTTCAAAAAAGAACACATTTCAAAGTAAACTAACTTTCCAACCAATCCAAATTTGTACATTTTAACAACAAAAAAGTACATACTTTGTGCTAAAGTATGTACCAATACGCGTCAATTATAGCATATTGGTCAAAAAAAGTCAACAATATACGCCCATTTACGCGCCATAATTGACGGATTTTTGCTTTTTTAGTTCATATAATAGCACAATGTATGAACGATTCAGGAGGTTTAATATGGAAATCAACAACAAATTATTAATAGCAATTCTGGTGGTGCTTCTGGCTATCGCGATACTGCTCGGCACACTTCTTGTGGGCAAATTCTTCGGAGAGCCGTCCGAGACCACGCCGTCAAGCAATTCCACGACCACCACGACCACTGGAAAGCCGTCCTCGACAACGACGACTACCACTACCACAACAACGACAACAACTACTACCACCGCAGGAAACGGCGGCTCGCAGAGCGGCGAGGTTTACGTTTATGATATCTTCTGCTATGATGTTGACCCCGATAACGACGGCTACAGAATACTCGGTCTTGACCCCGATTTTCTCGCTTATCAAAGCGTACCGCGTGAAATCGTTGTTCCGAAAACGATCAACGGCAAGCAGGTAACTGCCATTGGAAACAGTGCGTTCAGCCTTGATACGGACAAAATCGTTCTCCCCGAGGGACTTATTGACATCTATTCAAAGGCGTTTTATCAGTGCAGAGCAACCGAGATAAATATTCCAAGCACGGTAGTTTATATTGGAAGATCTGCATTCTATAGATGCCACTTTTTAAAGAGCATCACCGTGCCGGAAGGCATTACAGTGATAAAGGAATATACGTTTTACGACTGCACCTATCTCGAAAGCATCACACTGCCAAGCACACTCAAATACGTTGAAATGTATGCCTTTTCTCTCTGCAAAGCCCTGACAAAAATAACCGTTCCCTCAGATTGTGAGGTTCACAATCTGGCGATCAGAAGCTCAAATATTCAGGTGGAATATAAATAATATGGAAAAATTCTTAAGAAACGAAATGCTTTTCGGCAAGGAAGCACTCAAAAAACTGAATAGCTCCCGCGTTGCGGTGTTTGGGATCGGAGGAGTTGGCGGATACGCGCTTGAGGCTCTCGTGCGCGCGGGTGTCGGCGAGATAGATATCATTGACAGCGACCTCGTTGCCACGTCAAATATCAACAGGCAGATCATCGCAACCACCGAGACCGTCGGCAAAAAGAAGGTTGACGTTGCAGAAGCGCGCGCAAAAGCCATAAATCCCAACGTTAAGATAAATAAATTTGACGTTTTTTATCTTCCCGAGACCGCGCACCTCTTCGATTTTAAAAATTACGATTACGTTATTGACGCGATCGATACCGTTTCGGGCAAAATGGAGTTGATCCGCCGCGCTAACGAGTGCGGAACGCCCATAATCTGCTCGATGGGAACGGGAAATAAGCTCGACCCCACGGCATTTGAGGTCGCGGATATACACAAAACGAGCGTCTGCCCTCTTGCAAAGGTCATAAGACAAAATTGCAAGCGCGAGGGCATCAAGCACCTCAAGGTAGTGTATTCAAATGAGATTCCCGCAGCTCTTCATCAAGTTGAAAACGCGGAGGCAAAGGGAAATACGGGCAGAACGTCCCCCGCATCCTGCTCCTTCGTCCCACCCGTTGCAGGCTTCATACTCGCGGGCGAGGTCATTAAGGACTTGATAAAAATGCAAAATTGACGGCTATTCACCAACTTGTGTAGAAGCACACTAACCCAAGCCTTCCCCTGAGGGGAAGGGGTTGAGAAAAAGCCTTCGGCGTTTTCAGGGTGGATGAGGAGATTGCCGACAGCACTTACAAACGGCTTTCTCAACAATCGCCTACCGCGAACCCCTCGGCTATGCGTCATCCTGAGCGTAGCGAAGTTTTGCTGAGGGAGCGCAAGCGAGCCGATGCAAAACCCGTGCCTCGCACGGGGATCTACGAAGAAGTCTTTGTGACTTCCCAAAGGCGAAGTTACTTTAATTATGTAACGGGTCGTCGAGGGCGCCGACCCCTACGAGTTTGTGCGCCGCGCAAGATCCTTCGGTCGCGTTGCTCCCTCGAGGATGACACCTTACGGCGTCGCGCGGTACATAAGTCACACACCAACCAAGCGATCAAAAGCTTTTTTGCTACTTTTTTCTCGAAAAAAGTAGATCCAAATCCACTAACTTTTAATACCAAGACTCTTTAGCCGCTTTTTTTGAGAAAAGAGGTCCAAAGAAAAAGCTAACAAAAAGAAATGCAGTATTCGCCTGCGCGTTACGGGCGCACGCCGCGCGTGGAATTTGGTGATTATCCCAAATAATAGTGGCGCGCCATCAAAACTCGCCTTGCGGTCTTACAACCGCATTTTGTAAACAAAAGCGGCGGTTTTGCAAAACAAAATCGTTATCCGATGAAAAAGTAGGCAAAACATCAGCGCAAAGCGAGTGCGAACACAGTGCGAAGCCATCAGCGCAAAGCGAGTGCTAACACAGTGCGAAGCCGTGCGGCAACATTGTAAACCATCTTCCCAAAAAGGAGAATCAATATATGAAAAAACATCTAAGTACCATCCTTCTGTCCCTTGCGCTCGTCGCGTGCCTTGCGGTGCTTGGCGCGGTGATCTATTTTATGATTCCAAAGGATTGCACCCACCATTCCTGCTTTAAATTCGAGCACGCGCCGACCTGCGACGAAAAGGGATATACTCTTTATCAGTGCAAGAGCTGCTCCTATTCCTTCGAGGCGGACTTTATTGCTCCCCTTGGACACAAATATACAAACGAAACGGTCGCGCCCACATGCGAAGCCGAGGGCTACACCCTCCACACCTGCTCAGTTTGTAACGAGGAATACAGGGACAGCTTCATCGCTCCAACGGGACACGACGAAATTGAGAGCGTCATCGCACCCGAGTGCAACGCGCAGGGATATACTCTCCACGAGTGCGCGAATTGTGACTATTATTACATATCCGACTACGTAAAGCCCACAGGACACAATAAAAAGGCGACCGTAATAGCTCCCACCTGCGACGAGGAGGGCTACACGATCTACTCCTGCACCGAGTGCAGCTACTCCTACAAGGGCGCATATACAAAGGCAACGGGTCATACATACACTAAGACCTACGTCCGTCCCAACATCGACAAGACCGGCTACACTCTATACACCTGCACCAAATGTAAGAGCGAGCATATCGGTGATTACGTTTTCTATTCCGACATTTTCACGGGTGCAGAGGGTAACGGCAAGGGCGAGCTTGCCTGGGGACTCGATCTTTCAAAATGGTCCTACGAGGTCGATTTCAATGCTCTCAAGCGTGCGGGCGTGGATTTTGTAATCCTTCGCGTCGGCTTTGACGATACCAAGGACACAAAATTTGAGGAATACTACGCAGGCGCAAAGGCGGCGGGACTCGACGTTGGTGCGTACTTCTTCACCCTTGCCGAAAATGCAGATCAGGCTAAGGCGGACGCAAAGCGCGTTGCTAACTGGCTCAGCGGCAAAAAATTTGAATATCCCATCTTTTACGATATAGAGGACTATGAGGATTATAAGCCCTCCACCTTCTCCGAGGAGCAGCTGATGAGCGTTGCTCACACCTTTATGACCGAGATGGTCGAGCTTGGCTACTACCCCGGTCTTTATACGGGAAACAAGCTCCTTTACAACGTATTCCACACCGAAAAAACGCTCCGTCTTTACGACGTCTGGTTCGCGCAGTGGCCCCTCGAATCCCCCGACGATGCTACTATCCTTGAATACAGCAAGGAATACTCAATGTGGCAGTATATGGGCGAAGTTTACGGCTTCTCCGGCGGCGCAGTAGAAGGCGCGTGCGACATCAACTACGCATTTAAGGACTACCCCGAGCATATCAAAAAGCACGGCTTTAACGGATATTAATAAAAAAACAAGTGAGCTTAAAGCGTGATGTTCTTAGCGGAGAAATCACAAAACATTTACCTGACACACGGTAGGGGCGAACTGTGTTCGCCCGCGGGAGACCGCAGGTCTCTCCTACGGATAAAAATGATTCACAGTAAACAAATAATTAACCCCGACAGATTTTTTGAAAATCTATCGGGGTTCGTTTTTTATTTAGTGTGTAAAATTTCGATATTTCCATCTACAAATCCAACGCCAACACCATCTTTTGATTTCAGCAAATCTGCATATTTGCCA
>JAFULR010000024.1 GCA_017483195.1 Clostridia bacterium
AACCGCCCGATTGAGATATCCTCAGTCGGACGGTTTTTTATTGTAAACGGTAGCTGTTTCGATTGTTTCTAACCTTGTAGAGACCGGCGGTCTCACTGCGGTTCGGTCACGCTCGGGGAAAAACAACACACTGTGTTGTTTTTTAAGACCCTCGCGCCGCTTCGCTACCCCGACGGTCCGCCCCGAAATGAACTAACCTCGTAGGGCGGGGGCTTGCTCCCGCCGATTTGTAGGGGAAAGTAACTTCGCCTATGAAAAGTCACAAAGACTCCTTCGTAGATCCCGGCACGTTGTGCGGGTTTTGTCCGTTCCGCTTTGCTGCACTACCAAAACTTCGTCTCGGGCGTTGCCCTCGCTCAGGATGACGTATAGCCGTGGGATTTGTTTTTTGAATTTTGCATTTAGCGGGTGCACGGAGTGCCCCCCTACGAGTGTGGTGGATTTATTTTGTTAAGCGGTAGCCGTTTTGTTTGGTGTGTAGCTATTATTTTGCGATGAAATCACCGCTTACTTTCGTAGGGGCGCCCATTGAGCGTCCGCTCTACGAGGCGAACTAACCTTGTAGGGACCGGCCTCCCGGACGGTCCAAACAAATAATAGCCACATGCCAAACAAACATCACCCCTGCCCCAACCGTCACTTTTTGACTCCAAAAATGTAAACAAATTGTAAATTTTGTTGTCCCTTTTTGTTAAAATCCAATATATGTGGTATAATAAATCGATATTATATTGTTATATTAATTTAGAATATTTAACGCGTGCGTGTGCGTGCGCACACGCGAGAAAAAGCATAAAAATCACGAAAGGAAAATTCATCGTGTCTAACAGTGCATATTTAGAAGAAATAAAGCTCGTCTGGGGCATAGTTTACGAATCCTTCAGAGACATAATGGCAACTGAGATCAGAGAACTGTGGTTCAAGGATCTTACCATCGAGGATTACGAGGACGGCGTTATCACAATGGGCATCAAAAGTGAGCTCAAGCACAAGACCATCACCGAAAAATACGCGGGTGAGATCGCTCGCCGCTTTGCCGAGGAGCTTGGCTTTGAGGTAACGGTGAACGTTATCTTCACAGGCACTCCCATCAACCGTGAGGAAGCGATCAGAAGCATTATGGAGCGCGTTTCCATCGGAGATCCCTCATGGAAGCTCGAGCAGGAGCGCAAGAAAAAGGAAGAAGAGGAGAAAAAGGCGCTGCAGGTGGGCGAGCATCATCTCGGCTCAACAATGCCCCCCTTCAACTTTGAATACACCTTTGATAATTTCATCGTCGGCTCGTCAAATAAATTTGCGCACGCGGCTTGCGTTGCCGTTGCGAATATGCCGGCTAAAAATTATAACCCCCTCTTTATTTACGGTCCCAGCGGAATAGGTAAGACACACTTGCTTTACGCCATCACCAACCATTTAAGACAAAAGAACCCCAACATAAGGGTTATCTACATAAAGGGTGAGGATTTCACCAATCAGATGATCGACTGCCTTTCCCGTCAGGCGATGCCCGAATTCCGTGAGAAATACCGCGACTGCGACGTGCTTCTTATCGACGATATTCAGTTCATCGGCGGCAAGGTGTCAACGCAGGAGGAATTCTTCCATACGTTCAACGCGCTCTATGAGGGCAGAAAGCAGATAATCCTCACGAGTGACCGTCAGCCAAGGGAGATCAAGACCCTTGAGGACAGACTTAAAACTCGCTTTGAGTGGGGACTTATAGCGGATATACAGCCACCGGATCTTGAGCTTCGTATTGCGATAATCAAGAAAAAGGCAGAGCAGGTGGGAATTGAGCTTCCCGAGGACGTGCTTACGTTCCTTGCGGAAAATCTCAGATCCAATATCCGTCAGATTGAGGGTGCGATAAAGAAGCTCGGCGCGAGAGTGTTCCTCTCGGGTGAGCAGATCGATATGGACCTTGCAAGGGGATGTATCTCTGAGCTTCTCGGCGGTGCAGAGCCCACAAGCGTGACGGTAGAAAAGATATTCTCGTCAATATTCCAGAAATACGGCGTTAAAAAGGAGGAGCTTATCTCCACAAAGAGAACAAAGGAGATCGCCCTCGCGCGCCACATCACAATATATATCATTCGCGAGGTGACCGAAATGTCACTTCCCAATATCGGTAAGATATTCAATCGCGACCACTCAACGATAATCAGCTCCATCGAAACGATCGAGCGAAGACTCATTACCGACGCAATGCTCGATTATGAGATCAAGGAGATAATCAAAGAGGTTTCACCTAATACGTAAAGTTAGTTTGCTTTGGAATTGTCGCTTTTTGAGAAAAGCTTCGCGCGAACCCCACGGCTATGCGTCATCCTGAGCGAGCGCCAGCGAGACGAAGTTTTGGTAGTGTAGCAAAGCGAAACGGACAAAACCAAGCGCTTCAGCGCGCAGGGATCTACGAAGGAGTCTTTGTGACTTTCCATAGGTAAAGTTACTTTAATTATGTAACGGGTCGTCGAGGGCGCCGACCCCTACGAGTGAGGGTAGCGGCGGCTGCACGGAGTGCCCCCCTACGAAGATTGTACGCACTCACAAACAAATTTTAGAAAAATCAAATCCCCGATTTGATTTTTCGTAGTTTTGAAGGTACGGTATCAGCCGTCACGCTCGCGTGTAAGGATGATATCGGAGCTTCAAAACCGCCAATTCGCACGCGAATGGGCGAAAATTTGTGCAGATTTAGTCTGTACTCCGCGCAAGATCCTTCACTTCGCTTGCGCTTCGTTCGAGGATGACACCTTACGGCGTCGCGCGGTACAACACAATTTGCGCGGATTTAGTCGGTTTTACACAAACAAAATGTCTATTGCGCGAAGCCTTATAAAAAGGTTTTTGCCTACTTTTTCCTCAAAAAAGTAGGTCCAAATTTTGTAACTTTAAAAAAACAATTAAAGCCCCGAGGGGCAAGAATGGAGATAAAAAATGAAGATAAGATTCAACAGACACGAGTTTGCAGCTGCGATAGCACCTCTTATGAGCTGCGTATCCACAAAGGTGACCGTACCCGCTGCCGAGGGAATTCTCATTGAAGCGAAGCTCCCCGACGAGATCGTGCTCACAACCTTCGATCTTGAGAAGGGAATGAGACTGACCACGCACGCTCAGGTCCTTGAAGAGGGTACTTATATCATCAACGCAGTAAAGCTCAATCAGACACTTCGCGTAATGCCCGCGGACGAGATCGAGCTTGACGTTGACAGTAGAAACGTTGCAACAATCATCTGCGGAAAGTCAAGCCATAAGATGAACGCGCTTGCAGGCAGCGATTTTCCCGCAATTCCCAAGCTCACAAGTAATGACGCGTTCTTCGTAAAGCAGAGCGACCTTAAGGAGATGTTCAGCCAGACAATGTACGCAATGGGCGTAAATGACCAGAGAAATATCCTCAACGGTACGTTCGTAAGAATGGTAAACGATCAGCTCACAATGGTTTCCTGCGATAACTTTAAGCTTGCAAAATGCGACAGAAAGATCGAATACACAACCGAGCAGGTATATACCGGCACATACAGAAACGCGTTTATTTTGCCCGTTAAGACCGTAAACGAGCTTGTTAAGCTCCTCTCCGATAATAAGGAAAAGACGGTTCGTATCTTTATGACAAGAAAGAATATCGTTTTTGAGATCGGCGAGATCACGTTCTTCAGCCGTCTTATCGAGGGCGAATACCTTGACTATGACAGAATCATTGTAAAGAATCATAAATACAGCGCAGAGCTTGACCGTGACGAGCTTATCTCCGCTCTTGAGCGCGCGGCTCTCGTAACAGAGGAGAAGATCGCAGGATCGCTCAGAAGCC
The DNA here is from genome assembly GCA_017483195.1 of Clostridia bacterium. Classification (GTDB taxonomy): domain Bacteria; phylum Bacillota; class Clostridia; order Oscillospirales; family CAG-272; genus RGIG4608. Next base: position 3,815 of record JAFULR010000024.1, read on the forward strand.
ACGTTAAGCTTATTTTCGACGGCAATCTTCTTAAGATCACAGCTAATTCAAGCGCAGGCTCAACCTACGACGAGATCGAGATCAACGATATCGGCGCGCCCCTTACAATAGGCTTTAATAACCGCTATCTTATCAACTCCGTAAGAGCTTGTAACGCAGAGAGAATAAAGCTTTCTCTTTCCAGCCACCTCTCATCCCTTAACATCGTGCCCGCAGAGCCTAAGGAGGGTGTTGAGGAGGTATTCATGCTCCTTCCCGTAAGACTTAAGGACTGATCCTTAACGGATTTTTAAAATATGCTTTGTAAAAAAGTAGAGCTGCAGAATTTTCGCAACGCGGAGTGCGAGACCGTTACCTTTGATAGCGGCATAAACGTTCTCCACGGCGAAAATGCGCAGGGTAAGACCAATCTGCTTGAGGCGATCTATTACGTTTCCCTCGGAAAGAGCTTCAGAGGCTCAAAGGACGCGGAAATAATCCGCTTTGGCGAGGAATACGCAGCCATATCCCTTGATTTTATCGCGCAGGGGAGAGAGCAGAACGTCACAATGCGTTTTTCCGACAACGCAAGGCAGAAAAAGACCGTAACGCATAACGGTGTTAAGATCACAAAGCTCTCCGAGCTTGTGGGAGAATTCCGCGCAGTCCTTTTCTCGCCCGATCATCTGCAAATGATAAAGGACGGGCCCTCGCTCAGAAGAAACTACCTCGACGTAGCTATCTCACAGCTGAGACCGATGTACCTTCACTCTCTGCAAAAATACAATAAAATATTACTTAACAGAAATAAGCTCATAAAGAACGCCGAGGAGGACAGAGCCACCTTTGATTCGACCGTTGATTTCTGGTCAGCTCAGCTCGCTCACGAGGCGGCAATTATCGCTAAGGCGCGCGCAGAGTACGTGCAGAAGAGCGGTGATATCATCGCGGAATTTTATAGGCGTATGTGCCAGAGCGGTGAGATCGACGAAACGCCCGAGCTCATATACGCAGGCTCTGCAAAGCAGGAAGGCGAGCTTTATTTCGATACCGAAGTAACCGAAAGGAATTTCTTGCGATTGCTCACGGACTTCCATGAGCGCGAGATCGCCGCAGGATCAACTCTCTACGGCATCCACAAGGACGATATAATAATAAACCTTAACGGTAAAAATACAAGGCTCTATAGCTCGCAGGGACAGCAGCGCTCACTCGCGCTTGCTATGAAGCTTGCCGAGGGCGAGATCTGCAGAATGGATTGCGGAGAATATCCCGTCTTTCTGTTCGACGACGTCTTTTCCGAGCTTGACTCCATCAGAAGAAAAAATCTCCTCCGCGAGATCGCCGACAGACAGGTCATCATTACCTCCTGCGAAAGCGATATGGATTTTGATATCCCCTACCGCAGAATCGAGGTATCGAAAGGGAAGTATAAAAGTTAGTTTGTGTATGGATCGTTCTTTTTTGAAAAAAAGAACCAAAAAACTTTTATGGCGCTACGCACAATAGCCGTTTAGTCAGTGCTAAACCAACTAAATCCGCGCAAATTGTGTTGTTTCACAACACATAACGTTTTTCTCACGCGTTCGAAAAACTGTAATTTGCTGCTGTGTGGGTAGCCATATAAAATACAAAACGGCTACGCTCTTACCTGTGTAGGGGGCACTCCGTGCACCCGCTAAATGCAAAATTCAAAAAACAAACCCTACGGCTACGCACTAACTTGTGTAGGGGTCGGCGCCCCGACGACCCGAGCTAATAATCGCACTACCGCAAATGTCGTTCAGAGACGTCATCCTGAGCGAGCGCCAGCGAGACGAAGTTTTGGAAGTGCAGCGAAGCGGAACGGACAAAACCTGCACAACGTGCCGGGATCTACGAAGGAGTCTTTGTGACTTTCCATAGGCAAAATTACTTTTCCCACAAACACGGGTCGTCGTAGGCGCCGACCCCTACGGGTTTGTGCGAACACACAAATAGCCTTCCCCAGCGGGGAAGGGGGGCGAACATATAGCTAAATTCAGGTCAAAACACGGTTTTGCTCTCAAAACTTTGTCGTAAGACAAAGAGTGTTTTGATAGGCGCGTAAACCATACTCTCGATAACCGTTATATTTCACGCGCGGCGTATGAGGAGAACGCTGCCGGCACTTACAATCGGCTTTCTCCTCAAACCCGTAGGGGCGCGCTTTGCGCGTCCGCGTCCGTGGAAAAGTAACTTTTATTTTGTAACAATCCCTCCGGCTCGCAAGCTCGCCACCTTCCTTTACACAAGGGAGGCTTTGTTGCGGTTCACACAAACTCGTAGGGGGGCACTCCGTGCACCCGAGCCAAACATCCGCCCATCGAAAACATCACGGCTACGTACTAACTAGTGTAGGGGCGCGCTGTGCGCGTCCGAGCAAACATCCGCCCACCGCAACCCCCACGGCTATACGTCATCCTGAGCGAGCGCCAGCGAGACGAAGTTTTGGAAGTGTAGCAAAGCGGAACGGACAAAACCCGCACAACGTGCCGGGATCTACGAAGGAGTCTTTGTGACTTTCCAAAGGCAAAGTTACTTTTACTCTAAAAAAGGGGAACTCCCTCCGGCTCGCAAGCTCGCCACCTCCCTGTCGGAGGGAGGCTAGTTGGCATATGCCCTTTCACAAGTGCGTCGCCGCACCGCAACCCCCTCGGCTACGCACTCATTATGAGTGCACACCAATCAAGCCTTCCTCTGAGGGGATGAGGGACAAACACATTGCTAAATTCAGGTCAAAACACGGTT
>JAFULR010000025.1 GCA_017483195.1 Clostridia bacterium
CCGACCGGAGGCACCACAAAATGCGGATTTAGCTCATTTGGTAGAGCGTCGCCTTGCCAAGGCGAAGGTGGCGGGTTCGAGCCCCGTAATCCGCTCCATAAAGAAACAGCACCCAAAAGGGTGCTGTTTCTTTATGGAGAGTGCCTTACAGGCGCAAGGTCTCGAACGAGCGAAGCGAGTTAGCGGGCAAGTTTTCGCCTTTGCTTGCAAAGTGGAGGCGCAAGCCGACAAGAAAACTTGGTTCTATTTTGCGTTAGCAAAATAGTATCTCGAGCCCAAGCGAATGAACCCGCGCGAACTTTGTAGGGGCGCACTGTGTGCGTCCGTGTTCGTGGGAAAGGAACTGTGCATTGTAACACCTCATCCGTCTTGCTTCGCAATCCACCTTCTCCTACTGGAGAAGGCTTGAGTTAGTGCGCTTCTGCACAAACTCGTAGGGTTGCACTATGTGCGTCCGTATCCGTGGGGAAAGTAACTTTTGTTTTAGAATGGGAACTCCCTCCGTCTCGCTTGCGCGAGCCACCTCCCTGTCGGAGGGAGGCTCTGTAAGATTACCCTTTGTGCGTAGCCTTGGGTCTTGCGGTGTGTGAAAATCTCACTCCGTTTGCGAGTGCTGGTGGCGATCCCCTCATCCCCCCCTGAAAACGCCGAAGGCTTTTTCCGTCCCCCTTGTCTCGCCTGCGGGCTCGGTCCACTCGCGTTCTAACAGTCCACTGGACTGTTATTCATTGCGCTCGTGCCGCTTCGCTACCCTCAGGGGAAGGCTTGGGTTAGTGCGCTTCTGCACAAACTCGTAGGGGGGCACTCCGTGCACCCGCGTTCGTGGGAAAAGTAACTTTGCTTTTGAAACTCTCCCTCCACCACTTCGTGGTCCCCCTCCCTCGACAGAGGGAGGCGAGAGTTGTGCCGTTGCCCTTAACGTAGTGCGGGGGTTTACTCCCGCCGGTTTGTATGGAAAGTTACTTTACCTTTGAAACAATCCCTCCGGCTCGCGGGCTCGCCACCTCCCCTTACGCGAACCCCCAAAACTCGCGTTGCTCGTTTCGGGGAACCCCGTACACAAGAGAGGCTTTGTTGTGGTTCACGCAAACTCGTAGGGGTCGGCGCCTACGACGACCCGTGTTTGAGGGAAAAGTTACTTTGCCTATGGAAAGTCACAAAGGCTCCTTCGTAGATCCCTGCGCGAGGCACAGGTTTTGCATCGGCTCGCTTCGGCTGATTGTAATTATACGGTCAAAAGTACAGGGCTCCCTCAGCAAAACTTCGCTCCGCCCAGGATGACATATAGCCGTGGGGTTTGCATTTTGCACTTTGCATTTTAAAAATCATTGACAAACTCCGCGGTCTTTGATAGAATGTAAATCAGAAAGCAATTCGTTTTCAAATTCAAACTTTGGAGGTATATCATGATAGATTTTGATGGAAGCGGCTTTTTTGCGAGACTAAGGAAGGTGGATAATGGTGCATTTGGAAAAATGATCGACGATTTTATGATTGATGACGAAAGAATTGTTGGTTCTTATCAAAGCCTTCGCGATGGTGTGGTATTCACAAACAAGAGGGTTATTACGATAAATATTCAGGGTGTGACGGGCAAGAAAAAGGATTTTACTTCCATTCCATATAATAAGATTACAACCTTTTCACTTGAAACTGCTGGATTTTTTGATGCCGATGCTGAACTTGAAATATATATTTCGGCAGTGGGTAAGGTCAAATTTGAATTCACAGGATCAACTAACGTAAAAGAAATATGTAAAATTATCTCCTCTTATGCTCTCAACACATAAAACAAAAAGCGCACCTCGATTGAGGTGCGTTTTTTGTTTTGACTTATGATTAGTCTGCAATGTAGGGGAGAAGAGCTACCTGACGAGCGCGTTTGATCGCTGTTGTGAGCTTTCTCTGGTGCATAGCGCATGTGCCGCTGATTCTTCTGGGAAGAATCTTGCCGCGTTCGCTGATGAACTTTCTGAGCTTTGCAGAATCCTTATAGTCGATATAAGCGATTTTATCTTCACAGAAGATACAAACCTTTTTTCTTCTACGGTTGTTGAAACGAACCGGACGAGAAGCATTTTCTGTTCTTTCCATTTTATGAATTCCTCCTGTTAAATTTTCGTTAGTTTAGAACGGCAGATCGTCGTCTGTCTTTACTTCCTCGAAGTTTGGTGCTTCGGAAGTGAACGAAGGAGAACCGTAAGCGTCGGGAACATAGCTTGCAGAGCCTGCGCTTTCGCCTCTGGAATCCACGAACATAGCCTCATCAACAACAACCTCGGTAGCGTAACGCTTAGCGCCGGCGTTGTCATTCCAGGTTCTTGTCTGAATAGAACCTGTTACGCAAAGAGAAGAGCCCTTATGAAAATATCTTGAGATAAATTCAGCGGTCTGTCTCCAGGCAACGCAGTTGATGAAGTCTGCCTGAGAATTGCTCTGCCCGTCAGCGCCTCTTGTAAATCTGCGATTTACAGCAAGTGAGAAGGAAACAACCGCAATTCCGCTCTGTGTCTGCTTAAGCTCGGGGTCTGCTGTAAGGCGTCCGCAAAGAACTACCTTATTTAAGTTGAGATTTGACATCTTACCTTACCTCCTTGAACAATTATTCAGCGTCAGCTACTTCAGTAACTTCAGCTACTTCTGCAACTGCTTCAACAACGGGAGCCTTCTTAGCTGCGTTGTTCTTTTCGATTGCCTTAACGTCAAGCTTGATTGTCATAGCTCTCATAACGTTTTCATCGATATTGAAGAGACGGTCAAGCTCAGCGGGGAAATCAGAAGCTGTTTTGAAAGTTACAACAGTGTAGTAACCCTCGCTCTCATCGTTGATCGCGTAAGCAAGACGGCGCTTGCCCCACTCAGCAACCTCAACGATCTCAGCGTTGTTAGCTATCAATGTTGTGAATTTGTTCACGGTCTCTTTAGCAGCTTCCTCGCCGTTTGCAAGACTAACGATGAACAGGTTTTCATAAGTATTGATTACCTTTTCCATATTTTACACCTCCCTATGGACATTAAAGTTCGCGCAATTCGAACATATTTTTGCGCGACAGAGAGACGGACGCATACGTCCGCATCATATGACATTATAGCAGATTTTTTTATTTTGTCAAGAGCTTTTTGTAAATTTTCTCAAAGGAGAGCGCCACCGAAGGCAAAACGGACAAAATATTGACATTTTAAAAAGAATATGATAAAATAAACACACAAAGCAAAATCCTGCTTTACAATTCAATTACGACACGAGGAGGAAATTTTTATGAAAAGCTCTAAACGACAACTGACAGCTCTCGCAGCATTACTTGCAATATTAATTTTATCCGCTGCCGTACTCAGCAGCTGCTACGTTGTAAAAAGCGGCAATATGAACAGAGTGGAGGGCGTTTACAAGCTCACCACATATAGCGGCAAGACCAATTATCTTGAAGAACGCGGAATTGAGATGTATATGATCATCCGCGCAGATGGCGGAGGCTATTATGCCTATAAGGATAACGACACCGCGCCCTATATCTCGGAGCTAAGGGTAAGATATGAGAGCGATCCCGAGGAATCGGGCAAGTATTCGTACGTAAACATCAAGTTCACAGGCTCAGACGATCCCGCGCACCTTGCGGTTTACGCTCCGACCTTCGATTTCAATACGAATCTGAATTCACAGAAGCCGGTATGGAAGCCCATAGTGTGGGGAGAAACTCCGGAGATAGATTACTATATAGACGTTGATTTCACGCGCGTTGAAAGATCGACCGAGCTTGATGCCCTAAAGGAGCTTTTCGGCGATGCGCCCTTGCTTCCTTATGACGCCAAGAGATATGACGGCACTTACAAGCTTGAGAGCATCGTGATGACATCCGACACCGCAGAAATGCCCGAGAACCCCTACGTTTATTATTACATAACCTTGGATTTCGTGGCAGGAACGGCAAAGATCTATAATATGAGAAAGGATAACGAGATCACAAGCACCGCCACACTTAACGATCTTTCGGTTTCGTACGAAAACGGAGATTATCGCATCTCGATGGGTGGAAAGAGCTACCTTATAAACACAACGTCGTCCCATTTAGCATATTCTCTCGATATCGAGGAGAGCTTCGAAGGGGGAAGCTATACCCTATGCTTCCATCATTGGCACGATATGACCGAGGAGCAGATCCTTGACAGCATTGAAAATGACGTAAATAATTATCTTGCGTCAAAGGATTTTTCCGAATAAGGTCACTTCCGCAAAACCGCGCGGACAAATTTATACTGAACACAAACAGGCAGAGGAGCTCCGCTCCCCTGCCTGTAATATTTTATTTTTGTCATTCAATAAGCGTGCTAACCAAGCCTTCCCCAGCGGGTAGCGAAGCGGCACGAGCGCAATGAATAACAGTCCAGTGGACTGTTAGAACGCGAGTGGACCGAGCCCACGCGAACCCCCAAAACTCGACTGCGCTCGTTTCGGGGAACCCCTACCGCAGGCGAGACAAGGGGGCGAACATATAGCTAAATTCAGGTCAAAACACGTTTTTGCTCGCAAAACTTTGTCGTAAGACAAAGAGTGTTTTGATAGGCGCGCAAACCACACCTTCGATAACCGTTAAATTCTACGCGCGGCGTATGAGGGGATCGCCACCAGCACTTACAATCGTCTTTCTTATCAAACCCGTAGGGGCGAACTCCGTTCGCCCGCAAAATGCAAAATGCAAAAAACAAACCCCTCGGCTATGCGTCATCCTGAGCGCAGCGAAGTTTTGCTGAGGGAGCCCTGCTATAATGGCAAACCGCCGTTTTTGCGCGCCGGGGTTCCCCGAAGCTAATAAAATGAGCTTTGGGGGTTCGCGGAAAATGCGGTTGTAAAACCGCAAGGCGTGTTTGAGCGGCGCGCAAACGACATCAATAATTACCACAAATTTCACGCGCGGCGAGGCGAGCCGATGCAAAACCCGCACAACGTGCCGGGATCTACGAAGGAGCCTTTGTGACTTTCCATAGGAAAAGTTACTTTTCCCTGCAAATCGGCGGGAGCAAGCCCCCTGCCCTACGTTAAGGACTACGGCGGGTGCACGGAGTGCCCCCCCTACGAGTTTGCGCTCCGCGCAAGATCCTTCACTTCGCTTGCGCTTCGTTCGAGGATGACACCTTACGGCGTCGCGCGGTACAACACAATTTGCGCGGATTTGGTCGGTTTTACACAAACAAAATGTCTATTGCGCGAAGCCTTATAAAAAGGTTTTTGCCTACTTTTTCCTCAAAAAAGTAGGTCCAAATCCACTAACTTTTCATACCGAAGTCATTTAGCCGCTTTTTCTTTGACCAAGCAGGCGCCCCCTTTTCTTGCCTGCCTTACGGCAGTCATTTGCTTGCGCAAAATCGAAAAGCAAACGGCTAACAAAAGAAACGCTGTTTTTTTTCGCTAACGCCGCGCGGGCGCCTAC
>JAFULR010000026.1 GCA_017483195.1 Clostridia bacterium
AAGTTGGAAGAATACATACATTACTACAACAACGAAAGAATTTCTCTAAAACTAAAAGGAATGAGCCCAGTTCAGTACCGAGCTCATTCACAAGCAATTTAATATTTAATTTTTGTCTAAACTTTTGGGTTCACTTCACGAGTGTGGGGGATTTATTTTGTCAAATTGTAGCCGTGATGTGAATAAAACGGCTATTATCTTACGATAAAATCACCGCTTACTTTCGTAGGGGCGCACTGTGTGCGTCCGCTATTAAGCACACTAACTTTTAATATCAAGAGCCTTTATCCGCTTTTTTCTTTGGCGGTATAGCCACAAAGAAAAAAGCTTTGCAAAAAAGAAATGGCGGATTCGCCTGCGCGGCGGGCGCCACTACGCGTGGAGCGCCACCTTTGAAAAGGTGGACGAAACAATCGTTTGGTTTTGTTACCGCCCCACAACCGAACTAACTTTATCCTTCCGCCTGCCTGTTTTTTTCAAGCATTTTATTTATCTTATACGTATTGTTCTTAATTATCAGATAGATAACACCCCAGATAATGATATAACCAATCACGAAAATAACTGTAAAAACCATTAACGGAAGCGCACTCCATTTCAGCCAATCGTTAAGCAGATAGGTAACAAGATAACAAATGTACAAAACAGAGCCGTGTATCAATATTGCAGGCATAAGAGGAAGGCGGTCTATCCGGTAGATGGCATTTATACCGCCGGCAACAAAGGCAAGCGCCGTTATCGACAAAATTCCAACACACACCTGATCGACGCTTAAAGCATCCAAATCGCCATTTCGGTGCAATATTACGTACAGTATCGCTAAAACCACCGGTCCAATGCCGCAGGACATGGAGCCGCGACGCAAAAAATCCACAAAAAATCCTTTCATTAAACCCCGTACCTCCTTTTTATCTGTGCAAAGCAACGCCTTGAAACGTATTCCTTGTATCCGCAAGCAAACACCGCGTCCACTCCTCCGCTGAAGGTCGCGTCAAAGCGCAATATCCGATGCTCGTTTGCAAGCGCACTCTTATTGATGCGAATAAAATATGAGGGCAGAGATTCCTCAAGCTCATAGAGTCTGTCCTTTATAATATATTTGTTGCATTGAGCATCGATGGCTATCACCTTTCTGTCCTCCGTGATAACACATTCAATTTCGGAAAAGGCAAGCTTTCGCATTTCGTCATCACGAAAGCCAATAATATATTCCGACCCGGAGTAGCGCAGAATGAGGTTTTCTATTTCCTCGGTCAAGGACGAGGGCGCGTTGACCGTTGCGACTATCTCCTCCTGCGCATCCCTATCTATAATGAGTTTGTATTTCATTTTATAAAATTCCTTATTGTTTTTTCATTTGTCTTAAAAAGCACGCAACCGCCAATACATTTGCCGCAAAAGCATATATAAGCACCGGAAGAGCGTGTTCCGTCGCGCCGATCAAATCTCCACTCACCATATTTCTTTCAAGCTCCACCGCATGCACGAAGGGAAGAGCGTATGCCACTTTTTTAAAAGTGCCTCCAACAAGCGAAAGATCAAACCAGATCCCCGAGAGCCATGCGGAAATATTGGTGAGAAGAGCACCGCATATTCCCCCGACCTGCTTTACACAGAGAAGGCTTCCACAGAGTAGCCCCAGAGATATATTGAATATCGCTATGGGTATTATACCGACTATTGCCCAAAGAATATTCACGGAAAAATCAAGCCCGAGAAACAGAGCCGCAGCATAGCATATCACAGTCTGCCCAAGGGCTATCGGAATGAGCGGAAGCATGTATCCGAGAATAAAATCAGAGCTGCGAAGAGGCGTGGTGTACAGCCTTTGAGAAAGGGCGCTTTCGCGGTCCTTGGCAACGAGCGTTGCAGAAAAGAGGGTCATAAACGACAGCCCGAAAACCGCTATTCCCGGAGCGAGCGAGCTTATTTCAAAAAGCTCGACGGGGATATTTGCCTGTATTGCACTCAGAAGCAAGAGCAAAACAAGTGGAAATCCAAGTCCAAAGAAAAGATTTAAAGGGTCGCGCAATATTTCCTTGGCACATCTTTTAGCAAAGGTCATCATTCTCATATTTTCGTCCCCCTTACTATTGAAATGAATGCTGCTTCGAAATCATTTTCACCCGAAAGATTCATAAGCTCCTCGGCAGTGCCAACGGCAAGCAATTTACCGTCCTTCATAATTCCCACTCTGTCCGAAAGAGCCTGAGCCTCCTCCATGTAGTGAGTTGTCAGAACAATGGTTATTTTCCCCTTAAGAGAACGTATCACGTCCCAAAGCTCGCGCCTTGCCAAAACGTCAAGACCGAGCGTGGGCTCGTCAAGAAACAGTATCCGTGGCTCGCCGATAAGCGCCATAGCGATACTCAATCTGCGCTGCCAGCCTCCGGACAGCCTTCCGGCTCTTCTTTTCAAAACACCGTCAAGGTCAAATTGCTTTGATAACGCACTTATCCTGCTTGCGGTTTTATAATGATCAAAGCCGTAAATTCCGCACATAAGCTCAAGGTTTTCCTTCACCGTAAGCGTGGGAGCTATCGCTGTTTCTTGCGGAGATACCCCAATAAGCCCCTTAACCCCTTCCGATTCGCTTTTTATACTGAATCCGCCAACAAACGCATCTCCGTCCGTTGGATGAGCAAGACAGGTCAACATTTTAATTGTAGTGGTCTTTCCCGCGCCGTTCACGCCAAGGAGGGAGAACAGCTCGCCACTCTTTATTTCAAGATCAAGACCGTCCACCGCAGTAATATTCCCATACTGCTTTGTAAGTCCCTGTGTTTTTATTGCCTGCATATACACTTCTCCTTTTTGTTTTTCAAAAAGCATTATATCATACGCAGGCATAAAAATGCGGATTTTTGCCCCTTCGGTAACTTACGGAGCATTATCGGTCAAAAAAGGCGGTGGCAAGCCGTTTAAAAGCTCTACCACCGCCGTTTTTTTTGTTTTTGGATTAGTCAGCGAGAACTGTGATTCTTCCCTTAGTAACCTCTGTGATGATATCAATGATAGCGAGGATAGCATTACCGCAACCTGTTACAAGGCAAAGGATACCAACGATGAGTGTTGTTGTATTCTTTGTTTCAAGATATCTGAGGATTCTGTAAATGGGAGAAATGAGAGTTCCGGCAACTACAAGGAGAAGGATCTTTGCCCAAAGGGGAAGATTCTCAAACATTTCCGTAATCTTATTTTCCATAATGTCCACCTCTTAAAGAATTTGGTATGTTCATTTTAATACAGTTGTCGAAAAAAGTCAATAGATTTTTCAAAAAATCCGCCTATTCGGGCAAATATACGGTGTCAGGTGGGGGAAGAGTATTTCCGTCAAGCAGCCCTGCGTATTTCTCTGCCGCATCAAGCACCTCAATATTTACTCCAAGCACGTGCAAAAATCTTGCCGCCGCGTAATTATACGAGGAAAGCGGACGGTTAAGTGCATCGTTGGATTGCGCGCAGATCAGAATGTCACCGCTTTCGTTAAAGCCCGTTACCACAAGAGTGTGATAAAAACTGCCACGGCGATCGGCAAGCTGAACTATGTCACCGATCTGCGCGCGCTCACGCGTGACCTCCTCGGCAAATGGGCCTCTGCGCGTGCCCACCGGCTCAAAATCCTCCCTGCCGCAAATGAATTCATAAAGCTCCTTCACTCCCGTCCAGGCGGGCGCGCGGTCGGTAACGCTGCGATAATACCACCCAAAGGGCTGAGCCTCATACATAGTAAGAGAGCCCGCGAGCAGGCATTGAGATGCGAAATTCGTGCAGTTTCCGCCGCCGCCCGTAAAGTCAAAGAAAAGAGGATTTCGCGAAAGCGCCCATTTTTGCGCATATTCCACCGCGCGTTCTCTGTTATAGGATACCGTTGCTAACATTTTTATCCCTCCAAAAAAGCAAATGATCCTTATCATCCTATGCAGGGGGCGGCAGATGTGCCATTTTTTCAAAAAATAAGGTGTTTTTTGCGCAAAAATCGTCCGTACAAGCAAAAAAGTTGAATTTTTCGCATAGAATTAGGCAAAAACCGTTCACGGAGGACGAAATGCTTACGTTGATTTTAAGCCTTATATTTCATATCTATCACGCAATACTCGGAATTGATGCACCCAACAAATTTCCGCCGCCGCTATCTCCCGAGGAGGAAGCCGCCGCCTTTGAAAAGGCGAGAGCAGGGGACGAAAAGGCAAGGGAAAGGTTGATATTGCACAATCTCAGGCTCGTTTCACACATCGTGCGCAAATATTACGGAGCGCACCGCGATGCGGAGGACCTTGTATCCATTGGCACGATAGGTCTTGTAAAGGCGGTGGATACGTTTAAGACCGAAAGCGGCACGCGATTTGCCACCTATGGCGCAAGATGTATTCAAAACGAGATATTAATGTATTTCCGTGCGCAAAAAAAGAGGGCGGGGGACGTTTCACTCGGCGAGACGATAGACGTTGACCGCGACGGAAATCCGCTTACGTATATGGACGTCATCAGCACAACGGAGGATCCCGGGGAGGAATTTGACAAAAAGGAAAGGATACGGCGCGCGCTCAACATAGTAAAATGCAGGCTTGACGAAAGGGAACGGCAGATAATCGTTATGCGGTACGGACTTTTGGGTCTTACTCGCAGCTTTACGCAAAAGGAGATCGCGGAAAAGCTCGGTATCTCGCGCTCATACGTCAGCCGCATTGAAAAAAGCGCCCTCGAAAAGCTCAAGGATGCTTTGAAATGAAAAAACCAAGGCTACGCGCGGCTATAAAACACCGCCAACCCTCGTAGGGGGGGCACTCCGTGCAGCCGTCCGCGCCGTCAAGAGAAGTGATGCCTTCGGCATAACTTCGAAGGATCTTGCGCGGCGCACAAACTCGTAGGGGTCGGCGTCCTCGACGACCCGTGTTTGTGGGAAAGTAACTTTGCCTATGGGAAGTCACAAAGAGTCCTTCGTAGATCCCGGCACGTTGTGCGGGTTTTGCATCGGCTCGCTTCGGTTGATTGCTATAATTCGTTAGAAAGTGCAGGGCTCCCTCAGCAAAACTTCGCTACGCTCAGGATGACGTACAGACGGGACGTTCGCGGTGGGCGGGTGTTTGCTCGGACGCGCACAGCGCGCCCCTACGGGTTTGAGGAGAAATCCGATTGTTTGTACAGACTTTGCTTCCCTCATCCACCCTGAAAATTCCGAAGGCTTTTTCTCAACCCCTTCCCCTCAGGGGAAGGCTTGGTTTGCGCGATTCTGCACAAACTCGTAGGGGTCGGCGGTCTCGCCTGCGGGCTCGGTCCACTCGCGTTCTAACAGTCCCCCGGACTGTTATTCATTGCGCTCGTGCCGCTACGCTACCTCGACGACCCGTGTTTGTGGGAAAGTAACTTTGCCTATGGGAAGTCACAAAGAGTCCTTCGTAGATCCCCGTGCGAGGCACGGGTTTTGTCCGTTCCGCTTTGCTGCACTCCCAAAACTTCGTCTCGCTGGCGCTCGCTCAGGATGACGTATAGCCGATGGGATTGCGGTGGGCGAAAATCTTGGTTTCCTCAGCAAAACTTCATAGCAATTATTCAGGCATAAGCGCGTCTTTGTTTACAAAGCGTAGTCGTGAGACTACGAGCGCTTTTGCTGGCGCGCCACTATTATTTTGGGTAACCGATTAATATTACGCGCGGCGCGATGACGTATAGCCGTGGGGGTTTGCGGTGGGGCGACGCACTTGTGAAAGGGCATATGCTAACCAGCCTCCCTCCGACAGGGAGGTGGCGAGCTTGCGAGCCGGAGGGAGTTCCCCTTTTTAGAGTAAAAGTAACTTCACCTATAGAAAGTCACAAAGAGTCCTTCGTAGATCCCCGTGCGAGGCACGGGTTTTGCATCGGCTCGCTTGCGCTCCCTCAACAAAACTTCGCTACGCTCAGGATGACGTATAGCCGTGGGGTTTGTTTTTTGCATTTTGCATTTAGCGGGTGCACGGAGTGCCCCCCTACAAAAGTTAGTTTGGCTTGGGAGCGGACGCACACAGTGCGCCCCTACACGGGTAAGAGCGTAGCCGTTTTGCGTTATATATGGCTACCCACACAGCAGCAAATTACAGATTTTGCGAATGTATGAGCAAAATCGTTATGTGTTGTGAAACAACACAATTTGCGCGGATCAAGTGGATTTAGCACAAACAAAATGTCTATTGTGCAAAGCTCCATTAAGCTTTTTTGCCTACTTTTTTCTCGAAAAAAGTAGGTTTTTCTCGAAAAAAGTACGATCCATAATCTAACTAACTATTCCGTGGTTCCAATCCCAGCAAAAAAGAACCTCAAAAGAGGTTCTTTTTTAATTATCTTAAATTATCTGCGAGAGAGCTTCAACGTCCGCTTTCGTGGTTGCGAACGAGGTCGCGAAGCGCACGACGCAGCGGTTTTCGTCAAGTCTTTCCCAAAAGCCGAAGCGGCATTTTTCGCTTATTTTTGCCATCTGCTCGTTTGTGAGGATGATAAACTGCTGATTTGTGGGCGAATCGAGGAAAAATTCGTATCCGCGCGACGCGAACAGATTTTTCAGCTCCTCGGCGCGATCAATCGCGTTTTTGCTTATCTCAAAATAGAGGTCATCGGTAAAAAGAGCCTCGAACTGAACGCCCGTTAGACGTCCCTTGGCAAGCATTGCGCCGTGCTGTTTGGTCTGCGAGAGGAAGCGCTCGGGCATCTCTCCCTTGGCAAAGACCACCGCCTCACCGCATAGCGCGCCGATCTTCGTTCCGCCGATATAAAAAACGTGGCAAAGCTGCGCAATATCGGGAAGTGTCAGGTCGGTCTCGCGGCTCATAAGTCCGTAGCCGAGGCGCGCGCCGTCAAGAAAGAGCTTCATTCCGTATTCGTCGCAGATATCGCGAAGGGCGGTAAGCTCCTCTTTTGAATAGAGTGTGCCGTATTCGGTGGGGTGGGAGATGTATATCATCTTCGGAACGACCATCATCGCGTTATTTTCGTCGCCGTAAAAGGCTTCGAGGTAATTTCTGACCGTTTTGGCCTTCAGCTTTCCTATATCAGGGTCAAGCTCAATGACCTTATGCCCCGTATATTCGATCGCTCCTACCTCGTGGAGCGCGATGTGTCCGGTTTTGGCGGAGATCACTCCCTCGAAGCTTTTGAGCATAGTCGAAATGACTACCGCGTTTGCCTGAGTGCCGCCCGTGAGGAAAAAGACCTCGCTCTCGGGGGAATTGCAGGCTTTTTTGATCAGTTTTTTGGCGTTTTGAGTGTGCGCATCGTTGCCGTAACCCGAAAGGATCTCGTTGTTCGTTTTGCAAAGGGCTTCAAGCACCTTCTCGTGCGCGCCGATTATGTAATCGCTTTCAAATGAGAGCATAATTCTACCTCGTTTTCGTGTTTTTTACATTATATCACCGCGCCGCAGGACTTGTCAAGAGGAAGGTTAAATGTATCGACGCAAGGGGAATTGATAAATGCGGATCTTTATGGTTGGCGGGTAGCCGTGCAAAATTGTGGGGGCAATCCGTGCACCCGTCCGCGCCGTCAAGAGAAGTGATGCCTTCGGCATAACTTCGAAGGATCTTGCGCGGCGCACAAACTCGTAGGGACCGGCGTCCCCGACGGTCCATAACGATGAAATGACATCAAATTTCACGGCTATGCACAAAAAAAATCCAACATTTTTGAACAAAAGTTACCTCGCTTTTGAATTGGACCGTCGGGGACGCCGGTCCCTACAAGGTTACTTCAATTAAAAATGAGTTTGTGCTAATCCCCCGCTAAATCCCAATTTATATATAAAACGTATATTTCTTTCCGATTTGCAAAAAATAGTTTTAAAAACCAAAAATCAAGGAGAATCTTATGAAAAGAGAAGAAAAAATTAAAAAGAACTACCCAAAAATTCCCGATCTTATGTTTCAGGACGTGAAAATTCCCGAGGCTCTTGCGCCGACGCCCATAAATCCGGGGATTGACGATGCCAATCAGCTGAACATTCCGCGAAATCCCGGTCCTGCGCTCGACGGACTTGATTGGGATATTCCCGACGAGCCGCTCGTGACTGACGAAAGCGTTCACGCGACGCCCAATCCGCACACAAATCCGCGCGAGGATAAGAAGAAAAAACGGTGATAAAAAACAGAAGTGACCTTTGAATGTGAGTCGTAAATTCACAATCAAAGGTCACTCCTCGTGCTCCTTAATATCTAACATCTTTCCTAATCCTCTCTTTCTGTTGTCTGCCCCAAATCCACCAAAATCTCTTCGCTATCACAAAACATTATTCCTTGTGGATGATCCACATTTGATGTTCGAGCTAATGCGTCAAAGGGGCGATGTTCCTGTCTTTTCGTCAAAAGGAATTCGATCCGACTCTATATCAATTCTTTTTTAAGTGACTCGAACCTTTATCGTTCTCACTTGCTCCGTTCGGATCTTTCACGGTGAATTACCTAATGAGAAAAGGAAAAATTACTTTTTCATTGGTTTTTACCATCCTTTCTTTGTGATTTAATTATATCACGGTTTTTGGGGAAATACAATTGGCATTGTGTTTGAAATTTTCGGGCGGTTTTTGTACAATGGGGAGAACTTTATTACGAAAACAAAATTGGGGGTTTACAAGTGAATATTTTTGTGATATACTGAAAATGTTGAGGGCTTGAAGAAGGTCCTCTTTTTTTGTTTGACGTAACGGGGCGTTCAGATTTTGATTTATAAGGTTAGTTTGCCTATGAAATACGTTCTTTTTCAAGAAAAAGAACCAAAAAGCTTTTAATCGGCTTCGCGGCAACACCAATAAAATCTGTACTAACTTGTAGGGACCGGCGTCCTCGACGGTCCATAACGATGAAATAACATCAAATTTCACGGCTACGCACAAACAAAATCCAACATTTTTGAACAAAAGTTACCTTGCTTTTGAATTGGACCGTCGGGGACGCCGGTCCCTACGAGTTTGCAAATCATTTTTTAGTAAATTATAGCCATTTGTTGCTAATATGGCTATTATCTTCGTAAAAAATTACCGCTGTCTGTTGTAGGGACAGGCGTCCGCGACTGTCCGTACAAACATTAACTAACTTTTTGACTCCCCGATAAATCCAAATTTGTCTCACACACAAAACAAAAGGTTAACCTCATTTGAAGTTAACCTTTTTATTATTTATTATTCATTATTGCTTATTTAGAAGCTTCCTCAATTGCTACGGCTACAGCTACCGTCATTCCGACCATGGGGTTGTTGCCTGCGCCGATGAGACCCATCATTTCAACGTGTGCGGGAACGGAGGAAGAGCCTGCGAACTGAGCGTCGCCGTGCATTCTGCCAAGTGTATCCGTCATACCGTAGGAAGCGGGACCTGCTGCCATATTATCGGGGTGGAGTGTACGTCCTGTGCCGCCGCCGGAAGCAACGGAGAAGTACTTAACGCCGTTTTCCTGGCACCATTTCTTATATGTACCTGCAACGGGGTGCTGGAATCTTGTGGGGTTAGTGGAGTTACCTGTGATGGAAACGCCAACGTTCTCGAGTCTCATGATAGCAACGCCCTCGGGAACGGAGTCGGAGCCGTAGCACTTAACGTCAGCTCTGGGGCCGTTGGAGAAGGGCTTTTCGGAAATAACGTGAACCTCTTCTGTGTAGGGATCAAACTTTGTTTCAACGTATGTAAAGCCGTTGATACGAGAGATGATGTAAGCCGCGTCCTTACCAAGACCGTTAAGGATAACGCGAAGGGGCTTAACTCTTACCTTGTTTGCGTTGAGAGCGATCTTGATCGCGCCCTCAGCAGCCGCGAAGCTTTCGTGACCTGCAAGGAAGCAGAAGCACTCTGTTTCCTCGGAAAGAAGCATTGCGCCGAGATTACCGTGGCCGAGACCAACCTTACGGTTTTCAGCAACGGAGCCGGGGATACAGAAGGACTGAAGTCCGATACCGATAGCAGCTGCCGCGTCGGATGCCTTTGTGCAACCCTTCTTGATTGCGATAGCAGCGCCTACTGTGTATGCCCACTTTGCGTTTTCAAAGCAGATGGGCTGTGTTTCTTCTACGATCTTATAGGGGTCAATGCCGTAAGCATCGCAGATCTCTTTACATTCATCAATTGAATTGATGCCGTATTCCTTAAGACATGCAAGGATCTTCGCCTCGCGTCTTTCGTAACCTTCAAATTTTGCCATTACTACGTACCTCCTTATTATTCTTTACGGGGGTCAATGTACTTAACAGCATCATTGAATCTTCCGTATGTGCCTTTTGCCTTTTCGTATGCTTCGTTGGGCTCGAGTCCCTTCTTGATGAAGTCCGTCATCTTGCCGAGAGATACGAATTCATAACCGATAACCTCGTTGTTTTCGTCAAGAGCCATTCTTGTGCAGTAGCCCTCTGTCATTTCAAGGTAACGAACGCCCTTTGCCTTTGTGCCGTACATTGTACCTACCATTGAACGCTCACCCTTACCAAGGTCCTCCATACCTGCGCCGATTACAAGGCCGCCCTCGGAGAACGCGGACTGTGATCTACCGTAAACGATCTGAAGGAAAAGCTCTCTCATCGCTGTGTTGATGGCGTCACAAACAAGGTCTGTGTTGAGTGCCTCAAGGAGAGTCTTGCCGGGAAGGATCTCTGCAGCCATTGCAGCAGAGTGTGTCATACCGGAGCAGCCGATCGTTTCAACGAGTGCCTCTTCGATAATGCCGTTCTTAACGTTAAGGGAAAGCTTGCAAGCTCCCTGCTGGGGTGCGCACCAGCCCACACCGTGTGTGTATGCGGAAATGTCGCTGATCTGCTTTGCCTGTACCCACTTGCCCTCCTCGGGAATGGGAGCAGGACCGTGATCGCAGCCCTTTTTAACTACGCACATATGCTGAACCTCAAGGCTCTGCGCGTATTCGCATGTAAATTCTTTGCTCATTTTGTTTTTACTCCTTATGTAATAAGTTTATAATTGATTGGTTTGATTTGGGGAAGTTAGTTTGATTTTGGATTGTCGCTTTTTGAAAAAAGCTCCGCAAAAACTTTTAATCGCTTGGTTTGTGCTGATCATTAACCCGCGCCGAATGCTTGCATTCGCGGCACTTGTGCCTTCATCCTAGAGGGAGCAACGCGACCGAAGGATCTTGCGCGGCGCACAAACTCGTAGGGGGCACTCCGTGCACCCGCGTTTGTGGGAAAGTAACTTTGCCTTTGGAAAGTCACAAAGACTTCTTCGTAGATCCCGGCACGTTGTGCAGGTTTTGCATCGGCTCGCTTCGATTGATTGCTATAATTCGTTAGAACTTGCAGGGCGCCCTCAGCAAAACTTCGCTGCGCTCAGGATGACGTGTAGCCGTAGGGTTGCACTTTGCGGGTGCACGGAGTGCCCCCCTACACAAGTTAGTGCGTAGCCGTTTTGCGTTATATATGGCTACCCACACAGCAGCAAATCACAGATTTTCGAACGTGTGAGAAAATCGTTATGTTCCGCGCGCGGAACGATTTGCGCGGATTTAGTGGGCTTAGCACAAACAAAATGTCTATTGGGCAAAGCGCCATAAAAGTTTTTTGCTTCTTTTTTTCAAAAAAGAAGGCGTTTTTTATATAACTATCTATTATCTATTAAGCAAGTATTTCGCCGTAAACGGTACCTGCGCAGCCTGCCGCGTTGGACTCATCGGTATCGATGTGCATAGCAGCCGCGAAGCTGGGGGAAACGCGAACCACAACGTCGTCGAAGATAAGAGCGCGAGGTGTATCGAGCTTAACCTTAACGATCTGCTTGTCTGTTACGCCGAACTCCTCTGCATCTGCGGGTGTGAGGTGGATGTGACGCTTAGCTGCGATAACGCCCTGAGCGATCTCAACCTCGCCGCAAGGACCACGGAGAATGCACGCGCCGCTGCCTGCGATGTCACCGGATTCTCTTACGGGAGCGGAAACTCCGATGGAGCGCGCGTCCGTGAGGGAGATCTCAACCTGATCCGCACCTCTTGCAGGGCCGAGAACGCTCATTTTAAGAGAGCCCTTGGGACCGATCACCTCAACCTTTTCCTCGCACGCGTACTGACCGGGCTGGGAAAGATCCTTCTTCTTTGTGAGCTGATGACCTGCACCGAAAAGGGTCTCGATGGTGCTCTGAGAAAGGTGAAGATGTCTTGCGGAAGTTTCAACTAAAACCTTGTTTGCCATATTAATTACCTCTTTTTTAAAGATTTTTGTACTTTGTTGATTTTATATCATACATAGTCAGTATAGCACATTTTTTTAAAAATGTAAATGCGTTTTTGCGATTTTTTTACCGATTGATAAATATTTTCCTCGAAATTGGGCATTTTAATATAAAAGTAGATAAATTGGGATTTAGCGGGGGGATTAGCACAAACTCCTATTTAATTGAAGCAACCTTGTAGGGACCGGCGTCCTCGACGGTCCATAACGATAAAATAACATCAAATTTCACGGCTACACACAAACAAAATCCAACATTTTTGAACAAAAGTTACTTTGCTTTTGAATTGGACCGTCGAGGACGCCGGTCCCTACAAAAGTTAGTACAGATTTTATTGGTATTGCCGCGAAGCTGATTAAAGCTTTTTTGGTTACTTTTTTCTCAAAAAAGTGACCGATAAATCAAAATTTGAACATTTTCCAAAGGAGCCCTAAATGAACGAAAATGAAGAAATAAAGCAGTTTGGAACGAGCGAAAGCAAGGAAAACGGAATACACACCGTAACGATAATCGGGCAGATCGAGGGTCATTTTGCGTCCGAGCAGAGTCAGAAAAGCACGAAATACGAGCATCTGATTCCGCTCCTTGTGGCGCTTGAGCAGAGCGTGGAGGTGAAGGGAATACTGATCGTTTTAAACACGATGGGCGGCGACGTTGAGGCGGGGCTTGGGATTGCGGAGATGATCGCCACGATGAAAAAGCCGACCGTTTCGCTCGTCATCGGCGGCTCACATTCGATAGGAGTGCCCATAGCCGTGGCGGCAAAGCGGTCGTTCATCACAGAAAGCGCGACGATGACGCTCCACCCCGTTCGAGTGACGGGTCTTGTGGTGGGCGCGCCGCAGACCTATAATTATTTTGCGGATATGCAGAAGAGGATAGTGGATTTTATCTGTCGGAATTCAAGCGCGAGTGCTGAAAAAATAAACGAATTTATGATGCGCCCCGATATGCTCGCAACGGACGTCGGAACGGTGCTTGATGCTAAAGAAGCCGTGAAAAACGGACTTATAGACCGCATCGGCGGTCTTTCGGATGCTCTCGCAGAGCTTGAAAAAATGATCGGTCAAGGCGCGTGAGGTGTTGCAAAGCAAAGTCACTTTTCCTACAACCCGGCGGGAGTAAACCCCCCGCCCTACGTTAAGGGTAACGGCGGGTGCACACAGTGCCCCTCTACGAGATTGAGATATATTTTTAATCAGATTGTAGCCGTATTGTAGGCAGGTGACTACTCTGTTAGCAGCAAATTACAGTTTTTCGAGGTGCCTGCGTTTTTATGAAAACTATAGGCAAAATCGCGTTTTTGCTTGCAAAATGGAGTCGTAAGACGACAAGCGTTTTGCTGGGCGCGCCACTTAAACCTTACATACGCGCCGAATTATACGCGCGGCGTTGTTGTGACGCGAGGCGCGGTGCAACACAATTTGCGCGGATCAAGTGGGATTAGCACAAACAAAATGTCTATTGCGCGAAGCCTTATAAAAAGGTTTTTGCCTACTTTTTCCTCAAAAAAGTAGGTTTTTCTCGAAAAAAGTAGGTTCGTAACAAACTAACTTTCCTCTTGACATTTGCGGATTTTTGTAATATAATAGCCCACGGTGAGTTCGTAACCATCCTCACTTAAAACAAAAACTAAGGAAGGAGCAGGGAATTTATTTCCTGCGGTACAAAAAAATGAAAAGAAACACTCAAAAAAGGGTGAGGTATATCACCCTAAGCGCGACGATTGCCGCGCTCTACGTTGTGCTGACTCTTATCAGCGCAGCATTTGGTCTGTCCTCGGGCGCAATCCAGCTCAGAATTTCGGAGGCTCTTTGCGTTCTCGTGGCGTTCACCCCGGCGGCGATCCCGGGACTAACTATCGGTTGCCTTATTTCAAATCTTGTCGCGAGCGCGAACATTCTCGACATTGTTTTCGGCACGCTCGCCACGTTCTTGGGCGCACTCGGCGGATATTATCTGCGAAAGAGAAAATGGCTCATCACCATGCCAACGCTTCTCTCAAACGTGATAATCGTTCCGCTCGTCATAGTTTACGGCTTCGGCGTAAAGGATATGGCACTTCCCCTCGTGGCGCTCACGGTCGGCATCGGCGAATTTTTGTCCGCAACAGTGCTTGGAACGGGACTTTTACTTATTCTGCAAAAGTATAATTTCAAAATCAAGTAAACAAAAAAAGCCTTCTCAATCGAGAAGGCTTTTTTATACTATGCGGTAATAATTCTATTTATCCGATTTTCTTCTGTTATGCTCCTTGCAAAGCATCTGGCAGTTCGAGGGCTCGGTCCTTCCGCCCTCACACCAAGGCGTTATATGGTCCGCTTCCATTTCATCAAGCGCGTAACCGATTTTAGCACGCTTTTCAGCAACGCAGTGCGGACAAACGCCGTTCTGCCTCTCGTATGCCTCGCGCTTTTGATTATCCGTAAAGGCGCGAATATTGAGATATTTCTCATTTCCACTGAGCAAATACTCGTAAATACCGCTCTTTTTGGTCACGTCGTCATCCATCATAAGCGAGGACACCTTTTTTTCAAGCTCCGCAGGATTATAGACGCCGTTTCCGTATTTATTATACAGAATTCCCCACGCAAGTCCGCGCATTTCCCTGCGATATTTTGGAAAAATTGTCTGAACCCAATTTATCACGGTTTGATAGTACTGCCAAAGAGGCGTTGCGTGAGTATCGTGCTGGTGCGCCGACATATAATCCTCAATTTTTACTCCGTCACGCGACGATATCCAAGAAAGCACCGTTTCAAGATAATCCTGACGGTTTACCTCGCCGTTTAAATATTTGTTTCCTATCTGGTAAGCCGCACAACCGTTTTTTGAAAAATATCGCTTCGCGTCCGAGAGCCACGCTCCAGTATATACGGCGTTTCTCAGCTCCTGCTTCTTTAACTGAACGCCCGCTATGTTGATTATCTCAAACCAATCAAGCTTTTCTTTGTCGTTACCCTCGCAGATATATATCATAAGCTTATAATCTAAAATCTTATCCTGCTCGGTTTTCGTAAGATTGTGAAACGCGCGCGAATCAATTGAAAAATCGCCCGCTACGTATTGACAAAGGCTTATCGTTCTCTGCTGACCGTCAAGAAGCTCAAATTCGCGCTCGCCGTCCTCGCTTTTTACCCAATACATAACGTTGAGAGGAAAGCCCTTCATTACCGTTTCGATAACGGCGTTTCTCTCCTTTTCCTTATATACGAACTCGCGCTGAAACGCAGGTCGTATATTGAGTCTGCCTCCGTAGCCGACGACGCCCTGTTCTGCGCTGTCAACGTACCCCGCCACAACCTCTCGGACGGAAATTTCGTGAAGATTTATTATCATTTTTTACCTCTTTTTTCTTATAAATACTCTTGCATAGGTGTTTTTACCGTTAATAAGCGGGCGCGCATCCTTATGACCCAAAAAGTCTATACCTACTATTTCTTTTTTGTATCCCGCAGATGCCGCCATACCTAAGATTTCAAACTGATCGGGATTATATTTGTCAAGGAAAGTAACAGGAACTCCCATTTCTCCTTCATAATCGTAGGGTATATCGGTATATGTATTAATGTTAATCGCATCATAATTGTCGTATTTCTGATATATATCGGGAGAATATTTTTGGTATAGAATTAGATCTTCTGTATGTTTTTTTACAGGCAAGCTTGTAAACCAACAAGAAGTTGAAACTCTAACCATTTTTCGTCCGTTTTCAATTTTGTGATATTTTTCTACCGCTTCCGGAACATAAAAATACATTCCCACATTAAAATTCGTATATCCGGTGCGAATTCTATCTGCTTGAAACAGCTTAAATATCTCTTTATAGGTTAAAGCATTAGTGTTTCCTATGATGACAAAATCCTTCTTGTAATTAGTGATTTGTGCAACAAACTCCCTGAAAAGCGAAAAGGGGGGATTGGTCACTACCACGTCACACTCCTTTAAAATCTCAATGCATTCATCGGAACGAAAATCTCCGCTTTTTAATCTTTTTAATACGTTTTTCTTGTTTTTAAGCAAATATTCAACATCCGAAAGATCAACCGCGCCGTCGCCGTTTTCGTCCGACACCTCGGTTATCTCTATTTTGTATGGATTCCGTTCGGGAAACAGCTCTAACTGCTGTCCCGCAACGGGAGAGCTATCGTAGCAGGTACAAATTAGCTTCTTTAATCCTAAATAATTAAAGTTTGAAGCAAAATATTTAAAAAAATTACTTTCGTACGGATCGTCACAATTGCAAAGAACGATTTTATCTTTAAAATAGTGTTTGTAATGTCTTAGCTCGTTGTCTATGTCCTCGCGGCGAGTATAAAATTCGTCGTTCTTCGCAGCCATAGCATCGTGTAAGTTTTGATTTTTTGCCATAAAATCACCCCAATTATCGCATTTTCGTATTAATTATAACGCAAATGCAACATAATGTCAATGCAAATGACACTTTTTTGTCACGAAATTGCATAGTATAATTAAGTTGAATATAACAGTTTTGGGGAGGATTTTCGTGTTAGACGTAAATAAAAAAATTGAAAAGATGTGTTTCGACAGGGGCTGGTCAACCTATGCTCTTTCTCAGTACGCGAACTTGCCTTATTCCACTCTGCAATCATTAGACAGAAGAAAAAGCATTCCCAAAATTGAAATTTTAGAAGCCATTTGTGACGCCTTCGGTATAACGCTATCGCAGTTTTTCTTGGAGGACGAGAAACTTGAAGTGCTTAGCGCCGATGAAAAAGAGCTTGTAGCATCGTTCCGCCGCCTTCCCCGGGAAAAGCAAGAAGCATTGCTCAAATTAATAGACAGATAAAAATACCGACCGCTTTTTTAAGCGGTCGGTTTTTGTTTGCTTTGATTTTTTATTCATCAACACTTATTCTGACGGTTTTCATTGTGGCGTAGGCTTCCTCAACAAGCTCGTCGAAGGGGAGCTTGTTTTCCTCGGCAAGCACCTTTTCAAGCTCGGGCTTGGTTTTGGGGTGCTTGGGAGTGAACACGGTGCAGCAGTCCTCATAGGGCAGGATCGAGGTCTCAAACGCACCGATCTTGCGCGAGATCTGCACGATCTCCTCCTTATCCATACCGATACAGGGACGGAAAACGGGAATGGATGCGACAGCGTCCGTTACGCCGATCGCCTGCATGGTCTGGCTTGCCACCTGACCGACGCTTTCACCCGTGATGAGCGCGCCGCACTGATATCTATCTGCGACCTTGTTCGAAAGCGCCATCATATATCTGCGGAGCAGGAGCGTGAAATAATCCTCGTTGCAGTGCTTTACAAGCTCCTCCTGAATGTGGGTGAGCGAGATCGTGTGCACGTAGATGTCGCCCGCGTAATCGGAAACGATCCTTGCAAGATCAAGCACTTTCTGAAGAGCTCTTTCGGATGTATAGGGGAAGGATTCAAAATGCACCGCTTCGATCTTAACGCCGCGCTTTGCCATCATATAGCCCGCAACGGGGGAGTCGATACCGCCGGAGAGGAGCAAAAGTCCCTTGCCGTTCGTACCGACGGGCATTCCGCCCGCACCCTTGTGCCAGCCCGCGTATATGTACGCCGCGCGCTCTCTTATCTCAACCTTTACGGTGATCTCGGGGTTCCTTACGTCAACCTTGACACGCGGATTTGCTTCAAGCAGAACTCCGCCGATCTCACGAGTAATATCCATAGAATCGAGAGGGAAGCGCTTGTCACTTCTCTTCGCCTCGACCTTAAAGGTGCGGTAACCTCTTATCTCGGGGGCGATATGCTCTCTTGCCACCTTGGAGATGCCCTCAAGCGATTTTTCGCAGACGTAGGCGCGCGCGATGGATACTATACCAAAGACCTTTTTAGCCTCGTCGAGCATCGCGTCCATATCGGAAAATTCGTCGAGCGGCTCAACGTAAACGGTACTCTGAGCGCGGCTGATCTCAAATTCGCCGCATTTTTTCGCTCTTTTTCTAAGCTCCTTGCAGAGCATATCCTCAAAATACGCACGGTTCGCACCCTTAAGCACGATCTCGCCGTATTTGCAAAGTAATACTTCTTTCATTTTTATATGTCCTTTCGGAAATTTTTATGTATGTTCTACCGCGCTTTGCGCTACGGATTTGCTCGTTGTTCGCACGCGCTTTGTGCTGATGTTTTGCCTACTTTTTCAAAAGTAGGCGCCCGCGCGGCGTTAGCGAAAAAAAACAGCGTTTCTTTTGTTAGCCGTTTGCTTTTCGATTTTGCGCAAGCAAATGACTGCCGTAAGGCAGGCAAGAAAAGGGGGCGC
>JAFULR010000027.1 GCA_017483195.1 Clostridia bacterium
CCATAACAAAATCCTCCTACGGTACTATTATACCATAGGAGGTTTTATTGTGCTTTTTTTATTTGTGAACTATTCGGGGTTCACTTCATAATATCGGCTTTTATAATTTTATTTATATACCGTCTGCGCAAATCTAACTGCAGCCATAGCATCCTTGCCGTATGCGTCCGCTCCTATGGTTTTTGCATATTCTTCAGTCAGAACCGCTCCGCCTACCATAACATATACATCAGGATACAACGATTTGATCATCTGAACCGTTTTATCCATAGCGGGCAAAGTAGTAGTCATCAATGCCGAAAGAGCAACAAGCCTTGACCCATGCTTTTTAAGAGCATCAAGAACAGTTTGTGGAGAAACGTCCTTTCCAAGATCGTAAACAGTAAATCCGTGACTTTCAAGCAGAAGCTTAACGATATTTTTTCCAATATCATGTATGTCACCTTGAACCGTTGCGATGATGACTGAATTTCCGTTGCTTGTCTTTAACGTCATATTCTCTTTGATCAATGCAAATGCCTTTGAAGAGCATTCGGCACTTCTTAGTAGCTGCGGTAAAAATATCTCGTGCTTTTCAAATCCATCTCCGACCTCATTCAAGGCAGGTATGATCTGATTGTTAACAATACTCATAGGATCATCATTTTTCAATAGCTCGTACGTCTTTGAGATCGTTAGATCTACAAGACCTTTTCTAATGGCATCCTTTAAATCCGTGGCGCTATTTTGACTATCGGTATCTGTAACTGAAAAACTATTAATCTTAATTTCCTTTATAGGAAAGTCACATCCCGCATCGCCATTAAAAGATCGGTATGTCTGCATCATAGAAGCAGAAGACGGGTTCATAATGGCGCATGAAAGGCCTTTGGAAAGAGCAAGTGAGAAGAATGCTGAATTTATCTTATCTCTCTCAGGCATACCGAAGGAAATGTTTGAAACGCCAAGACTTGTTTTTAAATTCATTGAATGAAGCATATCGACTGCCTCAAGAGTTATATCGGCATTTTCGGCTCCGGTAGCTATAGTTAACGCAAGAGGATCAAAGATTATCTCCTTTGAGGGTATTCCAAACTCATTGGCTTTTTTGAGGATATGCTGCGCAATCTTTACTCTATCCTCGGCAGTCCCGGGAATACCGTGTTTATCAAGAGTTAAAGCTATTACTGATCCGCCGTATTTCTTTATGAGAGGGAAGATCTTTTCCATTGATTCATCATCGCCGTTAACTGAGTTTATAAGCGGTTTGCCGTTATAAACACGCATTGCTCGCTCAAGAACTGCGGGATCGTTAGAATCAAGGGAAAGAGGTAGATCACACACTGCTTGAAGAGCAGTAACTATCTTTTCCATTGTTTCCGCTTCATCAATTTCGGGCAATCCCACGTTTACATCAAGAATATGAGCGCCCGCATCGGATTGGGTCAATCCTTGCTCAAGAATATATTCAATATCTCCTTTTTTGAGCGCTTCCTTTAATTTTGGTTTTCCTGTTGGGTTGATTCTCTCACCAATAAGAATTGGAGATTCTCCTATATTTACAGCTTTTGAATATGACGTAACAACAGAAAGGTTCTTATCATCACTATTGCGAATAGGCATGCTACGTGTAGCATCCACCAGCTCTTTAATATAATCCGGCTCGGTACCGCAGCATCCACCCAATATATTGGCACCACTTTCTGCAAGCTTAAGCACGGAAGACGCAAAATCGCGCGCATTTAAGGTATAAGTTGTTTTGCCATTCACCATTACGGGCAAGCCGGCGTTGGGATTAGCTATGATGGGCAGAGAAGAGCATTTGGAAAATCTTTCGATTATATTGATCATCTTATCGGGGCCGAGGGAACAGTTAGTTCCAAGGGCAGCCACCCCAAGACCTTCTAACATAGCCACCATTGCTTCAATGCTGGCACCTGTAAGCATTTTGCCATTCTCGTCATACACATTGGTTACAAAAATCGGAAGATCTGAATTTTCCTTTGCAGCAAGAACTGCAGCCTTTGTTTCGTAGCAATCTGTAAACGTTTCGATAATAACAAGATCAACTCCGCATCTTTGTGCTACCCGTATATTTTTGGCGAAAACCTCTACTGCCGTTTCAAATGGCAGATCTCCTATAGGCTCAAGGAATTTACCAAGCGGACCTATATCAAAAGCTACAAAGGCATCGTCATAATCTTTAACTGCGTTTTTGGCACAATTTACGGCAGAAGCTATTAGCTCATCATAATTATCGTGCTTTAAGCAGTTTACACCGAATGTATTGGTTGTGATTATGTTCGCACCTGCATCAAGATATTCTCTATGAATAGACTCAATAATTTCGGGATGCTTTAAATTCCAATTTTCGGGCAAATCACCGCTTTTAAGCCCTCTTTTTTGAAGGACGGTACCCATACCGCCATCAAAATATAACCTTTTTTTATTTATGAGCTGAGAAATTTTACTCATCATATTACCTCACGTATTCTTTATACCGATTACGGCAGTTATGGACTTCCGCGATATCATCATAAGGCTATCTGTTAGAGATATACCAATACTGTTAAGAAGATTCAGCTTTTCAGACAAGCATTTCTGAAATTCCAATGGGAAATCGGCATATCCGGGGCTAAATCTTTTTGTGGTGGCTAAATCCTTGCATATCATCGTGTTAACGTAATCTGCTAACGCCTCTGCGGTTGCCGATGCTATTGCATCTATTACTATGGCATCCGATTTATTTGTAATATAACTTTTAGATATAAGTCTGTCAACATCAATCCCCAATGTAACCGCAAAGATATATGCATAATTGCAATCTCTTAAAACTCGGGAGAGGGAAACGCTATTCAGCTTAGCAAAATCAAAATCGCACTCCGATTCACATATTTGCAAGGGAACCTTGATGTATGCAAATCTGCAATCCGAGCTATTTAAGACCGCGTTCAAATATGGTTTAACGGTATCTAAATCAGTTTCGTATCCAAGCCGCGCGGAAATCTCCCTACTATCAATCTGCAGCAAATATGCGTCCACCATGCCGCAAACTATGTTCTTATCTATCATTCCAAATATTCCTTTAAATTTGTTTTTATAATTCTTGCAACATCCGGCTTATTCATAGAATACACGTGAACAGCCTTGAAGCCCTGATCATAAATGTTTTTTGCTTGCCCAATTGCAAATTCGATCCCGGCTTGCTTAAAAGATATGGGATCATTATCATATTTTGAAACAATATTTAAAAAGCTCCTGGGCAGCTCGTTACCGGATAATAAAACCATTTTATTAAGCTGAGAATAGCTTGTGATAGGCATAATTCCGGGTATTATCGGTACGCTTACACCTTCTTTATGAAGTCTTTCACAGAAAGAATAAAAGATTTTATTATCAAAAAACATCTGTGTAGTAAAAAAATCGCAACCGCAATCCACCTTATGCTTTAAGTACTCAATATCTTTTTCCAGGCTTTCGCTTTCCGGATGAGCCTCCGGATAACACGCGCCTCCAACACAAAATTCTCCGTGCTTCTTTATCTCCTTGATTAATTCATATGCATAATGAAAATCAAGAGCGGTGCGGTCAAGTCCTTCAGGAATGTCACCGCGAAGCGCAAGTATATTCTCAACACCTATTTGCTTCATTTTGTAAATCTGTTCCTCAACTTCATTT
Organism: Clostridia bacterium; assembly: GCA_017483195.1. Taxonomy (GTDB): domain Bacteria; phylum Bacillota; class Clostridia; order Oscillospirales; family CAG-272; genus RGIG4608. The sequence goes on from JAFULR010000027.1 coordinate 3,658, forward strand.
TTTGAGGAGGATATGCAAGTCAGATGAGCAAGAGGAGTAATTCCGTATGAAAGGACCTCCTCGGCAATCTTAGTAGTGTATTGACTCCTTCCTCCGCCTGCGCCATAAGTTACGCTCATATACGCAGGAGAAATCTGAGATATCTCTGCGACAGCATTAGACACCGTATCGTAGGAATCGATGGTTTTGGGAGGGAACACCTCAAAAGACAGTATTCGATTATTTAATCTGATAATATCTGTAATTTTCAACTTTAACTCCTATCTAACCAAGATCAATAATAGAATAATCTTGATTTGATTATTTCAATGTTTTGTTCGGAGTACTCTATTTCTTCCGATACTCTTCTTGCCTTTTCATATATATCATCAATACTTGTTATCCCCAGTATAAGCTTGGTACAAAATGCGGCAAATGAAAGCGACTCGCAAAACTCGACATAATTGCAAGCCTCTGAGCAATAACGATAAATAAAATAAGCAAAAGCGCGCGTAAGCTCATTATCATTTGGCACAACGTCGTCCAACTCCGCATAACTAAGAAATGCTGCGCGATTTTCCGGGTTAAGATACTCAAGCTCTTCCAACGTTTCAAGCATATGCTCAAATTCAACTTCGATATCATAGGTATCATATAAAATAGCCATTTTCCCAATGATATCGAATTCCTCGTCTTTTAAAAAATTATAGATAATATTAATCCGAGTAATTGCATCAAAATCGCTGATATCCTCATCTCCCGGCACTTCTGCAATCTCAATCATTTCATCATAATCATCCGAGGATAATATAATACGGCAGGCTTCCTCACAGGACATTCCAATACCAACCTCTTTGCCTCTGTTAGTAAAATTGTAAAAGCGCGGATGCTCGCGGCATATATCACACAAATAGTCCTCGCCCATTGACTTGATTATCGTACACAAGCCATTTTCATCAAGATTTTGACATCTTTTATTATCGAGCAATTTAAAATGCGGTGAGTTACAAAAATCAATACTATTTAAAATAGACTCTGAAGCTTCTGCAGAAAGGGAATTATATTTGCCCAGCGTTTCTGAATCTATATCTATTTCCCACCCGATACAGCAGGAGTGTTTGCACTTATCTGCGATGCAGTTGAATTTTTTATAATATTTTGGTGCGTAAAGCTTCATAAGCCACCTCCGAAAATATACGTTTAAATAATTTTAACACATTATCGATTATTTTTCAACATTTTTTTAAAAACCACTTGATTTTTTTATTTTTATATGCTATAATGTCAAAGTCGTCAAAAGACGGCACAATATAGGGGTATAGCTCAGCTGGTAGAGTACCGGTCTCCAAAACCGTGGGTCGCGGGTTCGAATCCTCCTGCCCCTGCCAAAAATAAAGGTCGCCTTGTGCGACCTTTATTTTTTGCGCTTTATTTTTCTGCGCTTATGCATTTTATTTAGCTTTCTTGATTTTGCAATATAAAACGTGACCATCAATGAAACAAAGCAGAGAAGAATTATAATAAACTGTCTGCTCATAACAAATGTTTTCATAGCATCCATAATGTACAAAAAAGCATTTTTTGAGAGGCTTTTATCAACTGTTAGCGGACATATAGCTAAAATTTTTCCGTCCTTAGATACCGTAAGCTCTCCAACAGTCTGACCGGCCTCGACGGGAGCTCTTATTTCATCTCCCTCAATATACACACTGTATGTAAGATCCAACCATGGATCTATATCTTCAGGTAAAAACAGATTAAGATTTTCCTTTAAATAAAGATCTATTTCTTGATAAGACACAGAATACTTAACAGGTACGGTGGCTACTTTAGAATTAACATCAAACACCGTTTTTACTGAATAGTCATACCTGGCATGTGAGATCAAGCTTTTAGAAAATGTTTCGGCATAGTTAGCTTGATCAAGTGGATCATTCGCCACGGCGTTCATAACTATACTGATAAAACTCAAATCCCCAATATCATAATAAAGGACGGCGCAAGTTTCACCGACTCCGCCCGTATTAAAGCTTGATAAACCTTTATAGCTTGCCAAAAGTGATGATCGGTTACTAACGGTTGTGAATTGACAGGTGGCAAGAGAACTCATTTTATAGGATTTCTTTTTTCCGATTTCAATGTACCTTTCACTCTTGGCAAGGTATTTGGCAAGGATTGCAATATCGGAAACTGTAGTTGTCATTCCCGGGACATTAATACCGGTAACGTTCATATAAACCGTAGAGATCATACCGAGTTCTTTGGCTTTATCGTTCATTTTTAAAATGAATTCATCAATATTTCCACATACCGAGAAGGCAAGAACTTGGGCAGCATCATTATATCCACCGCAAACGGTAGCATACAAAAGATCATCAAAGGTTAAACGATCGCCTTTCTTTAATCTCATATTTCTGCCGCTCAAGCCGTTAAGCATTTCTTCTTTAACGGTTATTACAGTATTCGAATCAATACCGGATTCAAGAGCAATACATGCTGTCATCATTTTAACGGTTGATGATGGCGATATGGATTCGTTTATATTTTTCTCGACCATTACAAGGTCGTTTTCAATATTTAATAGATAATAAGATTCAGCCTCGGCTTCATCCGATGATAATTCAAATGCGGAAGCATTAAAGCATAAAGAAAGAGATGAGAGCATAATTGCAAGAAAAACCGTCATAATTACAATTTTTGTTGCCATTGCTCACACCTCACTTCTAAATTTTAAAATATTTCTTTGTATTACTTATATCGCTCAAAATTTGGGACTTAAGCTCGTCGAGGGAAGTGAATTTAATCTCGTCGCGAAGACGTGATACAAATTCCACCTTAACAAGCTTTCCATAGCAATCACCGCTATAGTCAATAATATGAGTCTCAATGTTCTTCTTTTCTGAGTCGTTGACTGTAGGTCTTATTCCAACGTTTGTAACACCATAAAACTTTTGCCCGTCTATTGTACAAACAGTACAATATATACCGCTTTTAAGAATTAATTTCTTATCTTCGGAAAACTGATTTATGGTAGGAAGACCCAACGTTCTGCCAAGCGCCTTTCCGTGTACAATAGGAGCGGTTAATGAATATCTTGAATCAAGCAAACGATTCGCATTTTCGATATCTCCGTTTGAAAGCAGCTCTCTTATATAGGTGGATGAAACTATTTTTTCTTCATCCGTGAGAAGAGTAACGATATCTGCATTTCCTTGCATAAGACGTGCAAGATCGCTCGCACTTCCTGCAGCTTTGGAGCCAAATCTGAAATTTTCACCGCAAACCGCAAAAACGCACTGACACTCTTTTCTAAGGATTTGCGCAACAAATTCCTCAGGTGACATGTACTTCATCTCGTCAAAATCAGCTATTACGGCATAATCCAAGCCAAGGCTTTCAAATGCATCAAGCTTTTCATCAAGTGTGTATATCTCAGGCGCGTGCTTATATGAAGTAGAATCAAAAAACCATGCGCCACTGACAATATTGGGGTAAGCCTTTTTAAGAGCAGGTACTTGTTTACGTACTTCTTCAACAAGTTGACGGTGCCCAATGTGAACACCGTCAAAATTTCCAACACATAAAACCGAAGGAAATAAAATAGCGTTTTCTTCAGTTCTCGTTTTCAGATTTATAAATTTCATACTTAAATGTCCAAATAATTCTTTAATAACTTAGAAAGCAGCTCATCTCTATCAAGCTTTCTGATAAGTGCTCTTGCGTTATTATGATTTGTGATATAAGTGGGGTCCTCGGTAATGATATATCCAACTATTTGATTAATCGGATTATAACCTCTTTCGCTTAAAGCATTGTAAATTTCCTGAAGGATTATCTTTGTTTGATCCTCACGTTCACTGGGAACACGGAACATCTGGGTTTCACAATCTCTTCTTGCCATTTTTGAACTCCTTTACGTAGATTTCGTATTAGTACGTGTATATTATATAATACTTTTCAAAATTTTTCAATAGGTAACTATCATTTTTTTAAAAAATTAGACAACGCACAACAAAAAATGTATAAAAGCAAAAATTATTCACTGATTTCTGAATAAAATCCACCTTTTTTATTGACTTTTTTCCATTTTTGTATTATAATAATTTGGTTAATATTAAAATATTTAAGAGGACTCTTATTATGACAAGAAAAGAACAAAGAGAAGCAACTTTTGAATTATTATTTGAGAGGGAATTCAGACGCGAGGAGGCTCCGGACGAAATCTTCTACCGCTCAACCGAGCATAGAGATATCGACCCCATAAAAGAAACCTACATAAAAAACACCTATTTTGGCGTAATCGAGCACGAAGAGGAAATAGATGCTCTTATTACAAACGCGTCAAACGGTTGGAAGGTTTCCCGTCTTTCGAATGCATCACGCTCAGCTATACGTCTTTGCGCTTATGAGATGCTTTACTGCGAGGATATCCCTTCAAACGTTTCAATCAACGAAGCTCTTGAGTTGGTTAAGAAATTTGACGAACCCAAGTCCAGAGCATTTACAAATGGTGTATTAAACTCTATAAAAAATGCTATAGAAAACAAAAATGACTAAAAAACCCGTTTTTGTTGGTATTGATACAAGTAATTATACCACGTCAATTGCTGTTTCGGACATTGACGGCAACATTGTATTAAACCTTAAAAAGCTACTTGACGTTAAAGAGGGAGAACGCGGATTGCGTCAGAGTGATGCTGTTTTTGCTCACGTCAAAAACATATCAAAGCTTTCAAACGAGCTTAATTCCGCCATAAACGGATGTGAAATTGTTGGCATTGGTGTATCTGTTACCCCCCGCGATGCTGAGGGCTCCTATATGCCTTGCTTCCTTGTTGGCAAAAGCATCGCAGACACTCTTTCTGCCACACATAATGCACCCGTATATTATTTCTCTCATCAGTCGGGACACATTATGGCAGCATTATATTCATCCGGACAAGCAGATACATTAATTGACAAAGATTTTATTGCATTCCACGTTTCAGGCGGAACCACAGAGGCTCTTTTGGTAAAGCCGCATGGCGAAGGATTTAACGTTGAACTTATTGCTGAGACTGTAGATATCAGTGCCGGACAAGCCATAGACAGAGCCGGTGTCATGATGGGACTGAGGTTTCCATGCGGGAAAGAAATGGAGCGTTTAGCAAGTGAATTCACAGGTTCATTGCCAATGCCCAAGATCTGCGTCCGCAACGGTCGGATCAACTTGTCGGGACTTGAGAATATATCTCAAAAGCTTTACAACGAAACGTCGGATTCGCACTACGTTTCCGCATACGTTTTAAATTTTATTTCTAAAACACTTATAAAAATAACGCAAGATGTCAGGGAAAACCACGGCGACCTTCCAATTCTTTATGCCGGAGGAGTAATGAGCAACAAATATCTACAAGGCGAGCTTTCTAAATTTAAAGACACTTATTTTGCAACTCCCGAATATTCCACGGATAATGCAGCGGGAGTAGCCTTGCTTGCCAGAAGAAAACACAAATAACTACGAAAGGTTTATCGATATGGATAGTTCAAGAATGATACTAAGCGTAACACAGATAAATGAATATATCCGATCACTGATAAATCAAGATGAAGTCTTGTCCATGATCACTGTGAGAGGTGAAATATCAAATCTTACGATTCACAGATCCGGACATATATATTTTACTCTTAAAGATGAGGGAAGTGTCCTAAAAGCGGTTTTGTTCCGTTCAAGCGCACAAAAAATCAAATTCGCGTTGAAGGAGGGAATGGGAGTTATCGTTTACGGGCGCGTTTCTGTATATGCGCCATCGGGGCAATACCAGTTATATGCAGAGAACATTCAGCCCGACGGTATCGGTGCGCTTTACTTAGCATACGAGCAGATCAAACAACGATTGGCAAATGAAGGGCTTTTTGATAGCAACAGAAAGAAGTCGTTGCCACAGTTTCCTTCCAACATTGGTATAGTTACCTCCCCAACCGGCGCTGCCATACACGATATGATAAACGTTATGAGCAGACGTTATCCTATTGCAAAGTTAACACTCTATCCATCATTGGTCCAAGGTGAAAATGCATATAAAAGCATTATATCCGGTATCAGATACTTCAACGAAACCAAAAGCGTTGATATTATCATTATAGGACGTGGCGGAGGCTCGCTTGAGGATCTGTGGGCATTTAACAGTGTAGAGCTTGCCTATGCAATCGCCGATTCTGAAATTCCTATCATTTCCGCGGTTGGGCACGAAAGCGATTTTACTATTGCGGATTTTGTAGCAGATCTTAGAGCTCCTACTCCGTCTGCTGCTGCAGAGCTCGCGGTACCGGATGCTCTATCGGTAAGAAATTCTATTAAGTTTAACCTTTCTTCAATAGAAAAATCAACCCTTGCTAAGATCACACAGGCCAAGCAAAGGCTTGCAATGCTGGCATCATCCGGAGTATTAACGTCAAAGCTCAATATACTCGATTCATATAGAATGAATTTAACCATTCTTTCGGATAAGCTTGATTCCAGTATAGAAAGTATAATTTCCAATAAAAAGTTCAGTTTTTCAATTTCCGCTGCTAAATTAAACTCAATAAGTCCTCTGAACACCCTTTCAAGAGGCTATGCCATAGTTCAAAACAACTGTGGTACAGCATTGAGCAGCATTAAAGATTTTAATAACGGTGATGAAATAACAGTTCATCTCGCAGACGGTAATTTGAAAGCTACAGTAACAAAAATCCATGACAACGGAGAAAAACACGATGCTTGATACTAATAATTTAACATTCGAAAGTGCCACCGCAAGGCTTAACGAAATCGTTAAATCACTTGAAAGCGGTACGTCTTCACTCGATGAAGCTCTGAAGCTTTATGAAGAGGGAGTTGCGCTTGTAAGATTTTGTAATAACGCTCTTGATAATGCAGAATCCAGAATCAAAATACTAATTGCCGATGAAAACGGCAAAATGACCGAAAAGGATTTTTCAGAAAATGTATAAAGACATAAAGGATAAGCTTCTTTACAATGTTGACATTTTAGAAAAAGCATTATCTGACATATTCGAATACAATGATACCGATTGCAGAGCAATTATTGAAGCGCAGAAATACGCTCTTCTAAATGGTGGTAAAAGAATAAGGGGCTTTTTAGTGATGCAATTTTGCAGAGCCTTCAACGGAGATGAAAATTCTGCACTACCTTATGCTTGTGCAATCGAAATGATACATGCCTCATCCCTTGTTCATGACGATTTACCCTGCATGGATAACGATGATTGGAGACGCGGAAAGCCATCAACTCACAAGGTGTTTGGAGAAGCTATTGCGTTACTCTCAGGAGACGCTTTAATGGTAAAAGCTTTCGAAACAGTAAATAACAACAATAGATTAACTGCAAAATCCAATGCCAGAGCTTTCTCCGTACTTGCGCGATCTACCGGCGATCTCGGAATGCTTGGCGGTCAGACAATGGATATATTCGCTGCTAAAAAGGAGCTTGATCTTGATTCCTTGGTTCGACTTTATACAATGAAAACAGGTAAGCTCATATCCGCATCAGCCAAGCTTGGTTGTATTGCTTCGGGTGTTCTTGAAAACGATGACCGCTATAAAGCAGCAGTTAAATATGCCGAAAACGTTGGTCTTGCATTTCAGATAATAGATGACATTCTTGACTACAGGGATGGAAAATCCGAATTGAATTCTTTTCTGGCTCATTTGAGCATTGATGATGCTAAATCAAAAGCAGAAGAGCTTACAAGATCGGGAATTGAAGCTATTGCTCCGTATGATGACGGAACACTTTCATCCCTTGCTGAATATTTAATAACGAGAAATTACTGATATGAGAGCAGACTTATACACATTTACATTTGGATACGTCAAAAGCAGACAATATGCCAAAAATATAATTGAAAACGGTAAATTGATTATCGACGGTTCTAAAATAACAAAGCCTTCCCAAGATATAGACGAATCCACGCCTCACAATGTAGAAATACTTGAGCAGCCTAAATTTGTCAGTCGGGGAGGCGAAAAGCTTGCTTTTGCGCTTCAAGAATTTGATATCAAACCTTACAACTGTGATTGTATTGACATTGGCGCTTCAACAGGAGGGTTTACCGACTGCTTGTTACAAAACGGAGCAAATTCCGTTTTCGCCGTCGACTCGGGCCACAGTCAACTTGATAATAAGCTCATTGACGACAACAGAGTAATTTCTATTGAAAAATACAATGCCAAATTTATGAAGCCCGATGATTTTCCGCACTTGTTTGATTTGGCGGTCATGGATGTGTCGTTTATTTCTCAAACACTTATCCATTCAAATGTTTCATCAATTCTAAAAAACAACGGGGGCTTTGTAACTCTTATAAAACCACAGTTTGAATGCGGCAGATCGGCATTAAATTCTAAGGGTGTTGTTAAAGGTACTGCTCATCACACAAGTGCTATAGCCAAGGTGATTGACAGCGCTTTGATCAATGGCTTATCCTGTATTGACGTAACACGCTCTCCAATAGAGGGGGGAAGTGGCAATACTGAGTTTCTTGCATATTTTATCAAAGAGGAACGCCCTAAAAACCTTGTAACAATCGAAAAAATCAAAAAAATATCCCAATCAAAATAAATTACTTGTTCTGCAGATAATGTAACCGGTAAGCACTCGCATTCTGCAGAAACGAAAGGAAACAATTATGAAAAAGATAGCAATCGTAACCAATTTTAATATATTTGATAAAGCCAATGCGGCTCTAAAGGTAGCTAATTATCTTCTGGGCTATGACTGCAAGATATTGGTTTCGCAATATAGCAAGGATCGTGTTCTCGCTAACAAGAATTACAATGGCAATATATATTTTCTTCCAATAGAAAGGCTTTATGACGAGGCTGATCTCGTGATTGCTCTCGGGGGTGACGGAACCATTCTCGATTGCGCTAAAAAGATGGCAAAAAGAGATAAGCCGATATTGGGAATAAATCTCGGTCATCTTGGATATATGGCAGAGCTTGAAATGAGTGAATTGGATTCACTTTCAAAAATAATAGAAGGCAACTTTACAATCGATCGCAGGAGCATGATCGACATTGAGATAGTTTCCAAGGACGGTACATCAAAGTTTAAATCATACGCTCTGAATGATGCCGTTATAACTAATGGATCGGTTTCAAAATTGATTAATCTTGAGTTATATGCGGAAGATAATCTTGTAACGAAATACAGAGCGGACGGGCTTATCATATCAACCCCGACCGGTTCAACAGCCTATGCTATGAGCGCTGGCGGATCGATATCCGACCCTAAGGTTCAGTGTACTCTTATAACACCTATTTGTCCGCATTCATTCATATCAAGACAGCTGATATTTTCTGATCAGACAAAAATCAGAATCAAAAATACATCTGTAAGAGAAAAGCACCTTGTTGTTACTCTTGACGGAAAAGCAAACTGTGAATTGTACAGAGACGACGTTGTAATCGTTTCAAAATCTAAACTCACAGTACAGCTTGTTCGTCTCAAAGATTGCTCCTTTTACGATATACTTAACCAAAAAATGAATACTAACTATTAATTCACGGAGATAAATCTAAATGAAAAAAGAACGTCAGGCAAAAATTAAGGAATTGATCGAAAAATATAAAATCGATACTCAGGATGAGCTTATCAAGAGGCTTAAGGAAAGCGGATTTTCCGCAACTCAGGCAACAATGTCAAGAGATATAAAGGAATTAAAGCTCACAAAAATTTCTGACGGTAAAAACAGCTATTATTACGTCTTTCCAAATTCGTTCAGCGCAGAGAATATCAATAAACTGAATGCATCTTTAACTCACTTGATAACATCTGTTAACTGCGCTATGAATATTATAGTTATAAAAACTCATGCGGGAATGGCACAGGCTGTAGCTACCGGTATAGACAACATTAAATCAACAGATATTTTGGGTTGTGTTGCCGGTGATGATACCATATTTATCGTGACAACAACTCCCGAGATAGCCTTGGAAATAGGCGCAAAGATCAAACTTATGATGACTGAGGTTATTAAATGATAACTTCGTTATATGTAAAAAATGTTGCGGTAATAAAGGAATTAAATATAGATTTTAATTCCGGCTTATCCGTGCTTACCGGCGAAACCGGAGCAGGTAAATCTGTAATTATGGATTGCATCGGTATTCTGATAGGCACTCGCCCAATCAAGGGAAAGATCCGATACGGCGAGCAAAACGCTGTAGTCCAAGCCGGCTTTGATAACCTCCCCAAGCAAGTTGTGGAAATTCTTGATTCGCTCGGATATGAAAGTAACGGAGAGGTGGTTTTACAAAGGAACTTTAATATTGAAGGGAAAAACCAAGCGCGTCTCAACGGTCAACCTATTACTCAAAGTATGGCTAAAGAGATTGGATCTTTGCTTATATCCATACACGGTCAAAATGATAATCAAAGACTGTTACAAAAGCAAGAGCATTATAAAATTCTTGATTCTTTTGCTGACTTGGATTCCTTAAGAAATGACTATCATTCCACTTATCTCGAATTCAAGGAGCTGCAAGAGCGACTTAGTGTTCTCAAAAATCAAGCTCGGGAAAAGGCACGTTTATACGACGTCTATATGTTCCAGGCAAAAGAGATTGATGAGATAAATCCAAAATGCGGTGAGGAAGAAGCCTTGATCGCCGAGGAAAAACGGCTGGAAAACATTGAAAAAATACAAAAGCACAGTCAATTTACTTACCATCTCCTTAAAGGTGCGGAAAGAAGCGCAGGAGCATTGATAAATAAAGCTTCATCGTCAATATCTCAGTTATCATCCGTCATCCCCGAAGCAGCCGACATCAGTGAAAGACTCATTCAAATTGAATACGATCTTATGGATATAGCTGAAAGTGTTAACTCATTGGGAGATTATAACGGCGAAAATGCGGATAAAAAGCTTGACAAAATAGGCTCGAGATTAAATTCTATTGCTAAGCTTAAGAGAAAGTACGGTAACTCAATCGAGGAAATTATCGCATTCAGAGAAAAGCTTGCAATAACCCTTGATGAAATGGATAATTCCGATGAAATCATCAATAATATTGAATCAAAGCTCAACTCTGTAAAAGATATTCTTATATGCAAGGGCGAAGAGCTGCGTAAGCTCAGAATCGCATCTGCAAAAAATCTTCAAAATCAAATAATGAATGAGCTGGAATATCTTGAAATGCCGAAGGTGAGATTTATTGTAAATATCGCTTCTTCTGATCAACCCACTCCGACAGGACTTGACAATATAGAATTCCTCATATCCACCAATTCAGGACAAGAGCCTATGCAAATGGTTAAAATCGCATCCGGCGGAGAGCTTTCAAGAATAATGCTTGCAATACAACGTATTCTTCTGAATAAGAGCGGTGTAACAACAGCAATATTCGATGAAATAGATACCGGAATATCAGGAAAAACATCTCGTAAAGTAGGAATTAAACTAAAGCAGATTTCCAAATATATACAAGTTATCTGCGTTACTCACTCCGCTCAGATCGCTTCTCTTGCAGATAATCACTATCTGATAAGCAAATGCGATGTGGATGGAAAAACGCAAACATCAACCTATCTTCTCGATGAAGCTTCTAAAATCAATGAGGTGGCAAGAATACTCGGCGGTATTAACGTAACGGAGAATCAAATTCTTGCTGCAACGGAAATGATTGAAGAGGGAAAATTACTTTAGTATAAACATTAACATAAACTTATCTCAAAGAAAGGTCAAAATATGCAGAACTTTAAAAAATTATTATCCCAAAGACTACTTGATGCTATTAATATTGGCTTTGCAAATCCCACTATAACAGAAAACGATCTGATCGATATGCTTGAATATCCTCCGGATACCACAATGGGAGATATCGCTTTGCCTTGCTTCAAGCTCTCACGTACACTTCGCCGTTCACCTGTGCAGATCGCTCAAATCATCGCTGAAAACCTAAATGATGAAGCCATAAAAAAGGCTGAACCGGTAAATGGCTATCTTAATATAAGCATTAGCGATTCATATCTTGAAAGAGTGCTTAATACAGACATTTTAACTAAAGGTGACAGCTATGGAGCCTCCGATTTAGGCAAGGGAAAAACAGTTGTTCTTGACTATTCTTCTCCAAATGTGGCAAAGCCGTTCCACATCGGTCACCTTGGAACCACCGTTATCGGACACTCTCTTAAAAAACTGCATCAGTTTGTAGGTTACGATTGCGTTGGTATCAATTATCTTGGCGACTGGGGCACTCAGTTTGGAAAGATGATAGTAGCATACAAAAAGTGGGGAAACAGAGATGAAATAAATGCGGGTGGTATAGATAAGCTCGTTGAACTGTATGTAAAATTCCATCACGCCGCCGAAGAAGATCCTGCTCTGAATGATGAAGCTCGTGCTGAATTCCGTAAGCTTGAATTGAATGATGAAGAAAATATTGCTCTTTGGAAATGGTTTATTGAAATCAGTGTTGCGGAATACAAAAAGACATACGGACAGCTCGGAATTGAATTTGATAGTTATAAGGGAGAGAGCTTCTATACTGATAAAATGCCCGCGCAGGTCCAGAAGCTTCGCGACATGAACCTTCTTAAGATAGATGACGGTGCTTCTATCGTTGATCTTGAGGAATATAATATGCCTCCTTGTCTCATTCTTAAGCGTGACGGTTCCACTCTTTATCCCACTCGTGATATAGCAGCTGCAGTTTATAGAAAACAGACCTATAATTTCGACAAGGCAATCTACGTAACAAGCGCTGGTCAGAGCCTCCACTTTGCTCAGTGGTTCAAGGTTGTTGAGCTTATGGGATATGATTGGTACGATAAGCTTGTTCACGTTCCTTACGGTACGGTAAGCATTAACGGCGCTAAGCTTGCTACAAGAACGGGTAACGTAATACTTCTTAAGGATCTTTTTGCACAGGCTATAGAAAAGGTTGCGGAGATCATGGAAGAGAAGAACCCCGACCTTGAAAATAAGGATAAGGTTGCCGAAGCCGTTGGTGTTGGAGCTATAGTGTTCTATTATCTCTCCAGCAACAGAATAAGAGATATCAACTTTGTTCTTGAGGACGCGCTTTCGTTTGACGGAAATACAGGTCCTTACGTTCAATATACTTACGCAAGAACTTGCTCTTTGCTCGAAAAAGCAGGTGACTTTAAAGAAGACCTTGATATCATATTCACTGCAGACGAAGAGAGAGAGCTTATAAAAACGTTAGCAAGATTCCCTGAAAAGGTAATCGAGGCAATTGAAGCTTATGAACCTTCCATCATCACTAGATATATTCTCGACGTTGCTGCGGCATTTAACAGATTCTATCATAACTGTCAGATCCTTTCCGCAAATGATGAAGCGGTTCTCAATACCAGAATTAAGCTTACTAAGGCTACAAACTTCGTTTTGGGTAATGCGTTTGAGCTTATTTGTCTTAAAAAGACTAAAAAAATCTAATTTATTTATTGACAACAAGATTAAACGATGATACAATTAATGGGTTAATAAAAGTGAGGTACTAAATATGTCCGGACATAGCAAATGGAATAATATTAAACACAAAAAAGAAAAGACTGATGCTCAGAAGGCTAAAGTCTTCACAAAGATCGGTAAAGAAATCACTATTGCAGTAAAAGCTGGCGGTGGTGATCCCACAGTAAACGCAAAACTTCGTGATCTTATTGCCAAGGCTAAATCTAACAATGTTCCTAATGACAACATTGAAAGAACAATCAAGAAAGCACTTGGTGAAACAAATACAACATACGAAGAAATCGTTTACGAAGGATACGGTCCTGCAGGAATTGCAGTAATAGTTGAGGCTTCAACTGATAACAGAAACAGAACTGCAGGCGACGTTCGATCCTATTTCTCCAAATTCAAGGGAAATCTCGGTCAGACAGGATGCGTAAGCTATCTCTTTACAGAGCAGGGTGTTATCATCATTCTCAAAGACAATGTTAGCGATGAGGACGCTCTTATGGAAACTGCTCTTGAAGCAGGTGCTTCTGACTTCTCAAGTGACGGTGACGTTTTCGAGATCTACACCGAGCCCGATGATCTTTATGCGGTAAACGATGCGCTCGTAGCAGCGGGCTATGAGATCGAGTCCTGCGAAAAGGACAAGATCGCATCTAACTACGTAACTCTCGACAATGCAGAAGATATCAAATATATGAATCTTCTCCTCGAAAACCTTGAAGATCACGATGATGTAATGAACGTTTACCACAACTGGGAGAACTGTGACGATTAATCAATAATCGAAACAAAAAACATAACTCCACAAGAAGAAAATTTCTTGTGGAGTTTTTTTCATTTTTTTGTATTTTTCTTAAAAAAATGTTTGTATTTTATTAATATATATGTTATACTATAAAGAGAATGGCTATTTATGCCCATTTTTTCTGAACAATCGCAGGAATTCACATAAAGGAGGCTCATTATGGCGGAGCTTAAGTTAATTTTTGATCAAATAATGCACTTATTTGAGATGCACGTTTTATTTAGAATCAGGGATATCGGACCTATGGACCTTGTTGATATTCTCATTCTGTCATTTATTTTCTTCTTTGTATTTAAATTTATTATTAACAGACGTGCTGGAAGTCTTGCGCTTGGATTGCTGTTTCTTCTTATAGTTATGGCTTTGACATGGCTCTTTGATATGAAGGCAATGCAATTCATATTGCAAAACTTTGCTCAAGCAGGAATAATAGCGATCATTATTATGTTTCAGCCCGAGCTAAGATCCGGACTTGAAAAGATTGGTACAATGCCGATATCCAACATAAAGCACGTTTCCCCCTACACAAAGAACGCATCACACATCACGAGTGCTATCAAAATAATAACTGAAACTGCCTGCGAGCTTTCCATGGAAAAAACAGGCGCCTTGATCGTAATCGAAAGATCCACTAAATTGGGAGAGCATATCAAGACCGGAACGATCATTAACGCTCAGTTATCCGGGCAGTTGTTAAAAAATATATTCTTTAACAAAGCACCTCTTCATGACGGTGCGGTTATACTTAAGGATTTCAGAATATACTCCGCAGGATGCTTCTTACCCTTATCATTGAATGAAAACATTGATGAAAACATGGGAACAAGACATCGCGCGGGACTTGGAATAACCGAAATCAGCGATGCTATAGTCATAATCGTTTCAGAAGAAACGGGAAAAATATCTATTGCCCGTGACGGAGTCTTGAAACAGAACTACAGCTATAAATCTCTTCAAAAGGAGCTTGCATCACTTTTGTTGCCAAACGAAAGTGTTAAAAATTCAAAATCCCACAAACCTGCAAAAAATAACAAGAAGGAGGAAACACCAAATGAATAACGATGTAAACGTAATCAATACTCCTGACGTGGATTATTCCGACGTTCCTAACAATTACAAGCCTAAAAAGTTCAAAGCGGTCGATATACTCATTTTTGTTGTTTGCCTTATTCTGGCATTTGCAATTTGGTGCTATGCCATATATCTTGATGACCCCATAATTGAAAAAAAGGTAACTGTTAATTTTGTAGTTGATGGCGGTAATACCAACGAAACACTTTCACCCGCCTCTCACACCATAACGGTTTATGGCAAAAGATCTCTTCTCAATGATCTTACATCTTTAACAGTTAAAGTAACCAGATCGGACTTTAAAGAATATGATGTGTCCACGTTAGTTAATATCAAATATCCTAACAACATATCAAGCGATACCAAACAAATAAAATTAAAACTTATCAACGATGACTAAATTATTAGTTAACAACATAAAGCTTTCTCTAAATGACGATGAGGTCATTGCCATAAGCAAGGCCAAAAAAGTCCTAAAAAAAGAGCATATTAATGAAAAGGATTTTTCTTTTTCAATATACAAAAAGTCCATTGATGCACGCGATAAGAATAACATTCTCTTGGTTTATACTGTTTTGGCAGAAAGCGAGTATGAAATCAACACTCCTTATTCTTCCAATATAAAACCGTTTCCCGATCTTGGAATGTCGTTTAAAAGGGGAGATGCTGCGCTTGCCGACCGTCCTGTTGTAGTTGGAATGGGGCCTGCCGGGATGTTTTGCGCACTTCTGTTAGCTGAAAACGGTTACAATCCGATTATTATCGATCGCGGTGATAACGTTGAAGACAGAATACAAGTCCTCTCTCGTTTTATTCAAACCGGTGTGCTGGATACCGACTCCAACGTTCAATTCGGAGCAGGAGGAGCGGGAACATTTTCTGATGGAAAGCTAACCACAAGGATAAATGATCCCAAATGCTTCTACGTTTTAAGAAGATTGGTTGAATTTGGTGCCCCCGAAGACATTTTAACTAAAGCAAAGCCACATATCGGAACCGATATATTAGTCAACGTTGTAAATAATATCTTACACGAAATAGAAGTTCTCGGAGGAAGAGTGATCTACCGTTGTAAGCTCACTGATATACATGAGCATTCCGATCATATCGAACTTATAACTTCACAAGGAAGTATTAATGCAGGATCATTAATTCTTGCAATAGGGCACAGCGCAAGAGACACTTACAGAATGCTTTTATCTCACGGGCTGATTATCGAGCCCAAGCCATTTTCCGTTGGCGTCAGAATAGAGCATCTGCGTGATGATATAGACAAAGCACTATACGGAAGGTTTGCCGGTCACGAAAAACTCGGAGCAGGTGAGTATAATCTCTCAGATACAAAGGGTGGCAGGGGAGTTTATACCTTCTGCATGTGTCCCGGCGGTGAGGTTGTACCCGCAACTTCCTACGAATACGGAGTTTGCGTTAACGGCATGAGCAAGTTCGCTCGCGACGGCAAGAATTCGAACTGTGCTGTTAACGTATCAGTTTATACAAACGATTATGGAAACGATCCAATACGTGCAATAGAATTTCAAGAATCCCTCGAGCGAAAAGCATACACAGCCGGCGGCGGAGACTATTTTGCCCCAATTCAGCTTATGGGAGATTTCCTTGAAGACAAGGTAACCTCATCTCCCTCACGTATTATTCCAACGTATGCAGACGGGAACAGAACAACCGTTACAAATCTGAATAATATATTGCCGAATTTTGTCTCTGACAGACTCAAGGAAGGCTTTAAGTTATTCGACAAGAGAATACACGGTTTTGCCGTTTCCGACGCTATATTAACCGGAACAGAAACCAGAACCTCATCACCAATACGAATTATGAGAACGGACAACCTCACCGCTCCATCAAATCCGCTTATCTATCCCTGCGGAGAAGGAGCAGGATATGCAGGCGGTATAATGAGTTCAGCAGTTGACGGTATTAAGGTCGCTCTCGAAATAATCAAAAAATACAAACCTTAATTTAAACAATTATCGAAAGGAGGACACTGTATGAATAAAAGAAAAACTCTATGGTCAACAAAGTTTATCGAAAATGATGAAAGCCGTATTGCAGTTACTGAGATAGCTAAAACCAACAATATATCTGAAATCTGTGCCTCCTTGATCTATAACAGAGGATACAGAACTCCTGAAGCAGCTTCTGCTTTTTTAAGATTTGACGACGTAGTTATGCATTCGCCGCTTTTACTCAAAGACGTCGAAAAAGCCGTTGAACGAATACAAGCTGCTCTTGAAAATGGAGAAAGAATTGCCATTTATGGGGATTATGATGTTGACGGAGTAACATCTGTTACAATACTTTATCTTTATTTGAAGGAATTGGGCGCAGATGTTGGCTATTATATTCCAAATAGAATTGGAGAGGGATACGGTCTCTCCAACAACGCAATAGATCACCTCGCAGAAATTGGTGTGACTTTAATAATTACCGTTGACACCGGAATTACAGCCTTTGAGGAAGTAAATCATGCCAAATCATTAGGAATCGATGTTGTTATTACAGATCACCACGAATGTCAGGATAATATTCCCGATGCGGTTGCTGTAATTAATCCACATCGAGCAGACTGTCCATACCCGTTTAAGTCTCTTGCAGGAGTTGGAGTAATATTCAAAGTGTTATGCGCTTTTGAAATTATCAACTTTGGTGATCGTAACAACGAGGCAGATTCAGTAAGATCTATGTACTACAGATATGCCGATCTTGTCGCTATTGGAACCATTGCCGATGTTATGCCGATAGTTGATGAGAACAGACTTATAGTAAGATTTGGTCTCGCCATGCTTGAAAATACCAAGCGACACGGTCTGCTTGCGCTTATGGAAGCAGCTAATCTTGGCTCAAACCCAAACGTAAGACCTGCTGTCGAAAGCACTAAGCCTAAGGTTAGCAAACCCCGTAAGATCAACTCATCATATATTGGATTTACTATAGCACCCAGAATAAACGCGGCAGGACGTATTAGCAGAGCGTCTAAGGCGGTTGAACTATTGCTTGCTGAAGATATTGAAACAGCTGCTTCGCTTGCATATGAGCTTTGCGAGATCAATTACCAACGTCAACTTGAAGAAAACAAAATAGCTGAGTCTGCTTTCCGCAAGATCGAAAAAGAGTTCGATTTTTCCAATCAAAAGGTCATAGTTATCGATGATGATGAATGGATGCAGGGTGTTATTGGAATCGTATCCTCCAAAATTACTGAAAAATACGGCTTGCCCTCTATTTTAATTACTTTTGACGGTACGATGGTCAATAATGATCCAAGTGATCTTGATATAGGAAAGGGATCCGGACGAAGCATTAAAGGACTTAATCTTGTAGAAGCCCTCTCTTATTCCAAGGACACTCTTGTAAAGTTTGGAGGACATGAGTTAGCAGCGGGACTTTCCATTCGCAGAAAGGATATTTCCGACTTCCGATCCAAAATCAATGAGTTTGCAAATCAAATGCTCACGGAGGATGACCTTTGTTATAGAATTGATGCCGACAGAGAGATATCATTTGAAGATATCACTATGACATTAGCCAAGGAAATCTCCTTGCTTGAACCATTTGGCAATATGAATAACACTCCCAACTTTATTGTTAAGGGTCTGAAAGTAATGAGAGCCTCCTCCATCGGTACGGGAAACCATAGTAAATTTATTCTTGAACATAACGGAAAAACCGTAAATGCTGTTATGTTTGGAAAATCATACCTCAGCCTTAATATTAAAGAAAACGATGTAGTGGACGTACTGTTCACACTCGACATAAATAAATTCAACAATACAGAGAGTGTTCAACTGATTTTGCAAGACATTCGCTTATCCGATGAATATTTGTCATACTTCAAGAAAGAAAATGAGCTTTACGTTGCAATAAGGCAGGGGGCATCATACACAGAGGACGACAAAATCCTACCTAACAGAGAGGATTTTGTAGCTGTATATACGTTACTGAGAAAAGAATTCCGTACCGGAAACGATATTATGAGCGAGGTTGAAATATTTCACAAGCTTTCCGCCACAAGCTCAGATATCAGACTGGCAAAATTGAAGATAATTCTTGAAATACTTAATGAATTACGTATCTGTACTGTTGAAGAGGTTAGCCCCGGCATATATCAGTACGATATATATTTCAATTCAGAAAAAACCAATATAGAAAAATCGTCCATATTAAAAAAATTGAAAACTCAATTAAACAAAAACAATGGAGACTAATATGTCCACTACACACGAAGGTATCTACAATCTGGTTGCAATGCTTAAAGCGACCGGCAAAAAATACGATATAGACAAAATTGAAACTGCATACGAATATGCGCGTGCTTTGCATGACGGTCAGTTCAGAGCCAGCGGAGAACCATATATCTCTCATCCTATAGCTGTTGCTGAAATTGTTGCGGGGCTTGAGCTTGATACCGATTCCATCTGCGCGGCACTTCTTCATGACACGGTTGAGGATTGCTCGGAAAAAACCAACCTTAAGGAAATAGAAAAGCTCTTTGGTCAAGATGTTGCTATGCTTGTTGACGGTCTTACCAAAATCGTTACTCTCAAGGTAGAGGACAAGGAAGAGGCACACATTGAAACACTCAGAAAGATGCTTCTTGCTATGTCAAAGGACGTTAGAGTAATTTTCATAAAGCTTTGTGATCGCCTTCACAATATGAGAACGCTTGATGCAAAACCCGACGCAAAAAGAAGAATCACTGCGCTTGAAACAATGCAGGTCTATGCTCCCTTGGCTCATCGCCTCGGTATGCAAAAAATAAAGCAAGAGCTTGAAAACCTTGGTTTGAAATATATTGATCCTATCGGGTATGAGGAGGTCCGCTCCAATATAGAAAAGAAATACGGTCAAAGCCTTCATTTTATTGAAGATGTAAGACTTATGGTCGATAACAAGCTTGTTGAAAACAACATAAAGTTCACTCTTGAGGGACGTATTAAAACCGCTTACAGTATATACAGAAAGATGTATAATCAGAACAAGAGCTTTGACGAGATCTTCGACTTCTACGCTTTGCGTATTATCGTTGACACAGAGCTTGACTGTTATACCGCCCTCGGCCTTATACACGAGATGTTCAATTCGGTACCCGGTAGATTTAAGGATTATATTTCTACTCCAAAACCCAATATGTACCGTTCACTCCATACTACTGTCATAGGAAAGTATGGTATTCCTTTTGAAGTTCAAATAAGAACCTGGGAAATGCATCATATCGCTGAATACGGTGTGGCTGCGCATTGGAAATATAAATCCGGTGAACGTTCCAAGGAAGAAATCGATAAGAAGCTTGAGTGGATTTCCAAGCTCCTTGAAACAGAGGACGAAACCCGAGATCCCGAAGAATTTATGCAAGCGTTGAAGATTGACATCTTCCACGATGAAACATTCGTTTTCACTCCCAAGGGAGACGTTATAGCACTTCCTCAAGGAGCAACTGTAATTGACTTTGCTTACTCAATACACAGTGCTGTGGGTCATAAAATGATCGGAGCTAAAATCAACGGTATGATAGTTCCTATTGACAGGGTTCTTCAAAACGGCGAGATAGTTGAGATACTTACCTCGTCATCATCAAAGGGACCCAGCCGCGACTGGCTAAAAATTGTAACCACAAGCGGAGCCAAAAATAGAATTCGCCAATGGTTCAAAAAAGAAAAAAGAGCCGATAACATTATCCTTGGCAGATCCATGATTGAAGGAGAGATCAAGAAGGCAGGATTGGTAGTAAACGAAGCTGCAAGGACTGAAGCAGTTGAAAACGTAGCAATACGAATCGGATTTTCTTCTGCGGAGGACCTTTACAATACAGTTGGTTACGGTGGTATCCCGATCTCTAAAGTTAAAAATAAAATTGTGGATGAGGTAACAAAGATCATTTCTCCCGCTGAGCCTGAGCCCATAGTAACCGAAGAGACTATGATTACTGCAAAGCCCAGAAAAATTCGCTCCAACAGCGGTATAATTGTTGACGGAGAAAGCGGCTGCAGTGTTAAGTATGCTAAATGTTGTAATCCGTTACCCGGAGATCAGGTAATTGGATTTATCACTAAGGGATTTGGTATCTCAATTCATAAATGCGATTGCCCCAATGTGATCAACGGCAGAAACAATCCTGAATATGTTGATAGATGGGTGTCTGCCGCATGGGATATAAATGACAGTGAAAAGCGCAGCTTGTTTGAAGCTCATCTTCAGCTCAGAGTTGATGACAGGATAGGAATGCTTGCAGATATATCCGTGGCTTTGGCAGATATGAGGGTTGATATTCTTCAGATCAACGTACAAACATCGCAAGGCGGCTCTCTCGTATCATTGAAGGTTGGATGCAAGAATACCGATCACTATAATTCCATAGTTTCAAGGTTGCGCAATATTCCTGGAGTATACGAGGTCTCCAGAGGTTTTGTAAAATAGAAGGTTTATTTATGATAGCAGTAATTCAAAGAGTTAAAAATGCAAGTGTTTCCATAGATAACAACATACACGGAAAATGCGAAGAAGGACTTATGATACTTCTTGGTGTTGCTAATGAAGACACCGTGGAGGACGCCATAAGATTATCACAAAAAATTCTCAAGCTTCGCATATTTTGTGATGAAAATAGGAAAATGAATCTTTCCATCAAAGACATCGATGGCGAAGCACTGATAGTTTCTCAATTCACTTTACTTGCAAACTATACAAAAGGTAACAGACCTGACTATTTTGGAGCAGCAGCACCAACAATAGCCATACCTTTATATGAAAAATTTGTTGAACTTATGGATCAAGAATTACGACACGTTGGAACAGGAGTTTTCGGCGCGGATATGCAGGTAAGTATTTTAAACGACGGTCCTGTAACCATCGTTATGGACAGCAAGCAACTCAAATAGCAATTAGGAGAAATCTGATGAAGTTAACAGTAACAGGGGATATCAACTCATTTTACGTACAAACGTTATGTATGATATTTTTCCCGGGAGAAAAATTCGTAGAAAACCAAGAAATAACTGAATATACACCAATAATGGAAGTTTCCGTTACTAATAGCGAAAATGTATCATCTGCGAAGGCAACCTTGACATATAAGGGAAAAACCGCGCAAGCTGAAAGAACAGTTGAGTTTGCGCCCGAACGAACCAAGCAGAGGACTGCAAAAATTGCCGCCGGAAGTGCTGTTCTTGCCGTATGTACCGAATTGCTTGGCTATAGACCCTCCTGGGGTATGCTGACCGGCGTACGTCCATCAAAAGTAGCAATGGAAATGTTACTCAACGGAAATAGCAAGGCAAAGGTTAGAAAAATACTCAACAACGACTATTACGTTATTCCCAAAAAAGCAGCTTTGGCAACCGATATTGCTCGAAGAGAACAAAAGATAATCGGCAAACCCGACATAAAGGATTGCAGTATATATATATCTATTCCATTTTGTCCCTCTCGCTGCTCATATTGTTCATTCGTTTCTTATACTACGCCAAAGCTTTTATCATTGATACCCGCTTATCTTGATAAGCTCTGTCCAGAGCTTGAGGAGCTCTTAAAAACTATAAAAGAGCTTGAACTCAATTTAAAAACTATTTATATAGGCGGTGGTACTCCCACCATTCTTACTGCTGAGCAGCTTAAACGCTTGCTTTCTTTGATAAACGATCACGTGGACGTTTCAACCTTGGAGGAGTTTACTCTTGAGGGAGGCAGACCTGATACGATAACCGAGGAAAAGCTGTCGGTTGCCAAAGATTACGGCATTACCAGAATCAGCGTTAACCCTCAATCTCTAAATGAGCAAGTGATAAAATCCATTGGAAGAAGTCATAGCATAGAGGACTTCTACCGTGCTTACGATATAGCTGCAAAATCAGGAATTAAAGTCATCAATGTTGATTTGATAGCAGGTTTACCGGGCGATAATTTCAAATATTTCTCGGCTACATTTGATAAAATTATTGCTCTCGAGCCCCAAAATATTACAGTTCATACATTTTGTGTAAAAAAAGCTGCAGACATTCTCGCACAAAATCAAAACGTATATTCCATTAAGGGCGGTGACGCAGGGAAGTGCGTTGACTATTCACAGCTTCGAGCACAGGCTGCCGGTTACTTGCCTTATTATATGTACAGACAAAAGAATACTGTAGGCAACTATGAAAATGTAGGATTTGCGCAAGAAGGTACCGAAGGCCTCTATAACGTTTACATGATGGAAGAGGTTCACTCAATACTTGCCGTAGGAGCCGGGGCTGTAACTAAGCTTGTAGAGTATTACCCTGCAAATATCGCATCAACCAAAATCAGCAGATATTTCAATCCTAAATACCCATACGAGTATCTTGACAACTACTCAAACCTTGAAACAATAAATGCTATTAAAGAGTTTTACTCATCACACTTATAGGAGGAATTATGAAAATCTTATTTGAAAACGTGAGGGTTCCTGAAGAATACGGCTTTGAAGATAAGCATATAAATCTTTTGACAGATGAATCCGTGATTTCATACATAGGAGTTAATAGACCCACCGACTACGATAGAGTTATAGATGGAAAAGGAAACCTCCTTATACCCGGATTTTATAATTCACATTGCCATGCAGCTATGGTAATGTTTCGCGGATACGGAGAGGATTTGCCACTTGCACGCTGGTTAAACGAGAAGGTATATCCCGCCGAAGAACGTCTGAACACAGAAAATGTTCGTATAGCCTCCAAGTACGCTATTGCAGAAATGCTCAAAAACGGTATTGTTTCATTTTCGGATATGTATATGTTTGAAAACTCAGTAGCCGAATCAGTCATAGAAACCGGCATTAAAGCAAACCTTTCTCGTTCACTCGTATCATTTGGCGACAATGCTACTATCAAGGGCGATTGGCGCTTTAACGAGTCAATAGAGTGGATCAACAAATATAATGGAGCTAATAATGGACGACTTATAATGGATATGTCTCTTCATGCGGAATATACTAACCAAGAGAAGTATATTCGCGAAGTAGCTGAATATACTAAAGACAGAGGTCTTAGAATGCAACTCCATGCTTCTGAAAGCGAAAATGAGCATCTGGAATGTATAAAAAGACACGGCAAGACTCCTATTGAGTATTTCCTTGATACAGGTGTACTCGCTTCACCTACTACGCTTGCTCACTGTGTGTATGTTACCGATAACGATATGGATATTATCCGTGATAGCGGAGCATTTGTTTCCCATAATGCAACGAGTAATCTTAAGCTTGGAAGTGGAGTGGCACGACTCCCTAAGCTTCTTGAAAAGGGTGTTTGTGTGTCCCTTGGAACAGATGGAGCTGCTTCCAACAATACTCTTGATATTATGAGAGAGTACCAGCTCGCTTCAATACTCCATAAAGGATATAATCGCGATGCAGAAGCAACAAGAGCATCCCAAATGCTTGATATTGCCACGCTTAACGGAGCGAAATCGCAGGGAAGAACCGACTGCGGAAAGCTCATCGTAGGAAACAAAGCTGACCTTGTGTTAATAGACCTTAATGCAATAAATAATAAACCCTGCTATGATACATACTGTACATTATCATACAGTGCAAACTCTTCAAATGTACTACTTACCATGGTTGACGGTGATATTCTATACCACAACGGGGAATTCACTACCATCGATATTGAAAAGACAGTTGCCGAGTTCGATCATATTTGTGAGCATTATTTTGATTAATAAATAAAGGAGGGCGGGAATATGTCAACGGTTACAAATGAATCAACAGGCTATGGCAACAGATTCTTTTCCGGCGTTGCAGTTCTCGCCATCTCCACTTTTATAGTAAAGATTATAGGTATGTTTTACAAAATACCTATGATAGCTTATCTTGGTTCTGAAGGTATGGGGTATTTCAACTCAGCATACGAAATATACTCTATGTTCTTTGTAATATCAACCACAGGAATTCCTGTAGCTCTTTCAATTCTGATATCGGAAAACAAAGCAAAAAAGAGATTTTCAAACATTAAAAAAATATATAGGCTGTCGTTAATACTTCTTGGAGCAATTGGTCTCTTAGGAACAGTTATTATGGCTGTATTCTACAACAGGCTATCCGCCATGATCAACAACGATCTTGCAGCTCTTTCCATTTTAGCAATATCACCCACACTTTTTATGATTTGCATCAGCAGCGCAATTAGAGGATATTTTCAAGGCAACGAAATCATGGTTCCAACAGCAGTATCTCAAATCATTGAAGCTCTGGGAAAGTTACTTCTTGGCCTTGGTTTTGCTATAGTTGCAATTAACCGTGGATACGATACACCGATAATAGCTTCATTTGCTGTATTCGGCATTACCGTTGGTGTAGCAGCTTCATTACTATATTTGATGCTTTATAAGCTTTTTTATAAAATGAAAAGCAAATGCTCCGCCGATAGTATTATTAATAAAACAGAACCGTCAAAAATAATTATTAAAAACATACTGAATATCGCCATTCCAATTACTATAAGCTCCACCATATTAGGCCTCACAAAAATTATAGATATGCTTATGATTCTGACAAGGCTTGGATCAATCGGCTACTCACAAGAGCAATCCAACGCTATTTACGGATCATACAGTACAATGGCAATCTCAATATACAATTTGCCATCAACATTTGTATCAGCTATTGCATTGCCGCTTGTTCCCATGCTCACCGGAGCGATAGAAACCAACAACAAACCAAAGGAAAAAAATTCTATCAATATAGCTTTTAAGATAACGGCATTAATAGCTTTTCCTGCAGGTCTTGGAATATCTGTTTTTAGCAAAAGCATATTACGCCTTCTATTCTCATCGCAAAAATCCGAGATAGAATACGTTGCGCCGCTTTTGTCTTTATTGGGACTATCCGTTTTTCTTACGGCTATGATCACCACTACCAATGCGATTTTGCAATCATACAAGCTCGCCACTAAACCAATAATCAGTATGATTGTTGGCATACTGATAAAAATAGCTTTGGCACACACTCTAATTGGAATTCCGAAAATTAATATATATGGAGCGCCGATCAGTACATTTATATCAACAATAGCTATAGTTGCATTAAACTCTTATTTCATTTTAAAAGCTTCTGGCAGCATAGATTCTGTATTTAAGCTTTTTGCGCTGCCTTTTATTGCTTCATCTATATCAGTAGTGATAGGCATCGCATTCAACCTTATTTCTGCAAGCTTGTTTTCAGAAAGAATTGCCATTCTAATTGTCATAATAGTGGTAGCCATATCCTATCTGTTTGCAATCTTAAAGTTAAAGATATTGAATGAAGATGAATTGTCAATGTTGCCGAAGGGTCCTAAAATAATAAGTATATTAAAAAAACTAAACTTGATTTAATAAGAGGAATTGAAAAATGTTAAATAATGATAAGGTTCAAAAACTACTTTCCAAAACAGAATACAACTTTAATGATTTATGTTTAATTCTTGAGATCCTCAGAGGAGAGGGAGGTTGCCCTTGGGACGCAGAACAAACACACCAAAGTATACGTAAAAATTTCATTGAGGAAACCTATGAAGTTCTTGAAGCTATCGATAATAATGATACAAAGCTTCTTAGAGAAGAGCTTGGAGACGTTATGCTCCAAGTCGTATTCCATACTCAAATGGAAAAGGAATTAGGTAACTTTGACATAGATGACGTAGCCAACGATGTTTGCGTTAAGCTTATCCATAGACACCCCCATATTTTTGGTAATGTTAAAGCAGGCACCAGCGAAGAAGTTCTCAACAACTGGGAAGCCATCAAAAATGAAGAGAAGAAAAGGGAAACGATGTATGATAGGTTAAGCAGCGTTCCTCCCATGACACCCGCATTGATGAGAGCTGCTAAAGTATCAAAAAAATCCGAAAAATTCAAGAATACATCAACTGATCATATATTAGCAGAGCTTAAAGATACACTTGATGATATATCCCAAAACAAAGAATCACTTGGCGAAGAAACACTCGGTAAGCTTCTATTTACCATGAGTACTCTATCATCCAAATATAATTTAGATCCCGAAGAAGCTCTTTTCAAATACACCAATTCTTTTATTGAAGGATTTTCAAATGAATAATAGTTCAACTTGAACAAAATTTGTTCATTTTGTTTGTATATTAGGTACAAACTCAAATTTTTATGTTAAAAATACATAAAAAAATCAAAAAAAGCCTTGCAATATCAGGCTTTTTGTGTTATCATATATGTGTAGTGTTATATATAGCACAATTCACGAAAGGTTAGGATTTAAAAATGAACAAGGTTCAATTAGTTGAAGCAGTTGCTGCTGCTGGTAAGCTCACAAAGAAGGACGCTGAAGTTGCTGTAAAAGCTGTTACTGATTCCATCGTAGCTGCTCTTAAAAACGGCGAAAAGGTTCAGCTTGTTGGCTTCGGTACATTCGAGGTTAAAACTCGCGGTGAAAGAAAGGGTAGAAACCCCAAGACCGGCGAAGACATCGTAATTCCCGCTACAAAGCATCCCACTTTTTCTGCCGGTAAGGCATTTAAAGATGCAGTAAACTAATTTTAAATTTATAATTATGGGCGATTTATCGCCCATAATTTGTTGATAAGGAGAATTTTATGCGTTTAGATAAATTTTTGAAGGTTTCGAGAATTATCAAAAGACGAACAGTTGCAAATGATGCATGCGATAATGCTCACGTTACAGTTAACGGCAGGCCCGCCAAAGCATCCTATGACGTAAAAGAAAATGATATAATAGAAATAACCTTTGGTACAAGAACACTTAAAATATGCGTTCTCAATGTCAAGGAGCATGTGTTAAAAGAGGATGCCTCCTCTCTTTACAAAGTAATAACCTAATTCTCATATTTTCATTCTCCCTCTCATATTTTTATATAAAATATGTTGGGAGGTATTGTTATGGCAGATGCCAAAGTTAGTAGTAAGCCTGTGCATGATCTTGTATTAAATTCAAGAGAAAGGCTAAGTATAAACGGAATTAAGGAAATTATAAGCTTTGATGAAAGCAACGTCAATATAAAAACCTTGTTGGGAGAGTTATCAATCGAAGGAAGTAATATTCACATAAACATATTAAATATTGATAAAGGTGAACTTGAATTACAAGGAAAGATTACCGGGCTTAACTATAACGATAGGTATGACTCCGACCGTTCATCTTTGCTTTCTAAAATTTTCAAGTAATGCGTATTTCATTTAATGAACTCTTAAGCTTTATTCCAATTATATTGCTTGTTACTTTAATTACATGCATACTGCATGACCTTGCACATCATCTGTATAACCATTTCTTGACTCGAATATTTCCTTACAAAATATTCAAATCCATCTCGATTGCATTGATAGATATATTATCTATTGTTATAATTTCAATATTATTTGTACTTCTATTATATTATTGTAATGGCGGAGTATTTAGATTTATATTTCCATTAATGATGGTTTTGGGGTATTTAATATATAAAATCATATTAAGCAAAATTATTTTGCGTATTATGACATTAATATTTTCACCCTTGGAAAGAATAGTGTTTAATAATGATTAGAGTTAAAAAGCATATTGAAAATAGCGAGCAATAATGTTATAATAAATAAAAAAACAAAAAGTAGGACTTACAAATGACAGATATTATTATTATAGGTGGAGGTCCCGCGGGCCTTTCCACCGCAATATATGCTAAAAGAGCCGGTTTGTCAGTTATGGTTTTTGATAAAGGAGCTGCCGACTGTCAACTTACAAAAGCCACTGAGGTTGAAAATTATCTCGGATTTCCTTCCATAAGCGGACTTGAACTGCAAGAGAAATTCTCCCAGCACGCTAAAGCCCATAATGTCCAGATTGTCAAAAAGGCTGTAGTTTCAGTTGAAAAGAATGATTGGGGATTTAAAGTGTGCACCAAAAAAGAAGTTTTCGAGTCCAAATATCTGGTTTTAGCAATGGGGCGCTCTCATAAACATTTAGGTATAGAGGGAGAAGATCGCTTGTCAGGAGCAGGTGTTTCATACTGCGCTACCTGTGATGGCTTCTTTTTCAAAAATAAAACCGTATGTGTAATAGGCGGTGGAGATAGCGCACTTACTCAAGCCATATACCTCTCCGGTTTGTGTGAAAAAGTATTTCTTGTTCACAGAAGAGATACCTTCAGAGCATCAAACTATCTCGTAGAGCGAGCAAAATCCATAAACAACATAGAATTTGTATTAAATGCTTCACCCACTAAAATAATTGGTGATACCCATGTTCTTGGTATAGAGCTGGCAACGCAGAGAGAGGGCAATATAGTATTGACCTGTGACGGTGTTTTCGGTGCAATAGGAGAAACCCCTAATATCAAATTTGAAATAGACGGACTAAACAAAAATGAATCCGGTCACATTATTACCGATAAATACTGTCGAACCAATATCAATGGTTTGTACGCAGTTGGCGATATAAGAGAACGAGAGGTTTACCAGGTAATCACTGCTGTTGCAGACGGAGCCCTCGCCATTGAAGGGATTCTTGCAGATCAAAGTATCAATTTATAATGTAATAAACGTTATATAAAGCTCATATATTTCATTAAAAAGCTTAGGAGATGAAATATATGAGTTTTTTAGTTCTTAAAAATTCCAGAGTACTTATTAGTCTTATTCTTTTAATAGCATTTATATCAGGATTTTCTTCGCCAACATCGACATATGCCTTGGAGAACACACAAGATATGAGTTTCGAATGTGAAAGCGCTATCCTTATGGAAGCTAAAACAGGAACAGTGCTCTATTCCTACAATCCCAATAAACCGCTTCCTCCCGCATCTGTAACAAAAATAATGACACTGCTTTTAATCATGGAAGCAATTGAATCCGGCGATTTAAAGTATAGTGATACTATTACAGCAAGCGCCTATGCCGCCTCAATGGGAGGATCTCAGATTTTTCTCAAGGAAGGGGAGAAAATGAGTGCGGAGGACTTAATAAAAAGTGTAGTCATTGCTTCTGCAAATGATGCCGCGGTAGCATTGGCGGAGCATTTGTGCGGTTCAGAAGATGCCTTTGTTAAAAAAATGAATGAGAGGGCCGCAGAATTAGGTATGATAAACACTAATTTTGAGAACACAAACGGACTTGATGACAGCACTACTAATCATGTAACAAGCGCTATGGATATAGCAATAATGTCGCGCGAACTCATTAAGCACAAAGATATACTAAAATTCAGCTCCACTTGGATGGATACTATCAGAAACGGTAGCTTTGGATTAACTAATACTAATCGTCTTGTTAGATTCTATGCAGGAGCTACGGGCCTTAAAACGGGATCTACTGATAAGGCAAAGTTTTGTGTTAGCGCTACTGCCGAAAGAAACGGAATGCACTTGATCTGCGTTATAATGGGAGCTCCAACGAGTAGCGTGAGAAACTCTATCGCAACACAATTACTCAATTGGGGATTTGCAAATTATGAGCTATTTGAAAGCAAAGCTCCTGATTTTCATCCTTTACGAACACTTGGGGGTGTAGAAAATCTATGTTATCTTACTTCCGAAAATTTCTATGCAGTTGTTCCAAAGGGGCAAGCAAAAAACATTGAAACCAAAATAAATCTTCCTAAAGATATACAAGCACCTATCAGTAAAAACCAGGTAATAGGAAATATTGAATATCTCTCAAACGGTAAAGCATTAGGAACATCTCCAATATATGCCACAACAACCATACCCAAGATTGATTTTGCCACATTATTATTAAGAGTTTTTTCAAAATTCGTTTTAAAATAGAAAAACCACTTGCTTTTTTAAATTAAAAGTAGTAAAATAATAGTATAAAGACAGAAAGGTGAATAAGATTATGACTTTAAAATTAAATGATACTTATTTAAAGAAATTTATATCCGAACACGAGTATAATTGCATAGCTCCTATGGTAGAGGTTGCTGATAAAATGCTCAGAAGCAAAACAGGTGCCGGTAACAGTTTTCTTGGTTGGCTTGATCTCCCCGAAAATTATGATAAGGAAGAATTTGCTCGTATTAAGGATGCTGCTAAAAGAATTCAATCCGATTGTGAAGCATTTATAGTTATCGGTATTGGAGGATCCTATCTTGGAAGCAAAGCAGTAATAGATTTTTTGAAGCAGTCCAATAACAACTCCTCGCTTCCTGAGATATATTTTGCCGGCTGCAATATAAGCGCGACTTCTCTTAACGAGCTTATTTCCGTGTGCAAAAGCAAAAACGTTTGCATTAACGTTATTTCCAAATCCGGAACGACCACAGAACCTGCTGTTGCATTTAGAATTCTCAGAGCTCTTCTTGAAGAAAAATATGGAGTCGAAGAAGCACGCAAAAGAATTTACGTTACCACCGATAAATCCCGTGGAACACTTAAAGCCTTTTCAACTCAACAGGGGTATGAGACCTTTGTAGTACCGGATGATGTTGGCGGAAGATTTTCTGTACTTACCGCAGTAGGACTCTTGCCCATAGCAGTTGCCGGAATTGATATTGATGAACTAATGCACGGTGCTAATGCAGCTCGTCTTGCTTATACAGACACTAATATAAACAATAATGATGCATACAAATACGCTGCAATAAGAAATATCCTTTACAGAAAGGGAAAAAACCTTGAGCTTCTTGTTGGATACGAGCCCTATATGGCTATGATTCAGGAGTGGTGGAAGCAGCTCTACGGAGAAAGCGAGGGTAAAGACGGAAAAGGAATTTTCCCCGCATCTGTAATTTTCTCTACCGACCTTCACTCTCTCGGACAGTATATCCAGCAGGGTAACAGAATGCTCTTCGAAACAGTGTTATCGATAAATGATTCCAAGAGCTCACTTGAAATACCTTACGACGAAGCAAATATTGACGGATTGAATTTCCTTGCAGGAAAAGATATTAATGACCTTCAGCAGACCGCTATGAAAGCCACACAGCTTGCCCATTACGATGGCGGAGTTCCCAATATCCATATCGAACTCGAAGAAAGAAGTGCTTACTGCCTTGGATATCTCATCTATTTCTTTGAGCTAGCTTGCGCAATTTCAGGATATATTCTTGGAGTAAATCCTTTTGACCAACCCGGTGTAGAAGATTACAAAAACAATATGTTCGCAATGCTCGGTAAACCCGGATATGAGAAACTTAAGCAAGAGCTTGAATCAAGAAACATTTAATTTCGAATTAATTGGTAAATTTTCTTGTTTTTTTATTAATTTTTTGTAAAAACACTTGAAATTTACATTTCGTTAGTGTATAATTATACCAATAAAGGCGTAATGCTTTAATTTACTCTTGGAGGTACATATATTATGGTGAAATTGATACTTGGCGTTAAAGGAACAGGCAAAACAAAAACCCTTATTGAAATGGTAAATCAGGCACAGCTTGCAACAAACGGTTGTGTAGTTTGCATTGAAAAGGGAAACAAATTGCGTTATGACATTAACAGCCAAATCAGACTTATAGATACTGTTGAATACTTGGTTTCCGATGCTCAGTCTCTTTACGGATTTGTAGCAGGAATTTTGGCTAGCAACTACGACGTAACAGATATTTTCATTGACTCTTGCCTTAAGATCTGCAATGAAGATGTAGCAGCTTTTGAAAAATTCTTGCTTGAGGTTGAGGCGCTCTCCCTTAAGAATGATGTGAACGTAGTTATCACATCTTCTGTTCCTACCGAGGAAACAACAGATGTAATGAGAAAATTCATCTAATTTATATAAATAGCTCAATCATTTGATTGAGCTATTTTTTATTGACAAACTATATTTTTGATGATATAATATTCTTAATAAGTCCTTTGAAAGGAGATATTTATATGAACAAAATTATTACGATCGGCCGCGAATTTGGTAGCGGAGGAAGAGAATTAGGCAGAAGACTTGCAGAAGAGCTTGGATATGAATATTACGACAAGGAAATAATTGCAGCAATAGCCGAAAAAACCTCGATGTCGCAAGAATATGTTCAGGAGATACTTGAGGGCAAGCCCCATCATCTTTATCCAATAACCATTGGTCAAAGCATGTTTGTTACAGATACCTTTTATTTACAGCACGAGCAATCTATATATCTTGCTCAGAGTGAGATAATACGAGATCTTGCACAAAGGTCCAATTGTGTGATTGTAGGACGCTGTGCTGACTTTATCCTTAAGGATCTCAAACCATACAGGATATTTGTTTATGCGGACATTGAAAGTAGAATTAAGCGTTGTATCGCAAGAAATCCTGACTCTCAAAAGCATCTCACCGAAAAGGAAGTTAAAAAGCAAATCCTTTCAATCGACAAAAACAGGGCAAAGTATTACGATTTCTATACCGGAAATACCTGGGGGGATAAAAACAACTATGATATTTGCATAAACACTACAGATCTCGTAATTAAAGAAATCGTGCCCGTTTTAGCTAAAATATTCTGAAACATATTTTAAAAAGCATTCAAATTACTGAAGTGAACCCCGAATAGTTCACAAATAAAAAAAGCACAACAAAAGCAGGAAGGGATTATCTCTTCCTGTTTTTGAGTCTTGAAGTAT
>JAFULR010000028.1 GCA_017483195.1 Clostridia bacterium
TCAAAAATGTTGGATTTTGTTTGTGCGTAGCCGTGAAATTTGATGTTATTTCATCGTTATGGACCGTCGAGGACGCCGGTCCCTACAAGTTAGTACAGATTTTATTGGTGTTGCCGCGAAGCCGATTAAAAGCTTTTTGGTTCTTTTTCTTGAAAAAGAACGTATTTCATAGGCAAACTAACCTTATAAATCAAAATCTGAACGCCCCGTTACGTCAAACAAAAAAAGAGGACCTTCTTCAAGCCCTCAACATTTTCAGTATATCACAAAAATATTCACTTGTAAACCCCCAATTTTGTTTTCGTAATAAAGTTCTCCCCATTGTACAAAAACCGCCCGAAAATTTCAAACACAATGCCAATTGTATTTCCCCAAAAACCGTGATATAATTAAATCACAAAGAAAGGATGGTAAAAACCAATGAAAAAGTAATTTTTCCTTTTCTCATTAGGTAATTCACCGTGAAAGATCCGAACGGAGCAAGTGAGAACGATAAAGGTTCGAGTCACTTAAAAAAGAATTGATATAGAGTCGGATCGAATTCCTTTTGACGAAAAGACAGGAACATCGCCCCTTTGACGCATTAGCTCGAACATCAAATGTGGATCATCCACAAGGAATAATGTTTTGTGATAGCGAAGAGATTTTGGTGGATTTGGGGCAGACAACAGAAAGAGAGGATTAGGAAAGATGTTAGATATTAAGGAGCACGAGGAGTGACCTTTGATTGTGAATTTACGACTCACATTCAAAGGTCACTTCTGTTTTTTATCACCGTTTTTTCTTCTTATCCTCGCGCGGATTTGTGTGCGGATTGGGCGTCGCGTGAACGCTTTCGTCAGTCACGAGCGGCTCGTCGGGAATATCCCAATCAAGTCCGTCGAGCGCAGGACCGGGATTTCGCGGAATGTTCAGCTGATTGGCATCGTCAATCCCCGGATTTATGGGCGTCGGCGCAAGAGCCTCGGGAATTTTCACGTCCTGAAACATAAGATCGGGAATTTTTGGGTAGTTCTTTTTAATTTTTTCTTCTCTTTTCATAAGATTCTCCTTGATTTTTGGTTTTTAAAACTATTTTTTGCAAATCGGAAAGAAATATACGTTTTATATATAAATTGGGATTTAGCGGGGGATTAGCACAAACTCATTTTTAATTGAAGTAACCTTGTAGGGACCGGCGTCCCCGACGGTCCAATTCAAAAGCGAGGTAACTTTTGTTCAAAAATGTTGGATTTTTTTTGTGCATAGCCGTGAAATTTGATGTCATTTCATCGTTATGGACCGTCGGGGACGCCGGTCCCTACGAGTTTGTGCGCCGCGCAAGATCCTTCGAAGTTATGCCGAAGGCATCACTTCTCTTGACGGCGCGGACGGGTGCACGGATTGCCCCCACAATTTTGCACGGCTACCCGCCAACCATAAAGATCCGCATTTATCAATTCCCCTTGCGTCGATACATTTAACCTTCCTCTTGACAAGTCCTGCGGCGCGGTGATATAATGTAAAAAACACGAAAACGAGGTAGAATTATGCTCTCATTTGAAAGCGATTACATAATCGGCGCGCACGAGAAGGTGCTTGAAGCCCTTTGCAAAACGAACAACGAGATCCTTTCGGGTTACGGCAACGATGCGCACACTCAAAACGCCAAAAAACTGATCAAAAAAGCCTGCAATTCCCCCGAGAGCGAGGTCTTTTTCCTCACGGGCGGCACTCAGGCAAACGCGGTAGTCATTTCGACTATGCTCAAAAGCTTCGAGGGAGTGATCTCCGCCAAAACCGGACACATCGCGCTCCACGAGGTAGGAGCGATCGAATATACGGGGCATAAGGTCATTGAGCTTGACCCTGATATAGGAAAGCTGAAGGCCAAAACGGTCAGAAATTACCTCGAAGCCTTTTACGGCGACGAAAATAACGCGATGATGGTCGTTCCGAAGATGATATACATCTCCCACCCCACCGAATACGGCACACTCTATTCAAAAGAGGAGCTTACCGCCCTTCGCGATATCTGCGACGAATACGGAATGAAGCTCTTTCTTGACGGCGCGCGCCTCGGCTACGGACTTATGAGCCGCGAGACCGACCTGACACTTCCCGATATTGCGCAGCTTTGCCACGTTTTTTATATCGGCGGAACGAAGATCGGCGCGCTATGCGGTGAGGCGGTGGTCTTTGCCAAGGGAGAGATGCCCGAGCGCTTCCTCTCGCAGACCAAACAGCACGGCGCAATGCTTGCCAAGGGACGTCTAACGGGCGTTCAGTTCGAGGCTCTTTTTACCGATGACCTCTATTTTGAGATAAGCAAAAACGCGATTGATCGCGCCGAGGAGCTGAAAAATCTGTTCGCGTCGCGCGGATACGAATTTTTCCTCGATTCGCCCACAAATCAGCAGTTTATCATCCTCACAAACGAGCAGATGGCAAAAATAAGCGAAAAATGCCGCTTCGGCTTTTGGGAAAGACTTGACGAAAACCGCTGCGTCGTGCGCTTCGCGACCTCGTTCGCAACCACGAAAGCGGACGTTGAAGCTCTCTCGCAGATAATTTAAGATAATTAAAAAAGAACCTCTTTTGAGGTTCTTTTTTGCTGGGATTGGAACCACGGAATAGTTAGTTAGATTATGGATCGTACTTTTTTCGAGAAAAACCTACTTTTTTCGAGAAAAAAGTAGGCAAAAAAGCTTAATGGAGCTTTGCACAATAGACATTTTGTTTGTGCTAAATCCACTTGATCCGCGCAAATTGTGTTGTTTCACAACACATAACGATTTTGCTCATACATTCGCAAAATCTGTAATTTGCTGCTGTGTGGGTAGCCATATATAACGCAAAACGGCTACGCTCTTACCCGTGTAGGGGCGCACTGTGTGCGTCCGCTCCCAAGCCAAACTAACTTTTGTAGGGGGGCACTCCGTGCACCCGCTAAATGCAAAATGCAAAAAACAAACCCCACGGCTATACGTCATCCTGAGCGTAGCGAAGTTTTGTTGAGGGAGCGCAAGCGAGCCGATGCAAAACCCGTGCCTCGCACGGGGATCTACGAAGGACTCTTTGTGACTTTCTATAGGTGAAGTTACTTTTACTCTAAAAAGGGGAACTCCCTCCGGCTCGCAAGCTCGCCACCTCCCTGTCGGAGGGAGGCTGGTTAGCATATGCCCTTTCACAAGTGCGTCGCCCCACCGCAAACCCCCACGGCTATACGTCATCGCGCCGCGCGTAATATTAATCGGTTACCCAAAATAATAGTGGCGCGCCAGCAAAAGCGCTCGTAGTCTCACGACTACGCTTTGTAAACAAAGACGCGCTTATGCCTGAATAATTGCTATGAAGTTTTGCTGAGGAAACCAAGATTTTCGCCCACCGCAATCCCCTCGGCTATACGTCATCCTGAGCGAGCGCCAGCGAGACGAAGTTTTGGGAGTGCAGCAAAGCGGAACGGACAAAACCCGTGCCTCGCACGGGGATCTACGAAGGACTCTTTGTGACTTCCCATAGGCAAAGTTACTTTCCCACAAACACGGGTCGTCGAGGTAGCGTAGCGGCACGAGCGCAATGAATAACAGTCCGGGGGACTGTTAGAACGCGAGTGGACCGAGCCCGCAGGCGAGACCGCCGACCCCTACGAGTTTGTGCAGAATCGCGCAAACCAAGCCTTCCCCTGAGGGGAAGGGGTTGAGAAAAAGCCTTCGGAATTTTCAGGGTGGATGAGGGAAGCAAAGTCTGTACAAACAATCGGATTTCTCCTCAAACCCGTAGGGGCGCGCTGTGCGCGTCCGAGCAAACACCCGCCCACCGCGAACGTCCCGTCTGTACGTCATCCTGAGCGTAGCGAAGTTTTGCTGAGGGAGCCCTGCACTTTCTAACGAATTATAGCAATCAACCGAAGCGAGCCGATGCAAAACCCGCACAACGTGCCGGGATCTACGAAGGACTCTTTGTGACTTCCCATAGGCAAAGTTACTTTCCCACAAACACGGGTCGTCGAGGACGCCGACCCCTACGAGTTTGTGCGCCGCGCAAGATCCTTCGAAGTTATGCCGAAGGCATCACTTCTCTTGACGGCGCGGACGGCTGCACGGAGTGCCCCCCCTACGAGGGTTGGCGGTGTTTTATAGCCGCGCGTAGCCTTGGTTTTTTCATTTCAAAGCATCCTTGAGCTTTTCGAGGGCGCTTTTTTCAATGCGGCTGACGTATGAGCGCGAGATACCGAGCTTTTCCGCGATCTCCTTTTGCGTAAAGCTGCGAGTAAGACCCAAAAGTCCGTACCGCATAACGATTATCTGCCGTTCCCTTTCGTCAAGCCTGCATTTTACTATGTTGAGCGCGCGCCGTATCCTTTCCTTTTTGTCAAATTCCTCCCCGGGATCCTCCGTTGTGCTGATGACGTCCATATACGTAAGCGGATTTCCGTCGCGGTCAACGTCTATCGTCTCGCCGAGTGAAACGTCCCCCGCCCTCTTTTTTTGCGCACGGAAATACATTAATATCTCGTTTTGAATACATCTTGCGCCATAGGTGGCAAATCGCGTGCCGCTTTCGGTCTTAAACGTATCCACCGCCTTTACAAGACCTATCGTGCCAATGGATACAAGGTCCTCCGCATCGCGGTGCGCTCCGTAATATTTGCGCACGATGTGTGAAACGAGCCTGAGATTGTGCAATATCAACCTTTCCCTTGCCTTTTCGTCCCCTGCTCTCGCCTTTTCAAAGGCGGCGGCTTCCTCCTCGGGAGATAGCGGCGGCGGAAATTTGTTGGGTGCATCAATTCCGAGTATTGCGTGATAGATATGAAATATAAGGCTTAAAATCAACGTAAGCATTTCGTCCTCCGTGAACGGTTTTTGCCTAATTCTATGCGAAAAATTCAACTTTTTTGCTTGTACGGACGATTTTTGCGCAAAAAACACCTTATTTTTTGAAAAAATGGCACATCTGCCGCCCCCTGCATAGGATGATAAGGATCATTTGCTTTTTTGGAGGGATAAAAATGTTAGCAACGGTATCCTATAACAGAGAACGCGCGGTGGAATATGCGCAAAAATGGGCGCTTTCGCGAAATCCTCTTTTCTTTGACTTTACGGGCGGCGGCGGAAACTGCACGAATTTCGCATCTCAATGCCTGCTCGCGGGCTCTCTTACTATGTATGAGGCTCAGCCCTTTGGGTGGTATTATCGCAGCGTTACCGACCGCGCGCCCGCCTGGACGGGAGTGAAGGAGCTTTATGAATTCATTTGCGGCAGGGAGGATTTTGAGCCGGTGGGCACGCGCAGAGGCCCATTTGCCGAGGAGGTCACGCGTGAGCGCGCGCAGATCGGTGACATAGTTCAGCTTGCCGATCGCCGTGGCAGTTTTTATCACACTCTTGTGGTAACGGGCTTTAACGAAAGCGGTGACATTCTGATCTGCGCGCAATCCAACGATGCACTTAACCGTCCGCTTTCCTCGTATAATTACGCGGCGGCAAGATTTTTGCACGTGCTTGGAGTAAATATTGAGGTGCTTGATGCGGCAGAGAAATACGCAGGGCTGCTTGACGGAAATACTCTTCCCCCACCTGACACCGTATATTTGCCCGAATAGGCGGATTTTTTGAAAAATCTATTGACTTTTTTCGACAACTGTATTAAAATGAACATACCAAATTCTTTAAGAGGTGGACATTATGGAAAATAAGATTACGGAAATGTTTGAGAATCTTCCCCTTTGGGCAAAGATCCTTCTCCTTGTAGTTGCCGGAACTCTCATTTCTCCCATTTACAGAATCCTCAGATATCTTGAAACAAAGAATACAACAACACTC
The DNA here is from genome assembly GCA_017483195.1 of Clostridia bacterium. Taxonomy (GTDB): domain Bacteria; phylum Bacillota; class Clostridia; order Oscillospirales; family CAG-272; genus RGIG4608. The sequence continues at coordinate 5,808 of JAFULR010000028.1, forward strand.
ATCGTTGGTATCCTTTGCCTTGTAACAGGTTGCGGTAATGCTATCCTCGCTATCATTGATATCATCACAGAGGTTACTAAGGGAAGAATCACAGTTCTCGCTGACTAATCCAAAAACAAAAAAAACGGCGGTGGTAGAGCTTTTAAACGGCTTGCCACCGCCTTTTTTGACCGATAATGCTCCGTAAGTTACCGAAGGGGCAAAAATCCGCATTTTTATGCCTGCGTATGATATAATGCTTTTTGAAAAACAAAAAGGAGAAGTGTATATGCAGGCAATAAAAACACAGGGACTTACAAAGCAGTATGGGAATATTACTGCGGTGGACGGTCTTGATCTTGAAATAAAGAGTGGCGAGCTGTTCTCCCTCCTTGGCGTGAACGGCGCGGGAAAGACCACTACAATTAAAATGTTGACCTGTCTTGCTCATCCAACGGACGGAGATGCGTTTGTTGGCGGATTCAGTATAAAAAGCGAATCGGAAGGGGTTAAGGGGCTTATTGGGGTATCTCCGCAAGAAACAGCGATAGCTCCCACGCTTACGGTGAAGGAAAACCTTGAGCTTATGTGCGGAATTTACGGCTTTGATCATTATAAAACCGCAAGCAGGATAAGTGCGTTATCAAAGCAATTTGACCTTGACGGTGTTTTGAAAAGAAGAGCCGGAAGGCTGTCCGGAGGCTGGCAGCGCAGATTGAGTATCGCTATGGCGCTTATCGGCGAGCCACGGATACTGTTTCTTGACGAGCCCACGCTCGGTCTTGACGTTTTGGCAAGGCGCGAGCTTTGGGACGTGATACGTTCTCTTAAGGGGAAAATAACCATTGTTCTGACAACTCACTACATGGAGGAGGCTCAGGCTCTTTCGGACAGAGTGGGAATTATGAAGGACGGTAAATTGCTTGCCGTTGGCACTGCCGAGGAGCTTATGAATCTTTCGGGTGAAAATGATTTCGAAGCAGCATTCATTTCAATAGTAAGGGGGACGAAAATATGAGAATGATGACCTTTGCTAAAAGATGTGCCAAGGAAATATTGCGCGACCCTTTAAATCTTTTCTTTGGACTTGGATTTCCACTTGTTTTGCTCTTGCTTCTGAGTGCAATACAGGCAAATATCCCCGTCGAGCTTTTTGAAATAAGCTCGCTCGCTCCGGGAATAGCGGTTTTCGGGCTGTCGTTTATGACCCTCTTTTCTGCAACGCTCGTTGCCAAGGACCGCGAAAGCGCCCTTTCTCAAAGGCTGTACACCACGCCTCTTCGCAGCTCTGATTTTATTCTCGGATACATGCTTCCGCTCATTCCGATAGCCCTTGGGCAGACTGTGATATGCTATGCTGCGGCTCTGTTTCTCGGGCTTGATTTTTCCGTGAATATTCTTTGGGCAATAGTCGGTATAATACCCATAGCGATATTCAATATATCTCTGGGGCTACTCTGTGGAAGCCTTCTCTGTGTAAAGCAGGTCGGGGGAATATGCGGTGCTCTTCTCACCAATATTTCCGCATGGCTCTCGGGGATCTGGTTTGATCTTTCGCTTGTTGGAGGCACTTTTAAAAAAGTGGCATACGCTCTTCCCTTCGTGCATGCGGTGGAGCTTGAAAGAAATATGGTGAGTGGAGATTTGATCGGCGCGACGGAACACGCTCTTCCGGTGCTTATATATGCTTTTGCGGCAAATGTATTGGCGGTTGCGTGCTTTTTAAGACAAATGAAAAAACAATAAGGAATTTTATAAAATGAAATACAAACTCATTATAGATAGGGATGCGCAGGAGGAGATAGTCGCAACGGTCAACGCGCCCTCGTCCTTGACCGAGGAAATAGAAAACCTCATTCTGCGCTACTCCGGGTCGGAATATATTATTGGCTTTCGTGATGACGAAATGCGAAAGCTTGCCTTTTCCGAAATTGAATGTGTTATCACGGAGGACAGAAAGGTGATAGCCATCGATGCTCAATGCAACAAATATATTATAAAGGACAGACTCTATGAGCTTGAGGAATCTCTGCCCTCATATTTTATTCGCATCAATAAGAGTGCGCTTGCAAACGAGCATCGGATATTGCGCTTTGACGCGACCTTCAGCGGAGGAGTGGACGCGGTGTTTGCTTGCGGATACAAGGAATACGTTTCAAGGCGTTGCTTTGCACAGATAAAAAGGAGGTACGGGGTTTAATGAAAGGATTTTTTGTGGATTTTTTGCGTCGCGGCTCCATGTCCTGCGGCATTGGACCGGTGGTTTTAGCGATACTGTACGTAATATTGCACCGAAATGGCGATTTGGATGCTTTAAGCGTCGATCAGGTGTGTGTTGGAATTTTGTCGATAACGGCGCTTGCCTTTGTTGCCGGCGGTATAAATGCCATCTACCGGATAGACCGCCTTCCTCTTATGCCTGCAATATTGATACACGGCTCTGTTTTGTACATTTGTTATCTTGTTACCTATCTGCTTAACGATTGGCTGAAATGGAGTGCGCTTCCGTTAATGGTTTTTACAGTTATTTTCGTGATTGGTTATATCATTATCTGGGGTGTTATCTATCTGATAATTAAGAACAATACGTATAAGATAAATAAAATGCTTGAAAAAAACAGGCAGGCGGAAGGATAAAGTTAGTTCGGTTGTGGGGCGGTAACAAAACCAAACGATTGTTTCGTCCACCTTTTCAAAGGTGGCGCTCCACGCGTAGTGGCGCCCGCCGCGCAGGCGAATCCGCCATTTCTTTTTTGCAAAGCTTTTTTCTTTGTGGCTATACCGCCAAAGAAAAAAGCGGATAAAGGCTCTTGATATTAAAAGTTAGTGTGCTTAATAGCGGACGCACACAGTGCGCCCCTACGAAAGTAAGCGGTGATTTTATCGTAAGATAATAGCCGTTTTATTCACATCACGGCTACAATTT
>JAFULR010000029.1 GCA_017483195.1 Clostridia bacterium
TGGGGTGGTAGAGGCCGCAAGTTCAAGTCTTGTCACTCAGACCAAAAATCGGGAGTCGTAAGATTCCCGATTTTTCTTTATTTATCTCGTAAAATCTCTTGAAATCTCGCATTTTCGCAATATAATCAATGGGCTTGTCCTTCCCTGATTTGAGGGTTGAACAAGCCCATTTTTCGCCTTTGACCACATGTTTGACCACTTGCGGAGATTTTTACACTATTCTCGGCTATAAAAAGTGCAAAAATTGCACCTTCGTTTTTATGCGAAGGTGCATTTTTTCAATCAGATGCCAGATCATAAAACTCGCTACTATGAAACATTTCGATTCTCTTTGGCGAAATTCCTTGAGATTTTAATGCTTCAAACATATCACGCTTTTCATCTTTATCAAAATAGCAAACTCTCCATTTCAATTTCTTGCTCGTAATTTCGTCTAATAGTTTGAAATATGGCAAATCCACACCCGCGATTGAATGACCGAGCACTATTACTTCATCGAATTTCTTTGTTACCAGTCTGTTTAATTTGTGCATATAATTTGATACATTCTTATACGTGGTTTGATAATAATCTTGTAAAACGTAACAGATGCTACTTTCTTTTTCATCGGCTTTAATAACAGCGTGATTTCTTCTTCCCTTAATATCTTCTATTCTATTACTGTTGCCATGTCCAAGTATTGGATCGTCAGCATTATCCCGAAGCGAACCATGAATATGTATCACATTTTCTTCATTAATTCGATATGTTGTTTCCAAAACAGCTGTATAATTGAAGGTTACAAAATATCGTTATTAGAATTATCCAACTTTGATGTGAAACGATTAAGATCTCTAATTCTAATTGTTCTAACCCACTGTTTTAAATATATTTCTAACTTTTTAATGTAATCAAATTGTTCTTCAAAGTAATCACGCAAAGTTCCTTCAATTCCTACATCTCCACTTTCAAGCCCCATTTCAATGTGTGTTGCATCTTCTATTATGACATCTTCCCTTATATTTGCAAGATTTGTTTCCAATGCATTCCATAACAACTTCCCTTTTTGCTCATCTGTCATTCCTTGATAAATATCATAATTTTCCTCAAATGAAGAAAGAAAATCCGGATAATGCTGTGCAAGGTATGTTCTAAAATCCCAATATCGAGTAGGCAGATTGTGAGCACGGTCAAAACCATTTCCAATTACATATAATCTCATTTTATAATCTCCCCAAAATCAATCAACACTCCACCGCGACCTTGATCACTCCGTCGCGTTTATTTTCAAACAGCTAATACGCCTCGTCGATCTTCGAGAGCGGATAGATATGCGTGATCAGCGGCTCGGTATTGAGCTTGCCTTCGGCAATGAGCTTCAGCGTTTCCTCGCAATCGCAACCGTCAACGCCGCCTGTCTTGAAGGTCAGATTCTTGCCGTACATGTCCGGCAGAGGCAGAGTCTGCGCCTTATCGTACAGAGCCACCACCGTGACGATCGCATTCGGGCGAGCGCACTGCCACGCAAGCTCAAAGGTGTTCTCTGCTCCGGCGACCTCAAGCACCACGTCTGCACCGCCGTGATCGCTGTTCTCGCGAACAAAATCAAGACATTCTTCGGGTGTAATTGTCAACACGTTTGAATAATGCTCATTTACAAACTTGATACGATTCTCGTCCGTCTCGCACACGATGATACGCTTGGGGTTCTTCAGCATCACACAAAGGAGCGTGCAGATTCCTGTGGGGCCTGCTCCGATGATGAGAACGGTATCGTCATCACGAATCTCGGAGATCTTCGCCGCCCAATATCCCGTGGCAAGAACATCGCCCACGAGCAGGGCTTGTCTATCGGTCACAATATCGGGAATCTTGTTCAGTCCCTGATCCGCAAACGGCACGCGAACATACTCTGCCTGACCGCCATCGATGCGGCAACCAAGCGCCCAACCGCCGTTTTTGTCAGTGCAGTTATTTACGAACCCTTTCTTGCAGAAGAAGCACTCGCCACAGAAGGTTTCAACGTTGACCGTAACTCTGTCGCCGGGCTTTACGTGCGTAACCGCCGAGCCGACTTCTTCCACAATACCGACCATCTCATGACCGACCGTAATCCCCTCAACCGCTCTCGGCACGCTGCCGTGCTTAATATGTAAATCGCTCGAACAGATGCTGGCAAGCGTGACCTTGACAATTGCATCCCTCTCGTGCTGTATCGTAGGCTTTGGTTTCTCAACCAAGCCAAATTTTCCTTTTGATATGTATGTGTAGGTAAGCATAATTACCTCCTGAATTTCGATACCTTATTATACCATAATTTTCGTCCTTTTTCAACCGCAATATATGAACGATTAAGGCGGCAACCGCAAATTGCGATTACCGCCTCTGTTTTGGTTATGTGGTTTTTAACAAGTAATAAATTTCTATTCTTCAACCTGTTCATTCGCCGTAGCGCGAATTCTAAATTCACTATTCTCGACAGCAAACTTGCTATTATTAAAGAAAGTTTCTTCTTCGCCGAGTAACAACAGATTACCCAATTCATATGGGATAGTCGGCTGTTTGTCAACGATACGAACATACCATATCTCATATTCTTCCGCATGCTGTTCTGCAAATTCCAACTCGTTTTTGGTTAAAACGAATTCAACATTTTCAGAGGTTGAACCCTTAACCTCAACATAATGCTTTTTACCACGCTCGTCGGAATACCAAATATCATAACCCAAGCTATCATCGCCGCCTTCATTTTCATGTGCGCGGTATCCGTTACCTGAAACCCAAACGACAGATCCCTTTGAGCCTATACGAGTGCGAAGAGTATGATAAACCTTGCTTTCTGCTATAAATCCATTTTCTTCCTTGGATTTGGTGGTGGTCGAATCATACGTTCCACCTTTCTTTTTAGATCCAACGGTTTTTCTTGTTGTAGTACTTAATGCAGACAATCCAACTTTTTTGCTTTCAGCATTTGTGTTGGAAGCAATTTGAGCATTGATCTCATCATAGTTCACCTCGACCTTCGGTGCAGGCGGAGTAGTTACTATTGAAGTAGCTGTAGGAGCTTCTTGTGACTCATCAATCAGTTTTTTTAACAATTCATCAAGACTTCCTTCTATGCCATTTAACACAGATACCGAAACGCCAAAATTATTTTCGAAGATTTTTTCAAGCTGTGCATCTACTGAATTAGTGGCTACTAAAGTTAATTCATCGTAGTTTTGCTTCGCTACCTCAAAATCAAACTTTGTTTTTATCCTTCCAGATCTTACAAGTGAATATATAAAATACTTTTCTCTGTATTTTTGCTTGATTTGACGAAGTTCTTCTTTATAATACGGCTGCAAATCAATACTTTCAAATGCGTATTGGTTATAGTGTTCGACATTGATTCCGAGCTTCTTGAACAGCTTGATAATACAAGGACAGTTTGAGAAACAGTTTAGGTTGTTGTAATCAAAGTCGATCATTAAATCAGTGTATTGGCTTTGATCAATCTTTTCTACGCCTAAAGCATTTTCAATAGCATTCCAAAACTCTATTTTTCTGTCAATTTGTTCAGAGAATTTTGCTTTTGCCAAATTGACAGTTGACAAATCATCATCGCCATTTTCAATAAAGTATTCTTCCGCTTCCTTTGTCGATTTGCATGCGAGAATTATCAAGAACGCATCCTTGTCGCCATCAACATCAAGAATTGTTGTAATCACTTCTGCAACAGCACCTCTGAATTTAACACTTTCTTTCAGCTCGTTGATGCTCCTGATATGCATAGGAATTTTTATATAAGCAACTCTATCTTTGTAAATAAGCTCGTAATCCTGTAGCATGCCTTGTTGCTGATCATCACCAATTTTATATAGAGATAAAGCTTCTTTGACGAGGATTATCTTCGCTGATCTCAAAGCGTAAAACTCTTTATTTTTACTGTCAACGGCTATTCGCTTAGCATAGATATACGGTAAACTTCTTTGGAATTCTTTTTGGTACGCCACATTCAAATCGTGTTCTTCATACACAACCTGTATTTCGCTTGTTGCTTGAATCGGTTGCACGCAGAACATCTTTTGAATTTTAGAAGCCCCGGCTCTCTTTCCAAGAACCAATAGAGGATAATTTTTCAGTATATCTTCACTATAGATTTTTTTATCGACATAATATACATCCCTGACAGGAAGATATACATATTCACCATTAAGCTCGGCTAAAACACCTCCTTCGGATTTGAATTTTTCGTACATTGGATTGTTATTAATCAAGCCACCTATCGTTTCCGCTTTGTATTTCAAATTTAATTTTGTATATATTTGTTTGGTAACAGTAGGCTCTGCTTTGTTCGTATATAACCCAAGCAAAATTTCATAAATTTTTTGTGGAGCAAGATCTACAACATCTTCAACGATACCAAGCTTTTCAAACAATAGGTCTATTTCTTTTCTGCTTTTTCCGCTCTTGTCGATGAGCTTAACATAATCAATATCCAATACTTCGACAATTGGGGAGAGTTTGTGCGCAAACAAAGTACAGTTTCCAACCTCAACTTTTTGTTTGCTTAATGTGGGTAACCATTTCGCTTCAGTAAATATTTTTCTGAGCCAAGAAGCCATATAATTCTTTCTAACTTCACGGGAATATTGAACGCGAGGGGGTCTTCCCTTCATTACCGCGGCATCACTAATTTCGTTTTCACTCATTACAGCTTCGTACAATTCGCCATCACACAACAGCCAACAAATTATATCGTAAAAATCTGCCCCTCCAAGTATTTCATCAATGCCTTTAATACTTGAAACGATTATTTCTTTTCCCCACTGAGAGAAATAAGAGACATGATTGAAACGCTCATTTCTATTATCAAAGAAATATGGATGCTTTTGAGAATTGTATTTTATGTATGCATTCTCTTCCTGATAATCTAATTTTACAGTTTCAATCGCAGGATATTGTTTGATTCCAAGAGCGTAAATAAAGGTTTTTACATCTTCGATATTTTTATCACTCAGCCCAATTTGTTCTAATGCACCTACATATATCGTATTTTCCAAGAACGATGTCAATCGTTCTCCCAACTCGTTGCCATATTCTTTTCCTATATAGCATTTTGAGATACCGACTATTTCGTTATTTCTTGATACAATACGGATATCGGTGTTACCAAATCCGCTTGGAAAGGATCGATTATTCTGCTCCCAATATTCGTAAAGCCAAGCAAGTGTTCCTTTGGTTTTTTCTAAATCTTCCTTGCTTTGAGAAACAAGTTCTGCCAATACTCTGTTAAAGGAATACTCCACTACATTAAAAGATTTCAGCTTATCGGTTAAGTTTCTACCTTGCGTGCGAAGGCGTTTTGACAGTGTCGTTTCCAATTCGGGATTGAGAAAATACATTTTGCTCCACTCGGGCAAATCAAATCTTTGGGTGGGATTGTCAAAAATCTTAACATTCCCATCAAGAATTAGATTTCCTTTGCTATCGGTTAACAGTTTAGGAGCAACCTGTGAATATGGGTATGCCTCATAATACAAAGCTATTAATTCTGCATTCAAATTGCTATCGACATAATGATGAGCATCCTGATTTATAAGTTCAACAAGTTCTTTGTCAGAATAAAATTTTATTCCGCTCTCGCTTATATAATCAACAATATACTCATCAGGAGCGTGTTTTAACAAGGTGCGACAAGTGCTTGATAATAGTATCTCATCAAATCTACGACGAGAATACTTAGGGGATTCACTTATGCTGATATATTCCTCGTTAATGGTGGGGAATATCTTATATTCTCTTATTTTTTCTTTTAGTCTGCTTGTAAAATTATATTCTCTGTCTAATTGACCTAACGATTCCGAAGGAAGCAAAAAACGCAATGCTTCATAATCACATTTATCTGAATCATATACCAATCCTTCACCGATTTCTCCAATAAAGTCGATTAATCGTTCCAAGATCATCTCGTTGAAGAGATTGTCCTTTACCAAGCTGTTTCTTTCACTCGTTAATTCAAAGGTTCCGTGTATCAAGAATGGGAACGACATGGGGATATCGGTCTTGAAATACGAATATAAAACGCCATTTTCTCGAATAGTTTCACGTTCCGTAGCATCATCGTTATAAGCAATGATCAGTTCATATTTTTTAGTTTCACCATTCTCTTGAGTAAGCTCCCCTTGACGACTCCAAACTCTCCATTGTGAAATAGAGTCACCTTCCTGAATGATACATAATTCGTTCTCTTTGATAGATTCAATCTTTCGAGTGGCTTCACTTGTGATAATTTCTATTGTATTGACATACTGAAGGAACAGTAATTCTTCAAATTTCAAGTTAATTAACTGATTCCTAATTTCATCAAGATATGCATCATCGCAGTAAAGAACGATGGCAGTAGAGTATTCCGGGGAAAGCCATTTCGAAATCTCAGCTTTGTCATTATAAACTTCAGCTGCCGTTAAAATAGCGGTTCTGCTCAATCTGTCGAGTTCTTCAGAACCGTAAGCATGACTTTGCTGTTTGTAATATCCTAAATTCCGTACGGCTCTTTCTTCGGAAAAATCCACATAGAATTCGCTCGTGTATACCGAGATTCTATTTGCCCAGTTCAAAACAGAACGAAATCCTAAACCTTTACATCCTATCGTTCCTTCGTGTTTAGAGCTTGCATCGGTATGCATCAGCGACAACACACCACGGGCAGAGAAAGGAACACCTGTGTTTTGGATGATCAAAAGATTATTTCTTAACTCCATACGAACAGATATCTGCGGAAATTCTTTCGAATAGCAATCATCTGCATTTTGGAGCAATTCATATATTTGCCGACGTTTGTAATCAGTTTTGGTTTTGTTTTCGGTATTATGATCAGAAATAATATCCATTGCCGATCTCAAATATTTTTGTTCAATTGAATCTATTTCCTTTTGAATTATTTCGAATTCCGTCATAATACACCTCCTAAAGCAGATAAATTCATTGAATATATTATACCACAAAATCCGTCCTTTTTCAACCGTATTGTATGAACACGGCGACGGATTTCTCCGCCGCCTTATTCTTTGATTACTGCGTATCAAATTTTGATATCATCGTGAAATAAAGGTAGCCCCCGAACATCAAAAAACGATGTTCAGGGGCTTGTTTTTTTGACCACATGTTTGACCACTTACAGAACCGGAGCACATGGAAACAAGAGCGCCAGAGAGCGCGTTTTGACAACTTTT
>JAFULR010000004.1 GCA_017483195.1 Clostridia bacterium
ACGTCATCCTGAGCGTAGCGAAGTTTTGCTGAGGGAGCCCTGCAAGTTCTAACGAATTATAGCAATCAATCGAAGCGAGCCGATGCAAAACCTGCACAACGTGCAGGGATCTACGAAGGAGTCTTTGTGACTTTTCAAAAGCAAAGTTACTTTACCACGAACGCGGGTCGTCGAGGACGCCGACCCCTACGAGTTTGTGCAGAAGCGCACCAACCAAGCCTTCTCCAGTGGGTAGCGAAGCGGCGCGAGGGTCTTAAAAAAACAACACAGTGTGTTGTTTTTCCCCGAGCGTGACCGAGCCCGCAGGCGAGACAAGGTGGATGCGAGCAACTACAATAATCGACCTTCGAAAAATATAGGCGAGCAGACGGATGAGGTGTTACAAGGCAAACTTACTTTTCCTTCTCACAAAATTCCAAGTATTACGAAAATATATCTTTGAATTGAAGGGATAGCGCAGATTTCTTCGTAGATCCCTGCGCGCCAAGGCGCTTGGTTTTGTCCGTTTCGCTTCGCTACACTCCCAAAACTTCGTCTCGCGGCGAGCCGCTCGCTCAGGATGACGCGCTGGGATAATGTTCACGGTAAACGGAGTGCCCCCTACGAAGATTGTGCACCGCGCAGGCGACACAGGAGTAAACTAACTTTTTAAACTCCCACAAAAATCAAAAATTTAACAAAAACCTACTATTTTTATATTAAAATTTGATTAAATCTATTTACAATGGCGCAAAATTGTGCTAAAATGAAATTTAGTGTTAAAATACTAACAAAAATATTTAATTTTTAAACAAAATTTATTAGGAGGATTTGAAAAACATGGCAATTCAGAGAAGAAAAATTTCCATGGACGGTAATACCGCTGCCGCGCACGTTTCGTACGCGTTCACAGAGGTAGCCGCTATCTACCCCATCACGCCCTCATCCCCCATGGCTGAGGTTACAGACACTTGGTCTGCTACTGACAAGAACATTTTTGGCGAGCCCGCTAAGAATATTCTCGGTCAGAACGTACAGGTTATTGAAATGGAGTCCGAGGCAGGCGCAGCAGGCGCAGTTCACGGATCTCTCGGCGCAGGCGCTCTTACAACGACTTACACAGCATCTCAGGGTCTTCTCCTTATGATCCCCAATATGTATAAGATCGCAGGTGAGCTTCTTCCTTGCGTAATTCACGTATCCGCACGTGCGGTTGCATCTCACGCGCTCAACATCTTCGGAGATCACTCCGACGTTTACGCTTGCCGTCAGACAGGCTTTGCTATGATGGCTGAAACAAACCAGCAGGAAATTATGGACCTTGGCGCAGTTGCTCACCTTGCAACAATCAAGGGCAGAGTTCCCGTTCTTAACTTCTTCGACGGCTTCCGTACATCCCACGAGATCCAGAAGATCGAGGCTTGGGATTACAAGGATCTCGCAGAGATGGTTGACTGGGACGCTCTCAAGGCTTTCCGCGCTCGTTCTCTCAACCCCGAGCATCCCGTTCTCCGCGGTTCCGCTGAAAACGGCGACATCTTCTTCCAGCACAGAGAGTCCTGCAACACCTACTACGATGCATTCCCCGCAATCGTTGAGGAGTATATGGACAAGGTTAACGAAAAGCTTGGCACAGATTACAAGCTCTTCAACTACTACGGTGCTCCCGATGCAGACAGAGTTATCATCGCTATGGGCTCCATCTGTGACGTAACAGAAGAGGTTATCGACTACCTTCTTGCCAAGGGCGAAAAGGTTGGTCTTATCAAGGTAAGACTTTACCGTCCCTTTGTTGCGCAAAAGCTTGCAGAGGCTATTCCCGCAACAGTTAAGAAGATCGCAGTTCTTGACAGAACAAAAGAGCCCGGTTCTCTCGGTGAGCCCCTCTTCCTTGACGTTGTTGCAGCTCTTAACGAGGTTGGCAGAACAGGTATCAAGGTTGTTGGCGGACGTTACGGTCTCGGTTCTAAGGATACAACTCCCGCATCCATCTTCGCAGTTTACGACAATCTCGCGCTTGAAGCTCCCAAGGGTCACTTCACTATCGGTATCGTGGATGACGTAACAGGTCACTCTCTCGAGGAAAAGGTTGCTCCCAACACAGCAGCAGAGGGCACAATCTCCTGCAAGTTCTGGGGCCTTGGCGGTGACGGTACGGTTGGTGCTAACAAGAACTCCATCAAGATCATCGGTGACCACACCGACAAGAACATTCAGGCATACTTCCAGTATGACTCCAAGAAGACAAGCGGTGTTACAATTTCTCACCTTCGTTTCGGTGACAACACAATCAAGTCTCCTTACTATATCACAAAGGCTAACTTCGTTGCTTGCCATAACAGCTCCTATATCCTCAAGGGATTTGAGATCGTTCAGGACGTAGTTCCCGGCGGCACATTCCTTCTTGACTGCCAGTGGACAGAGGAGGAGCTTGACGCTCACCTTCCCGCGGCTGTTAAGTCCTATATCGCAAACAACGATATCAACTTCTATATCATCAACGCAACGGGCATCGCTACTGAGAGAATCGGTAACGCAAAGGTTAAGAACACAGTTCTTCAGTCCGCATTCTTCGCTCTTGCTAACATCCTTCCCGCAGCTGACGCTATCGAATACATGAAGAAGATGGCATACAAGTCCTACATCAAGAAGGGACAGGCAATGGTTGACCTCAACTATGCGGCTATCGATGCAGGCGCAGATGCATTTGTAAAGGTAAACGTTCCCGAAAGCTGGAAGTCCATCGACGTATGCGCAGCTGACGCATCCGTTGAAGGTACAAGACCCGAGCTTGTTAAGTACGTTAACAATATTCTTAATCCCGTTTCCAAGATGGGCGGCGATAAGCTTCCCGTTTCCGCTTTCGTTGATTACGCTGACGGTACATTCCCCCAGGGCTCCACAGCTTACGAGAAGAGAGGCGTTGCGGTTTACGTTCCCGAGTGGATCCCCGAAAACTGCATTCAGTGTAACAGCTGCGCATTCGTATGTCCTCATGCGACAATTCGTCCCTTCGCAATGACAGAGGAAGAGGCTGCTAACGCTCCCGAAAGCACAAAATATACAGCTAAGCCCGTAATTAAGACAAACTACAAGTTCACAATGGCAGTATCTCCCCTTGACTGTATGGGATGTACTCTTTGTGTAAAGGCTTGTCCCGTTAACAACAAGGCAGCTAAGGACGGCACAGATAAGCTTGCTCTCAAGATGGTTCCTCAGCATACTCAGGCAGACCAGCAGGCAGCTTGGAATTACTGCGTAGCAAACGTAAGTGAGAAGCCCGAGCTTATCAACAACACTGTTAAGGGTTCACAGTTCAAGCAGCCCTTGCTTGAGTTCTCCGGCTCTTGCGCAGGTTGTGCTGAGACTTCTTACGCTCGTCTTATCACACAGCTCTTCGGTGAAAGAATGTATATCTCCAACGCAACAGGTTGTTCTTCAATCTGGGGTGGCTCCGCTCCCGCAACTCCTTACACAGTAAACAAGGAAAGCGGCAGAGGTCCTGCTTGGGCTAACTCCCTCTTCGAGGATAACGCTGAGCACGGTCTTGGTATGGCATTCGGTCAGAAGACAATCAGAAATAAGCTTATAAACTACGTTAAGGATCTCAAGAACGAGTGCGACAACGAGGCAACTCTTGCAGCTATCGACGAGTACCTTAACACACTTGATGACGGTAAGGCAAACGAAAAGGCAACAAAGGCTCTCGTTGCAGCTCTTGAGGCTTGCACATGCGAGTCCGAGCTTAAGGATAAGATCCTTGCTGAAAAGACCTACCTCTCCAAGAAGAGCGTATGGATCTTCGGTGGTGATGGTTGGGCATACGATATCGGCTTCGGCGGTCTTGACCACGTTCTTGCTTCCGGTGAAAACGTAAACGTAATGGTATTCGATACCGAGGTTTACTCCAACACAGGTGGACAGGCTTCCAAGGCTTCTCAGATCGGTCAGGTTGCTCAGTTCGCGGCAGCAGGTAAGGCAATCGGCAAGAAGAATCTTGCAGAGATCGCAATGTCCTACGGCTACGTTTACGTTGCACAGATCGCTATGGGTGCTGATATGAACCAGACACTTAAGGCACTTGCAGAGGCAGAGGCTTATAACGGTCCTTCCATCGTTATCGGTTACGCTCCCTGTGAAATGCACGGTGTTAAGGGCGGCATGCAGAACTGCCAGCTTGAGATGAAGAAGGCAGTTGAAGCAGGCTACTGGCAGATGTTCAGATACAATCCTGCTCTTAAGGCAGAGGGTAAGAATCCTCTTACAATCGACTCTAAGGAGCCCACAGCAAGCTACGTTGACTTCATTAAGAGCGAAACTCGTTACGCGCGTCTTGCGCAGTCCTTCCCCGAGAGAGCGGAAGCACTCTTCGCTAAGGCTGAGGAGAACGCAAAGGCTAAGTACGAGCGTCTTCAGAAGATGGGTAAGCTTTACGAATAATTTAGCTAACTGAATAAATCAAGGGACGGCGCAAGCCGTCCCTTTTGATATTATAAAAAAACGAGATGATGCTTCATCCCGTTTTTTTGTATTTTAAAACGTCAATGGTCTTTACCTGATGATCGCGGGCATAACTCACAGTATAATGCGTACCGCTTTTGATATGATCGAGATAATATACGCAAAAATCCGAACCGTCAACGAGCGCGCGATTTCGCACGCGCATTACTGTTGAAGAATATCTTTCCTGAATATACATAACGCTGTCCGCTTCGGTCAGAGAAAGCCTGTAGATCTCCTTGTCAAGCGCAGGAAATTTCGCCTCCTGGTTTTTGTGAGGAAGAATCAGATGGAGCTTTATGTGGGGATATTTGATTTTAAGCTTAAGGACGGTAATAGCCGCGATCCCGTCAAAGCCCATAGCGCCGCCGGCGCGAAAATCCGTGACCCCCTCGCGTTCAATAAGGTCAGTAATTATCGTCTCAAGATTTTTAAAAATAGCGAGCGAGAATTCGTCAGGAATATCTCTATGCCCGGTGAAGCAACAAATTTTACCCATAAAACCACCCCTTTTCTTGGAATAAGAATAACACAATTTTTCAAAAAAGTCAACAGCAAATGAAAGAGGCATCCAAGCCCATTATATTAGAATAATGAAATTTCAAAAAACGAGTTATCTCGACAAAAATGATAATTTTGACATTTGTAAAAGCCCGCAAGCCTGTGGAAAACTCTGTGGAAACTGTGGAAAATATTGAGGAACGGTCGTTTTTTCACAAAAAGAAACGAATGTTCCTGTGGAAAACTATTTTCAGGTATAATAAATTCTTGATTTTTCTAATTTTACAAAATTCTGCAGCTTTCGTAGATTTGTGCATTTTTTTGACTTAAAATTCATCAAGATTTTTTCTTATGCTCCCGTAAAGCTCCCTCGCTCTCTTAAGACGTCTGTAAATTGTCCTTGCGTCGCAGTATTGCTCGCAAGCGCATTTGAGAACCCTGTCACTTATCATGCTTGCGGTCAGTCTGTATGCAACGTCAGCAAAATAGACCCGCCTTACCGCGCTGATCACGTCCTCCTCTCCGAGAAGGGAAAGAATTCGCATTGTGTCATAGACCGCGAACAT
Source organism: Clostridia bacterium (assembly GCA_017483195.1). Lineage (GTDB taxonomy): Bacteria > Bacillota > Clostridia > Oscillospirales > CAG-272 > RGIG4608. Next base: position 5,547 of record JAFULR010000004.1, read on the forward strand.
ATCCAGCTTTCCTCGCCGCGAAGCGCAAAGCACATCTATTCTCTTGTATGCGCGCACCGGGTCAAGTCCCTCTCTCGAAAGACCGAGGCGCTCGTATTTCCGAAACACCCTTATTATCTCTTTCCTTGTATCGTTTTCTGTCATTTGTGCCCTCTTTGTTATTTTTTTATATTATAGAACATTTGTTCGCGTTTGTCAAGAGGTTTTATGATTTTTATATATTTTTATTTTTCTTCACACAAACATTTCAAGGCTCGATCACGAACACATTCCATAGCAGCATCAAATCGTCGCTTCGTTTCATCCGCCGAGTGAAAGATCACGTCAAGAGCGGCTCTTTTTAGCTTACAAGGATCACGTAATATATTCGGATCCCTTGCACCGTACAGAGCAAATTTCTCACAAAAAGAAATGAGCTTTGGATCACGGGAAACACACATAGTCGGCACGCCGATCGCGGCAGAGAAGAGCGCACCGTGATATCTTTGACACACCGAGATACGCGCGTCAGAAAGTGCCTTCGCAAGCGCGTCTGCATCGCGCGGAATTCGTATTTCGCAATCTGAAAGACGACTCGATAAATTTCTTGCAAGCTCAAGATCCTCATTTTTATTCAAAACAACTATGCTCACCTTCACACCAAGCTCCTTTGCCGCAAAAGCCAACGATTCGCACACCGCTTTCTCACAGATCCTTTGTCTTTTAAGCTCCGCGGAGCAGGGAATATAAACCAAGCGGTCAAGGTTTCCCAACCGCAGGTTGATATTATCTTTCAAAAGCAGCAGAGCAGGGTCGGGCACAAGCGAGATTTCCCTGTTAGGAAGCAGACCTTGAAGATATTTTTGAGAATTCACGTCGCGAACCGTGATATAATCGAACGTTCCCACGGCTGACTTTATTAATTTTTCAAGGAGCTTTTGAGAAAAAACACCGCCTTGGATCGGGCCAATGCCGTTTGCGAGCATCACGGATCGACGGCAAAGCAGGCGTGCGGCAAAAATGACCGAGAGATAATAAAAAAGCGACGCGTTCGAGGTGGTATTCTGCAAAAGAGAGCCGCCACCAAACACAAAAACGTCCGCACGCATCATATCGCGCAGGAGAAAAAACACGTTCTTACTCTTCATAGCTCTGACGTCGGCGCATACTTTGTCATTTATCAAGCCCGAAAGAGCCTCGAATATCATATCGTCGCCAAGATTTCCGCGCCCGTAATAGCCGCAGAGAAGAAGCCTTTTGCGTTTTGCACTTGATCTCAGAACATCATTGTAAATTTCAAGTGTTTCAGAAGTCATTTGCTCAACGGTAAAATGCATCTCAATAACGCGCCGCGAAAAATCGGAAATATTCTCTTTTTCAAGCTCGGGCAGAGCAAAAAATGAGCAAATTTCATCGAAAAGCAAGGCTAAAAGGCGATCTCTGTCAATTCTGTGACCGCGACAGGTGAGATTTGTGCGCATCGCTATGTCGAGGTTGCTTTCACATATCAACCCGAGATATCCCTCGTTCCCAAGCAATATCGACGGAACTCCCTGAGCCATCGCCTCAAGCGCGGCGCGTGAAGCTCCGATAAAAAGGGAAGCATCCTGCAAAAATTCAGTAACGTTTTCTGCCGCGCCCACCGTATTTATCAACTTGCGGTTGTGTTCTCGGTTGATTTTAAGGCATTCGCCGGCGATTTTCCCGTATTCCGTTCCGCCGCCAACAATAGTTATTTCAATATTGGGATATTTTTCGGCAAGAAGAGGCGCAATTTTGCAAAGCAGCTGCGCCCCGAGGGAGCAATCCGCGTCAAGACGGCTTACAAAAGTTATTTTTCTCTCTTTAAAGCCTTTCGCGGCGCGCTTTTTATAAAGCCTTACACCGTTTGGTACTATTTTTATTTTATCCGGTGACAAATTGCAATTTTTCATCAGATGATTTTTGATATCCTCGCTCACAGCAATAGTTACATCTCCCGGGAAGGAAAGAAAATTTTTCGGAAAGTCCATGGAGAAAAGCGCGTGCGCCGTAACAACAAGGGGGATTTTTCGCGTTTTGCAGGGCAGAGAAGCATAAAAAGCCGTCCTGCGCGTGTGCGCGTGTACGACATCGGGCTTTTCCTCCCCAATAGCGCGGCAGACCGAAGCAAAAACTAACGGAGCGCGCCCGACGCTTGGTAGGAGAATATGCTTTATCCCGTTTTTTTGAAGCCTCTCTGCGGTTTTTCCACCCGAAGATGCGACCGCCACGTCATTACCCAACCTTGCAAGCTCCGCAGCGAGCGCTTCAACATGAGTTTCTGCGCCGCCAACGTCAAGATAGTCCGCAAGCATTAAAATTTTCATATTTTTCTCCTTTTAAAAACGCAAAAGCGCCCCGCTAAGTGGCAGGACGCTCTTTTTTCTTTGACAGCTTATCTTGCGCTATTGCTAACGACCTCATCCGTCTCTCTGAAGAGAAGGGAGATACACCAGATACCGGCAAGAGCCACCACGGTGTAGATGATGCGCGCAAAAAGAGTTGCGGGGCCGCCGCAGATCCAGGCTACGATATCAAACTGAAAAAGTCCGATCGAGCCCCAGTTGAGCGCGCCAACGATTGTTAATACAAGCGCGATTTTATCAATAATCATAGATTTTGACCTCCATATATATGAAAAATCCGTTTTTGAACAGGCAGATTTCTCTGCTTGTTTCTTATTTTTTGCGATAATGTAAAAAATTATTCTTTTAGGAGCGATTATTTTCAAATTTTATTGCAATATTGCAAAAAATTTGATATAATATTTAGTTGATGGGCTTTATAGCCAAAAAACAATGCCCCAAAATTTATATAATACTTTCAGGAGGAATTTATGAAGGTAATTAAGGTTAAAAATTATGAAGAAATGAGCGAAGAGGCTCTTAAGGTAATGCTCAGCGTGGTTTCAGAAAATCCCAACGCGGTTCTCGGTCTTGCAACAGGTTCAACTCCCCTTGGACTTTACGCAAAAATGGCGCAGGATCACAGAGAGAACGGCACGTCCTATGCGAATTGCCGCGCGGTGAATCTTGACGAATACGTTGGTCTTGACGCATCAAGCGATCAGAGCTACGTTTATTTTATGAGAGAAAATCTCTTCAAAAACATTGATATAAAGCTTGAAAATACACATATCGAAAACGGCACAGCAGCTGATAAAGAGGCGGAGTGCGCTCGCTACAACGCGCTTCTTAACGAGCTTCGTCAGGACATTCAGCTCCTCGGCATTGGCTCAAACGGACACATCGCGTTCAACGAGCCCGGCACGGCTTTTGATTCCGTTACACACATCGTTGACCTTGCGGAAAGCACGATCAAGGACAATTCCCGTCTTTTCAAATCCATTGACGAGGTTCCGCGTCAGGCGTTTACGATGGGACTTTCAAATATTATGAACGCAAAAAAGGTTCTTATTCTTGCAAACGGAGAGGGCAAGGCAAATGCTGTTCGCGAGCTTGTGAAGGGTGAGGCAAGGGAAGAGGTTCCCGCGACCGTTCTTCAGAGCCATCCCGATTGCATTCTCATCTGCGACGAGGCTGCGGGTAAGTTTATCTGATAGAACACTGTGTTCGCACGCGCTTTGCGCTGATGTTTTGCACTATGTTCGCACTCGCTTTGCGCTTTGGTTTTCCGTCGCTTTTTCAAAAGCGACCGCTCCACGCGTAGTGGCGCGGGTGCGGGGCGCGTAGCCCTGCATTCAGCGTTTCTTTTGTTAGCTTTTTCTTTGGACCTCTTTTCTCAAAGAAAAAGCGGCTAACGAGTCTTGGTATTAAAAGTTAGTGGATTTGGACTCTTCTTTTTCGAGAAAAAGAAGCAAAAAGCTTTTAATCACTTGGGTTGAGCTGATTTTATAAAAGAAGAGCATTTTAAATTATTATAAAAAAGGATCAAAAAATGGCACAGTCTAAAATTTTGCGCGCTATGACAAGTGACGGTAGCGCGAGAATACACATTATAAATTCAACGGATATTGTAAATACCGCAATAAAATATCACAATACCACTCCAACCGCAAGCGCGACGCTCGGCAGATTGCTCACGGCTACGTCCATTATGGGATGTATGCTTGGAAACGTGAGTGATACCATCACGGTGTGCTTTGGCGGTGACGGCCCTGCGGGCAGAGTTTTAGCCGTTGGCGACTATTACGGAAACGTTCGCGGATACATTCAGAATCCAGACGTCGATCTTCCCTTAAAGCCCAACGGAAAGCTTGACGTTGGCGGTGCGGTAGGCTCAGGACTTCTCAACGTTATTCGCGACACGGGTGCGGAGCTTCCTTTCTCAGGATCCACGAAGATCGTCAGCGGCGAGATTGCCGAGGATATCGCGCAGTATTACGCTGAGAGTGAGCAAATTCCCACGGTCTGCGCTCTCGGGGTGCTTATTGACACCGATTACACCTGCAAGGCGGCGGGCGGAGTTCTCATTCAGCTCCTTCCTTTCGCTGATGAAGCTACAATTTCTGCGATCGAGAGAAATCTGCCAAGGCTTTCGAACGTTTCCTCTCTTTTTGAGGCGGGAATGAGCAACGAACAGATCGCGGCTTACGCGCTTGAGGGAATAGAATACGATCTTTTTGATGAGCTTGACTGCGACTATCTTTGCAATTGCTCGCGTGACAGAATGGAGCGCGCGCTCATATCCCTTGGCAAGCCCGAGCTTATGAAGATGCTTTGGGAGCAGGTCTCAGAGGGAAAAGAGGAGCAGCTTGAGGTAAATTGCCGCTTCTGTGACAAAAAGCACGTGTTTACGCGCGAGGATATTGAAAAAATGTTCGAGGAATAATTTTTTTAATATTTTTCGCCAAAAACTATTGACAATTAAAAATCACTGTGTTATAATAACTTCTGCCGTGGAAAACGGCAGGTATGGAAGCATAGCTCAGTTGGGAGAGCATCTGCCTTACAAGCAGAGGGTCATAGGTTCGAGCCCTATTGTTTCCACCATTTTTTATAATCGGGGGCAAGTATAACACTCCGATGCAGGAATATGATGGGGGGATACCCCG